>CAYXUU010000003.1:0-218040 GCA_964468645.1 uncultured Bacteroidales bacterium
TTTGGATTTACACCTCATTAATGAATAAACCTATTCAAAAAAGCTGGCTATATGTAACTTCGGGGAAGTCACATGATTCTAGAAAAATGCAACCTGCCTGGCAATAAGACTCAGGAGAAATCGCGTTAACGCGATTTCTCCTGAGTTGGTATTAATATATCGTTAACTTCGGTGCTACAATAATGCGATCCCTCCGGGATCATTAATTGATTCTTGTTAAGGAATAGGGATATTTTAAAATCGTTTTCGTTCGTGTTATTAAAAATGCTGGCCATATGTGACTTCGGAGAAGTCACACTATGGTAGAAAATTAGCCCAGCGATAGAGCACGACTTCAAAGAAGTCGCATTATAAAAAAAGGTTTTACATGCTAATGTATCAATGTTATAGAAATACATTAAAGCAAATATTTGTCCAAAAAAAATACCCCGGGCATGCCCGGGGTATAAATTGTTTTAAAAAATGAAAAATTATAACGTACTATCTTAGTTAATAATTATCTTCTTAGAGATTGTTTTTGAGCCCTTTATTATAAACACAGTATAAATACCATTGGAGACACCGTTAAGTTTAATGTTTTCCTTATACTCACCATGTATCCTTATATTGTTTTTCTGATAAACAATTGCTCCTACCGGGTTAAATACTTTCAAAGATAATACATCAGGATTCTCAGAATTCAGGGCAATGTAGAATTGTCCGTCAGAAGGATTTGGATAAATATCCAAACTGATCTGTTCTTCTATCTCTTCTATGCCTGTACAATCCTTGAAAGTTATTTCTACCGATGAAGTTGATTCACAATCATACTCATTTGTAACAGTAACCGAAATTTCTTCTGTTCCAATTCCTACACCACTTGAATCTACTGTAATGATCTGTGTGGTTTCACCGTTCGACCAGAGATAGGTTGAATTGGGTTGCACTCCGGCATCAAGCATTATACTTGTATGTGCACATAAAGTGGTGTCGTTTCCAAGATCAACTGTTGGCAATGCATGTACCATTACTGAAGCATTGGCATAAACCGAACCAAGGTCATCGGTAACTTCAACCATGAATTCTGTGTCTTCCGTTACATCATCAAAAACCGGGTTTTGTTCGGTTGATGTAAATCCTTCAGGAATTGAGGTCCAGGAGAAATTATATTCACCCATTCCACCCGTAACATTTGCAGTCAGTTCCACTGACTCGCCGCTGCAGATTGATCCCGGATCGATTGATGCTTCAACTTCAAGGTCGTTAACCATCAGGTTGATAGGTACAATAATTTCGGGTTGATCAGGGTCATTATTGGTAATGATCAGTTCAGCATAATAATTTCCAACATCAAGATATTCGGCATCAAGAGTGACCATTATTACTGTTGAATCACCCGCAGGTACAGAACCACCAGTTCCGGAGATGTTTAACCAGTTAAGTACAAATATTGAATAATCCTCTACCTCACCATAAGTAGTGGTACCACATGAAATGAGGTCTCCTGTATAGGTTATCCTGATACGCATACGGGTTTCTCCACCAACCGCGTTATCGGGAGGAACTATTGTTCCGGTATATGGCCCGAGTCCTGGTGTACCTTCCAGGTCGATCATTTCATTTATATGTAGCGTATCATTCTGGTTCCAGTCAATCCAGATACCACACTGGTCGCCTTGATAGGCGTTTCCGTTTTCTACAGTAATATCATAACCTATGCCGGTTGACATTGTAGTACTTAAATCTGTAAAATCCTGATAACCTTCGCAGACAGAAGAATTATCAATATCACCCACCTGAACATTGCTTATAAATTCATCGCAGCCACCACTGGCAGCACAATATGCCAGCACCTCCCTATCAGAGGATGGTATAAAGCGACTTATTGTATAATCAAGTTCAAGTTCTCCGACGCTATAAATCGTTACATAATGTGTTGATGATTCACCTGGTTTCAGGTTATCAGTTATCTCCATGGGATCAACTTCAATATGTGCATCACCCCATTGCAATCCGGCTTTTGCCGGAATAGATTCAAGCTCACTGGTATAGAATGCAGATACTGCGTATTCGTAAAGACCATAATCTGGCAATACATCGTAATAAGTAAGTTCTGTTGTAGTACCAAGAAGAACCTGGTCGCGGTAAACTTTGAAATAGTCAAACTCATCGGCTCCTTCGAATGTCCAGTCAAGTACCACATCACCTGTTTCAAAGGTTAAATCTGCTATAAGGTTTTCAGGAGCAACAAGGACATTTACCACGTAAGGTGAAACATAGGTCATAGCATAACTGTCCCTGTTGTCGGTCCAACAAGGATATACTTTTCCGTTATTGGCAGTAATGCCAAGGTAATCACCAAAATACCCACCAGCAAGTCCCGGAATCGGGGCAGGGGTGAAAGCCACATCACTTACCTGGAAATCTTCCCAGGTGTCCCCGCCGTCGATGGAGTTTGCGCAGAATACCTCACACTGGTTTCCACCAACATTTCTGTCATCATAAAATACTGCACTGAGAACACCGGTTACAGGATCACAGGTTATCCATGGAAAATAATGTTCATGGCCCAATCCGGTGGGATCCTGGTTTACACGAATGGGCTCAGACCAGGTATCACCCTCATCTGTTGATCTGATCATATAAACATCGATATCATTTCCTGTATTCACTCCGGGTACTCCGATATTTGTCCAGACTACATAAATGTTTCCACGGTTTGGCCCCGGGCTTTTGTCAACAGTCATGGAAGGGAATGAATTAACACGTTGGTTTTTTGATGTTTCACTGCTTCTAATTCCCCTGATGTTTTCAATGATCCTGAATGCAGGGTCCCAAGTTTCACCACCGTCATAAGAACGCGCAAAACCAAGGGCAGGTTCATCCTGTGGCCAGTTATCATAGATAGCCCAAACTGCATAAACTTCACCTTCAGGCCCTGTCTGAAGATTGACACCCTGGTTATGGCTTCCGGCATTTACAGCATCACTGATACTTTGCCGTGTTGACCATGTTTCTCCATCATCCGACGAATAACAAAGTTCAATTTCATCGTTGTTGGGATTGGAACCACCCAGTGGTGTCCATGCGTTATACAATCTGCCATCATAGGGGCTATCGGTACTATTGTCAATCCACATATGGTTTTTATCAAGAACAGAGGCGCCACCTGTATTGGCTACTGTCTTGGATGTCCAGTTCTGTCCCTGGTCGTCAGAATATGAAACACCCTGCCCGTAGCTGTTGGTAATAAAACCAACATACCAGCGTCCATTGTTTCCTATCCCAGTAGTCGGGTCACCGGAGTTACCTCCACCTGCCCCATATATCTCCCCATCCCAGGTCTCTGCACCATCAAATGAATAAAGGTCGTTTGCACCATAAAGGGTGGAAACCGATGAATTTGTTGAATTATTGGAATTCAAAACATTATCCGGATCATTAGGATTGATGAAAATAGAATTCTCACTTTGCGTTGATGCATCTGTAGTTACGGGTACATCGGGTGAGTTTAAGGTTCTGACCGAATAGGCCTCTATCTTGCTGCCTTTGTAAACAGCTTTTTCTACTTCGACCTGGGGGTTGAGGGTTGCAAGCCCTTCAGAAGCCATCTTTATCCAGTATTTGTTGTTGTCGATACGGGTGTCAACAAGCTGGCGTTTTTCACGCTCAGTCTTATCCGTTTTATCCGTTGCCCAGATCATAATTCCTGCCGAGCAAAAAAGGATAATGCTTAGTGTAATAATCACATACCTGGTTTTCATTGTTTTTGGGTTTTAATGTTTAATAGTACTCAAAGGTAATTATTCGTCTTAAATTCGTGCATTCGTGGCAACCATTAAACTTTATTTTTAGCCACGAATGCGCGAATAATATTTATTTTAATACCACAGGGTTCACAGAGAATGCACTGAGAACACAGAGTCAAAATATTGTTTTACCGGATTATTATTATTTCAAGATTGTTAGTTTACCGCTGAAAACCTTATCATCAGTATTTAATGTATAAAAATAAACCCCCTGCTGGAGGTTGCCTCCATCTGCATCTGTTCCATTCCAGTTGATGGTATGAACACCAGATTCAAGATTTTCTTTAGCAATTGTGCTTACTCTTCTACCCTGGATATCGAATACTTCTAATAGTATGTCAGAATTATTATCCAATACAAACTCAAAGGTAACAATTTCGTTAAATGGATTCGGATAAACATTGACTTCACCATTTGAAGCAGCAAAGTCATCAATTCCAACATAGGGATCGAGAATTCCAAAGAAAATCAGGTATTGTCTCATCAGTTCCTGTTTGGTTGATGGATGCTCTGCATCGATAAGAAATCCAAACTCAAAGCTGGCACCTATGGTTTTGTAATTATCCGTATTGTCGTATGCAACAGCATTACCGGAATTTTCATCATCGCTTGTAAAAATTACGAATGCCGGCGCTTCCGCTTCGAAATAATAATTGATGTTCGGCGTAATGGCGTCATATTCAAACATCATATCTGCAGTAAATGTCCCGGATACACCGTATTCATTATTTATTGCATACCATCCATCAGAGATAACATCAATATTGAACTTACCATGAATTTGCCGCTGTATATCATTATACCAGGTTGGCAATCCTTCCATGTAAAGGTTACCTCCATCTTCGAGATATTTAACAAGAATGGCACTTTCGGCATGGGTAAGCTCCCAGCTCGAATAGAATGCTCCAAGGCACACAAAAACCGATTCATAAATGATCATTTCATCCGATGCCGGGAAATCTGTTTCATAAGCCACATTCAGACCATATGTTTCAATAGCTGTTTGAATCGCCGGGCCTGAGCGCTGGTTCGGATCCATATCTATTACAAGTGCAGGATATTGCCCGATGGTAAATTCATATTCCCCACTGACACTGATATCATGATCGGCCATCAGTTCGAAACCAAACTGGGTGAGGTGGCCTCCCGGAGTTTCATCTGAAGCATAAATGGTGAATGATTGAACTGCAGTCCCTCCTGCAACAATGTTTCCATAGCTGAGACCGTTGGTAATGATCTCGATGTAGGTATCTGTATTTTGAAGATCCCCAACAGCATTGTAGGCTTCTGCCCCACCAATGTTTGCGACAGTAATAACCAATTCTACTGTTTCACCCGGATCGATACGGCCGTTGTTGTTACCGTCGTTATCGAGAACGGTACAATCAGTAATTTCAAGTATTGGTGAAAAGAAAGAGGAAATATAGTTGCTATACCATGTTTCATTTCCATCAGTACTTTCCACGTTAAAGATTACTGCATAATTATCAGGAATATCATTGGCGATCTCAATGTAAAATCCACTATCTACCGATACACTTTGACCTGCTGGTATCAGTCCGTAATTTTCAACACTATCAATAAGGGTAATGTACTCATCATCTGTAGATATCGTAACATCAACATTATTGGCATCATCATTTCCATAATTTTTCACTTCAACAGTGTAGTATGAATTTTCTGCATATTCAAGGATGCCATTCTGGTTTTCATCGGCTATGGTATCCCATTCATACAGGCAATAAGGTCCGCTGGGGGAGATTACCTCTACTTCAGCTTCATACCGGTAATAATTGGTTTTGGTGATTGTTACAATCATTGTATTGCCGGGTGCCTGGGGCTCAATCGGTATAACAACCGGGCCCCCTGTTCCATCTGCAGTGGCAATAATTTCGCCATTGACAGTTAATGCTATAAAAGAACCTTCATCTGAAGTAACAGTAAAAGATGTGGCGCCACCGATTAATATGGCATTATGGGCAACGGTTAAATCCTGTGGCACTTCTGAATACAATGTCATAAAGGCATCACCATGATGGTGGAAAAGATGGTAGGTTACAGGCTTGATGGAATTGTTTGCAGGCCAGCTCGATGATTCCAGGAAATATTTTGCTGCCGCATTTCCGAAGGCTGGTAACAGTCCCCTTGGTTCCGGTGTTGAGCCATATGCAGGCATAAAGTCGGGCCAGAGATTATCATAAAAACCCCAGACATAGGTATCATTTACAAAGGAATAGGATACCTCAGAAGCAGCAATGAGACCAAGAGCGCCCGAGTTTTCATTGTTGTATGTATATCTGTGGAATTTTTCGGTAAAGCATTCACCACTCATGTTGTATTTTCCTGTTAAACAGTTGATAGACATAACAAAGGTGAGGTCGGTGTTTGTCAGGCCATTAATATTGTTACTTGAGTATGCAGGTTCTCCCCAGCCGGATGTACCGCCATGGTCTCTATGCTGCAGGATAAATGCCCCATTATTAATGGCATTATTAATGTCATTCGCGTTACCTCCTGACCAGCCTCCCAGTTCACTGGGTTCGGCAGGAATGTATTCAAGCCCGTCAGGCCCGAAAAAATCCATAATCACAGGGGTATTTGAATAAGTTGACCAGGGATCGGTATTGGGATTACCGGCATAAATTTCATTGATCCTGACAGGGTCTTTACCCTGGATATACTTAAAATAACCACCAACAGTTTCAGAACATATTTGAAACCAGCGCTCGGTTTGCCAGCCCAGGGCAGTAATAGGATGATTATAGAAATCAGGGCTGGCAGGGGGATTCCTTTCATAATCGAGGAATTTTGTGACCATGGTTTCAAGATGGGCAGCTGTCTGGGCAGTCATACGCGCTAAAACAATATCAGGAAGATCATCATTATCAACGTCTGCATAAATATTATCAGAGGCACAATAACTATCCCAGATCGGAGCAGTAACACTGTTATCACCCGAAAAACCATAATCACCCAATATCAATATTGCAGCAGGTGGTGTTGACCAGGCAGCATAAATACTGTCGATAAAGTCTTCTATTGTAGTGGGGCTATTTCCCCCTATCCCTGCAACTGTTATTATCTCCGTTTGAATACCCTGTTTGATACGGAATGTTTTTATTGAATCGGCCCATTGCTGGAAAATATCATCATTGGGTGTAATGATCAGGTATTCACATTGGTTGAGTTCCCTGGATGCGTTGAGTGTTCTTGCATGATAGTCAATTTCAGGAAGGGACTGAAAGTTCAGGATGGCATCACTTAACAATGGATCGAACCATTTACTTCTGAGCCTGTCTTCCCCGAATTGTCCGTTACCCCCTTCAAATGTGATCTCAATTTTTAGATCACGGTAAACAAGCAATTCTTTTGTTACCGGGTTATACTGAAAAGGGGTAATTCCAAGCATAACCACATCTACACCCCTGATTTGTTTTACTTCGGATATAATAAGCGGTTCAGCCGGGAAGAAAGCATTTTGTGAGTAGATTGCTTCATCCTTAACATACCTGAGAGGATTCTTATCCGTATCGAGCGGAATATTTGGTGATGGGGCAATATTAATATCCTTTACCAGTTCTGTTCTTGTTTCGATGATTTTCAATATAGGTTGTGCCCCCTTTGGTATTGCAATATATCGTCCTTTACCCGGTAAATTAGGCTTGCCTTCATCATTAGGTAAGAAATGGCCCGGCAGGAGAATAAGCTGCATCCCTTCCCTGTCGATCTGTATATTACTGAGGTTAAACTCCTTAATACTATAGCTAACCTCAACATGCTGGCCGGATGAAGCTTCCAGGTTGAAGCCATGCTCAAACCAACTGTCATTGTACGTGTAATTCTGACCATTTATCTGCAATGAAAATCCAATGATGATCAAAGCAGCAAATAGTCTTAAAGTGTAAGTTTTAAAAAGTTTCATAATCATTATTTTGGGTTAATAATCAAACGGTTTGTTAATACTTCACCATTGGCCTTCAACATACAAAAATACAGTCCATCAGGCAATCGGTAGCCATGCTGATCAGTACCATTCCAGATGACATGATGAGTGCCTTGTTTTTGTATGCTGTTAACCAGGGTGTTTATTTTCTTCCCTTCAATATTATAAATTTCAACAAGTATTTGCATATCCTCAGTTAACGAATAACTGATGGTAGTTTCCCAATCGAAAGGATTGGGGTAATTATCATAAAATTCGACGGATGAAGTGATTTGCGGATTTTCAGTATAGGCTGTAAATACACCATCAAAGAAATCGAGATAACGCTGGAACAATGCCTGTTTTGTTGATGGAGGATTGCCGTCATCGATGCCACCGAACTCAAAAGAGGTTCCAATGGTTTTATAATCATAGTGGTGATTGGCTACGCCACAGGTATAAACCGGTGAATTGTTTTGAAAGATCGGAAAAGCGCTGCCTGAACCCATAGCGGCAATATGATCGACAGAATTATTGTCACCGGAAAAGATAAAATTCATATCCTGAACAAATGAACCCGTGAGACCGATAATTGATTCCAGGTCACCCGAACCCTCTTCGATACCTTCAATATCAAACATTTGATGGACCGAGGTTTGAGGATCACTGAACCAGGTATCCCCACCTTCCATATATAAATTTCCACTGGTGTTAATCAGAAAAGTGTTAAGCCAATCGCCTTCTTCTTCAGTAAGTATGTGTTTATCATTTCCGGTACCCAGGCAAACAAACAGATTCCTGTGGGCAACAAAATTTTGAGGAAGCTCGGTCATGTATTGATAACTGATATCCAGATTCTGGCAACATTCTTCCATAGCAGTCCCGGAATTGGCATTCTCATCAAGATCGATAATACCAACGGTGATCTGTCCGATATTAAATGGGAATAAATAGGTGTTGGTATAAAATCCTTCACTGGCATCAACTTCGAGACGAATTGTAATAAAATGCCCGACAGGGGTAGCTGGATCTGCTGTTATATTAAAAGTCCCGATGACGGTATCACCCGGAAGAATATCCCCGTAAAAAACAGAATCCTGGTTAAGATAAATATAGAACGGGTCTGATTTTATCTTTCCGTATGTATTCTCAGCTGTAAAATCCCCCTGGTTGGTTAATGATATTAATACATCCACGGTTTCCCCGGGATCGATCTGTCCGTCACCATTGCCACTGGCAGTATCCACAATAATACAATCCAGGGCGATAAGCTGAATTATATTTGATTGATCTGTAACAGCTATTGCATCAAGGTCGTATCCTGCATCGTTAACATTGGACGGACCGGTACCATCATCTTTAATTCGAATATAACGGATACTATCCCCGGCACTTTCAGGAATGTCAATTTCAGCAGTACCGGTAAATTCACCAAGTCCGGTCCAGGGGCCATCCATTGATGTGGAAATGTAACAAAAGAAATCTTCATGTGTTATATCCCCTTCATATACTGTAAACTCATGTATTGGACCCAGAGGAATGGGTTCAAGCATATCAATTACAATTGATCCGAGTTTACCAAGCGAATAATAAACACTATCGGGTTTATCAAAAATTGCGGGGGTATTTCCTTCGTCCTCAGGGTTATTATTGGGAACATTAACATTGCAAATCTTGTAAATATAACGACCACTTTCCGGGGATAGTTGAATGTTCTGTACAACGACATCATTGTATTCGGAGATGACGATATTATCGATGATTTTGGTTTGATACCCATTTGCAAACGCTGTAACTGAATATGTTCCGGGAATGAGGTATTTATGGTAATCACCACCTTCCTGGTCAGTATATACAGGAAATGAATCATCAATCCTGATGAGCGCGGTTACCGGTTCCCCGGTGATGGAATCGGTAACAATACCCTGAATACCATAACCCGCGTATTCTATCATGGCAATCATGGATGGTTCATTGTAGTTATAATACAGCATGATATCATCAGCGGAAGGTTGTTTATTAAAGGATATCTCCATCGACCAGCAAACAGAACCCATGATACCATAATTTGAATCTTTGGTACTGCCATTGATGGGATACATTCCTCCGCTACCCTGCCCGTAGGCCAGGAATGGATAACCGGAAATTGTAGAATATAACCCGGCCAGGTAATCGATGTGTTCCTCATCAGGTGCGGCGCTGAGGCGGTAGCTCCAGGGATAGGAAACATATTCTGTTCCGCTGTGATAAGAGGTGTGAATGACGAACTGGTTTCCGAACACACACTCCCTTAATGCTTTGGATTCTACCTGAGAAAAAGGAGCGGGGCTGTTTCCCCACCCATCCCACATATATCCCCATTCACGATTGAGGTCAACACCATTGAAATTATACCGGGACATATTAACACGTCCGTCAGGATTTACCATGATGTAAAGCCATATCTCCCTGTTATTAATCAGCGCAGTGATATCCGGATCATTTTCGTATTCCAGGCAAAGATGCCTTGCAAAACGAATAAGGTTTTCAGCGCCTCCAATTTCATCACCATGAATACCACCATCAAACATCACTTCGGCTTCGGGCTGATCTATTGTAACATTGTCACTGATCTTCAGAGCGGCCAGTTCCCTGCCTTCCATGGAAGTTCCAAAGTTGACTTTCATGCATATATCAGGAAATGCGGTGGTAAGACTGTCCATAAGATTAATTATTTCCTGGTAGGTATGATAGGCATCACGCTGGCTCCAGAAACCTGAATAATGCTGATCGAGGTTTTCTATGATGATCTCATATGTTATTCCCTGATGATCTAATTTGTTGATTTCATCGGGAGTGACATATAAAAGAGCATAACCGGGGAAATAATCACCATTTAATTTTAGCTGGTTCAGTTTAATTGCTTCATCATAGGAATTGATGATGACTTTGATTTCCTTTTCGTTTTTTCTCCATCCTCCCTGCGGGAATAATAACAGTGTTTGTGTTGCAAGTATCAGTAATAATAAATACTTTTTCATAAATCCGGATTTTATTAAAGCCTTTCCCTTTGTAATAATGCACTGAATAACAACAAATTGCTTATCCAGGACATATGCTGTAAATAAAATGATCTGCAAATTTTTTCAAGCAAACGTGTTCAAAACGACAGGGCTCCTTCACAAATAGCCCCCAAAGATAATTTTTTTTCCGCAAACGATTGTATATAATGCACATGTCAGTAATTACATTATAAGACCAGTTATAAAGTTAAAAGGTTGTACGGAAAAAATTATTGATAGACTTTGGATTGTATTTCTCCCTTAAGCACACGGAGTACATTCATGGCAAGTGCCCGCATTTCGTCTTCACCCGGATAGACATGACAGGGGCCAAAACGATAAACCCTTTCGATGATCTTATTAACGAACCATTTATCATGGGCTATTCCGCCAGTAATAAGGATACCATCAACTTCCCCTTTCAGCACTGCAGCCATAGATCCGATTAACTTGGCTACCTGGTAAGCCATGGCATCATAAATCAATTCAGCTTCCTGATCACCCTGGGCTACCCGTTGTTCAACTTCGTAGGCATTGTTGGTACCAAGGTAAGCTACCAGTCCGCCTTTTCCGGTTATCATTTTAAGAATTTCCTTCATAGTAAATTCACCACTGAAGCAAAGTCTTACAAGGTCTCCAACCGGTAAAGTGCCACTTCGTTCCGGTGAAAAAGGCCCTTCACCGTCAAGGCCTTGATTAACATCTATAACCCTGCCTTTGCGGTGGGCACCAACAGTGATACCTCCCCCAAGATGGACCACGATCAGGTTCAGGTCTTCATATTTCCGGAGGATGGTCTTAGCGTGTTCATGGGCAACTGCTTTCTGATTCAGGGCATGGAAAATTGATTTTCGCTGGAAAAGTGGATGGCCTGAGATCCTTGCGATATCTTCCATCTCATCAACAACAACCGGGTTTGTAATATATGCCCTGCAATCTGGAATTGACCTGGCGATATCAGCAGCGATTAGTCCACCAAGGTTACTGGCATGTTCACCCATAGGGCTGTTACGGAGATCATGCTTCATTTTCTTGTTAACCTCATAAACACCCGATTCGATAGGATGGAGTAAACCCCCTCTTCCAACAACAGCCCTGACATGGTCTTCAGAAATTTCAGCTTCATTAAGTTCATTAACGATGATTTGTTTTCGAAAATGAAACTGATCGGTGATCTTTGAGAACTCCTGAAGTTCTTCGATCTTATGTTTTATGTTTTTAATAAAGATGGGTTCTTCATTCTGAAAGACAGCAATCTTTGTGGAGGTAGATCCGGGGTTTATAGCTAATATTCGAATGATTTCCATCTGGCGCAAAATTAATCATAATCTCAGATAATGCTCTGGAAAAAGATAAATGCAGTACTATAAAAGAGGATATTTATATTAACTTGATATGATGATTGACAAAACAACAGAACATCGACAATCGACAATTAACTGATGGCTGCCGCCAGTGCAATGGAAAGGAATTTACTCTTTTCCGAATCGGCCCGTGAAGTTAGTACCACAGGAGCCTTTGCCCCCATTATAACAGCTGCAGAACTTGCGCCTCCTAAGAAATTCAAGGACTTATAAAGTATGTTTGCGCCATCGATGTTCGGGGCAAGGATGATATCAACATCACCGGCAACTTTACTGATGATGTCCTTTTGTTCTGCCGATTTTCTCGAAACAGCATTGTCAATGGCAAGAGGTCCATCGATAATACAACCCTTGATCTGTTGCCTGTAATTCATCATGGAGATGGTGGCAGCGTGCATGGTTGCTTCCATTTTTGGATTGATGGTTTCAACAGAACCTACGATTGCTACTTTCGGATTTTCATGCCCCAGTTTATGAAACAGGTCAACAGCATTAACAATGATCGCTATTTTCTCATTAAGATCAGGATAGACATTCATGGCTGCATCGGTTACACCGAATAATTTATGGTAGAAGGGGGATTCGAATACTGCAACATGACTCAATGTCCCACCTTTTCTCAGACCATGCTCTTTATCAAGAACAGCCTTGAGGAGTATCCCTGTGCTGACCATCCCTTTCATCAGGATCTCTGCCTGGCCTTCCCTTACAAGTTCTGCAGCTTTTTGAGCAGCCTCAAAACGATCTTCATAATGATATAATTCAAAGTCGTTTATATCAAAATGAATTTTCTTACAAATGCTTTTGATAAGCGTTTCGTTTCCTACAAGAACCGGTTCAATAATACCTTCTTCTCCTGCATTCATTAATGCTTCCAGAACATCCTGATCACCGGCTGAAGCAACTGCAATTCTCCTTATCCGTTTGCTCTTTGCAATCTCAACCAATTCAGTCAAATGCTTTATCATAGTAAATTATTGTTTTAAAGTTTGTTAACCCCATATCCAATGAGACTGCAAAAATACGAATAAAATCCCTCATTGTGAAATACTTAACAGCAAATTAATGACCATACAGGCTAAAGCACCAAATAACAATTCCCAAAACTCAAATAAATACCAAATACGAAATCCCAATGACCGAAACCATTTACAAGTAGCCGTTTAGGATTTTGGTAATTAAATACTGGTGCTTATTTTAGATTTGGAATTTGTTATTTGGTATTTGAAGAACGGAAAACAGGTTGAGTGTTTACTACATCCCTATCCTGTACCCCAACCTCACCATGTACCACCTCCCCGGCATGGGAAATGGAAACTCAACACTGCCGCCCTGGACGTAATCAGCACCCAGTAAATTGTTTACATTAACACTACAGGAAATGTTCTTGAAGTTATGGATTTGAATTCCGGCATTAACCAGAAAGGTTTCATCTACATAATAATCAGGATTTATAAAATCATTGCCGTTCAAATAAGTGTTGATTGGAGATAGTTGTTTACCGATATACCGGAGGGTAATATTGATCCAGGAATAACTGAATAAGCTGTAAATGGGGTTAATATTAAACACCAGGTTTCCACTTAAGGCTGGAATATTATGGATCTCATGATCTGTTACAGCATAATCTTTTGCTTCCAGAGCATACATCCATGTAAAGTTTGTATAGACATTATAAAAACGATGTTTATAACGCAGGGTGGTTTCAATACCGGTCATCTTTAATTTACCGGCATTTCTGTATCTTGGATCATCTCCGGTGGCATCAGGGTCCCGGTAAATAAAATCCTTAAGCGAATTGTAGAAGAGGTTGAATTCGAAATTGAGTTTTCTTTCAAAAAAGTGAAAATTTGAAGTCATCTGAATTGCTGTAAGGTATTCAGGGGTCAGGTTTTCAGATCCTTTATAGCTTGCAAGTGAATTATACCTGTACCAGTATGGTGCATCAACAAAAGATTGTGCGTACGATAATTTGAAATCCATCCTGGTACTGGGGATTAGAATCGCAGATAATCTTGGGCTGAAATTGCTTACATTTTTTCCCATATGCCTGTCTTTGTTATCATACCTGGCGCCGATATTGATCAGGAACTTTTTCCCGAAACGATGTTTCATCTGGATAAATCCCGAATAAATAGTTTCAGTTCCCGGATCAAGGACTTTTGCCTCGCTGCTGTCGGCCATATTTGTAAATTCACCGTTTAATCCCAGCAGAAAGAAACTATCATAAACTTTCATACGGTCATATTGCATGCCCACAATGATATTTCCTTTACCTAATCCTCCCAGGTCATAAGTCCGTTTGTTTTGTACAACACCACCAAAACTATATTCATTCCAGCTTACAATGCCAAATTGTACAACATTCGGATTGATAACCAGTCCTGCAAATACATTATTATAATCGAAATAGGGATTGATCATCAGGTCATTTCCCTTGAATGTATTTTCATATTTTGCATCCAGGTGACCGGATCCTGAGCCCAGGCCCGGGCCCACACCCATCAGGGTTCTATAGGCACGATAATCATAAACTTCGCCGGTCATTCCACCGGAAGAAAAGGGATCAATAGGCTTACAATAGCGCAGATCCCCCAGGATTGAGAAATTTTTGGTTTTGAAAACCAGGCCTATATCATAGGATGGTTTTTCGTTAAATCCCCCCAGAATAGCTTCCCCTACCTTAGGATTCGGGCTGTGGTCTTTTTCCTTTGGGATAAACCGGTATTCCCCATTTGCCTGGTAATAGTTCGCCCAGATAACAAAATCTGTTTGTTGGTCATAATTGTTCCCGAACAATAATGAAAATTGCCGTTGTCCATAATTCCCGATCCCTGCCTTTAATTCACCTCCTTTAATCTTAACACCACTTTTTGTAATGATATTGATCACCGAAGTTAATGCGACGTTTCCATATAATGATGATGCAGGCCCCCTGAGCACTTCTATCTGCCTGATTTTGTCAAGTGAAATACTGAAATCAGGATTAGCCTCTGAATATGCCCTGGAGTTTAACCTGTGCCCGTTGATCATGAAAAGTATCTTCTGCTGAGAAGAACCATAAACCCCATGCATGGAAATATTGATTTCATTATGGTCTGTTATATCTGTCATTCCGGGAACATAAACGAGCAATACCTCCTTGATGTTTTTAGCGCCAATAGCCCTGATCATTTCTTCGGTAATCACAGTAACCGGAACCGGGACCTCTTCAATACTCTCCTTTTGTTTGGAAGCTGTTACAATGCTTGTTACAGGACGTTTTTGTTCATCGACCAGGTTAACAAAGCGGACAGGGTCAAAAATGGTGGTGACAAAATTCGGATCAATATCAAGCAACCTGGTAACGGCAAAAACAGCATTATCAGTTTCATCCATGGCGAGATATGTCATGGCCTCAAGACGGTAAGCCTGAACTTTCTGGTCCTGGTTAAAACCACTGTTGATACATGGTTGAAGCAGGTTGATGACTTTGTGAAAATTACCATTATTGTAAGCCTTTACGGATTCTTCAAGGGTATTATTCCCGCATCCTCTTTGAGCATTACAATCAAGAACAAATAGAAAAGTCACAAAGATTAAAACAGGTGCGAATTTTCCGACAGGTCTATACATGTTTGCGTAAATATTAAGATCTCTCATTAGAGACTTTCCGTAAACAAATATATCAAAAAGCTTAATGTTCTGATAATTATTTATTGATTTAGAAAAAAATCAAAAGGTATCTCAAAACAGAACACCCTGTCATATCGAGAGCAGCTGAGATATCTACTGGCAATACTTACGGTCGATTTTAAAGGGAAACCCTATTCAATAAAATATTCCCCCAAAACAGAATTATATTTACATAATAAGTATTACTATTAGAGTTTTTTGGTATTTTAGACGTCAACTTCACATTACCATGTTTTAATAATTATGGCCAAAACCAATTTACCGATAAATCCATTTCCCGGGATACGGAGTTATGATACTGATGAAAGTGATTTGTTTTTTGGCAGGGATAAGCAAATCAAAGAGCTGACATCCAGTATTCTGGAACATCGTTTCCTTTCGGTTATTGGCGCATCAGGAGGTGGTAAATCATCCTTAATAAATGCAGGACTGATACCGGCAATAATCAGCCAAAATAAAGGAAAATGTAACATTATCAAATTCAGGCCAGGTGAAGATCCAGTTGGCAGGCTTGCTGAAAGATTATTGAACCTGGATGAACAGGAATCATCACCGGAAAAAGTATCTGAATTGAGAAGTTATCTCCTGGAGGATAATTTCAACCTGGTAAATTACATCAAAGAGAGGAAATTAGATAATAACACCTTAATCGTAGTTGACCAGTTTGAGGAATTGTTTCGCTATAAGCGATTGGACAATTCTGAAAATAATATGGAAGAGGCTGTAAAGTTCGTCAATATGCTGATTACGGCTTTTCAGCAAGCTGACACTGATATATATGTTGCCATTACCATGAGGACTGATTTCATGGATAATTGCAATGAATTTCCCGGGTTAACAGAAGTGGTAAACAGGGCAAATTACCTGGTACCCAGAATGACAGTGGAAGAACTCAGACAGGCAATAGTTGAACCGATTAAATATTATAACGGTTCAATATCAGGAGAACTCGTAGAGGTATTATTACATGATATCGGTGATGATCCTGATCAGCTTCCCATTTTACAGCATGCAATGATGAGAACCTGGGATTACTGGAAACTTCACCGTATAGGTGACCAGGAAATCACTATTGAACATTACAGGGCTATTGGTACAATGAAAGAGGCACTGTCAATGCATCTTGAGGAGATATTTACAGAGTTATGGGGGGATTCTGACAGGCGTATTGCAGAAAAGGTTTTTAAAGCCCTTACCGGTTTTAATGTTGAAAAAAAGATAACACGACGTCCAACCAGGCTTGAAGAATTGAGCAAACTGGCAGGAGCAGAGATGAGTAAGGTAATACGCATTATCGATATTTTCAGAGAACCCGGCAGGACTTTTTTAATGCCTCCCCCTGATGTTGAACTGGAGCAGGATACGATTATCGATATAAGCCACGAAAGCATCATGAGGATATGGGTACGGCTAAGGGATTGGATAGAAGAAGAACGTCAATCATCAGAGTTGTACCAGCGACTTGCAACTGCGGCCCTTTTATTTGATGATGGTAAAACCGGCCTGTGGACAGATCCTGAATTACAGGTTGCTGTTAACTGGAAAAATAAAAATGTCCCAAATAAAACCTGGGCCGACCGCTATAACCCGGACTTTAGAAGTGCAATGGATTTTCTTGAGTTAAGCAGGAAAACCCATGAAGATGCCCTGCGCAAAAAAGAAGCGCAGCAAAAAAAGAACTTAAGAAGGGCCCGAAGGTTTTCAATTATTCTTGGACTTGCAGCAATTATTTCCATCATATTCCTCGTTATCTCCCTTCAGATGCGCAACAGGGCTGAGAGTAGCAGAAAAAATGCGATTGAAAAAGAACAACTTGCTCTTATTGCCAGTAAAAGGGCAGAGGAACAACGCAAGGAAGCCCTGATACAAAAAAGGATTTCTGACCAGCAGCAACAAATAGCGGAACAACAAAAAATACTGGCAGAGGAACAAAGACGGTATGCAGTTCAGCAACAGGTGATCGCGGTGGAGCAATCCAGGATAGCAACCATGGAGAAGAAAAAAGCTGATTCAGCAAAGGCAGAGGCAATTATTGCCAGAGATGAAGCCAAAGAGCAGAGAAGGGAAGCCATAACTCAAAAAGAAATTGCTGAGCAGGAAAAAAACAGGGCAGAGATCTCAGAAGCCAATGCACAGCGGTTGATGCTATTATCCATTGCGCGGACTACAGCAATACAGGCAGCGAGGATCTACGAAACAGTGGAAGGGGAACTTCCTAAGTTACTAGCACTTCAGGCATATAAGTTTAACAGGGATAACGGGGGCAGCAAATATAACCCTGACATTTTTGATGCACTGGCTATCACCAGCGAAGACCTCGTCATTTTCAGACAACATCATGATGGTGTAAGAGCAGCAGAAATTAGCCCCGATGGAAAAATCCTGGCAACCTGCAGCGACGACGGAAATGTTTACGTGTGGAACATCAATGATAACAGTAATCCACTGAGACAAATTTCAAAAGATAAAAAGCAAAGTTATAGGAATATACTGATCAGCCCTAATGGGAAGTACCTGATATCCGGTACAGCAGACGGTGATGTTTTTATCTGGGATGCCCCATTCATAAAATCTGAAGTAAGAATCATTGAAGATGGCCACCATGATATCATCAATCATATTGCTATCAACGCTTCAAGCGAGAAATTACTTACTGCTTCATCCGACGGGACAGTAAAATTATGGGATATACGAAATCCTAAAATAATGCCTTTACTTATCGATTCCGTAAATAGTAAAGTACTTGATGTTGAAATCAGCCCGCAGCAAATCATAATGTATTGCTGCCAGAACGGCGAGATCAAGTATTACGGTTTTGGTACGCAAAAGGAGCCACTCGTGCTGGCAAAAGCAGATCAACCGGTACCCACCATCGGTATCAGCCCTGACGGAATTTATCTTGCTGCCGGTTTATTGAACGGATCTATACTGATTTACAACATGGAAAATATCAATCGGGAGCCTATTGAAATTATCGGAAGGCATACTTCAGGTATAACCTCACTTAAATTTACAGTGGATTTAAGACTGATCTCAGCCAGTTACGATGGCCAGGTAAAAATAGGCCATTTCCTTGAAGAAGATGATAATCCCATTACGATTGATGAACATGACCTGTGGATATATGATGTAAGTGCATCGGTGGATGGAGACAATCTGGTAACAGCGAGTGCAGACAGAACGGCCAGGTATTTTGTTATCAATCCCGAATTACTGGTGGAGAAATTACTGGCAACAACATCACGTGAACTAACCCGGGAAGAATGGGACGAATATATTGGCCCGGATATTAAATATGGGAATACACGGGAGAATTTACCCTAAAACTGAATTAATGATTGACAACATCACAACGGTAAACAGGCGAAAAAATGCAGTTCCTTCCCGGAAGGTTTTGATCCTTTCAATTCTTATGGTATTTTGTTCCATCCCGGCTTATTCCCAGACAGAAACAGGCTTGCCGTTTTTAAAGAATTATTATCCGGCCGATTACCGTGCCCATGCACAAAATTTTGATGTGGTTCAGGATAATCGTGGGGTGATGTATATTGGAAACTTTGCCGGAGTTTTGGAATTTGATGGAGTAAGCTGGAACCTGATCACAACCGGGAAAATTACAAGGATTTCTTCTCTGGCAATCAGCAAAACCGGTGTGGTTTATGTTGGGGCTTATGGCGAAATAGGCTGCCTCTCACCTGATCAGAATGGTACACTGGGATTTGTAAGTTTGAATGATAAGATCGATACCCTTTATCGTGACTTCAGGGAAGTGAAAAAAGTTCTGAGTAAAGAAACAGAAGTATTATTTATTACCGAACAGTATGTTTTTAGATATTATGAAGATGAAATAAAAGCAATACATCTCCAGGAGGGGATAACCTCAGCCTACCAGGTCGATGGTAAAATATATCTGCAATTGTGGGAGCGGGGTTTGGTCGAATTAAAAGATGATGAAATCATTATAGTGCCAGGAGGTGATTATTTCAAAGGGGCTTTTGAAATAAAAGAAATACTTAAGTATCAAAATAAGCTGTTGATAGCAACCAGTTCTTCAGGTCTATATGTTTCTGATTCGCAAAAGATAGAGCCGGTTAATTCGCGGGGCATAAACCAGCTTAAAACCAACCAGGTCACATCATCTGTAGTGCTTTCCGACGGACGTATTGCTTTT
Source organism: uncultured Bacteroidales bacterium (assembly GCA_964468645.1). Classification (GTDB taxonomy): domain Bacteria; phylum Bacteroidota; class Bacteroidia; order Bacteroidales; family JAIOZK01; genus JAIOZK01. The sequence goes on from CAYXUU010000003.1 coordinate 19,962, forward strand.
GGTACCATGAGGAATGGTATCATCATTATGAATGAGCAATGGCAGGTAGATCAAACAATCAACCGTGTTGCCGGAATCCAGAATCAATACATCCGAAAATTATTTGTTGATAAAAGTAAAAACCTTTGGGCTGCACTGAATAATGGAGTTAGTTTGATTAACATCCCCTCTCCATTATCCTTTTTCGACGAAAAAAGTGATCTCGATGGAAGTGTAACCGATATTATCAGGTTAAATGGACGATTGCTTATTTCTACATTTCAGGGGGTGTTTTACTATAGTGACGCAAGCTGTTCATTTCAATCAATACCAGAAATAACAGTTGCATGCTGGCATATGGTTCCTTACAGGAATTCTGTTCTGGCTGCAACTAGTAAAGGTGTTTTCATGATAACCGGAAATCATGCCCGACAGATCAGCGATAGATTTACCTTCTTCATCCTGAAGGCTACGAATGAACCTTCGTTGTTTTATTGTGGGGAAAGTGATGGCATGTACCGGGTGATCTTCGAAGGCTTTGAGGTGAAAAGTTGTGGAAAGATAGAAGGTTCCGATGGTGATATTGATTTAATTGCTGAGGATATCCATGGAAATATATGGTATTCGGGAATTTCAACCGGGGTTTACAGGTTTGATCCCCAAACGGCTAACATTACATATTATGGTATTGATAAAGGGATTCCATCCGAGCAAGGTAACAGAATTAACAAAGTGGATAATATGATCCTTGTAACAACCCGGGATGGGGTGTTTAAGTATGATGTGGATAAGGATGCTTTTATATCATGGGATGTTATAAAGGGTGAGTCAGAAGACCAGTCAATATGGGCCGGAATGATCGTACAGGGTCCCGAAAAGGATTTGTGGATAACGGATGGAGATGAGACCAGTATCAAACAATGGAAGTATCAGGATGGAAATTATAACCCCATACAAACACCTTTCCTGCCAATGTCACAATTCACTGTTCATAGTATCTTTTTCGACAGTGATAATGTTGTGTTATTCGGTGGACCGGAAGGGATTATCAGATATAATCCTGATGTACCCAGGGACTACACATACATTCCACCGGTTTTAATAGGGAGTGTCAACACAAAAAATGATTCTGTTTTATTTGGGGGATATCCCTATATGATCGAAAATAACAATACGGTTCTGAAAGACTTTGGAAAAATTTTAAAACACAGGTATAACAGTCTTGATTTTAATTTTTCATTACCCTATTTTAATGCAATAGAACAGCAATTATTTCAATATTATCTTGAAGGTTTTGATGAATTCTGGTCTGACTGGACCAGTATCAATTTTAAAGAATATACCAATCTGTCCAAAGGCGATTATATTTTTCACGTAAGGGCAAAAAACATCTATGACGGGATCAGTCAGGAAAGCACCTATAGTTTCAGTGTTCTTGCACCCTGGTATTCCACAACCTGGGCATATTTTCTTTATGCATTTATATTTGTTGCTGATATTATATTGATAAGCAGATGGAGATCGAGAAGGTTGATGAAAGAAAAACAATTGCTTGAAAAAAAGATCGATGAACGAACTGCCGAGGTCGTTGAACAAAAAAATGAGGTAGAGAAAAAATCGGCGGAAGTGGCAGCAAAAAATGAAGAACTGGAGAAAATCAATATCGTTGTTAAATCCATTAATTCTGAGATTCAGATTGCAAAATTGATGCAGTCATTACTGGAAAAAACCAGGATGATCAAAGCTGCTGAAAGATCAACGGTACTTGTACTGGATAAAAAAGACAACCTATATAAATACAGGGCAAGTATTGGTTGGGACTTAACAGATCTGAGTAAAGTAAGTCTTACACTGGAACAGGCTATGACAAGATATACCGGAAATGCATCCGAAGTTTATGAAGATATATTCCTGGAGAATGATTTCAACCGGGAGGAAGATATACCTGATCTGGATAAGCTGGAGTCGCCGAAAGCAATACTGGTCATGATGATCAAGGTTGATGATAAGGTAGAAGGATTTCTGATCCTTGAAAACATGAGCAAATCTGAGGCTTTTGGTGAAAAAGAACTCAGCTTTGTTAAAAACCTGAAAGAACATATCGTTTCAGCTTTTATCAAATCAAAGATCCTAGAAGATCTTCAGTCAACACTGGATAATCTTAAGGAAACCCAGCAACAACTTGTACAATCTGAGAAACTTGCATCACTGGGCCAGCTGACAGCAGGAATTGCCCACGAAATTCAAAATCCATTGAATTTCGTAAATAATTTTTCCACACTGTCGATAGAAATGGCAGATGAGTTGAAAGAAGTAGTTGAAGAAGTTGAGGATAAAATTGATGAAGATACTTACGACGATATCCTTGATCTTGTTGAAACCATTGAAGGGAATGTGACCAAAATCAACGAACACGGAAAGCGGGCCGAAAGTATTGTTAAGGGTATGTTGCAGCACTCCAGAGGTAAATCAGGTGAGTTTCAGGAAATGGATATCAATGGCCTTATTAAAGAATATGTCGGATTGGCCTATCATGGTATGAGAGCCAAGGATAAAAGTTTTAATACAAATATTATTTCCGATTATGATCCTGCTGTAGGTAAACTCAGTATTGTCCCCCAGGATTTCAGCCGGGCTATCCTGAATATTGTGAACAATGCCTGTTATGCCGTTGATGAGAAACAAAAGAAACTGGGGGAAGATTACAAGCCTGAGATTATCGTAAATACCAAAATGAAAAAAGGCTATATAGAGATCAGGATCAAGGATAATGGAACAGGAATCCCGAAAGAGATCATTGATAAGATATTCAATCCTTTTTTTACTACCAAGCCAACAGGTAAAGGCACAGGTCTGGGTTTATCGATGACACATGATATCATAAGCCAGATTCATAATGGAAAACTTGAAGTTAAATCCTCTCCGGGTGAATCTACTGAATTTGTTATACAGGTACCGGTAAAAAGGTAAGGTCATGTACTTATATTAATAGCATATAAAGAAAAAAATATCGAATATCGAACACCGAATAATGAAGGAAAATATTATTTCTAAGAACGAAAAATTTATTAGATATGCCCATAAAAATTCTCAGTGTAGATGATGAACCCGACATGGAAGTTTTGATCCAGCAAAAATTCCGCAGGAAAATCAGGAAAGGTGAATTTGAATTCCATTTTGCCCATAATGGTCTGGAGGCACTGACAACCCTCGTTGAACACAGTGATATCGATGTTATACTCACAGACATTAACATGCCTGAAATGGATGGTTTGACTTTACTGACAAAAATCAATGAATTGAAAAATCCCATTCTAAAAACCGTTATTGTATCCGCATATGGTGATATGGAAAATATACGCACAGCCATGAACCGGGGTGCTTTTGATTTTGCAACAAAGCCCATCGATTTCGAAGACCTGGAGACTACATTAAATAAGGCTATAAATGAAGTGGGGATCCTTAAGGCAGCTGAAATGGACAGAAAAGCATTATCTGCTATTCGCCATGACCTGAATATTGCAAAAGAAATTCAAAGATCAATATTGCCAAAAAACTTTCCGGCATTTCCCGAAAGAAAAGATTTTGATATCCATGCCACCATGGAAGCTGCTAAATCAGTTGGGGGTGATTTCTATGACTTCTTTCTGATTGACGATGATCACATAGGATTGGTTATAGCAGATGTATCTGACAAGGGTGTTCCGGCTGCAATATATATGGCTGTGAGCAGAACCATTATCCGGGCAGCTGCATTAAAGGGCCTTCCACCTGATGAATGCCTTGACTATTCAAATAATCTGCTTTGCAGGGAGAATGTTAAAGACATGTTTGTTACAGCATTTTATGGTATTTTCAATACTAAAACAGGTGAATTCCGGTATGCAAATGCCGGGCACAATCCTCCCTATATCCTGCATGCTGATGGTAAGGTTTCAGAAGTGGAAATTACAGGTGATATAGTACTGGGAATTGTAGATGCATATGCCTATAAAAACAAAACAGTAACCCTTCAACCTGGCGATATTTTGTATTTATATACGGATGGGGTTACTGAAGCCATGAATTGTGAACATGATTTATATTCTGAAACCCGGCTTATGGATACTTTGTCAGAACTGAAAGATGCTTCCCCAGAGGAGATTGATAAGGCTGTAAATTCCAATTTGTGTGAATTTGCAAAAGGAACAGTACAATCGGATGATATTACCATGCTTACATTTAAATATAAAGGGAAGTAAGGGTATAAATTCCAAAACTCAAACAACAAATCACAAATAAATCCCAATAACCAAATTCTTTTTACCTAAGCTTCTTATTAAACGCAAGCAGGTCAATTGTTTGAAATTTTGGTTATTGAGTATTGGAACTTATTTGTTATTTGATGCTTGTTATTTGTTATTTCCTTTGATACGGTATTATTTCGAATAAAAGTCTATCATTTCCTGTATTGCTTCCTCACATGCCCCACAGAAAGTATTCCCGGAAAATGAGTTCATAAGGCAGTCATATCGCGGTCTGTAAACACCTTTAGAAACATAACCACCACCTTCAAATACACCGAGTTTCTTCATATATTTTGATTTTACAGGAGTAGGTATGGGGATTTTCTTATCAAGAAGATGTTTCCATTTGCTGTCGAAATTAATAAGGGTAGTCAGGTTGGGTTGCCAGGGCTCCACATCAAGTTGATAGAATTCTGAGTAGGCTACTTCAGTGTTGAAATATTCATCACCAAGCCCAGCAAAACCATGGCCAAACTCATGGACGAATATCTTTGCTGCAGCGGCATTACTGTTAACACTCAGACAATAGAAATTGTAAACACCACCACCTCCGTACTTGGGATCATTGAGCAATATATAGATCTGGTCGTATGGTGCATTGGCTGCAAGGTCACGGATTGATTTATTATCAAAAGTCATACTATACCGCTCCGAATCAAATGTATAATAAGTTGAGTTGATTACTGTCTTTTTCCAGATACTATCAGCTGGTATGTCACCACCCGATTCTTCAGATGGTGCCATCACACCACGGATATTGAATTTGTCTTTATTCTTATCGTAAGGAGAAAACGAAAACAGATGTTCGGTAAAATTATCACAATCTTTCAGGAACTGACCCATTTCCTGTTGTGTATAACCATCGGGAAGTATAATGATATCAATCTTCTCAGCAGGATCACCGGATATAAATGCATCATAAACCGGAAATTCCATGTTTCGTTCAGGACTTATAAAATAGCTGTTGACATCTACATCATATTCAAATTTCGCTTCAAAGATCCCCTTTCTATTCCTGCTGTAAAATTTAACAATTACATCATTTTTTGGAAATGGGAAAATGACAGATTCAGAAAATGTTCTCCAGGTCGTTTTGGCTTCTTCTGTAGTTTGCCATTCTCCGAACAGGCTTGAATAGCCCCTGGAATAGAGCAACGAATCGGTCTCTTTATCAAATACCTTAAAATAGTATTTTCCAAATTCAAAGGTGTCCACCATATTAACTTTTGATCCGCCCCAGTAAGGTTCTTCAAGCAACTGATCAATCGAATAAAATTCGATGGTGTCATTACCGGTATGATAATAATCCAGGCGTAATGTTTTGCCATGGAATATGGAATCGAACTGGGCAAATAATGATGATGATATTATAAATAATAGAAGAAGGATCATTGTTTTCATGATGGTTTTATTTTCGAATGTAAAGGTATGGATAATTCCTTTTTTACAGGCCGCTCCTACAGAGCTTGAATTCATTTTATTATGCAATCGTTCTATAAACAGGGTGTTCCGATGGAACATACTGGTAATATAAATTGTGGTGTCAATTTAATTATCTATTTCATTGCCCCATCGGGGCATTCTGTTTGTAGCACAGAATTCAACCAATGCAGGGGCAAGCTCCGTAGGAGCGGCCTGTTAATAATCCCTGATTAATTGATATTAACAATCATGTGTTATAAGCAAGAAAAAAATGTGGTAAAAGGGAACGTTTCCACTCCTAAAAGTATTAATGATATAACCCATTAATATTTAAAAACAAAAAATCAACAAATTCTTAAACCTTAAAACAATTAATCATGCCAAACACCTACGCACAAATTTACATCCAGATTGTTATTGCTGTGAAATACAGGGAAAACCTGATTTTCGAAGACAATAGGGAGGAATTGCAAAAATTCATTACCGGCGTTGTTCAAAAACGCGACCAGAAGATGCTATCAATATATTGCATGCCTGATCATTCACATTTATTTATTGGGATGAAACCAGATATCAGCATTTCAGGCCTGGTCAGGGATTTTAAAACCGCATCATCGAAATTCATTAATTCACAAAAATGGTTTAAGCATAAATTCAACTGGCAAACAGGATTTGGTGCTTTCTCCTATTCCCGCAGTCATATCGACAGGGTTGCAAAATATATTCAGAACCAGGAGCGGCATGTAATTCAAATTAGGTGGATGTCTCCTTCGTAAATATTTTTCAAAATCCAAACCAAATTAAATTGAGGCTTTGAATATTCCTTACATGAGAATTTGCATAAGCATCATATTTTATTTAATTTTACTAAATATGAATTCATCAGGCTTCTGACATGAAAAGAATCCTTATCCTATTAATATTTTTATTTGTCAACAGTACTCTATTACCAAATGGTGCCCCGACCAGTGAAGCTACTATAACAGAAATATTCTTTAATGAAAATGGTGAATGGACAATAGAATTGTATTATGATTATTACCAGGTAAAGGATTTATATTATGTGATCATTACCGCTAATGACACCTCAACATATGAGAAATTTCCTGATTCCAGCAATTTTGTCCTGTTAACAATAGACGATTTGGATACCGCAATTGATATTGATCCGACAGGAGACCTGATTGAATTATATAGTGTAATTTCAAGTGCATGGTACCCCATGACCCGGCCTTTCAGTTTTGGCAATCATCCTGAGGCTAATGTAAATGCGCCAGTTTCAGACCAATCACTGGTGGGTTTACGGAGTGATAGTTACTTCGATCCTTTTCTCTTGCAATATGAAGTAATCGACACATCTTCTTCCATTGGGCACCTTCAGGACCCGGCGAAAGGAAAACTTGAAGGGTTTATATACGATTCAGCCGGTAATATCTTGCCTTATATCAGAATTCAAACAACGGGTTTAAAGGAAACAACATTATGGTCTGATGAGAATGGTTATTTCTCAGATTCACTATATGCAAAAAACTATGCCCTGTATATTTATGACAATGATGAAAAGATACATGATACGATTATTACAATTGATCCCTGTTCCGTGACAACACATAATATAATCCTTCCAATTAAAGCTGCTGTTGATTTCGAAGGCTGGTGCCAACTGTCTGAAACTTCAAACCATAGTGGAACCAGGATCATCTTAATGCCTGAATGCCCATTTGCTCCCAATGATACAGCCATAACAGATAAAAAAGGCAAGTTTAATAAAACAATGAATGCCGGGCATTATTATATGCGCTACTCACATGAAGGTTATAAACCATATTACACTTACCTAGTAGATGATATTTTTGAAGATGAATATATGCCAACAAGAACACTTGAAAAAGGTTATGTGAATGAAATACAGGGAAAATATGTATCAGGTAGATGGGATCCTTATTTCCCATACTGGATCTTTGGCGATATTGAAGTGCCTGCAGGTGAAAAGCTAATACTTGACCCTGGTGTAAGAATTGAGTTCAAAGGATATTATAGTTTCGATGTTTCCGGAAGTTTAATAGCAGTTGGGAATGAAGATGATAGTATCTACATTGTTGACGGTATTGCAGAGACTATTAATTGGAGTTATCTGAGGTTCAATGATACTACCTCTTCAAAGAGTATCCTGGATTATGCTGTTATTCAGAATAATGATGAAGGTATCACTTTATCTAATTCCTCACCACAAATTATACATTCCCGAATTGATAACATAGAAGATATTATTATTAAAGGATACTCTTCTCCTCTTTTTAGTGAAAGTATCTTCTCATATTCTTATTGGCCAACCTATTGGTGTATGGATAGTACATTTCCCATTTTCCAAAAAAATATCTTTTATTGTAAATATCCATATTATTGGTGTTCTGTTATAGGATGCCTGGATAATTCAAAACCTGATTTCTATTATAATGATTTCTATGATTTTGATTTTGCCATTGGCTGGAGCAATGATTCAAGTCCGGATATCATTGGTAATATTTTTCATGCGGGATATTGTTCATTTATGCCACCATATAACAATTATTCAATAACAGGAAGTATAGAAAATAATATTTTTAATGTTAATAGATTATTTTATTATAATGCTTACTATCCGGGTTTTGGAGAAATCAGCCAAATAAACATCAATGGCGATTCTTGCGATATTTATGGTAACCTTTTTATGGATCCATTATTGGTTGATCCGGGAAATGGCGACTTTCATCTGCTTGAAGAATCCCCTTGTATCGATGCAGGGCACCCAAACGCACCCTATGATCCTGATTCAACGATTGCGGATATTGGCGCCCTGTATTTTAACCAGTTGTTTACACGCATAAAACAAAAACGAAATATCAATAATCAATATCGGATTTCACATTATCCCAACCCGGTATCAGATTATGTAACTTTTATCATTGATCAACCTTATCCAATGGGATTGGATGCTGAAATATTAATTTATAACATTCAGGGTGAACAAATTACATCAATGACCGTAAGAAAAACAAATTCAATTTCGAATAAAACAGCACATAAAATCCTGTTAAGCAGAATTGGCAATTTTTCTTCAGGTAATTATGTTTATGCGCTAAAAGTAGATAACCAGTATGTTGCGTCAGGAAAATTGGTTTACCATGAGTAATTCTTTGTTTTTAAGTGATATATGAAACCAACTCATAATAATACAATATGAAAAAACTTCTTTTACTACTGTTTTGGGTGCTGCTAAGTGTGAATGCCAGATCAAATGGTTACCCCAATTCCAATGTCACAATTACAGAACTATATTTTGATGAAAATGGAAATTGGACCATCGAGCTATATTTTCACTTTATCGGGCCTTCCCCTATAGATACCGCATTATATATGATAACATCAACAGATACCGCATATTTTACACAAATTCCTGATACATTAGGAATTATATTGCTGACGGAAAATGATTTCTGCGGTACAATCAATATTAATTCTTCAGGGGATATTATTTATATTATAGACAGGTATGACTTTACTGTAAGCAGTTATGATTTTATTTTTGGCGATTATCCTGATTCCTATGTAAATGCCCCAAATAACGGGCAATCACTTGTTGGATTATTTAATGTGCCTTCGAACGGACAGGGTATTGTTCTGGATACTGCACAATCTTTAGGATATATACGCGATCCTGCAAAAGGAATCCTGGAAGGATATGTTTATGATACCATAGGTAATTCTTTACCTTATATCAGGATACAAACTTTTGGTGTGGAACCAGATACATTATGGTCAGATACCTCAGGAAAGGTTCAACATACCTACTATGCAAAAAAATACAGGATCTGGGTAAGGGATGAGAATAATTTCATTTATAGCACAATCTTTACAATTGACCCTGTTTCTATTACCAATCATAATATTGTACTTCCTGTTACAGCCCCTGCACAGGTGAAGGGATTTTGTTTTCTGGAAGAAATGAATGATCATTCAGGTACAAAGATCATCCTTATGAATGAATGCCCTTTTGCACCAAATGATACAATACTTACCAATGCAGAAGGTTATTTTCAAAAGAATATAAGACTGGGCCATTATATTTACAGGTATTCCCATGAAGGTTATATACCCTATTATACCTACCTGCCCGATGATATTTTTGAAAGTACCTATTATGGCGAAAAAATCCTGATCGAGGGTAATATTCATGAAATTCAACAAAAGTATATTTCGGGAACCTGGCATGCTGATTATCCTTACTGGATATTCAGCGATATTGAAATTGCAGCCGAAGATTCACTGATACTTGAACCTGGTGTAATAATAGAATTTGCCGGCGGGTATGATTTTGATATATCAGGGAAATTGATCGCTGATGGAACCGAGGAGGATAGTATTTATATTAGAAAGGGTAATAACCATCCAATTGGATGGCGGGAGCTAAATTTTAATGACACAACATCATCTGGGAGCAGTTTAAATTATGTTGTGTTATCAAAATGTCAGGATATTAAAATAATTAATTCATCTCCTTTAATTAAAAATTCAAAGTTGAAACTCTATCATCACATAAATATATATAACAATGCTATGCCTGTGTTTGTTAATAATTTTCTTGATCCAAACACTATTCCTGGGTTTAGTGCTTATGATAATTCTTTACCGTTATTAGAAAAAAATGTATTCTATAAAAGTGGTATTCGTTGCATACATAACTCTTATCCCAGGCTAATCAATAATGATTTCTATGGTTGTTATATTGGAATTAATTGCGCAGATAATTCAACACCTGATATTATTGGAAACATATTCCATGAAGCAGGGTATGCAATTGGTGTATTTGATAATCAGAGTTTAACCGAAGTAAGGTATAACTGTATTCATGTTAATGGTTATCCATATTGGGGTAATCCAAACCTTCCTGGATTTGCAGTTATTGATACAACCAATGTTAATGGCGATTCTTGTGATATTTATTCTAACATATTCCTTGATCCTTTACTAGTTGATCCGGAATATGGTAATTTTCATCTCCTCGAAGATTCCCCATGTATCGATGCCGGAGATCCCAATTCACCCTATGATCCTGATTCAACAATTTCTGATATTGGAGCCTTGTATTTTGATCAGTTGTTTACTCCTGTCCGATCAAGAAAATTATACCAGAGTAAATATGAAATGTCACATTATCCCAATCCAGCTCATGATCATGTGACCTTTGTAATCGATTCGCCTTATCAGGGAAATCAGGAGGCTGAAATTATATTACATGATGTGAAAGGTGGGATAGTGGCAAAATTGCCCATTCGAATGAATGCTTCCTATTCAGGAAAATCTGTTCATAGTTTTGTTATAAGACATACTGTTAATATCCCATCCGGTAATTATATTTACTCCCTTCAAATGAATAAACAGATTGTTGCCTTCGGTAAAATGATTGTACTTAAATGAAACTTCGCCTGATTATCATCCTACTGGGTATATTGAATTTACAGGATATGAATGTCCGTGCACAGATACCTGATTTTTTCAGAGAGGAAATCACTATTGAATTGTTCGACAGCCTGGTTTCTGTTACCGGAATTTATTATTATCAGAATAATAAATCCCACGACCTGAATATTGATATGTTTTATCCTTTTCCCCAGCATGATACTTATGGAAAAGTTGATCATGTTTTTGCATTTGAGATACAGGATACCCTTGTCAATGTCTTAAAGAAAACAACCCCAGAAGCTGCATTGATTGAACTTACTATTCCTGCCTTTCAGCAGAAAACATTATGCATAGGTTATACCCAGGAGGTTTTGAGCAAGAAAGCTGAATATATTGTAACAACAACAAAAGCCTGGGGAAAGCCTGTTAACCTGGCAAGTTTTGAATTGGTGGTGCCATCATATTATAGAGTTGACAGTTTGGAATATATTCCATATGACACACTGATTAGCCGGGATAAAACATATTATTATTTTCGGGAGGTCAATTTTTGGCCGGATAAGGAGTTTGAGATATTCTTTTCTAAACCAAACTGACAAATTCAAATTATAATTTAGCGATTCAGGTTTCAGTTTTAATATTAGAAGCATTGAATCCAGTATGATAATTTTAGGAGGTGGGAATTATATTGTCGATAAACATGATTAATTTAATAATACCCATCCTGCAGCATTGATAACATTTCATCATCCATCTTTTCATGTTGTTTTAACTCGGCGAACTTATCGAAGAGCTTATTAACCGTCAGTCGTTTTTTTTCATCACCTGATATGTCATCAATGATTTCGCCTCTGTTCATCATAATCAAGCGATCGCCTAAAGCTACAGCCTGATGCATCGAGTGGGTTACCATAACAGTGGTCAACTTAAACTTATCAATAATTGTCTGGGTTAGTTTAATAATTTGTTCTGCTGATTTGGGATCAAGGGCAGCGGTGTGTTCATCGAGCAGGAGTATCTCTGGTTGAGTTAAAGAAGACATGAGCAGTGTCAATGCCTGTCTCTGCCCCCCTGAAAGAGTTCCTAATTGATTCTCCAACCTACCTTCCAGTCCCATTTCCAGGGATTTTAACTTTTCCTGATAAGCTTCCTGGCGTTTCCTGGTGAGTCCTGAAGTTAATCCTTTGCGCTTGCCTCTTAATTCTGCCATGCGCAAATTTTCGGCAATGGTCATATTGGGCGCTGTACCCAGGAAAGGATTCTGAAAAACACGGGCTATCAGATCGGTACGCCTGAAGTCAGGGAGTTTTGTTACCTCTTTGCCTGAAATAAATATGTTGCCATGATCGCAAATAATGCTTCCGGCCAGGGCATTCAGGAGGGTGGTTTTGCCGGAGCCATTGGTGCCTATAATGGTAACAAAACTTCCCTGCTCCACCGTAAAGGTCACATCCCTTAAGGCAACAACCTCATTAACGGTGCCCCTGTTGAATACTATTTCAAGATTATTTGCGGATATCATTTTTTTTCTTTGCCTTTTCAATGATCCTGGGTAATATTATAGCCAGGAGAACAAAAACTGCCGTAATAAGTTTAAGGTCAACAGGGTTTAATCCAATTGACAGTGCAAATGCTATCAAAACACGAAACAAAATCGAACCAAGGATGACGCCTAAAAAAATCCACTTCATTTTACGTTTTCCTACAATGGTCTCACCGATAATAACTGCAGCCAATCCAAATACCAGCATGCCGATTCCCATTCCAACATCTGCAAAACCCTGATACTGAACAACCAGTGCGCCCGAAAAAGCGACCAAACCATTGGAGAGGGCAATACCCAAAATTTTCATCCTGTTAACATTTGTTCCCTGGGCGGCAATCATCACCGGATTATCCCCTGTGGTACGCATTGCAGTTCCCAGATCTGTTTTAAACAACCAGACCATCAGTAACCATAATCCTACACCCAGAATACCAAATAATAAAAGACTCAGTGCCTCGCGATTCAATGGTAGATCCATTGTTTCCAACATTGTGATAATTGTGGTCTCTTTTAGAAGTGGTACATTTGAGCGACCCATCACGTGAAGATTAATTGAATAGAGGGCCGTCATCACCAGGATCCCGGATAATAATCCATTCACCCTGAATCGGGTATGAATTAAAGCTGTGAGAGCGCCGGCCATCATTCCCGCAATCAATGCGATTAACATGGCAAGCAGGGGATTCCAGTCATTAACCAGCAGGATAGCACAAACGGCAGCCCCAAGGGTTATGCTTCCATCAACAGTTATATCCGGGAAATCAAATACGCGAAAGGTAATATAAACACCAATTGCCAGATAGGCATAGATTAAACCCAGTGTGATAGCTCCGACATATAAACCCATAATATCTTCTAATCTAATTTCTTAAGTCCTAACAACCACTAATCAGCGTATTCTTTAAGGTCAAACAATTTTTATGCAAGTACCAAATCCCAAGCACCAAAAATCAAATAAATTCCAATAATCAATTACAAAAATCTCAAACAATTATACTGCCTTCTGATATCGTGTGTTTTGGTTCAATTTAATGGTGACTCATTCATTAATAGCACAAATCCCAATCATTCCTTCATACAATGTGGATTTTTCCAAAAGATGCAGAACTGAAATACAATTACCATGTTGTATGATTTTCTCAATTTCTTTTTCAACATCATAAGCTTCAGGTGCAAGGGGCATAAAATCAAAAACTGCCCCATGATTATGAGTAAAAATATCCTGATCATTTTCAGAAATATGAAAAAGCGATTGTATGAAATTATTAGAAAAATCAGATACCTTCTTTCGATTAAAGCCAAGTCCTACAGCACAAAGGATCTTATTTTTATTTCCCGGGTCTGCAGAAAAATTTAGCCAGTTTTTTAAATTTTCTTTTGAAAGAATTTGTTGTCCATTGCTGCTGGCGTTTTCCTTGATGGGGGATTTTTTAAGACTGGCTCCAAGCAGCCCAACAGTTTCAGCGCAGATTACAATTGCGAAAAGACCTTTAAAACTTTCCAGATTTTCACAAAGTTTAAAAAGATCCTCGTACAGGTCTGCAATGGATATTCCTTTCTCTTTGTGCTTTGCTTTAAATCTGATACTGAGGTTGAAATCACCCTGAAATGCAGCGCTGAATAATGTGCAGATATTCACCGCTGTATCTAAATGCCGGGTAAGAAGAAAATCAGGCACATCGCTGCCGTCAGTAGGGAGATAAAATACATTATGGTTAAGAACCAGCATTTCACCAAAGGTGTCTTTTATGTCTTTGTAATTGTCGCCCAGACTGCCAATTCCAATGGCATACCTGATATTTGACAGGGGTTGTTGTGTCATATCAGTTTCCGAATATTGTGCAAATGGAAGCTTATTAATACTTCCATTCACAACAAGAACTGAAGGCTCCTGCTTTAATACCTGATACCGGTAAGTTGCATTTTCCAGTTCAACAACTTCTGTAGTTTCTTTTTGTGTGACTGGTTCTTTCCCTTTAGCAATATGTCCCTCCGCTTCAGATACCGAATCAAAAATCTGAAACAATTTGTTAAAATTTGAAATCTCGAATACCTTTCTGGTGAAATCGGTAAGGCCTGAAATAACAACGCTACCATCAACCGGTTGAAGCTTTTTCTTCAAGCCCAGAAATGTGCGGAGACCGGCACTGGAAATATAATTCAGGGTTTCCAGGTCTAAAATGAAGTTATGATACCCGGCCTTGACTTCCTTTTCAATTACCTGGCCAACATAATCAGCCCATCGGGCATCTAACCGACCATCCAATTTGATAACCAGAACATTCTTTCTTATTTCCCTGGAAATTTCCATTTAAGGTTCCCTCTAAACCGCTTAGCGATAATATTACTCTGTAAAAACGTGGTTTGCCTTATCCATAATTGATTGTGGGATTGTAACTCCCTGAATTTCTGCCGCATTTGTATTTACAGCCAGTAATACCTTTTCCATGTATTCAAAGGGTATTTCTGCCGGGTTTTCACCTTTCATGACCCGAACAGCAATTTCCCCTCCTTTATACCCAACATCAAAAAAGTCCCATCCCACAGCAAGGCTTGCCCCGGCTTTAGCCTGTTTGATTTGATTCGCCACCAATGGAATCTTGTTTTCATTGGCAACACGTACTTCCGTATCGAACCCTGCAGCACAGAGGTTATCCGATATCTGGTATATCACATCAACATCTTTATCAACAAGTGCCTTGGCTGCATCCATGATTTCGTTTGAGGCAGAAACCGGAACTGCGACATATTCATAGCCAGCCTTTTCTGCTTCTTCTTTTGCCCTGTTCATGTAATACTCAGAATTTACCTCAGCCGGTACATACAGCGTTCCTATTTTTTGGGCGTCGGGAAAGACTTCCTGGATAACTTCGATGGTTTGCTTGAATGGTGAAGTGGTCGGTACACCGGTTACGTTTGGAAGGTGATCTGTAGCGGAATTACCAGCGCCAGCTAACACTGGATTGGCAACTGAACAGAAAATTATCGGGCCATCGAATTGACTGTTAAGTGATGCCTGTAAACAGGGTGTACTTGTTGGAATGATCATGTCTTTATGCCCGTATTTGTATTTCTGCACAATTGTAGAAACAGTGGCAAAATCCCCATGGGCATTTGTTACTTCGAGTGAAATGTTTGTGCCATCTTCGTATCCGGCATCTTCAAAAGCTTTGAGTACCCCTGCCAGGGTCTCTTCTGCAACCGGATTGGCAATCAATTCAACAATCCCCACACTGTACTCCTGTTTTTCAGTACCTACACAGGCAGGCAGGATAAAAATTGATAATACGATTATTATTTTCCATAATCGAAAATTCCTGATTTCCGATAGACCGGATGTATTCTTAAAAAACTGTTTTAGTTTTATCATTTAGCACCTCCTTTTGGGTTTGAATAGTTATTTCAAATATAGTAAAAAGAATGGTTATTGGATATTTATTCTGAATACCTGAAAGCGGCTTTTACTTCAGATCATTTATTACCTTGAATTCCCCCGAAAATTTGGTAAATGTAGTTTCCCCGGCAGTTATTGTTGCAGAAGCTTTGATTTGCTCTGGTATTGATTCATGAACTTTGATATGAATGTTAACATCAGCGGTTTTTACAGGTGAGATCATGTTCAGGTATTTTATCGTCCTGGAATAAGCAAGAAACAGTCTCCTGTTAAAATGTGATTCAAGAATGTCTTTTATGATTTGTATTTGAATTACGCCCGGTACCACGGGATTTCCCGGAAAATGTCCCCTAAAAACTTCATGTGCCGGATTAAAGGAAATATTAACATGAATCCCGTCTTCCGCATCATGTATCCCCTTAATATTGTAAATCGATCTGAGTCTCATTCCTGGTATTCTAATCGTTGTAGTTCAATGGTAAATTTAATAAATCCATGGGAAAATTTAATAATTTCAGGAATCCCGTTCTGATATTCATCTATTGATATGCTGATCTCCCCGAACAAACCCCCATGTTTATCAATTGACACAGGGCCGGATTCTTTTCCAGTGAAATAGTAATCAAACTTACCATCGGTCTTATACCGTATCAAATACGTATTATCTGTGTTGCAATATTTTTGGATCCGGCAGGCGGCAGGTTCAGGACTAAATAATAGCCTAAAATCATTTGACAGTATCCTGATTAGTGATTTCCTGTCCAGAAAATCTGCCGCATGATGAACCATCGTCCCACCCTCTTTAAGTATCTCAAGATCAAAATATTTTAAACCGGATTCTGAAAGAAAGACCACCCTGTAAGATTCATTACCGGAAATTCTCTTAATAAATACAAGGCTGGATAACACCTGTTTATTAAACTTTAATTCAGCCTGGTAAAGTGCTTTATTAAAATCCCTGCCAAAAACCGGTTTGTAATTCAGGGAATCGGAGCAGCAACAATAATAGCCCCGATGCTTTAAACTATTGCATGAAGCCAGAAATAACAACAGACTAATTGAGATCAAAACTATCTTCAGGAATGTCTTCATTGACCTTTTTATTAATAAACCTGATGCGTGTATAGTCATCTGAAGGCTCGATAACCTTGAACTCGGTAACGGTACTAAGCTCTTTACTTATAAGCAGCTCGATGGTTTTAATATATTTTTTAAGTTCCTCGTTGAGTGGAAGAAGGTTCACGAGAAAACAGTCATCATTTTCGTAAAAGTTTGATTTCATATCCTTTTTATTCAGGATGGTTCCCTGGATAGAAGTGATGATAAGATCGTTGATCGCGCTGAACATTTTGTTGGATTCGATATCCAATCTTGTGACATTGGTCCCTGTTTTAATCACCAGCTCCCCGCTGTTCATAATCAACAGGTAGGAGAATGGTTCCTGGTACTCAAGCCGTAGTTTATCCGGTTTCTCATACAACAGGATACCCTTCGAGATAATCTTCTCAAAAAGGAAAGTGAGATTCTTTTCCTGGCTGAATTCCGTATTGATCGAAACTGTTTCAGTTGCCGTTTCATTCAGCTTATCCCTTATATACGCTGTATCAGAAACTATTGTAAATCCCTCAGGCTGAGCTGTTGAAAATAAACATAAAGAAACAAATAAAACATTTAATACTATTAACCTTATACTCATCTTTCCGTTTCAGGTTTGTGGAAAATAATATCCGTGCATTCGTGGCTAAATTCCCTTTTGCCACAGATTCACGGATAACTATTTGCTAATTTATCAGTTTTATTTGAGATAGTTTTTCCAGATATAGTAAGCCAGCTCTTTTCCCGCCTTGGCATATGCTTCCCCTATCCTGAATTCAACATCGAAATCATAACCCATACCGCCCCTTCCGGGAGCCTTTTTAATGGTAACAATACTCAGCACATTATTTTCATTGGCCGTTTCAACAAAAATCGCCTCACAATTAATTTCGGCATTTTTACGGGTAATTCCTACATTAAATCCCGGTTCTGTAAAAGTTGTTTTCAGGATAAGGGTATATTCAGCATCGGGAAAATCACCAATTTCAAGATCGACTTTCCTCGAATCAAATTGTTTATTCACCAATTCTTCAAACTTGGGTTCGTAGGTTTTTTCCCTATCCCCATACCATGCTTCTTTCCAGGTATCACCGGTGCCGGCCTCTTTTTTATTGTAATCTTTTACTTTTTTCCCTATGTAATCATTTTCGTTTTTAAACTTACCTACTGCCATGTCGGAATAATCGTAGGTAACATTCAGTTGGGTTACTTTTTTTAAGAAATTAAGATCCCCGTCCACAGTTTTTATTTTCTGTGAGAAAGAATAATTTGTTATCAATGCAAATGCAATGGGTAATAACAATGATGCCAGTTTTTTCATAATATGTTTTTTTTTCGAAGTTAATTTGAAGTAAAATTAATAAAATAACCCTGGTGAATAAACAAGTGTTTAACAATAATAATGAACTGAACAAAAAAAACTCAAAATTGTATGCGGATAATTGAAGTAGGATAAAATCCCATCTTATGGGTATTCACAATTTCACCGGTTACAACATCAATTCGGTTTATATATACGTAAGTATAATTCGCCCGGTATTGCAGGTCAAACGCCAGTTCGGTATTAAATTTCTTTTCATTCCTTCTTAAGCCAATTCTGAAACTTCCCCGGAGGTAATCATTATATCTTTTGTTATAAGCATTATCCCAGTCATAAACTACCTGGCCTTCTTTAACTGTTTGTTCGTTATCATAAGGTACATATGGCCTTCCACCCGACCATGTTAACCTTAAACCAAAAACCAGTGTACGATTTTTCTTTTTACCCAGGGGTAATTCATAACCTCCAACAGCATTAAATGCATAATTACCATTATATGAACTGCTCCGTTTAATTTTATCATAGCCCCTGTATTGCGATTCATATAAAGATGCTGTAAACAGGAAAAAGAAATTCTTATGTATAAAACGTTCAAGCGTAAGTTCGATGCCATAATTATTTCCTGTTCCTTCGTTGATAAGGGAATCCTGTCGTTCGATAAAAAAGTCGGTACCCTCATTCAGTATTGAGAATTGAGGAATCTCTTTTGAGACTGGTACCTGGTAAAGATTCTGGTAATAAACCTCGGATTTAAATCTGATATGTTCACTCAATAAATGATCATAGCCCAATATTATTTGAAAGCTTTTTGTCAGATCCATGTCTTCATTGGTAAGTGCATATGAATCATCAGGTAGTTGGGTCTGTACAAAATACATCATGCGGGCCTGGGTCTGGCTGTGCAAACCTATTCCAAAGCTCAGTGATGAAACCGGGGTAAGGTGGTACTTTAATCCTGCTCTTGGTTCAATTGAGAAGGAATTGTTAAGTTGAAAGAAGAGGTAATGTAATCCCATGTAAGTGGCAAACCTGTCGGTGAATTTGTGCTTCCATTGAATATAAGCCCTGAAAAGTCCAAAAATCCGATCCTCATCGGTTGAAACCTTATAATGATCCTTATAGAACTGGCTGTCGGCATAGTTAACATCATTCAGATCGATGGTAAAGCCAAAATCGAAGTTGTTTTTTAAATTGATTTTTTTTGATAAACTTGTTGAAACACTGTATTTATTTTCCCTTGATTTTTCACCTGCCCAGTTAAACTGTGTTGGGGCACTAATACTAAAGGTGTCTATTTTATTATGAACTTCTGAGGTTACGAATGATAATATGGTATGTATGGATGTTGTACTGTTGAACAGGTAATGATGTGAAAGCCCCAGTGCAGCCATGTATGATCCTGTGTTAATATCTTCCCCATGTGTTGGGAAGGTCCAGTCATCGCTATCCCTATCGGAATCGTTCATGGTTATTAAACTGGTACCGCCAACACTTGTGAACCTTAGGGTTCCTTTATTCCTGCTAGGGATATTTATATGAAATGAAAGGTCCTGATATCGAGCTACCTCCGGTAAATTTACCCCAAGCTGTTTCAGAATATCAGTGAACGAATATCTGTAGGCAGCAATATAACTGGCATTATGCTTTTTTGAGAATGGGCCTTCAAGTCCGAATTCAAGTCCATTCCATCCGAGTTGTGCCCAGTATTCCCTCCTGGAGATATTACCTGTTTTCATTCTCAAATCAAAAATACCGGATATGGCATTGCCATACTCGGCAGGAAATGCCCCGGTCAGGAAATCTGAATTTGTCAGAAGGTTGGTGTTCAGTACTGTCACAGGACCACCCGTGGTACCAAGGGCGCTGAAGTGATTTGGATTTGGAATCTCGATTCCATTTATTCGGTATTGTAATCCCATAGGGGAGTTTCCCCTTACGACTATATCATTCCTGTTATCCCTTGATGAGGCAACTCCGGCATAATTGGCAACCATTCTTGCCGGATCCCCGTAGCTTCCTGCATATTTATTGGTTTCTTCCACAGAGAATGATCGGGAGCTTATCAAAGCCATAGGATTTATGGGATGGTCCTTCTGGAACCTGGCTACAATTTCTACCTCATCAACCTGTAGTATTTTTTCTTCAAGCTCTATTTCAAGAACCAGCTCTTTTGCTGAACTTACAATGATGTTACTGATAAGGAGGGATTGATAACCAAGGAAGCTTACTTGAAGGCTTTGCCTCCCTGTCGGAACCGATTCAAGAATAAAATGTCCATTCTGATCCGTTGAGGCGCCCAGTAACGGATCAGTATCCATAACAACGATATTAGCTCCGGGTAATGGCGATCCCGAACTTTTATCAAGCACCACTCCCCTTATTGTTTGTGTAAGAAGATCCTGGCTGAAACCAGGAGTAAGAGAAAAAATGATAAAAAGCAGAACCAGCGTAATTTTATATTTCAGGAATTCATGCATGTAGTACCACTTTAAAAAGCAATCATTTCATCAATCTCCTGTTTATCTATTCTTTTCCATTTTGGATTCCGGAATGAATTTTCAGTTATTTCAAATTTAACAAGATCAAAGGTTTCTTTTAAAAAATCAAGTTTTGATTTCCTGTCGGGTGTGTGAACAAAAAGTTTCAGTTCATCTGTTTTGATTTTATGTTCCCGGCAAATTTGCCTGGCAAGTTCAGCAATCCGGCTGGTAACTGAAGTACCCGGATTGGTTAAATACAATTCTGTAGCTATCACAAGGGTATAATCTGGTTTTCTAATGATTTTAATGCCACAATGAGATTCCACACCCCAAAGACCATCATAATAAAAGATCTCATCGATATAAGCAGATGGGATTTCCATATTGATAGTTTATTAATTATTATCGTTGAACTTCCTTGCCAAAACTTTTTTCTGTAAGTTCCTGCCTGGGTGACCTGTATGTCCCTTTTTCCATTTCCTTTTCGATCACTTTCATGATCAGTTTAAACATTTTCTGCTCCTGGGTTTCATCTTTATAAAAGGTTTCCCATGCATAGTGGTAAAGCTCCTGCAGTTTTTCCGGGTTCATATGCCGGGGCTTAAACACCACCTTACCTGCATTGTAATCATTCCAATTGTGGTTAAATATACGGTTTTCCTTCACCATATCGTCGTATGCTTTCGTATGTGGAAAAGGGGTAAGAATGGTGAACTCTGCCAGATCAAGTTTTATTTCAAGCAGGAAATCAATCAGTCGTTTAATGTCATCTTCGGTTTGATTATCCATTCCCAGAAGTATCGTTCCCTCCACGCTTATGCCAAAATCATGGTATTTCTTTATTCTCTCCCTTATATAATCTGAGGTATCAAAAACTGCCTGATAAACATACCACGCACCAGCCTGTGCCGCCAGATCAAGAACTTCAGGATTTTCATCGATGGTATGGCTGCACCAGTGTTTTTTAAAAGGTATCATTGTTTTAAACAATTCCTTTTCCCATTCCACATTCTGGGCCAGGGTATTATCAACCACAAAGAGCCTGTTATTGTCAATGGTATCCAATTCTTCTGCAATTTTATCAAACGGTCTGGGCCTGAACTGACGTCCACCGAGAAACGATACAGCACAGGGATAACAGTTAAACCTGCATCCCCTGGAAGCATGGAAAAGATCAACCATTTGCACACCCTTATGATAATAAAGTTCACGGTTAAGAATATCCCTTCTGGCAGGGCCAACCTGATTAATATCCGGTTGTTTGGTCATGTAGTTGTAAAATGGTTTAAGCTGATCTTTTTTAAAGTCATCTATAACCTCTTCCATACGCCCTTCAGCTTCACCAAGAAAAACACTGTCGGCATGTGTCATTGTTTCTTCGGCATGGAGCATGGTGGAGATTCCTCCAAAAATGACCTTTACACCTCTCTGACGATATTCATCGGCAATTTCCCATCCGCGCATAATCTGAGAAGTAAGCATCATTGAGATGCCTACAAAATCCACCGGATCGTTATAACTGAATGACTCTACATTTTCATCGATAAAATCAACCTCAACATAATCCGGAAGGGCAGCCGCAAAAACCACCGGTCCATGTGGTGGTAAATTAAAATGGGTTTGTCCTGCCAGTTTTTCCCATCTGGGATATATTAATCGAAACTTCATGCTATTCTTCGTACTTAAAATGTTTAAATTGCTCTTTTAGTGTGTTATTTATCAGATCTTTCTCCTGCTGGGAAATTGAATAAATGTTTTTCTTATAGCTTTTCAGGTTTGATAGTTTTTGATCCAGTTTTAATTTAAAATCATTTGTAAATGTAAGGCCAAAATGATCAAATATCTTTTTAATTGTTTTAGCAGGGTCAGTTTCAAACTGTTCAAATTGTATTTCAACCCACATTTTTTCAGGCAGTACCTGAAGATCTTCTCTGATTTTCAAGTAAAATCTATTGAGTACTGTGCAAACATCTTTCATCTCAGGCGGGTACCATTTTTTCTTCAGCCGGTTTTGTTTCCCCACGATATTCCACATATTAATGGTTGATGGCACAACGCTGTATGGGTGTCTGTGTATATGTATAAACCTTGCATTTGGAAACATATCCAGCAGTATCGGAATTCGTAAAGAATGGAATGGATTCTTATATACGATCCTTTTCCCGGTGAGGTAATCCAGCTTTTTACTGAACTTCATAAAGGAGGTTTTCCACTTTTTCCTGTTCTCTTTTTCAGGATAAAAATTGTTATATCCATTTAAAAAATAGCTTTCATTTTTTGGAAATATCAGGTATTCAAGGGGTGAATCCAATGTTAATTTAAGGAGGGCATATTCATCTTCCTGTGGTTCATCAAAGCCAAGTTTAACATTATCCATCGGACGCCGGGTTCCCATTAACTTCGACATAACAGGCTTATAATATTTTCTGGAAACCAGGAAACTATCAGGGATGGATACCTGGAATACAGATGGGGCTGTCATTTGCTCATCCATTACCATCAGCTGATGCAGAAAGGTACTGCCACTTCGCCAGTGCCCGATGATAAATATCGGATCGTCGGGAACAGGATGGTTCCGGAGAATCATAGCATACTTTTGTTTTTCACGGATCCTGAATAAGGAAGCCCAGATACCATTTTGTAGCAGGAACAACATTCGCAATAAATATGCAGGATAGAAAGAAATCCCATTCCGACACATTAATCGGGTAATCTTTCCAAATGTTGTTCCCGCAAGAATATATGAGTGTTTCATATTGAATTGGCACCTGTTTAAGAAATCCCAATATATAAATTCCAAAAATCAATTTTCAAAATTCAAAACTAATTATTATTGGGATGAGTTTTGGTCATTTGAATCCTGGTCATTGAGCATTATTTGTTATTTGGGATTTGTTGTTTGGAATTTTAATCGTATGATGCTGCTTTTTCTTTAATCAGAAACTCTGCTATGGTATCGATTGATTCAAGGATATGACGAGCCAGGTTCTGATCGGCAATTCTTACATTAAAATGTTTTTGAATGGCCATGATCAATTCGATGGCATCAATGGAATCGAGTCCTAGTATATTATCCCTGGCAAACAATGGATCGCTGTCACCGATTTGTTCCGGTTTTATATTTTTTATATTAAGTGCCTTTAGAATTACCTCTTTAATCTCAGTCTTCAGTGAAATCAACTCAACTTCGGTCATCTTTCCGCCCGTTTATAATTATTTAACAAGTTTATTCAGTCTGGTAAAAAAGCTTTGTTCTTCTTCGGCCCTTTCATTGATCATCGTGCTTAATTCTTTCAATCGTTCAGGGCCGAGGTCACGGTTTTTACCTATTCTGGCTGCAAAGTAAGAAATATTTCTCCAATTATCACCTATCCCCATCATCTCCTTCGACATCTTATCAAGGTCATCATTCTTCAGTTTTTCAGAGGCCTGTTGCAGGAAGGTTGCGTATAAGTAACGAAATCCTGCACCACCAGTACCCTGGTCTTCAAGAAGAATATTAATCTTCATGATTTCATGGGAAAGATGATCGATATCCCTTGCGATTTTTGGCCATTCAACTACTTTTTTTGCGAATTTGCGCATTCCCTTAATACCGACAAAAGGGACAGGTAACCTGAGCATATTAAAGGTGGCCTTTTTGATTCCTTTAATGATGGCTCTTTCATAGTCGATAGATTCAGGGATGGATTCGGGGTAGAACATAAATCCTTTCGGAGCCATGAAACCACCAGCAAACCTGGCTTTTGTCAGTTTTGAAGTTTCAAGTTTTGATTTCTTCGGGTAATAACTGTCACTTAAAAGATATTCCTGTTCATTTTTTCCGATAACATTCACAAAATGCACATTGATATGGGCGCGCTGCCATTCAGGCATATAATCCATATAGTAAAAGTCAACCTGTACGGCAGTGGGGATATCTTTCATGATTAGTTCGTCAAGAGCAGCTTCGCCCTTTTCCTGTGACCTGAATTTTTCCGTATGGAATTTAACCCCTAAGTTTTTGGCTATATTGCTGCGAATGGATCCCGGCCTGTTTCTGACAATAAAAGTTGGGAATGGGAAATTTTTTGACTCAAAATAACCGAAGAAAATATTGCCGGCAATACCAAATACAAGGGGTTCGGTGATCTCCATTCCACCATGATTCAAAAGGGATGTTACGGTACCCGACTCGCAATGTGCCCCCATTCTGTGTTCGTAATTGATCTCTTTCATTCAGTAACAGTATTTTCTATCTTTTTAGCCTTTAATTAACAAACTACTATTTTTCAGATTCAAGTTTTGAAATTATAAAATACGGATTCCCGGTTCTGATCTGTTCAATCCTGACTTTGTTTACATCGTCATTTTTGCCAATCAAAAGCTGGAACATGAAGGCAACCGGAATATCAAAGGCATCTGCATATCTCCTGATACGTGAAAGGGTTAACTTTTCAAAACCTTTCATTGTAAAGTGTTTCTTAAGGATTCTTCTGCTTACCCCGGCACGAGAAGCAAGATCTTTTTCTCCGAACTCCTGCAGCATCTTGAAATAATATATCGGACTGATCTCTCCTTTTGCAAGTTGGCCCCTTAATGACTTTTCCAACCTGGACACCTTTTCGTAATAGTCGTCAAGATAATGCTTTGAAAGATAGGAGCCGCTTAATACAGGGCCGTAAGAGTCATCCTCCTTCTCAACATAGTAAATGGATTGTTGAGGCTTATAATCGATATAAAGTTCTTTTTCTTTCATTAAGGCGTATTGGGAGATTAATTTCCATACAAAAATAGACAAGTTTTTGTTAAATGGGTTTACAGGCTTTGGAGTGTATTTGGAGGGTAACCGGATTATTATAGCTTTGTATTTTTGACGTTTCATCCGTTAGCTGATTGGAACATGAAGATATTATTGATAAATACACCACGATCCCCTGAAAATAAGATTCTTGAATATGCATCGGAAGAGGCCAGGCATTTCATTCATAAGAAGCTTATTGGTCCTCCGCTGGGATTACTTACCATTGCTGCTGCAGTGAAAGAACATGAGGTTGAAGTTTTTGATACCAAGGGTGAATATGATCTTATTCCGGAAACACCATCACTTGATGTCTTGATAAAAAACCTGGTTGAAAAGGTTAAACCTGATGTTGTCGGTGTGACAATTATTACATCTGAGTTTTATTATGGAATAGGGATATTCAGAACTGTCAAACAGGTCAATCCTGATATTATAACCATCGCCGGTGGTCTTCACACCACTTTGTGCCCGGATGATTTTACAGATCCTTCTATTGATATAATCTGCCCGGGGCAATCTGCACTAGTTTTCAGGGAAGTTGTTGAAGCACTGGAAAGCCAAAAACAACTCCGGGAGGTAAAGGGCATAATTATAAATACGGAGCAGGGCCTTGTACAAACCGGGAATACTGATAATGCAATTGATGCAGCAAATGAATATTTCCTTATGCCCGACAGATCACATCTTGAAAGATGGAAATCGACATATAAAGTAGGGAAAAGCCCCTATCCGACCACATACCTTTTTACCTCGCTTGGATGCCCTTATAAGTGTACTTTCTGTTCCATATGGCAGGAGCATAAAGGGATGTATTTTCAACGGACAATAGAAAGTATTATCAAAGAACTTAAACTTATTGATTATCAGGTTGTCCGTTTTGCTGATGCCAACACCATTGTTAATGTTAAGTTTATCAGTGAGTTGTTTGATAGAATTAAAGAAGAAGGGATAGAGAAGGAGTATATCATGGACATAAGAGCAGATACTGCAGTAAAATATCCGTGGTTGATTGAAAAGCTGGCAAAGGCAGGATTAAAGGTGGTGATCTGTGGTTTCGAATCATTCAGGGAAGAGGAATTGAAAAATTATAACAAAAACTCACCTGCCGCATTAATTCATCAGGCCATTGATATTTTTCATGACAATGGAATTTTGTTACGTGGAAATTATGTGGTTCCCAATGATTATGATGAAGATGATTTCAAAGCCCTTTCCGATTATGCCAATTCCCACAGGGTAACCTATGCAGGATATACGATATTGACCCCGCTTCCGGGCACAACATTTTATAATGAGATCAAAGACCAGATCATCGATCATGATTATTCCAAATATAATTTCTTCAATTGTGTTCTTGAGACCAGATTACCGCTTGAGGATTTTTATGAAAATGTAGGCAAACTCTGGTTGATTAAAAAAGGGAAGGATGTGATTTGATAGGCATGGTCGCCAATCTGAGATTGCAAACAGGCCACCCTTGATATAGCTTAAAACTAGCTTTTTCATCCGCTATCATATAAACAGGGCGCACCTCCGGAACATCCCAATACACTATAGACATTGCTGATATCTAATTTCCCGGAGGTTAAGAATAAAGTTCTGACCTCATAGAGGTCACCTGTTTGTAATACTGAAATTGACGAATGAAAGGACAAGCTCCATCGGAGCGGCCTGTAAAAAACTGCCCCTCGCATTTAAGTATTTTACAAATAGTTATCATCAGAAGTGAAGACTCGTGGCTATTCTTTTAGAAAGGTTTGTTACCCCAAAATTTTGTTAATCTTATTTATCGGGTAAACCTTAAAATCCCCCTTTATAAATTTCGAGATTTTATAAAGGCTGTTACCGCCTCCACATTCAATAAACGTGGTCACCCCAAATGAGAGAATTTCTTTCATGGTCGCAAACCAGTTGATGGGATTGCATAAATTCCTGACCAGCTCCTCTGTTATGTCTTCTTCGTTCCCCAGAGTTTTTTGATTTGCTGAAGAAATTATTATGGAAGCAGGAATATCAATCTCAATCTCGGAATTTATATATTCCCTGAATTTTGATGAAGCTTCTAAAGTTAACGGGCTGTGATAGGGGCTTTTAACATTCAGTAAAGAAGCAAACAATGCTCCTTCATCCCTAGCAATATCAAGAAGTTTAACAATTTCTGGTTTCCTGCCTGAAACAAGGAAGGAATGCAACCCATTACAATTCACGATCCAGACATCTTTAACATGTTTCTTAATCAATTCCTGGATTACTGCTCGTTTATGCCCGATGATAGCACCCATTCCGGCTTCAAAACCTTTAATGTTTTCCTGAATTAGATCATAGGCTTTTACAATGAGGTTTAATCCTTCCATGAAATTAATAACCTTACCACAGTATAATGCAGCATATAATCCCATGCTGTTACCTGCAACAATATCAGGTCTTAATTTGTTAGATTCTAAAATCCTTGATAATGAACAACTGAACACATAGCTTGTAATCTGGTTATATAATTCATTATTCAGGAATCGGGTATCTGTTATAGAAAATTCATTAAAACAATCATCAACAAGGTGTGCGGTAATCTTAAGATGGTTATTTAAATCGTCGGAGAGTTCATTAAGTATTTCCTGCTCGTTGCCAATAAAGTCAGAAACAAAAGCAGGAAATATAAACGCTGTATCCATTGTGATCTAAAGCTTGTGGAATCAGGAAAGATCAATGATCTTGTTCCCATGCTCAATGATCAGCAGTTGCATGGCAATCAATTCCCCGATGGTCTTAACAGGGTTTTTGACGCTGTATTTGCCTATGGTGGCCAGTTCAATATCCAGGTCGTATTTTTCCTTGAAGATCTCTATTAATTCAAGAAACATCAGTGAATCACCATCCAGATCGGTAAATATATTTGTATTGTCATTAATTTCTGCAAGTTCCACCTCACATTCATCAGCAAAAAACTGATACACAATTTCCCTGACCTCTTCTTTGATTTTATTATCTATTTCTTTCATTCAGAATCTATTTAACATATTGAACAAACTTAAGAAACACTGCCCATTTCAAGCATACAAATATAAAAATTTAAGTGAGGGGGAAACTTAAAATTATAGGATTAACATGGATGAATCGCCACTTCTTCCTTTTGACCTTGCCCTTTACCTTAATCTGGAATGTAAAACCTGGAATTTGAATCACCTGGTTATCTCAAATAAAAAAGAAATTATCTCAATTTTGCCAGATATGATATTTTTGCATTAATGAAAATCAGGTTGATCTTATCGGCAAAACCAGATGATCCGCTCAGGAAGAAGGTACCTTTTATGCCCCTGTCACTGGCTATACTTGCCGGTACAGCTCCTGAACATCAGTATGCTTTTACAGATATGCTCCGGGAAGATGGGATTGATTACGAGGAGGATATTGATCTTGTGGGGATCAGTGTGAGGATGTCGGCCGAAGAAGAAGCATTCAGAGTGGCTGACAGGTTCAGGAAGAATCAGAAGAGGGTATATGTTATCATGGGAGGCCCCCAGGCATCATCAAATCCCTTTGAATCAAAAAAACATGCCGACGCTGTTGTTATCGGGGAAGGGGAAAAATTATGGCCTGTTCTTCTTGAGGATATCAACAATGACAGCTTAAAGGATTTTTATGTTTGTTCGCCTGTGAGATTTATCGCAGATGGATTTTCGGTTTATCAACTTGACAAATTACCAGGGCTTGATCAAATGCCTGTTCCACGAAGGGGCCTGTTTAAAAAGAAATATACCTTCGAAATGGTTTACGCCGCAAGGGGTTGCCCTGTAAATTGCGATTTTTGTGCGGTGACGGGGTTATTTGGAAGTAATTACAGGTTGCGACCTGTAGAAGATGTTGTTCATGAAATCTCCCAGTTTAAAAAGTATTATTACCTTATTGATGATACCGTTTTTGGAAGACCAGACACCTATGATTATTATCATGAACTTTATGATAGGATAGCACAATTAAAGCACAGGCAATTCTGGACCGGGCAGGCCAACCTGAATGCAGCAGCAACGCAAAAAGGACAGCAGGTAATCAAAAAAGCTGTTAAGGCAGGCTTGCTGTATGCGGCTATTGGCATGGAATCTATTAATTTGAATGTCCTCAAGAAAAGTGGAAGTTATGCCAAGATGGGATTGAAAAGCAACGATGATGTCATAGAGAAAATGAAACAAAACATCCGTTTTATCCAGGATCAGGGCATATTGATATCGGCATGGTTTACTATTGGTTATGAAGATGATGATCCGGATACCTGGTACCGGACCTGGGATTTTTGCAGGGAGATGAACCTGGCTCCCGTGTTCTCCCCTGTTCATGCCCTTAAGGGAACTGACCTTTATGAGAGATTAAAAAAGGAAGATAAACTGCAGGATCATAATACAAATATCACCAATGTGAAACACCCTGAAATGAGCAATCAACAGATTATACAGGCATTGGAATATGTTGTTAAAAAAGGATTCTGTTATTCAAGGATATTAAAGAGGACCTGGTTTTTATTGAATAAATTCAGGAAGAATAGGGATAATTCCACGGGTGACATCATACATAAAACTATCTTTGCATTTATCACCCAGGTACATATGGGGAAGATTACCCGGGCCGAAAATAAAAAATTAAGAAAAAAGATAAGCTTGTAATGGCAATTAAACCTTCAGATATCTTTTACTATACTATCCAGGCCAGAGGCTATGAACTTGATTCGTACGATCATGTCAATAATGCTGTGTACCTGAACTATGCAGAACAGGCCCGCTGGGAGTTGTTCAGGGAAACAGGTTTCTTGAAACAACTGAAAGATTCCGGCAATAAAATGGTGGTAACAGGTCTTGAAATACGTTATATGAGAGAGATCAACCTTTTTGATGAGATAATGATTGAAACAAAAGTAAAGCGGGAAAGACCTTACCTTGTCTTTCATCATCGGATGATAAATAATAAAAATAAATTACCGGTTGCACGCTTGCGTGTTAAAGTCATTTTGCTCAATAAAAACAAAATACCTTGTGATATACCTCTGGAAATGGTTGAGGATTAATCATCAGGAATTATCAGTAAGAAGGGATGGAAAAGAAACACAACAATATCATATGGACAAAGGATGGGGATATCGGAATACTTCAGCTCGATAATCCGCCTGAAAATTATTTAACACATCCCGAGTTTATTGAAATAGATGTCCTGAAAGAATACATGGATGATGATATTAAAGGACTGGTTATTACAGGTACCGGAAGACATTTTTCAGCCGGGGCTGACTCCAACATGATTTTTAAGCAAATAAGAAAAAGAAAAGAATTTGCGGAAAGTTTAATCAAGGGTAATCGTTTACTTAATTATATTCAGAACCTTGAGATTCCTGTAGTGGCAGCAGTTCAGGGGGTTTGTTTTGGTGGTGGGCTGGAAGTGGCCATGTCATGTCACATCAGGGTATGCACCGAACAAACACTATTTGCCTTTCCGGAAGTAAACCTGGAGTTAATACCCGGAATGGGTGGATCTGGCAAACTTGCCGATATAATTGGAAAAGCTGAGGCAATTGAAATTTTGTTAAATGGCGATACCATAAACGGCTCAGAGGCACTTAATCTGAAACTTGCAGATCATTTAACTGAAAGAAAAGACACACTTTCCTATTCCATTGAATTGCTTAAAAAAGTCACTGCCAACAGGTCTGTAAAGATCATCAACATGATCATGCGTTCGATAAACAATGCTGAGAAAATGGAATTTGAGGAAGCCACTAAAAGGGATGTTGAGATGTTTTGCGAACTTGCTTCAGAAGCGGCTAATAAAAGAAACCTGAAATGAACGGAAGCGAATCCATATCGTGGAGTATCAGGAATAATATTGGTTTTGTTGAATTAAGCAATCCCCCGGCAAATCAAATGACCCCTGGTTTTTTCAGGCGTATGACCGAATTAACAGGAGAAATAATTCCGTGCAGCAATGTCAGGGCAATTATTATTTCCGGTAGTGGCCGGCATTTTTCCTCTGGTGCTGATCTGAACAGCCTGCTGAGCTCCATCAACCATCAGCCTGATAAGAAAAGCGTTCCTGAGCAGAAGCTTATGATAAACACTTTAAGTGATAACCTGGAATCATTCAGCTACTTCAGGGAACTTAATATACCTGTTATTGCTGCCATTCGTGGTATTTGTCTGGGTTCAGCACTGGAACTTGCCATGTTTTGCCACTTCAGGGTATGTGCAGAAGGTTCAGTACTTGGACTTCCTGAATCCACTTTTGGCCTGATGCCAGGAATAGGAGGCATTCAAAATCTTCACCGGCAGAGTGGAAAAGCAAAAACCATTGAACTGGCTCTGAGAGGTAATACCCTTTCGGCCGATGAAGCTTTGAAGTATGAAATAGTGGATAAGGTGGCATATAAAAAAGACCTGTTACCTTTTTCTATCAGTTTTGCAGAAAAGGTTTCTTTAAACTATCGCAAATATAAAAAAGCAGAATACCTGAAAGAATTAAAATAATCCCAAATAATGCATTAGAAAAGCTTTCTAAAAGTTTATGGTAAATATAAACAACAAAGTCAAAATTACAGGGAGTGGATCATACCTGCCGGGCAATGGAATTACTATCGATGAGGTAGATCATTACCTGGGGGAGTTAGCCGATGCCCCCCAAAAAATCCGGAACTGGTTAAAACGAATGAAAATCCTGATGAAGGAATTGCTTGAAGTGGAACAGTATTATTATGCTATCGATCCTGTAACCAGGGAATTTACCGAGGATAATATCACCATGTCGGTCAAAGCAGCAAATAAAGCCCTGAAGGCTGCTGGCATAGGAGCTAATGATATTGACTTCATTGCCTATGGGAGCGCCCACCAGGACCAGATGCCCACAGCCAGTGTTAGGATACAGGAAGCCCTGGGGATTGAACAATGTGGGGAAATATCCATACATGCTAATTGTACTTCGGCTTATAAAGCCCTGCTGGTGGCTTTTGAAATGCTGAGATCGGGCCGTTATAAAACAGCACTTGTCATTTCATCAAGCATGTCTTCATCTGAATTGGTAGCCGAATATTATAATCAGCCACTTATTAAAAAAGAGGAGGTATTCCTCAGGTATTTTCTCAGCGATGGAGCTGGGGCACTTGTGCTTCAGGCCTTTGATGTTGCAAATGGTTTATGCATTGAAGAAGTTTATACAGAATCGGTTGGAGGGAAAAAACCGGCTGGAATGCTGAACCAACGCCCTGCATTTTGGATGAATCCAAAAGAAGAATTTGAAAAAGGATATCATCATCTGGCCCAGATGTTCAACGAACAATTGGGTGAACATTTTAATGAGGAAGGTGGATCAATATTCTTCAAAGGACTTCAGCGGATGTTTAATAAATATCCCATCGATTTTGAAAAGATCAGATTTTTCCAGGTTAATTTCCCATCCAAACATATAGCGGAACTGGTAATTGAAGAGTGTGAAAAGATTGGAATACAAAGAAATACACTATATACAAAGATGAGCACCATGGGCTATATTGGACCACCGATGGTATTTATATGTATGGACCATATCTTAAAAGAGGAGCAATTAAATAAAGGCGATATTGTTCTTAGTTTTGTGAGCGAGGTAAGCAAGTTTATGCAGGCCGGATTTATTTTTAAATATAGTTGATCAAATAAAAAGGAATGTTTTGAAAACCAGTGATCCAAATAAGACATATGAGCTGTTGCTTATCAATCCAAGGCAAACCTTTATGCATTATGCCACACAGATTGAGATGGTCAGGATACTTGGAAAAAAAGTGCCATATGCCAACCTTGCTTTACCTACCATTGCGGGATTAACTCCCGATAATTATAATATTCATATTGTTGATGAGAATATTGAATCCATTCCTGATGATATTTATCCTGACCTGGTTGGTATCAGTACCTATCTTGCCTCTTCCGATCGATGCTTTGAAATTGCAGATGGCTTCAGGGAGAAAAAGATCCAAGTGATATTCGGAGGCCCCTATGTTACCTATTGTCCAGAAGAGGGCTTAAAACATGCTGATAGTGTCGTAATTGGTGAGGCCGAAGGTTTATGGCAGGAATGCCTTGCTGATTTTGAGAAGGGGAAACTAAAGGGGGTTTATAAGACTGAAAGCAAAGTTCCTTTTGAGTCAAATGCTATTCCCAGATGGGATTTGCTTGATACCTCAAAGATCATGTCGGTGAGTGTACAGACCCGAAGAGGTTGCCCGTATAAATGTGAATTTTGCCTTGTTTCTCAGATGTTCGGTCGCAAAGTAAGATACCGCGATATCGATAATGTGATCGAAGAACTCAAAATACTGCCCCTTAAGAAGCTCATCTTTGTTGATGATAATTTTATCATGAACAGGAAATATACCCTGGAATTACTAAGAAGAATGAAACCACTGGGATTATCATGGACCTGCCAGGCCAGTGTTGATGTCACACTTGATGATGAACTGCTTGATAAAATGGCTGAGGCCGGCTGCAATTTCATTGTTATTGGATTCGAATCATTAAACGAACAAAGTATTGCCGAAACCCATAAGGATCATAATAAACGAATTGATTATTCAGAAGCCCTTCAAAGGATCCATAAAAAAGGGATGAACACCTATGCCTCATTTATTGTCGGTTTTGACCATGATAAGCTTGATGAATTTGACAGGATCATTGAATTCTCCATCCAGGCCCAGATTCCTTATATCATGGTTAGCATACTGGGGATAACCCCGGGGACTGAACTTTTTAATCGGATGGATAAGGCCGGAAGATGGGTAAAGGACACCAGGGAATATGGCGGAGGAATGTTTCCGGTAATGCATTATCAACAAATGTCGCAGACGGAATTATTTGAAAGATACGTCGAGACACTTGAATGCTTATATGATTTTAAAACGATTTACCAGCGTTCAATTGATCTTTTCAAACAGGGATATTTCACCAGGGAAAACCTGAACGATCCGCCCCCGGTTTCTTTAAAAATTAAAACGACTTTTTTAGTGTTTAAAGAATTCATTTTTTCAACGAACAATGATAAAAGGAAGTTGTTTTTTGAAATATTCTCCCTTATCAGGAACAAAAAAATGTCGATAGATGCTGCTGCACCGTTTCTGCTTTCAATGATAGGGATCAACAGGCATATCAAAAAGATCAGAAGAAATATGCCTGAATTCCTGGATGCCATTGCCGCTGTTGACAGGGGGCCATGGAAAGAAAGGTATGATAAATCTGAGTAGCTCCCGATAGTATTTTCCTTTGTGTAACTTTGTGATATCCTTAGAGCGCCTTTGTGGTAAAAATTAAAACCTTGACTATAAAGACGCCTGAAGGCTTTTATGAGACGGTCTAACAATATTGCTTCAATTAAACTTCAATAATGAGAGCATATCATACGGGTATCATAGGATGCGGGAAGATGGGTGTGAGCCTCTTCAATTACCTCTGCGATTTCCCCTTTGCCATAACCATGGTATGCAGGACACCTGATTCGGCTGAAAAAATCAGTAAAAGCTATAACCGCAAATTAAACAGGGCGCTCAAGCATGGACTTATTGATCAGGAAGGTTTTGACCGGAAATTTAATAATATTCGCATCTCAAACGAGATTAATGATCTGGCAGGATGTGATATTGTTATAGAGTCGATAACCGAAAACACCAAGATGAAGATTGACCTGGTTAAAAAGCTTGATGATATTCTGAATCCTGAGTGTATCATCGCATCGAATTCCTCATCGATATCACCACGGGAATTAATTACAGGCAAAAACAGGAAGGGCAAAACAATCGGGCTTCATTTCTTTTTTCCGGTATCCATTGTTAACCTGGTTGAGGTAAATATACCTGACAACACCTTAAAAAGCACCATCAGGTATATTGAAGGCTTTCTGAAGGAGATCAATAAAAAATATATCGTTTTACCGGAAGAATCGCATTTTCTTGTAAACAGGATTTTTCTTCCTCTTCAGAATGGTTGTTGCTTTTTACACCAGGAGTACGGACTATCCTATGAAGTTATAGATTTCATGATTCAGCAATACCTTTTTCCCATCGGTGTTTTTGAATTCTTCGATCATGTTGGTATCGACACAGTATTGAATTCAGTATTGAATTATACCCGGGATGCAACCAATAGAGAAAAATTTCATCCATTAATTAATGAATTGAAGCTACAGGTTAAGCTGGGAAACCTTGGAAGAAAAAACAAAAAAGGATTTTATAACTATGATGTAGGCAAACAATCTGAAAAGGTGGCCGTTGGTATTGATATACAGGAAAATGTTCAAGATAAATTTCTGGAAATGATTTACGGGTGGTATCTTAAGCCTTTATTCGAATTGCTATCAACAAAAGTATATACACAGGAAATGATTGAGTTTATTGTCAGGGAATCGATGAACCCATATAAAAGCCCATTTCAATTGGCCGGCGAAATTAATTATCCTAACTAATGCCTTGGTTCATTACATTTCCAATGCATAATTTGGGATTATAAATAATTCAGGTAGTTCAATTCCTTAATGTTGATTATTTTTGCAAACTGACGCATAATTATTATTTAACGCACGATCGCCCCAATGGAACAGAAGGTACTGGTAACAGGAATGAATATTATTTCATCGCTTGGTTTAAATGTGGAAGAAAACTGGCAAAACCTTGAGCAGGGAAGAAGCGGGGTAACGCGAATTACATCATTTGATCCTTCCCATTTACAAACTCAGATTGCTGCTCAACTTCCGGTAACCTTTGATACCTATGCCACTGAAAGAATAAAAAAAAGACAGGCAAGGCAGATGACAAGGGTTACCCGTATGGCTTATGTATGTGTTAAAGACCTGATTGAAAAAGAGGGCATCGATTTCGAAACCTATGATAAAACAAGATGTGCGGTAATCCTTGGTGTTGTTAATACCGGAAATTCAAGTGTTGAGAAGGATACCACCTCAAAAAACACCATTATCAAAAGCATGAACAATGCCATGTCGGCATGGATATCACTGGAATATAAACTTCTCGGCCCCAATTATACTATCTCTACGGCATGTGCGGCTTCTGCTTATGCCATATCTTCCGGCTATGATCTGATCAAAAAAGGTGATGCCGATATCGTAATCGTAGGTGGTGCCGATTCAATTATCAATCCTGAAGAAATAGAAGGCTTTAATGAGATTTATGCCTTATCTATTGAGAATGATCCGCCCGAAAAAGCAAGTAAGCCTTTCTCAAAAAACCGTGATGGTTTTGTAATCGGAGAGGGAGCAGGAATGATGATCCTTGAATCGGAAAGATCGGCAAAAGCCAGAAATGCAAAAGTTTATGCTGAATTGATCGGGCATGGTTTGACAAGTGAAGCCTATAATATCATGGCCCCTATGGCTGATGGTGAGGGAATGGCTTATACCATGGAGAAAGCAATCAAAAATGCGGGTATCAATAAAGAAGATGTTGATTATATCAGTGCCCACGGAACTTCCACTATACTGAACGATATGTATGAAACATTGGCCATTAAAAAGGTCTTTGGTGACAGGGCCCATAATATTCCGGTATCATCACAGAAATCCATGTTAGGTCATACCATTGGTGCAGCAGGTGCCATAGAAGGAATCGCTACCATTCAGTGCATGATTAATCAGACCTTAACACCGACCATAAATTTTGATATCCCCGATCCTGATCTTGATCTGGATTATGTTCCCAATAAATCACGTAAGCATAAGATTAATGTTGCCCTTTCCAATTCGTTTGCCTTCGGCGGGCATAATGCAACACTGGTGTTTAAACGCATACTATAATTACTTATAATTTATTCTTTAGTGGAAATACAGGATCCTGGATCTTTTCAGCCATAAAAATTGCCTCCTACAGTTAATAAAATATTATCTTCTGGCACATATAGTTTTCATACATTTGTGTCATAACAGATTAATCTTTTTTTATATGAAAAATAATTTCAGGCTGATCTTCCTATTAACAATATTGTTTTTACAAAACATTATCCAGGCTCAAACACCCACAGTTCAAGATTGCCTCGGTGCAATACTTATTTGTGATTCGGTTTATTATCAACCAAATTCCTATGTTGGAACAGGTAACTATCCCAATGAAATTCCTACCGGTGGTGGTTGCCCTGGTAATTGTATGCTCAATGGTGAAAGAAACTGCGTTTGGTACAGGATCAATACGCAGCAAACCGGTTTGCTGGGATTTGAACTGATCCCTAACCAGCCGTCTGATGACTACGACTGGGTGGTTTATAACCTGACCGAGGCACGATGTGAAGACATTTTTAGTCAGGCTGATGAACTCCAGGTAAGTTGTAACTGGTCTGCCACTCAGGGCTCAACAGGTCCAAATGGAAATTATATGCAGAATTGTGGAGGAGCAGCAGATTCTCCTTTTAATATGCTTATTCCCGTAAATGCAGGGGAAACCTATGTCATCAACATCAGCAACTGGTCATCCACACAGTATGGATATATACTTGATTTGAGCTGTTCCGGAATAACATTAACGGATACTACCTCACCGTTTATTGCGGAGGTTGACACTTTGGACGTTAGCATAGGGGATGAAAGCCTGAGTATAAGTTTTAATGAACTGGTAGCCTGCAATAGTGTTATTCCACAGGATTTTCAACTTGAAGGGCCTGATGGTATGCATACGGTCAATATCGTTACGGGAGAAGCATGTCAGATTGGAGCTGAATTTGAAAGGGAATATGTCCTTGAATTTTTTCCACCAATTTCTGTTATGGGGTATTATACTTTGATCCTTATTGAAAATAATTCTATTCAAGATGGTTGTCTGAATATGGCCGAGGAACAGGAGATTATGTTTGGAGTGGGTTTTTGTCCTGTGGATGATAGTTTTATCCTTAAAAAAATCGGTGTGATTGAATAATACATTCTGGTCCCTATTGCATCAGTTGTTATTATTAAAACTGATATAGCCCTTTCCAATTCGTTTGCCTTCGGCGGGCATAATGCAACACTGGTTTCTAAAAAGGTGTAACGTAATTTGCGATAGAGACAAAATATTTTGTGTCTCTAAGCAATGGAAAGAAAAGGTTTTAATACATCATCAAAGGATTCTGCAAAGTAGCACAATGAAGAACCGTAATAAAAATTATACCATTCCTTTTCTGAAACGAATTATTATGAAAACAGCAATCAAAAATATCCCTACATAAATTGCCCAGTCGCTAAGTGGAACCGCCGGATGATAATGATAAGCCAGCCCACTGATCCATTCTGATGATGTAGGTCCTATGATAGTCCCAACTCCGGTAGTGGGATCCACTGATGCAAGATAACTATCGTTCACTCCGGTTAATGCAGTATATAAAACACCACCAGGTCCAAAAGTAAGGCCACGACTTATATAATCAAAACTGAATCCAAGTGATCCAATCAATGTTGCTTCACCAGTTTCAAGGTTTAATGATATCAGCTCAGGTTGAAAATCTGGTGGGCCATTGTCAGCAGTAATACCATAAAGTGTCCCGGTAAACTTATCAAAAGCCAGGCCTGTAATTGCGCCAAAACCTGTCGGGCCTACCATGGTTAATTCTGCAGTCGTTGTATTGATAATGACCAGCGAAGAAGGTTGATTTGATCCTTCCCCTGAAATATATGTCCCGTAAAGCGCATTACGGGCATATTCCAATCCGTTGATCCTGTCATTGGCAGTTAATGAATAGTTACCGATCAAAGATTCTGCACCGGTGATAAGGTCAATACTGATCAGGTTCGAAGTCCCTCCTCCTGTTACTCCATAAAGTGCAGTACCTGTAGGATTCATCTGGATATCACTGACCGGCCCGTATGTTCCACTGGTGGCCAGGAATGATTCTTCACCAGTAGTAGGATCGATTAAAATAAATTGATCATCTTCAGCTCCCACTGAACCGTACAGGACAGGATTAGGATAAGCCAGCGCACTGATCCAGTCTGTTCCTGTTGGTCCGACAATGGTCCCTGCACCGGTTACAGGATCAATTGCAATGAGATTTGCTGGTTCAAGTGAACTGGTATATAAAATGCCATCCGGACCAAAGGTTAGGCCACGACATTCAGATGCAACACCAACTGGACCTATTGGAATGGCATCACCATTTTCGATATCGATAGATACAAGCAGGGCCGGCCCTCCATGAACAGTGATACCATAAAGCATACCTACAGCGTTATCATACGCTAAACCCCCCATAGGGCCCAATCCTGTTGAGCCCATTGGATCGAGATCTGCCGTTGCAGTATCAATTGTTACCAGAACGGAATAACCACCAGGTCCACCGGGTCCCCAGTGAATACCATACAGGATACCGCCAATAAATTCCAGTCCGTTTATAGATCCGGGAAAGTGACTGCCAATTAATGTTTCAACACCGGTAACCGGATCGATGGTGATTAAATTTGAAGTACCACCTCCGGTTGTTGCAAATATTTTGTTGCCTGTTGGATCAAACTCTAATTCCGTAACAGGGCCATAAGTACCATTTGAAGCAAAATAGGTACCGGCCCCTGTTGATTCATTGATCTTTATAATGGAAAGACCCTCATTCCCGGTTGATCCGTAAAGCTGACCGGATGAGTATTCGGGATCAGGAGATGGAAAGGCCAGACCGCTGATTGTTATACCCGCAGATCCTATTAATATTCCGGTACCGGTAGCAGGATTAACAGAAATAAGATTTCCATCCCAGGTGGCAGTATATAAAATACCATCCGGTCCAAAGGCAAGGCCACGACATTCATTGGCAACTCCTATGGATCCAATTGCAGTTGCTTCACCTGTTACTAAACTGATCGAGACCAGTTCAGAATTGATAGTTGTGATTCCATACATGATGTTACTCGTTTGATCATAGGCTAAACCTGCAATTGCCCCCTGACCTGTGAAACCTACTGATGTCAGTTCTGCCGTGAGTATATTGACTGTAACCAGCATGGTAGGATCAGGGCCTCCTTCAAATAAAACGCCAAATAATGTGTTTCCGACGAACTCCAATCCATTAATTGCTCCTGAAGAATGGTTGCCTATCAATGATTCACTGCCTGTACTTAAATTTATAGAAATTAAATTTGAAGACCCCCCCCCTGTCGTACCATAAAGAATGGTACCCGTTGGATCAAACTGTATTTCCGTAACGGGACCATATAAACCACTGGGTGCAAAATTTGTACTGGCACCGGTATTCGGGTTAATATAAATGTACATGTTTCCATCATTACCTGTTGAACCATAGAGTACTTCTGGTTGCACCTGTCCGTAAATGGATACCGGACTTATGATAACAATTATCAATATTATGTGTATTAATGTTTTCATATTCTGCTGTTTGTTAATGCTATAGAATGTTTATCGTATTTAATATAAAATAAGTCTAAATAAAAATAACATCCAAAAATAACAAATTATTTAATATAACAAATATATAAATGATAGAATATGAATTTTGCTTAAAAAATATTGGTCCGACGACTAAATAGAGTACTCAAAAAATCAGGTCAACACCAGATTGATGTTGCCAAATATGTCCATGCCGGCTGTTTCATCAACCTTGATCCTTTTCAGGAAAGGATTGATGTTGTTCGCTCAGCTTTTGTATGAAATCTTCACGTACCGGGTAGAATATATCAAGCATAACAAAAGGTTCATCACCAATGGTCGTATCAGTATGTTCTACACCTCCCGGGATACAATAGAAATCACCCTTCTCGACTATCCGTTCTTCATCCCCGATCATGAGTTTTGCTTTTCCGGCATAAACAATACCTATCTGTTCATGGGGATGACTATGCATGGGCACCGAGTGACCCGGTAAAGTGGAATTAAGTACCATCATCATTTTCTCACCCTTCAGGCCGGTAAGAATTTTAGTTTCAAGGCCAGCCATCTGAAGTAGTTGTGGAGCTTCATCAGGATTAATAAAATATGGAATCTTTTGTGTCATAATAATTAGCTGTTTATTTTTAATCCCGCCTTTGGCAAGACGAGGGTTTAATTCCCCGTCTAGCCTCAGGCTAGACGATTATAAACTATTTCTACTTGATACCCCGCTGCTTGCCGTGGGGTAGTTCATTGCTATTATTCTCAAATACACCTGAAAAACCGGCGGTCATAAGAACAATACCTATGGGTGCAATCTGTAATAATGAACGATGAATGGTGGCCTGATTGACAAGGAATATGTTGGCGCCTGTAAAACAGAATATTAATATGTAAGCAATGATTAAACCTAATAGCAGGACCAGTATCATTTTCAAATTCTGATCTTTTATTATTCTCATTATATTAATGGCCGACAATATAAAAATCAAACTCCAGTATATACTCGAAGATGAGCTTTGAAACATCGCCTCGAAAAACAGGCCCAGTGATCCATCATGGTAATAATATTCGGCCTGTGTAGGTGTTGTAAGAGGTACATCATTCACCAATTTAAATATAATCCAGGGCAGGATCAACACACCGGAAGCCAGGAGGAATTTCAAAAGATTCCTGAATAACGATCCGGTATTTTTATTTGAAGCAACGATATTCCACAAAACAAGTATAAAAAACAGGGGTAAGTATAATACCAATCCTTCATTTTTTGCAAAAATTGCAGTTGAAGTGATCAATCCTGCAACCATATATTCTTTTTTTATCAATGCTATCAAGAACATAATACCTAAAGCCTGCAGGATGATTTCACTATAACCGGAAGCAGCATGCGCAAATTGTAAAGGCAGGGCACAGGTAAGCAGTGAAGCAGCCAGGGCCATCCAACGTTGTTTGGTTAAGAATTTAGTTAAGTGATAAACACTATATATCAGAACTAAAAAAAACATGAAACTGTCGGCGCGGGAAATTAATTCACTCCAGCCCCCGTTTAACCAGGCTCCATTGGCTCTCCAGATTACAGATAGCAAGGGGTATTCATCATAGCCAAACTGGCCACCCATAAAATTAATACTTTCCGGATCGAGCGACCAGTTAATCTCTCCATAAAGTGCTTTTCCACGGCCACTCCAATGTGTCATAGCATCATCGAAATACAATGGGAACCGAATCCAGCTCAGAAAAACAGTTACTATTTTTATGAATATGAATAACAGAAGTATAATTTCCCCTAATGTAAATTTTAAATGATGGCCGATTGAATTAATTTGAAGTTTACTCTTTTTAATATAAATCATATATAGTAAACCGGCCACCCCGAAAACCGATATGATCAGAAAGGCTGTTAAAGGTTTAAATCCAAGCATGCTTGCTACAAATCCCAGGCTTGTTTCAAACAGCATACCTATAACAAAAGCCTGTGTGATACGCAAAAGATTAATTTGACGAACACCTGAGATTTGTAAAAGGGAAATCCCGAATACGATATCTCCGATTACATGCAAAATGATTGAAAACATTGAATTCATACTATTTCTGTATCAGATAAATTCCATTGTAATGATGCAATACCTTTTTATTTTTCTTGGGTTTATTTGTAATGATTAAATCATCTTTTTTTGTACTCCTCATGGGAAGAAACTCAATTTCGGCGAGTTCATATTTGACATAACTGTCGTACACACCACCCAGTTTATTTTTGGTCCATTT
This sequence comes from uncultured Bacteroidales bacterium, assembly GCA_964468645.1. Classification (GTDB taxonomy): domain Bacteria; phylum Bacteroidota; class Bacteroidia; order Bacteroidales; family JAIOZK01; genus JAIOZK01. Next base: position 63,309 of record CAYXUU010000003.1, read on the forward strand.
TTTACCTTCAAGCATTGGTTTAGCCTGATCAAAAAATGTGTGCAGGTCAGTAAAGGGTTGAAGTTCCTGGCCATCTTTCTCAAATTTGTTTAAAATACCTACTTCATCAATGGTGTTACGAAGACTGAGTAAAATGGCAGCAGCTATTAATCCAAGATAAATTGATTTACGCCAGTTGGTTTTTAAGAAAATATAAATCAGGGCAACGATAACAATGACAAAGTACAATACAGTCCGGAATGTATAACCAAAGAACAGAACAGGTTCGGTGAAATTGATACTTCGGGGACTTAAATAATGAGGCCGCAGGAAACTATTCAATTTATCTCTCATGTTCATTTTTTTTAATCTTGCGGTTACCCTGGGATTGTCTGTTGCAAGCACGGCAATCGTCCCTTTCCAAAAAGTATTGGAACTTAAATCCAATTCATTCCACCCTGGAGATAATTCTGTAACATGATGTGATTGCTGCCCGTTTTTTAGTTGCCACACCAGGATTACCTTTTCACTTTGCTCAGACTGCAAATTCAATTTGAGCAACCTGTCCTCAACCCTGAATTCTCTCAGCAGGACATTATTGAATTTAACCTGTCCAAAAATGCTTGTAATTCCTAACATAAACAACAGGCAAAAAACTGTTAATATTCTAAACATTTTTAATAATATTAGTTACTTCTTTGTGCCATTGAATATCATTCCATAATCCAAAATGAGGATGGTTAAAATTTGAACTGCAATTGAATGAATAACCGTGTTTACGACCTAATTCAGCACAAATCAAACCCGTCTCTTTGGTAAAGTTCCAATCAAGGTCAGGATGATCCATCCAGATCACAGTACCCCAGCCTTCGGTGTTACCAAAAGGCACCCCCATTGCATTCGCCCGTTCTTTTCGTTCAATGATCTGGTTTTCCATCCAGGCTACCAGTTCCTGTTTATTGGCCTCCCAGTATTCCGAAATCTTACGGGCACATGTTTTAAAATTCATGTCATTTGACAGGATATGAATATCCTTAAAGTAATTGGTATATCTGCTGAAATCAACATTATAGACAAACCAGCAATGAATATCCAGAAGTGAAAAGGAAGTTGTGTCGAGATCCTGCCAGGGCACATTCAGTGTATTTGTCTGGGAAGCTAAAAAATTAAGATCAGGCCAATCTTTTGAAAGCAGTTGAATTAATTGAGTTATCAATGAATTATAAACAGTTATTTGCTCATCATTAAATCTTTTGCCTTTTTTATTCAAAAAATCATAATTCTTTCCACTAACATTAACAGCGCCACCGGAGGAATAATTATCCAGCTCACGATTTAACCAGGTATTACAATAGCCATTCCACAGGGGGTATTCATTAAGGAGGTCAACGTACAATATATTCTTAAGCAAACCATGATCCTGAATAAAACGCAATGTTTCATTCCAGGCCCTTGCCAGGTCATAAACAGTTTTAAATGATTTCACCCTGCCGGTTGAGTGATCTAAAAACCAGCTGGATAATCCTATATAAATATCTCGCTCATGGCACCTGGTTAAAAACGAAATCAGTGATTCTCTTGGTGTGATTTCTATACTGAACTGATTTCCCCATAAAGCTGGCCGCCAGTTCTTTTTGGAACAGAAAAACTTTTCGGTGATCATGCCATGTTCATCGGCGGCAATAAATTGTGGGAAACAATCAATGCGGAGGGCATTGTATCCTCTTTCAACCAGTTCATCCAGGCTTTTATCCCAGTCTTCCATACCACCTCCTTTGTAATGCCTGAGCAACCAGGTGTAATCCCACATGTTTATGGCAAGCGGTTTTTGGGGATTTAATTGCTGTTGCATCATTCCCCATGATCCGGGCAGGTATGCAGCTGCTGACAGAGCAACCCCGGTGTACGCTGTAGCTTTAATAAACTTACGTCTGTTCATGAGATTGAGCTGAAACCATCGATAAGTATAATCGCCTCTATTGGCGCCCGATGATCGATTAATGCAAAATAAAAGTTCGGTTCACGTTTTGTTAACCTCTTTTTCAATTATACCTTCGCTAACATACAAACTTAAAAAAATAATTTCAGCTGCAATACAGATCAATTTTTATATGATACGATGTCTTTCTTAGGAGTATGCGTATAAATAAGCAAATAGGCAATGATATTATCTCAACAATAGTACATTTGCCTCATTGAATAATTTATAAACGTGAACATATTTTGAGAAACTATTTAAATTGTCGAGAATAAGGTATATTGTACTGAATATCCTATTGAAATTTATATTTTTGAAAATGGGTATTAATTTAATATGATTTCAAATAAATAGTATAACTAAACTTCTGCCCCTTACAATAATCATGGTAAGTTGCAATACAGCAACGGATAAAAATGTGAATGACGAAACAGCTAATAATTACGTCCGACAAACTGAACCAGGGTGTAATAAATGAACTGCAAATGTTAATGAATAATGGATTAAAAGTGGGTTTATATTTATCTCCCTGGGACAGGAATCATAAAGATTATGGTAAGCCGGAATAAATTACCTACTATAGAAGCCAGCAATACCCCGGCTATTTCAAATTTTGGTTTTTTCAAATCATTATAGAATGAAACATATAATCTGGTCGATCGGGCATCAGTTAGAACTTAAAGATATTGTTAAGGCAGACAATTGTTATTTGCACGACTCAAAAGGCAATAAATATATAGATCTGGAATCAGGAGTATGGTGCACGAGTGTAGGGCATTGTAATCAAAGAGTTAATGATGTGATACAATCACAGGCAAACAAAATCAGCCATACCGGCTATTGTTATAGTAGCCCTGTGATTGAAAAGACCGCTCAAAAAATATTAAAAATTACGAAACTGAACGAAGGAAAATGTGAATTTATATGTTCAGGAAGCGAAGCAGTGGAATATGGAATGAGAGTAGCAAGGGCTATCACCGGTAAACCACTGGCACTTACTTTCACTGATTCATATTTCGGCGCTTATGGGGAGGCAAGTCAGAATGATCATGAAAAATGGTATCGCTACAACTGGCTTGAATGTTCATGCGACAATAACAAAGACGGGTGTATAGGTATGTGTCCCGATTTTAATAATATTCCCTTTGAGCAGATTGGAATCTTTTTGTTTGAGCCTGGAAGTTCGTCAGGATTGGTCAGGTTCCCATCACAAAAATTAATCAATAAAATTATTGAACGGGTAAAAAGCGATAATGGAATTGTTATCATTAATGAAATCACTACCGGCATTGGCCGTACAGGAAAATGGTTTGGTTTTCAACACTACAAGATTGAACCCGACATAGTTGCTATCGGAAAAGGATTAGGGAATGGTTATCCGGTTAGTGTGACAGCGGTTTCAAAAAGTGCATGTAGCTTATTAGAAAACAAGCATTTTTTATATGCCCAATCTCACCAGAACGATCCCTTGGGAGCTTCTGTTGCAGGAGAAGTGATAGATATAATATCAGATGAGAGCCTTTTAGAAAGGGGCGAAAAATTGGGCAATAAAATTGTTAATCGATTAAATAAAATAAAGAATAATAATCACATATTAAAAGCTATAAGAGGCAGAGGATTAATGATTGCAATTGAATTCAAAAAACATGCCGGATTAATTCAAAAAGAACTATTGAACAGAGGCTTTGTACTGGCAAAACGACCAGATGTTGAGGTTTTACGAATAGATCCGGCTTTAACAATACCGGAACAGGACATTGAGTTATTTCTGGATATTTTCAATCAGATTATTCTCTCAAATGAAATAATAAACAGCCAGACAAAATGAAAAAGATATTTATTCAGGGAATTAAATTTGATGAGAAATCCACTTTTCAAAAAGGCCCCGGACTTGCCCCACCCGTGATACGAAATGCCCTAAATTGTGGTTCAATGAATTTGTTTACTGAAAACGGAATCAGTATAGATAATTCGATGATTGAAGACAAAGGCGATTTTGAAATTTCAGCATATCAGGAAATTGAAGAAATAACAAGAAATAATCTTGATCTAAAAAGTAAAATCTTTACACTGGGAGGGGATCACTCCATCACTTTTCCAATTATTAAAGCACTCAACCAAATATATCCTGCATTAGATATATTGCATATTGATGCACATCCTGACCTTTATCATGAATATGAGAACGACAAATACGCTCATGCCTGTCCTTTTGCCCGGATTATGGAAAATGGATATGCGAAAAGATTAGTTCAGGTTGGAATCAGAACCATGAACACACATCAGGATGAGCAAGCAAAAAAATACAAGGTCGAAGTTCACCAGATGAAAAATTTGGATTTAACATCAATACATAAATTTAAGAATCCTTTATACATTTCCCTTGATATGGATGGATTCGACCCGGCCTTTGCCCCCGGAGTATCCCATCATGAGCCGGGTGGGCTGTCTTCACGACAGGTAATTGACCTGATTCAAAGTATAGATGCCGAAGTTATTGGAGCAGATATTGTTGAATATAATCCAAAGAGGGATTTTCAAAATATGACAGCTTTTTTAGCCGCTAAAATGATGAAAGAAATACTTGGAAAGATGATGGAATAATTTATATCTCCAGACTATTCTGAAACAGATGAAAATAATATACCAATGAAAGAAATAAGATTTAGGGATTTAAAACTTGTAATACCGGGAATTCTTTTTTTATTCCTTGTTGCAGGTTGTAATCAATCTGTAAGACAAGCAGAAATTACAGAAGACAATGAGGAATTCGTACCACAATGGGCAAAGTCTGTTGTGTGGTATCAGATATTTCCTGAAAGGTTTCGTGATGGAGATCCTGGCAATAATCCCACTAAGGCTGATATCACGGGTGCTGATCCGATGGAACCACCGGTATCCTGGGAAATCCATCCATGGGGTAGTGATTGGTATGAATTACAGGGCTATGAAAAAGAAAACGGGGAACCGGAGATGTGGAAACACCTTTTAAGGAGAAGGTATGGCGGAGACCTCCAGGGTATTATTGATAAACTCGATTATCTACAGGATCTTGGGATTACAGCCATTTATTTAAACCCGGTATTTGAATCCCCTTCATTGCATAAATATGATGGTGAAAGCTATCACCACATCGATCCGAATTTTGGGCCGGATCCAGTGGGCGACAGGGAACTGATCACCACAGAAGATCCATTGGATCCAACAACCTGGGTATGGACATCCGCCGATGAACTTGCACTGAAACTGATTAGTGAAGCACATCAAAAAGGTATGAAAATTATCTTTGATGGTGTTTTTAACCACCTGGGATATAACAGTTTTGCCTTTCAGGATGTGATCAAAAACCAACAGAACTCACCCTATAAGGACTGGTTCATTATCAAGTCGTGGGATAATCCGGAAACAGGTTCCGAATTCGACTACGAGGGTTGGTTTGGCGTAAAATCACTTCCGGAATTAAGGGAAGATAGCACAGGAATTGTTGATGGTCCAAAGCAATATATTTTTAATGCTACCGATAGGTGGATGAATCCAAAAGGTAAAGGAATTGAGAATGGCATAGACGGCTGGAGACTGGATGTAGCTTTTTGCATCGGTCATCCTTTCTGGAAAGACTGGAAAAAACATGTGAGGTCAATTAATCCCGATGCCTATGTTACAGCAGAAATTGTCGATACACCAGATAAGGTAATACCCTATATGCAGGGTGATGAATTCGATGGGGAGATGAACTATAATTTTGCTTTTACCTGCGCCGAATTCTTTTTCAATCCTGACTCCATGAGAATATCAGCCATTGAATTTGATCAAAAGCTGAAAGAACTCAGGGAGCTTTACCCACCAGGTGTAGCCTATGTTTCCCAGAACCTGTTTGGTAGCCATGATGCCAACCGTATTGGATCACATATTGTGAACAGGGGTATCTGGAACTTCAGGGACTGGGGCACTTATTTCCCGAAATCAAAAGCCATTGATAATCCTGATTACTCAAGCAGAAAACCAACAGAAGAAGATATCGCATTGCAGAAACTTTTTGCTATCATGCAGATGACTTACGTTGGGGCCCCGATGATTTACTACGGTGATGAAGTGGGAATGTGGGGTAGCAACGATCCTGATTGCAGAAAACCAATGATCTGGGATGATATTGCTTATAATGATGAAATATACAATGCAGATGGAACCACACACGATCCCGACATAGTGGAGATCAATCATGCACTTTTTGATCATTATAAAAAACTTATTAAAATAAGGAATAGCAACCCCGCTTTACAATACGGTTCCTACAAAACACTGCTAGCTGACGATGAGAAGGATTTATTTGTTTTTGAACGAAGTTATGAAGGTGACGAGCTGATTATTGTGATTAATAATAGTAACCAGCTTAAAACTATAGAGCTTCCAGAGCTACAGGGAAGTTGTTATACAGACCTGCTATCCGGTTCAAAGTTTAAATCAGGTGAGGAAATCAGGATTAATAGAAAGTGGGGCGTGATTTTAAAGCCCTGTTGAAATAAAATTCCGGCTGCAGGGCAATATGGTGGCAGGGTGGAACAGTGATAGCTGATATGGTACCTTGCTTCGTTCAATCATATACATCGGGCAATCGTTGAAATCGCACAATAACATGATATTTATTGCACTGTTAATTTAAGAAAGATCAAAGTCTTCCAGGATGGCAATTCGGCGGTAATCATTGAAAAGATCACCTTTCCGGAATGAAGCCCCAAAATACCCATGTGCCAGACATCGCATCTAACAAACTCAAAGGTCACTGGAAAATTGATTTCCAACATCGATATTACGACCAATAAACCGGTTATCCTTTCTGAGCTTGGTTTTAGTTCGAAATCATTGCAGCCATCCTGCGGATTGTAATGCATGCTATAGTTCATAAATCGTTCCCATGCGTAGGGTGCGGTATTGGGGGATTTCGTCCAGAAATAACAATATTTTCCATGACCATAACTGCTGCCATTTGAATGGCGATATCCACCAGGAAGAGCATTGAAACCAAATTCATCAGAGCCATTTCCAGATGAAAACCAACCAACTGGAGTTTTATTGTATTAACTGATGTGGTAAGGTTTCTTGGGGAGGATGCTTCATTCGCATTACATATGGGTGACCTAGTTTTGAAAGGATGTGAAGAAGAAGACTGGGGTAAATTTACAGAAGGAATACCATAATGGGCTTGTTTTGCCCCTTCTCATACGAAATTACTTTATCTTACAAAGTAGCGATTCAAGGCGTTCATGAGTTCGCTTAGCCCGGTTAAAGATTTTTGTTGATAATATTGCCCAAAACTTAAACTTCAGGGTTTGATTCTTAAAAGGAATATAAACTATTTTTGAAGCAAAATAATCTAAAAACAGGAAGTAAGAATAATTCATAAAGGATCAAGATTTGTTGATCAATGGATTGACAGGTTCTTTAGCAAGTGGCTGTGGGGGAACTTCAAATTATCTTTATAATTAAGCACTAAACTAAAAGAAATGGCACAACAATATTTAGATCATTCAAAAGCAATTTTAACTTCTAAACGGTCAAATTTTAAGGGAGGAAGTAAAGGTTCGGGGATTATCTCTTTATTTGGGTATCAGAACGAATATGATCTCAGGGAAGGCTATCCCTTATTAACCACTAAGAAAATGTTTACAAGATCGATGTTTCATGAAACAATATGGTTCTTAAGGGGGGATACAAATATTAAATATCTTGAAGACAATAACTGCCCTATCTGGAGGCCTGATGCATTTCAGGACAATCTTCCCGGTATGCAAAAAGAAGGAATTTTCCCTGAAAGTATTGTAAAGTACTCACCTGATTGGGATAATGCCATGAAAGAATATGGTCAGAGAATAAAAGAAGATCCTGAATTTGCAGAAAGATGGGGGGATGCAGGACCAATTTACGGGAAACAATGGAGAAGATGGGAATATTTTGATCATGACAAAGGGATGTTTGTTGAAATTGATCAACTAAGAAAAATGATTGATGGTTTGAAAAAGAAACCAACCGGAAAAAAACACATTGTTGATTCATGGAATCCCGGAGACACCCCAAACATGTCCTTACCTCCATGTCATGTTCTTTACCAGGCAACTGCTAATGAAGAAGGTGAACTGGAATTACAACTTTACCAGAGAAGTTGTGATCAATTTTTAGGTGTCCCTTTTAATATAGCCAGTTATGCTGCCCTCACACAAATTATTGCCCAGGAAGCAGGGATGGTTCCAAAAACATTTATCCACACTTTTGGGGATGCACATTTTTATACCAGTATTGGAAAGAGAACGCAATGGCACAGGGATAATTTCAGGGAAATACAAAAGAGAATAAGCACTGTTTCTGAAAGAGAACAATATTTAGAAGTTGTTGATTGGATTAATAAGAATGCTCCTGGTGACGGTATTGAAGAAAAATATGATCATGTAACTGCTATCCTTGAACAAATGTCAAGAGAACCCAGGCCGCTACCTAAATTACATATTGCAAAAAAACCTTTTGACCAATTAACCATTGATGATTTTGTTATAGAAGGCTATGATCCCTATCCACCGATAAGAAGGAATATGTGTGTTTAACCAATTGTGTGTTTTTCTGTTTGATTTATTCCTTCATTCCTAAATCCAATCTGAAATCGGTGTTTGTTAATAGGTGTTCGGTGTTCAAAAAAAATGTTGAAGATTTGGTTATATCACTTCGCGATTGAAGGACTGTTTACTGCTCCCCGGCCAGCGGCATCCTGTATAACTTCCGGTATCCGCTGAAATCTACAAAATCACGATCATCGGTATAAAGGAAATACAGATACCCGTTAAATATCCTGATCTTTCCAATAAATGGATAATCGGGCACTGGATACGATCCGGTAATTTTACCAGAATGATGATTGATCTTTGCCATATTGTATCTCCCGTTTTTGATAAATATAGCATATAGCATTTCTTCCTCTTCATCCATAATGATCCGGTTATCGAAACTACGCTGCTTATGAAAGTCAATAGGCAGTGAATGAAGGAAAACATTTGAAGTATCATAATGCTCGATACAATGCTGATTGAAATTAAAGATCCTGAGTGTATCATTGAGCACGAAAAGCGGGGTGACAAGGGGATCAAACATCATCATCATTTCAAACCTGAGATGGGGGTCATCAATGATCTTTGGCAGGTGAATATTTCCCTGGTTCACCCTGAAGAGCTCCCTGAACATCTCATTTCCCCTGGAATCATCATACCTGGAAATCCCGGTAGGCTTCCCTGTTTTCCGGTCAACCAGGTAAAACTCCGCAGCCTGGTCAAAATTATATGTCCGTCGAAATACCAGTTTATGATTAAACTCTTCAACACATTGCTGCATGATCATGAAAAATTTATCTTTCGGACTGGGGTACAACAGACTTAAACCAGCCCCGTCATAATAAACCTGCCATACCGTATCCTGACCTATCAGGTGGACATTATCCAGGCAATCCTTAAAAAATTGTTCATAACATGATCTTATTTTTAATGACGCCAGGGTATCCCCGTCAAAATTGAAAAGAACAAGACTGCGGTTCCTTACCTTTCTCCCGAAAAGGGATATGGCCAGGATATTATTATCGAGAAACTCAAAATCGGTAAGATGAATATCTTTTCGCGGCATGATATTCTGTACAGGATGTTCACTGATTATCACCTCTCTGAGCAAGGTTGCCCGTGGCTTTAGTTTAATGTGAACTTCATCTTCCGGTTCTTTATTCAGATATAGATAATATTTATCATAGCCTACATATGAGAATTCTATCGTGGCTGGCAGGTTATCAATCCGGATGGTAAATTCACCCAAAGAATTTGAGGTGGTCCCCCGGTATGAGTTTTTTAATTTGATATTTACCGATTCAAGGGGTTCGCCTGTGAATTCATCCGAAATTTTCCCGGATAGAACTGATTCATTCTGCTGGCTATACAAAATATACGAACAGAATAATACCGTTACTAATAGTAGTATTTTCATTTATACAAAACTGAACCGAAATTACTGATCTTTTCTCATGCAGATAAAATTATCAATAAACAGCAACAAAACAGGGACGAATTTATACTTATCTCATATCAGCCTACCGGGTGTTAAAAATGTAGCAAACTGCCTGTAAATTCAATTTTTATTGTATCTTGCATGGCCTTTTGAAACAAAAAATCAAACATTATGAAAAACTATTTACTTTTTAAAAATCAGAACTTTTTCAGCCTGATCATTGTTGTCTTTCTGGCTGTCGGACTAAGTTTCACCGCCCTTGCTCAAACTATCAGCTATCCTGATAGCTGGGGCAAACAGGGATTTACACTAAAAGAACAACGAACCGAAGGTGTACAAATTAATTATTCGGTTCAGGAATTTACGGTCAGTGATATTGACATTAAAGGGGAAGCGATGAAAACCATTTCACTTCCCGGTCATCTTCTACCCAATGATGCAGGTGCTCCCGACCTTCCAGGTACTGGAAAGTATATTGCCATACCACAGGGTGCGAAAGTGAAGATGAACATCACCAGTTCCAGGGTAGAGAAATATGAAAATATCAGTATCGCTCCGGCATTTATTATTCCAAAGGATACAGATAAGGAGCCGCTGAAATATGAAAAGAACAAAAAGATATATGAACGGAATGCTTTGTACCCATCCAATCCGGTAATACTTTCCGAACCAATGAAAATGCGTGGTGTGGATATTGTCATTCTTGGGATCACACCCTTCCAGTATAATCCTGTTACCGGTGAGTTATTGGTTTACAGGGACCTGGAGGTTGAACTTGTGTATGAGGGAAGTACCGGTCAATACGGAGATAATCGCCTTAGAAGCCGCTTCTGGGATCCCATTATCAAGGATGCCATGATCAATCCGCAGGTTCTTCCTGAAATTGATTATACAAAGAAATTTATTAATAACGGGGTAAGGGAAACCGGGGCAGAATATGTAATTGTTGTTCCTGATGATGATGATTTTAAGGCATGGGCAGATACCCTGAGGAAATTCAGGATCAAACAGGGTATCACCACAATGGTTGTTACCACTACTGAAATAGGAGGCAATACCACGAATGCAATTGAGGCATGGGTAGATAACGCCTATGCAACATGGGATATTCCTCCTGCTGCTATTTTATTGATGGCCGATTATGGTTCAGGTGGCAACTCCATTAATTCACCGATTTGGGATGGTTATTGTATATCCGACCATATATATTCAGATGTTGATGGTGACGACATGGGTGACATCATTTTTGCACGTATGACAGCACAGAATGCAGATCACTGCGAGTTGATGGTCAACAAAGTCATTGACTATGAAACCAACCCACCAACAAGCGCCGACTATTACGATCACCCTATTACAGCACTTGGATGGCAAACAGAACGCTGGTTCCAGATTTGTTCTGAATCGGTAGGCGGTTACCTGAAACACGTTCAGGGCAAAGATCCTGTAAGGATAAATGCCATATATTCCGGAAACCCGAATACCGATCCCTGGTCAACCAACCAGAATACAGATATGATCATGGCAGTATTCGGACCTGATGGATTGGGCTATATTCCCGCAACCCCCGCTGAGCTGGGTGGATGGACAGGTGGCAATGCTACGATGGTTAACAATGCCATTAACGATGGCTCCTTTATGCTTCAGCACAGAGACCATGGCGGCGTAAACGGCTGGGGAGAACCTGACTATGGAAACAGCGACCTGGCAGGCCTCTCCAATGAGGATCTCACTTATGTTTTCTCTATCAACTGTTTAACAGGGAAATTCAATGCCAGCGGTGAATGTTTTGCCGAAGCATTCCACAGGCATCAGCAGGGTGTTTACGGAATCCTGGCAGCAACCGAGGTTTCTTACTCTTTTGTAAATGATACCTATGTCTGGGGGCTTTATGACCATATGTGGCCTGATTTTTTACCGGGTTTTGAAACCACACCGGAAACCAGAGGTTTATACCCAGCATTCGGGAACGTCGCAGGAAAATATTTCCTGCTTCAATCAGAATGGCCCTACAATACAAATAATAAAGAAGTTACCTATTACCTTTTCCATCATCATGGTTGTGCATTTTCAACAATGTATTCGGAGGTACCACAGAATTTAACTGTTGTTCACGATGATGTACTCCTTTCCGGTCTTGACTATTTCACGGTTACCGCCGATGAAGGATCAACAATAGCGCTTACAGTTGGAGATGAAATAATAGGATTGGGAACAGGAACGGGTGCGCCGGTAAATATCACTATCGCACCACAGGTTCCTCCTGCAATGGTCAACATTACCATAACAAAAACAAATTATTACAGGTATAATGCCACCGTTCAGGTTATTCCTCCAAGTGGACCTTATATTGTAAACGATTCATATACTTTCACCGATGAGAATGGTAATGAACAGATGGATAATGGTGAAACCATTCTTGTTTCTCTGGCCATGAAAAATGTTGGTAGCGAAAATGCCGATAATGTGGTTGTTAGTATTACTACCGAAGATGAATACGTAAGTATAAATGATGACAGCGAAGACTACGGCACAATTCCATCACAGGATATTGTCACCATGCCTGATGGTTTTGCTTTTGTCGCTGCCTATGATATTCCGGATCTGCATAATGTTGCTTTCAATATTTCAGCCACTGATGGAAATGATAACTGGACAAGTAATTTCGTTATCCAGGGCCATGCACCAGAACTGGATTATGCAGATTATTCCATTTCCGACCCACTTGGAAATAACAATGGAAAACTGGATCCGGGTGAAACCGTTGATATTATTGTTTTTGTTGGCAATACCGGATCAGCGCCGGCTTATGAAGTTTCCGGTTTACTTGAATGTTCAGATGAATATGTTACCATCAATCAGGGCCAGGGAGCCTATGGTGAAATCTCACCGGACGGTACAGGACAACAAAGTTTCTCTGTAAGTGTAAGCGCTATGACCCCTGTTGGGCATGAAGCAACTTTCAACTTTGAAATCGGATCATTATCAGGCCATACAGGTACAGGTTCATTTACAGCCATTATCGGACAGATACCTATTCTGGTTATCGATCTGGACGGTAACAACACTTCGGGGCCATGGATCCGTGCAAAGATCGTTGATCTTGGTATCACAGCTCAATACGCTACCTCCTTCCCGGCAACGGAACTATCATTATACAATACGGTATTTGTTTGCCTCGGAATTTATGAATGGGGGAATAATCATGTATTAAGCAATACAGAAGGTACAACACTGGCAAATTTCCTCGATAATGGCGGAAAGGTTTACATGGAAGGTGGTGACACATGGTATTACGATGATGCAACACCGGTTCATTCTTATTTCAATATCAGTGGAGCACAGGATGGTTCTGATGACCTGGGAACAATAGATGGGCAATCGGGAACTTTTACTGATGGAATGTCCTTTGAATATACCGGGGATAATAATTATATTGACCGTATCAACCCGCAGGGTGATGCTTTTGTCATCTTAAAAAATGCATCCCCGGCTTATAATACCGGTATTGCCTATGATGGCGGCAGCTACAAAACCATTGGTACTTCCCATGAGTTTGGCGGCCTTGAAGATGGTGATTATACCAAGGAACAACTGATGGAGAAATATCTTGAGTTTTTTGGATTCACCGGATTACCCGCAGCCCCAACAATACCTGAAGGTATTAATGATGTTTGTAATACCGACCAGCAGGTTGAGTATTGCACCCATGCCGTTGAAAACGCAGATTACTATATCTGGATGGTGGATCCTCCGGAAGCCGGGTTGATATTCGGCACTGACACCGTTGCCCATGTAAACTGGGATTCGGATTTTGCTGGGTTTGCACAGGTTAAGGTTTGTGGTATGAATGCTACGGGACCGGGGCCATTCTCTGAAGGTATTGATATTGCAGTACGTCCTGCTCCAACAGCTGTGCTTGATGGAGGTGAATTTAATGTTTGTATCGGTAATAGTTTTGAGATTACCGCTCAGCTTACAGGCGAAGGTCCATGGAACATTACTTTAAGTGATGGCAATGTTTACACCTCAAATTCTACAAACTGGAGCCAGGAAATCACCCCTTCCGAATCCACCGAATACAGCATCACTGCTGTAGCTGATTCTTATTGTGAAAATGAAGGTGAGGGACTGGTAACTGTTACGGTATTTGATTTGCCTGTTGTCAGCCTGGGAGCTGATACCAGCATTTGTTTTTACCACACAATCGAGCTTTCAGTACCTGCAGGTTTTGCTGCTGTTGAATGGTCTGACGGATCGACAGGGAACAGCATACTAATAGAACCCGAAGCCGTTGGCCAGGAAGATATCTGGGTTGCCGTTACCGATAATAATGGTTGCCAGGGTACCGATGAAATAACAATTACATTTACCGAATGTGCTGGTATAGATGAGAATTTTGCCAATCAGTTTGTTCAGATCTATCCCAACCCAACAAATGGAATATTATATCTTAAACCTGTTAAGAAAATTGATGGCATTACCAATATCCGGATATTAAATGCTTACGGGTCTTTAGTTTACAGTCAGGACAACATTGACCTTAACAACGCTGGAAATAAGGGAATTAATCTTTCGGATCAGAAAAATGGAGTCTATTTCCTGATCTTTGAGAATGAGAATATTAAATTTAATAAGAAAATCGTCATTCAGAATTAGACTGATTGATAAGAAATTCATCGGATGACTGCAGCTTTGTTGGTTTGGTATTCGTGGAATAATTCATAGACCTTCAGCAGAAACAGGTCATCCGATGAATAAAAAAGATATTCTAAAAATTTGTGTTCTCTGTGATTAGAAATGGTTGAGTGGTTGTATAATTATTTTATCATCGAATTAATCTAATTGCACGAATTAGATATACGTGAATTATCAAAGAAAATCTCTAATTGATGACACATTAATATTAGTGTAATTCGATAAATTAGATGATAATAAAAGAATAAATTTTAGCTGATACAACCTTTCATTAAAAGTGGTTGTCAATACATCAAAACAAAAAGCTTAAATATCTAAAGTCGAACTAAATAATAAAAACCATGAAAAAACGAATCTTACTATTTTCATTACTCATTTGCACAGCTATTTTCACTTATGGGCAGCAGGTACCAAGGGAAATTGTTGTTCTGGAAATTGCAACCGGAACCTGGTGTCAGTATTGTCCGGGAGCGGCCATGGGCGCTGACGACCTTGTTGAAAACGGGCACCCGGTAGGTGTTATTGAATATCACAGCGGCGATGCTTACCAGAATGCAGCATCAACAGCCAGGATCAATTATTATAATGTAGGCGGATATCCAACTGCAAAATTTGATGGGGTTCTTACGGTTTCCGGAGGTAGTCAAACACAAAGCATGTATGGACAATATCTGCCTAAAGTGAACCAGAGATTGGCCATTGAGAGTTCTTTCACTGTTGATATTTTTGGTGAGCATACCGGGAACACCTATGATATAACACTGGTATTAAATAAGGTAGCCAATTATAGCGGGTATGATCTGGTAGCACAACTTGCATTAACTGAATCTCATATACCACAAAACTGGTTCGGGTTAACCGAGGTTAATTTTGTTGAACGTAAAATGATACCGAATCATCTTGGTACGGAGCTTGATTTTTCCAACACTGATGAGATTATTCTTGAGTTAAGCTTTACGCTCAATTCCCAGTGGGATGTAGAACATTGTGAACTGGTAGCATTTATTCAAAGTAATGCCTCAAAGGAGATTACCCAGGCAAGCAAGGTTATGCTTGAGGATCTTAACCCGTATGTACCACCCTTATTCGCTGATTTTACCGTTAATGACACCGTGCCCTGCGCCATGGCCGATGTTCAATTCGAGGATCTTTCCCAGGGGGCAGTTACAGCTTACTACTGGAGTTTCCCGGGTGGAACGCCTGATACTTCAAATGAAGAGAGTCCGATGGTTTATTATGAAGAGCCAGGGGAATATGATGTAACCCTCGCTGTTTCCAATGGCTTCGATATGACATCAACCACCAAGGAAGATTATATCAATGTACAGCCTTTACCGGAAGTTGAATTTAGTTCTGTGGACGATCAGTGTCAGAACTGGCCGGCCATTAAATTGGATCAGGGTTCACCCGAAGGCGGAACTTATGCAGGTCCAGGGGTGGATACCCTCGGATATTTTGATCCTGCAGTTGCAGGAGTAGGTGAACACATACTTAAATACTATTATACTGGCGAAAATGCTTGTACAGATACCGCTTTTCAAACAGTTTATGTTGACGAATGTACTGGCATGCCAGAAACCAGCATTGGGTTTTTCAGTGTTTATCCCAATCCAAGTAATGGTACATTTACTGTCCTGTTCAACACCAACAGTAAAGTAGAAATCACTATCATCGATCTGACCGGGAAAACCGTCTTCCAGAATTCAGCTCAGGAGGTTGATGCAGGTCAAACCTTAAATATTAATTTAGATAATTACGCCCAGGGTGTTTATTATCTGAGTGTTAAAGAAGACACAGAAAATCATTATCAGAAAATTATAATTCAGTAAAGTTACTGGATGTGACACTGAGGTTGCCAACCTTTTGAAGGTTGGCAACCTTTTTAATTTATATTATTTACAAATAATAAGCATTTGGTTTGTTTCTGTAAGAAATATCACAATATAGCCTTATATTTGACCGCCTTTTATCAGCAACATCGTGCTAAAAGCCCTTAATAATCCGTTATTTATAAAAAAATAATAGTAATTTCGCACCGCGAAAACCATAATTAAACTTAATATAAAAATGAAAACAAAACTTTTTACAACAAAGACAATCACCAGAATTGCTCTTTTGACTAGTGCTGTTTTTTTAATGACACTGACAAACGCACAGCAATATACTTATAACGACAGTTGGGGAAAAGATGGATTTAACCTGGCTGAACAAACAAGGGCAGGAGTAAATGTGTTTTACTCTGTAACGAAATTCAGTCTAGATGATTTCGAAGTTAATGGTGAAGCGATGAAGGTAGTATCCTTACCGGAATTATCTTTGCCCGGCGACCAGGGAGCTCCAGATCTTCCGGGAAATGGACGGTATATTGCCATTCCGGAGGGAGCTACAGCAGAATTGAATATCATTGCTCAGCGAATTGAAAGAATTCAAAATGTAGAAATTGCGCCGGCATCTAACATGCCAAGAGAGGACGACGATCGTCCGTTGATCTACGAAAAAGATCAGGCGATTTATGGCAACAATGCCTTTTATCCTGCTGAACCGATTAAAATTTCAGAAGTAACCCAACTCAGGGGTGTTGATGCCGTTATGCTTGGTATTACGCCATTCCAATATAATCCTGTAACCAAAGAATTACTGGTTTACCGTGATATTGAAATCGGGATCACCTTTAACGGTGGTGACGGACATTTTGGAGAAGACAGGCTAAGAAGCAGATGGTTCGATCCCATTCTTTCCGATGCGATGTTGAACTACAGGTCTTTACCGGTGATCGATTACAGCAGACGTACCCTGAACCAGAGAAGTGAAACGGGTTGCGAATACCTGATCGTATCTCCTGATGGTGATGATTTCCAGAGCTGGGCCGATTCAATCAGGATGTTCAGGATTAAACAGGGTATCCTGACCAATGTTGTAACACTTACAGAAATTGGGGGAAATACTCCCAATATCCTCGAAAACTATTTCAACAATGCTTACAACAACTGGGATATTTCGCCGGTGGCAGTATTATTACTTGGTGATTACGGTTCAAATATGGATAACAATATCACCTCCCCTATTTATGATAATTATTGTGTCTCTGATAACATATTTGCTGACGTCTCAGGCAATCACATGCCCGATATGGTTTTCGCACGTATTACTGCAAATAACAATACACAGCTTGAAGTGATGGTTACCAAGTTTTTAGATTATGAGCGCACTCCTCCTGAAAACGAATATTTTTATGATCATCCGGTAACAGCCATGGGCTGGCAAACCGAACGCTGGTTTCAGCTGTGTTCAGAAATTATCAATGGATTCTTTGAACATGGACAGGGTAAAGAACCTGTCAGGGAAAATGCCATTTATTCAGGTTCTCCGGGGTCAACCTGGTCATCAAATGGTAATACAAGTACCATTGTTAATTATTTCGGGCCAAATGGCCTGGGCTATATTCCACAAACTCCTGCCCATCTTACCGATTGGGGAGGTAATGCTACCCGTTTGAATAACGATATTAACTCCGGTTGTTTCCTTATCCAGCATAGAGACCATGGAAGTCAAACAGGCTGGGGAGAACCTGCATACAACAACAGCAATATCAATGGTTGTCACAATGAAGATCTTACATTTGTTCTTTCCATTAACTGTTTAACAGGAAAATACAATATCAGCGGGGAATGTTTTACAGAGAAATTCCACAGGCATACTGATAATGGGGAGAATGCCGGTGCCCTTGGCCTAATCGCAGCTTCTGAAGTATCTTACTCCTTTGTTAATGATACTTATACCTGGGGTGTTTATGATAATCTATGGCCTGAGTTTATGCCGGCTGAATCATCAACCCCTGAACCCAGAGGCGTTAAGCCAGCTTTTGGAAATGCTGGCGGTAAATATTTTCTGCAACAATCAAACTGGCCTACCAATCCTGGTAACAAAGAGGTAACCTATAATCTGTTCCATCATCATGGTGATGCTTTCCTGACATTGTATTCCGAAATGCCTGAAGATCTTTCTGTAAGTCACGCAGGTGTGATACTGGCAGGATTGGATTACTTCAATATTACTGTTGATGAAGATGCTTTTGTAGCGCTGACAGTTGGAGATCAAATCATTGGAACGGGAACAGGAACAGGTGGACAGATCACTATTCCAATAGTTCCTCAAATACCAGGAACAGTTGTTGACCTGGTGATCACTAAACAAAACTATTACAGATATAGTGAAGCTATTATGGTCATTAATCCTGATGGGGCTTATTGTATTTATTATGGACACAGCTTTAGTGATCCAAATGGAAATAATAATGGCTATGCTGATTATAATGAAGATATCCTGCTCTCATTAACACTTGAGAATCTTGGAATGCAGGACGGTATTGATATAGAAACGTCGATCAATTCAATGAGTCAGCATATTTCATTCGTCGATACCGAAGAAATCTTTGACTCTATTCCTTCTGATGGCACCGCAACTGCTACTGATGGATTTGAGTTTATTATCGCTGAGTATGTAGAAGATATGACAGAGGTAAATATTGATATCACATCTACAGATGGGGTCGATACATGGAATAGCGAATTTACCTTTAGTATTCATGCACCCTCTCTTGGCGTAACTGAATTAATCGTCGATGATTCGCAATATGGCAATGACAATGGTTTAATGGACCCGGGTGAAATCCTTGATATTAAAATTGGTGTTAATAATACAGGACATTGCCCTGCCGTTGAAGCGCTTGGAACTATTGATCTGAATTGCCCTTATGTTATTGTTGAGAATGACAGCTATGATATAGGCACCATTCAATTGCTTGGTACTTATTACGCAATATTTACAATCAGTATTGATTCAGCCACCCCTCCGGGAGTAATGTCATATATTGATTTCCAGGTAGAAGCTGACGGATATACTGCAGATGACAGCTTTGAAGAGGAAATTGGTGCATTGATCGAAGACTGGGAAACAGGTGATTTCACAAAATTTGACTGGCAATTTACCGGCAATTTTGATTGGATGATCTCTACCACTTCCTGGGAAGGTAACTATAGTTCCGTTTCCGGAAATATAAGCAATGATGAATCATCCGAAATATTCCTTGAGGCTGATGTTAGCCACTATGACGAAATATCATTTTATGTTAAAACTTCTTCTGAAAGTGGTAGGGATATGGCACAATTCTATATCGACAACACACTTCAGGGTGAATGGTCTGGTATCATGGATGAGTGGGAACATGTTTCATATCCTGTATATGGCGGATCGCATACCTTCAGATGGGTATATTCAAAAGATGATTTCCTTTCAATGGGAGGCGACTGCTTCTGGGTAGATTATATAGAGTTTCCACCAATGCCAGTCCTTTCAGCTTTTGCAGGCCATGATGACAATTCATGTATCGGAAGTGATTTCCCAACACAGGGTGTGGTAACCAGTGCTACTACGATTGAATGGACAACAAGTGGAACAGGTACTTTCGATGATCCAACAATCCTCACATCGATTTATTCTCCGAGTCAGGAGGATTACGATGATGGTCAGATTAAACTTACCTTAACCGTTCACGATGCGGAAGGAAATTCGGATACCGATTTTATGTTCCTTTCTTTTATCACTGAACCGAATGCTCCGGTAACACCCTCAGGACCTGATTTTGTAGATCTCTTTACGACAACAACTACGACCTATGAAACAGAAATAGTTGAATGGGCAGATATGTACGAATGGGCAATCGATCCGGTAGAAGCAGGCATAACAGAATCAACTGTTGATACCGCTGCTATTGAATGGAATCCTGATTATCTGGGTTTTGCCTATATAACAGTTCGTGCAATGAATGATTGCGGTAACAGTGAATGGTCAGAGAGTTATGAAGTTACAATAGGTAATACTGTGGATATCCCTGAACAGCACACTGAAGAAGCTGTCGTGATTTATCCGAATCCATCAACAGGATTATTTAATGTGAATATCACAACCGCCAGAAGTGAAAAGATCAGTATTAAAGTTTACAGCCTGACAGGAAATATGATCTATCAGAAAGATTTTGATACTGATGGCAGCAAATTCAATACAGTTCTTGACCTGAACAAACATGCTGAAGGATTATACTTCGTGAAAGTTGAAGGAAGCAGCACAAATTACTGTAATAAGATTATTATTGAATAGCAACGGATATTTCAAATATAAGGCTGTTTCGATTTCGGGACAGCCTTTTTTTATTAACCGCAGAACGCTAAGAAACGCAAAGAAGATCTTTTTCGGTTCCTGAGTTTATACTAAGATTGTTTGATGTACTGTTAAAAACATAATTCTTAACCCCTTAGTATTTTGTTACTGCTATTGCAATTAATTGAAATCTTTATTAATTGTTTTTGCGGCTCTTGGCGGGCTTAGCGGTTAAAGTATTTCAAATGAAGTTTAGGGGTTATCTCCGTTAACTTACTGTTTGCCACCGAATACTTAATGAACAATATATAATCTTCTCTTCTTTTGTATTTTAGTGTAACTTTGAAAAGGAATAATATCGACGATAATTATGACCAGGATTTTTACTCTTATTGCCACAATACTACTCATCCTTAACGCACAGGTTAACGGACAAAACTATAAAAAGGAATATTCGGATGGTGTTACCGAAAAAGATCTAATACAGGCTCATGGTGTTCCACACTATCCAATCCCGCCGATTTATTTAACGGCAAATGCTCCTGTATTACCTCCTTCGGTTGACAATTCAGTCCATAAATACTTCAGGCCCGTATTTGGCCAGACCGGATGGTCGTGCAACCAGGCAGGAGGTATCGGTTATTCATTTACCTATGAAATAAACATGTTGCGTGACCTCCCCGCTGATACTTCCATTAACCAGTATCCTACACATTTTTCATATAATTTCCTTAATATCGGCCAGTATGATTTTGGTATAAGCTATTTTGAAACCTGGGAAATCCTGAAAGTGCTGGGCATTCCAACTGTTGAAGAATATGGAGGAATGGCACCCGGAGGGTTTACCTGGTGGCCAAGTGGTTATGAGCTTTATTACAGTGCCATGCATAACAGGGTTCATGATTATTACAGGATCACCGTAAAAGATGAAGCCGGGTTGACTGTTTTAAAACACTGGCTCCATGATCACCTGGATGGAATTCAATATGGTGGACTTGCAAGTTATATGATAGGTTCAACCGGGGTAATACTTGATTCATTGCCTGAGGGAACACCGGAAGAGGGTAAGCTGATCATACTTGCTTATGGGCCTTATGTTGGTCATAATATGACTGTCGTTGGCTATAATGATTCCATCCGCTACGATATAAACGACGATGGACAATTCACAAACCATATCGACATTAATAATGACGGGACCATCGATCTACAGGATTGGGAAATTGGAGCCTTTAAGATTGTAAACACCTGGGAACAATGGGGGGATGAGGGTTTTGCTTATATGATGTACCGGTTGGCTGCCACGCCACCGGAACAGGGAGGGGTATTCAATAACGATTTCTTTCTGGTAAAAGCCAAAGAAAATGTGGAGCCACTGCTTACAATGAAGATTGGTATTAAACACACCTCCCGCCAAAGATTGAAGATAACACCTGGTGTTTCAACAGATCTCTCAAACTCCTTTCCTGACCATATCATGGAATTACCTTTCATGAATTTTAATGGTGGTGATATTTATATGCGCGGGGATACTTCTGAGGCCGGAAAGTTTTTAGAGTTTGGCCTTGATATTTCGCCACTGCTTTCTTATACGCAATCAGGGCAGGAAGTTAAATTCTTTTTGAGTATTGAAGAATATGATCCGCAAAATTTTGATGAAGGGGAAATTTCCTATGTATCAATAATCGATTATACCAATGGTAGTGAGGAGATCTACAGTGAACAAACGCCTGTTGAGATCACGAATAATGGCTCTACGATTGTTAGCATTGTTCATGATCCTTATTTCAACCAACCAGATATTGTTGATACTGAATTACCCGCTTTTACAGCCGGTGAAACATACAATCATCAACTCAGCGGAACAGGTGGAACTGCACCATATAAGTTTTCATTGAATATAGATTATTTACAGGGTGGATCATCACAGGATTTTCCGGCTGCCAATGGCACCAGACTTGAAACAACAAACTATCATGATGGGTATGCCATGCATATTCTTGATTTTGGATTTCCTTATTGTGACCATGTTTACGATACTGTATATCTGTTTGTGGATGGGTATATGAAATTCGATACCGATCATTTTGCCTGGCCTTATATTGTTGATCCTTATATGAATTTCAGGCTCGAAACCAGCCTTACACCGCTTGCCACCGATCTGGCATTTGTGACCTCGGCCAATGAGGGTATATTTTATGAAGGTAACGAGAATTATGCCCTGTTCAGGTGGTCTGCCAGACATTATGAACTTTATCCTTCTAAAATTAATTTTGCCCTTAAATTGTTTCCTGATGGCAAGATTGAATTCCTTTACGGGGATATGGCCTGCACCGAAAACATTGATTTCCTCTCAGGAATCTCTAACGGCGACGGCAGGAACTTTATGAAGACGAATATTACCGATTTACTCGAAATACCGGAAAATCTTATGGTTGAATTCATCCCCCTGAATGCACCACAAAAGCTATCAGTTTCCGAGGACGGAATAATATCGGGTATCATAGATAAAGATTATATCGACTACAGCATCGGAATAAGTCTTGAGGATAATAACAGGCTTTTCGATAATCAGGTTTTCAACCTGAGCAATAATAAGATTTCTATTGAGCATAGTTATTTGTCAGGAGATGATGATGTTATTGAATATGGTGAAGAGGTCAGGCTTGGAACCAGCATTCATAATACCTCAAATGAAGCTATTACAGGGATGTCCCTGCAGCTATCATCCGATAATTCATTCATTACCCTGATCGATTCAACGGAAACCATCGGGAATATTCAGCCCGGCGCAAGCATTGACCTTGACGAAATCTGTTCTTTCAATATTTGTAACCTGGTAACCGATCAACAGCCACTTGTTGTTTATGCCACATACACCTCAGAAAGCAAAACTTATAACTACAAAATCGTTGAGCGGATTAATGCCCCTGATATGGTGATACATGGTGTTCAGGTTGATGATGGCCAGAACGGAGTGCTGGAACCAGGCGAAGAAGCCGAGCTTGTCATTGCTCTTGGAAACTTGGGATCCGCTGATGCTTTCGGCATAGATGCAGAGCTGGTTTGTGATGACCCTGCTATAAATATCATTAACAACATGGCCTCATTTGGTGACATCAGCACCAATGAACAAATGACACAATCGTTTACAGTGGAAGTACACGAACTCGCACCCCTGGGCCGAAAACCACTATTTGAGATTCAACTTTCATTCGAGCAGGAAGACATGTATTTATCGACATATTTTTCGCTACCCATTGGTAAGATTCCAATCCTCATAGCTGACCTGGATCCACTGAGACACTCCGGACCTCTTTTCGACAGCATTTTAAATAAGATGTCTGTGGAATATTCCATGATAAACTTCTTTCCAGAAAACCTGGAGGATTATCATTCGGTCTTTATTTGCCTGGGAGGATATTTCAACAATTATACATTATCCGGTTGGGAAGGCGACAAGCTAACTGAATACCTATATGGGGGAGGCCATTTATACCTTGAGGGCAGATCAACCTGGCTGGATGATAGTCAAACAAATGTCCATTGGATGTTCGGACATGAAGTAAAAGATACGGCCTGGTATGGATTTGATACAATTGCAGGAATAGTTGGCAAAGAGACAGAAGGACTTTCATTTAAATTTATTGGACAGAATGCCTACTGCAATTATACATTGGATGCCGTGGAACCGGCAAACAACTGGTTGTATGCGAATAACAACACCACATTCATTACAACTGCCAATAATGCAGGCACATATAAAACCATCGCTTCAGCTGTTGAATTTGGCCTGCTTGAATACACCGATCAAATATTTTATTCTGATAGCTTACTCAAAACATACCTTGAATTCTTTGGAATTAAGGAAAGTACCCTGAATATTAATGATGATTCAGAAAAAAACAGTCCTGTGTTTAAGGCTTATCCAAATCCTTCAAATACCCATTTTAATATTTTTGTTTCTATTAATAATAAAACCTATGCTGAGGTTTCCGTTTTTGATATACATGGACATCATGTAAAAACATTATTTGAAGGTGTCCTTCATGAAGGGGAACATTTCCTGGAATGGAATAATGGTAATAATAATTACGTTCAAATTAAACCAGGAATTTATTTTTGTGTTTTGAAAACCAATAGTTTTCAAGAAGTAACTAAACTCATATATTACAAATAAGATGAAGAAAACTTTACTGTTGATTTTTATAGTTTTAATATGGATCTCTGTCAATGCACAGGGGAATAAAACAATGCTGCCGGTTGATCCGCGGGATTATCAGAAGAGTTTACCTGAGTTTTCCCTGACAGATTCAATCTATCTGAACGCACTTCCGGAACTACCGGTCCCTGAAATTTACAGCGGTCCCCTTGCCCCTCCCATCCCTGCAATGGTTGATAATTCAACCCGGCCATATTTCCGGCCTGCATATAATCAGGCAGGATATTCCTGTGGCCAGGCGTCCCTGGTTGGCTATAACTTTACTTATGAAATTAACCGCAGAAGGGATGTTCCGGGGAATATTTCAGAAAACCAATACCCTACTCATTTCACGTGGAATTTTGACAACGCTGCCAATTATTACGGGGGTGTCAGTTATTTTCATAGTATTGAAATTCTCAGGGAAGCCGGGAATCCGAACTGCGCGGTTTACGGAGGTATGGCAGCCGGTGGGGAATACCGGTGGATGTCGGGATATGACAATTACTATCATGCCATGCAAAACAGGATCACAACGGCTTATCAGCTTAAAGTAAATACCCCTGAAGGCTTGCAGGTATTAAAGCACTGGATACATGATCACCTGGAAGGGTCAGAAAGTGGTGGCCTTGCCAGCTTCTATGCCAATCAGCCCTGGTGGCCATATATGCAGGAACTTCCTGATGGTACACCTGAAGAAGGGAAATATGTGACCATCGCCTGGATAGCCTCTTCTCATTCTTTGTGTATTGTTGGTTATAATGATTCTATAAGATGGGATTATAATGAAGATGGGCAATATACCAATCATCTTGATATTAATAACGATGGTGTTGTGGATATGAAGGACTGGGAAATTGGTGGTTTGAAATTCGTGAACAGCTATGGTGGTGTTCCCAACTGGGGTAATGAAGGTTTTTGCTATATGATGTATAAAACCCTGGCTGATAAATACGGCTCCGGAGGTATTTGGAATAATGTAGTTACATTGCTTGATGTTAAGGAAGATTGCTCGCCGCAATTAACACTCAAGGTTAATTTGAAGCACGATAAACGTGATCATATAAAGCTAAGGGCAGGACTTAATACGGATCTCTTTGCAAACGATCCCGAAGTATATCTTGATTTCCCGATATTTAATTACCAGGGATCCGACAGGCCTATGCAAGGGCCATTAACCGAAGAAGCCAAGTATATTGAGTTTGGCCTTGATGTGTCAAAATTGCTGGGCCATCTTGAATCTGGCCAGGAAGCCAAATATTTCTTCCAGGTGATTGAAAAAGATCCAATTGGTAACGGATCAGGGGAGCTCATCTCCGTTTCATTGATGGACTATACCCAGGATGAAGTCGTTGAAATTCCTTGTACATCAACCAATGTTCCAATCATCAATAATGATATTACGCAACTCTCATTAACACATACTGTTGATTTCGACAAAGTTGAAATTCTGAACAACTCCCTCCCGCCGGCCTTTGAGGGTGAATACTATACCTGCCAGCTAATGGCAGATTTTGGATCTGCACCCTATTTCTGGGATGTTGACTGGACTTATGATGAAAGTTCATTTACCAACGACTTTCCTTCTGTTTCCGAAAATGGTCTTATCCCTGATAATTATGATAACAGTCATGTAATGCAGGCGCTTGAATTTGCTTTTCCCTATTACGGAGAATACTATGATACTGTATGGGTACATACCGATGGTACTCTTCAACTACAGGAGGATATTTTCAGGTGGTATTACCTGATTAAAGATGAATTATTATTTCCAAGAAACAATAACATCGCCCCTTTCCTTTCCGACCTGTTTTTATATAACTCTACAAATGATGGAATGTGGTATGAAGGTGATGCCAACGGCGCCACTTTCAGATGGAAGGCTTCAATCAGCGGACAACCTGACTCTGAACTTAATTTTGCTGTACGACTTTATCCTTCAGGAATAATTGATATGTTCTATGGATTTACTGACTACTCTTCAGATTTGGAATGGTGGTCGGGAATTTCCAGGGGTACCTGTGTCGATTATCAGTTCTCTGCCATTTCCGGTAGTGATGGGATCCCGGAAAATTATGTGGTAAGATTCACCCCTATTGATTATCCCTTGGAAATGACCTTGTCTGATGATGGGATTTTTACAGGCATCCCACTTCAGAATTACACAGGTAAAGAGATCCCCTTTAAAGTAACCGATAATAACTTCATTGCAAATACCCGTACCCTGGTTTTTTCATCAAACGGAATACTGATAGATTCCGAAATACTGGCCGGTGATGATAACATTATTGAAGCCGGTGAAACAGCTGTTGTTTCCGTGAGTATTGAAAATTACCAAACACTTGACCTGGTCAATGCCACCATGTTTGTCAGTATTGATGATACAAATTTTACTTTAACCGATAGCGTTGAGTATATTGGAAACCTGAACATTGGAGACTCCATTGATCTTGCAGATGCCTTCAGTTTTGATGTTTCGCCATATGTGCCAAACGGGAAACCCATCAACATCATAACCAGGATTACCGATGAAAACATGACACACTACGGCAATATCTTCGAAACAGCCTACGCTCCTTTTATTGTCCTGGAGGAGGTAATCATAGATGACGGTCTGAATGGGATGCTTGATCCAGGGGAAACCACGGATATTGTGGTAACACTTTTTAATGAAGGCGCCACAACCATATCTGATATTGAACTGATCCTTTCTTCCGAAGATCAATATATTACCATCAACAGCGCCTCTTCTTTCATCGGAGAAATTCTGCCCGATTCTTCGGCAAATGCTGGTTTTAATATCACTGCATCAGAATATACACCTATCGGACATACCGCAGAATTTTTGCTTGATCTTGTTTCCGGGGGTGATTATGAGAATCAGTATGATTTCAGTATTACAGTAGGCAGGTATCTTGAAAACTTCGAATCTGCCGATTTCACCATGTTCCCATGGGGCTATGATGATAATTTTGGCTGGAAGATCTGCAACCTGGAATATTTCGATGGTGAATATTCTGCCCGATCAGCTTTGATAACCCATGAAGAAGAAACTTCGCTCATTATTGATCTTCATGTTTATGAAGAAGGATCAATACGTTTTTACAGAAAAGTTTCATGCGAGGATGATGCAAACAACGATAATTATGATTATCTGGCATTCTTCATTGATGGCTCCGAACAGCAGCGCTGGGATGGCGAATTGGACTGGGAACCTGTCTCTATCAATGTTAGCCAGGGCCCTCACAGGCTAAAATGGACTTATCATAAAGATGTTACTGTATCAAGGGGCCGTGATGCCGCATGGGTTGATTATATAACTTTTCCGCCTGCAGAAGTTGTATATCACAGCTATTCATACAGCCCTGATAATTTTGATCATTATCTGAGACCTGGTGAAACTGGATCTGACACACTTAAGGTTGCAAATTCCTCCCAGGGTAGTGCAGCATATCAGATATTAATATCGGGCAATGATACAATACACGGTACCAGTGTTATCAATAGCATTGGTGGTTCCCAGATGTTATGCACTTCACGGTATTTAAGGCCTGGTGATACGCTGAGCCTTGAATTCAGGGCTTATAACGCCAGTTATGATAATGAATGGTTTAAAGATATCTACCTGGATTTCCCTGAAGGGATGATCATCGATTCAATGACCAATTTTATTGGTGGCTCCGATGGTGAAATGTTTCATGATACGGTAAGTGGTAACGGAGCATCCATCCACTGGCACGGTGAAAACCCCGATGGCTGGGGGGTGGTAAAAGGTGGGCAGACAGCCATAGCAAAAGTTTATGCCCGTATTGAGGATGATTTCGAAGATCATGCCATGTTAACATTTGAAATACATGGGGATATCTATGGCTCGGAACCACATATTATTCACGGATTTATTGACATATGGAATCTTGGGCCGGCAATAAACTGGCTGAGCATCGAACCTGATTCAGGATATATTGATACGGGATCTACGGAAGAAATACTCCTGAGCTTTAATTCCGGGGGCCTGACCGACAGTATTTATCACTGCTACCTTCATGTATTCGATAACTTCGGAAACCAGGATATAATCCCTGTCATCCTTACTGTAGATACAGAGCTTTTGATACAGGATCAATCTAGACCTGGGTTTTCTTTTATGGTATATCCCAATCCATTCAAACATCATCTTAACATCGAACTTAACTGCCAGGAAACAAAAATACTGACCATTAAAATCTTTGAAGTCCTTGGAAGGGAGGTCAAATCGCTTATTAACAATAAGGAATTTTGCAGAGGTAAACATACATTAAGATGGGATGACATTTCATGGGCCGGTTACAAAGGTCTTTATTATATCGTTGTATCAGATAATAAAAGCAGCTATACCCGAAAGATAATGCTTTATTAGTTGTTTAAACTGATTTTTTTAAGTGTTTTTGCAGGGTTTTGTCAGTCACATTAATATCAGTTTATTTGCATGGTAACCTCAAAGCGTAAGTTGAAATAGAATATTTTCTAATTTTGCCATAAAATCAAAAGATCATGAAATATCTAATTACCCTATTCATTGTTGCAATCTTTGCCGTCATTACTTTTTCATTCAAGAATACCGATCGTGCATCAAGCGACCATGTGAAGGGTGAAATGTTAATTCAATTGAATCCCTATTCAGGAATAGAATCAGAAAATATGATCAGTACACTTACTGATGATTTTTCTTCTATAGGTTTTGAGCCCGTTGAATTAATCTCAAACCGCATGAAAGTCTGGCTGGTTAAATTCAACCCTGAGATCGATTCAGATGAAGAAGCATTGAAATCAGTAAGGGATCATCAGTATATTCAGCTGGCACAGTTTAACCATTTTATCGAAATGCGTGAAACCATTCCCAACGACCAGGATTTTTACCAGCAATGGAATTATAAAAACACAGGCCAGATGGGCGGTGAGGTTGGCGCGGATATTAAGGCAACCGAAGCCTGGGATATTAATACCGGAGGGGTCGCGGCTACCGGCGATACCATGATTGTTGCCGTTGTTGATGGCGGATGCGACCTGGATCATCCGGATCTTAATCTCTGGAAGAATTACCATGAAATCCCGCTTAATGGTATTGATGACGACAACAACGGATATGTTGATGATTACAATGGTTGGAATGCCTATAATAATACGCCGGGAATTTATGATGATGACCATGGCACCCATGTTACCGGGATTGTTGCTGCAAAAACTGATAATGCAACAGGTATTGCTGGGCTTAACTGGAATGCGAAAGTATATCCTATTGCAGGTTCTTCAACCATTGAAACAACGGTGGTGAGGGCTTATTCCTATATCCTGGAAATGAGAACCCTGTTTAATGAAACCAATGGTGCTAAAGGTTCATTGATCGTTGCCACCAATTCTTCATTCGGAGTTAACCAGGGCCAGCCCGAAGATTATCCCATCTGGGGGGCCATGTATGATTCGATGGGGATGGTTGGAATTTTAAGCGCCGGGGCAACTGCCAATGCCAACTGGGATATTGATGTTATAGGAGATGTGCCCACCGCCTTTGACAGCGATTACCTGGTTTCAGTAACCAATACAACACGCATGGATGAAAAGAACCAGAATGCAGCATATGGCCTTACAACAATTGATCTCGGCGCCCCCGGAACACAGGTTTATTCGACAAGACAATCAGGTAGTTATGGATTTAAATCAGGTACTTCAATGGCCTCACCTCATATTGCCGGGGCTACAGCATATCTGCTCAGCGCAGCTGATGCTGACTTCTTCAACAATTACCTGGCTAATCCCTCAGCATATATCCTTAAAATAAAACAATATATTCTTGATGGTGTTGATTATTTACCCACACTTCAGGGCAAGACTGTTACAGGGGGGCGATTGAACCTGTTAAGCTCCCTTTTTGTAATGCAGAATCCTCCCATCATGCAGCTTACACCTGATTCAATCGTGATGACCATCGCACAATTCTTTGAAGATAGCACAATCGCTTACATTGAGAATATCGGGGGTTCACCACTTAATTATTCAGTGGAAGTTGAGGGTGATCCTGAGTGGATCTTGCTTAATAAGCATGAGGGTATGGTTGAGAAGTTCCAGAGTGATTCATTACTCGTAACCCTATCACCAAACAATCTTGCTCCCGGAGTGTATTATTCAAACCTGTGTTTTACTTATAATTATTATAATTATGACACCATACCTGTTAAACTAACAGTAATGCAATATACCGGAGTCAGTGATAATAATATCCGGGACCTTGATGCTGAAGTGTACCCGAATCCCTTTTTCAATGAACTGAGGTTTAATATTAACATGGAAACTTCTGGTAATTTAGTGATAGAAATTTTCGATGCAGGTGGTAAAAAAATCTCAACATTGTTTAATGAAAAATTTTCTGCTGGAAATCATGAAATTTATTCAGATGTTAGTCTGGATAGTGGTATTTATTATTGCACCATTAACAGTGGAAAACAATGGATGGTTAAGAAACTTATTCGTTTTTAATAAAATGAAAACTGTTCCTTTATTTCAACCAATTTAAACATTGAATATACGAATTAATGTTAATTACTGTTACTTACTCATACAATTGCTAATATGAAGAGAAGATTGATATGGATCCTGCTGGTTTTATTATATACCGGATTCAATGTTTATAGCCAGGATGAATCTTTAAAAACCGACTCAACAACCACTGATACATTAATCATTAACAACGGGATACCTGATGACTCCCCTATCGTTACCATGCTTGATAGCCTTGTGAATATCAGGTTTTCAACATATAAGGAATTTACGACCGATTCATCGGTATTAAACATCTATAATTACGAGCCCGATTTTGTCCCGCAATTTCATGATACTATTTATGAGCAAAGGATATTACTGTTGAATCAGCAAACCCCAATAGAGCTCACTTACAACAACACTATCAAAACCTATATTAAATTATACGCCGTAAAAAAGAGAGAACTTACTTCGCGGATGCTCGGATTATCTGAAGTTTATTTCCCGATGTTTGAGGAGCAACTTGACCGGTTCGACATTCCACTGGAGTTGAAGTATCTTGCCATTGTTGAATCAGCATTAAATCCAAGGGCTGGATCAAGGGCAGGGGCTAAAGGCCTGTGGCAGTTTATGTATGGTACCGGCAAAGTTTACGGATTAAAGGTAAGCTCACTAATTGATGAACGCTATGACCCGCTGGAAGCAACAATTGCTGCCTGTGAACATCTAAGGGACCTGTACGATATTTATGATGACTGGTCACTGGCAATGGCAGCCTATAATTCCGGTGCCGGGAATGTAAATAAAGCCATCAGGAGAGCTGGTAAAGTGAAGAATTACTGGGCAGTCTGGCCGTTTCTTCCAAGAGAAACACGAGGTTATGTCCCTGCTTTTACAGCGGTTCTCTATGTGATGAACTATGCCGCCGAACATAATCTATACCCTGTTGATCCCGGTATTCTTTATTATGGAATTGATACGGTAGTTGTAAATCAACCCCTCTCTTTTGATCAGATCTCAGAAATGCTTGATATTCCGATGAGTGACATCGAATTTCTGAATCCAATGTATAAAACGGGGATTATTCCCTCATACAATGGTGATAAATACATCTTGCGCCTCCCTTCTGAATATATCGGTAGTTTTATTGATAATGAAGATTCCCTTTATAATTTCAAATCCACAAAAGGAATAGCAAAAGATGCCCTGCTGGCTGAAATTGAAAAAGCTAAAAGCAGAAAGATGCATATTGTCAGATACGGTGAAAATCTTGGATTGATCGCCAAAAGATATCGTTGTTATGTCAGCCAGTTAAAAAGCTGGAACGGCTTGCGTGGAAATACAATTTATCCGGGTCAGAAACTGATCGTATATAGCCCGCATGATCGTCAGTACAAAAGCACAACTTCATCATACTCAAGCATAAAGCGTTCCGGCGAGAAATCATATCATACCGTAACATATGGAGAAAATCTGGGGTTGATAGCTAAAAGATACAATTGTACCGTTACTGACCTGAGAGAATGGAATAACCTGAGAGGCAGTGTAATTCATCCCAAACAGAAACTGATCGTCTATGAACCGGCAAGTTCCACAACGATTGATAAAGATGCTAAATTCGTGTATCATACCATTAAGAAAGGTGATACACTCTGGGATATAGCAAAGATGTATGATGGTGCCACTGTTGATGGAATTAAACATTTGAACAACATCGGAAATACAAGAAAACTTAAGCCTGGCCAGCGAATTAAAGTCGCTGTGGTCAGTTGAAATTTAATATTTATTTAACTTGCATTTTAGTAATAGTAAAACCATAAACAAACCAAATCTCAAGCAGGATGAATAAGATAATCGGTAAACTGATGATTCCATTTATAGCATTATCAGTATTTATATTCGTTTTTGGATCATGCAATTATGAAACCACAGGAGTTCCGGTTTCTATTGGCAAACCTTCAGAAATACTCGTTATTACCAATAATAAGGCGCAGTGGAATTCTGTTATCGGCGATACCCTTGTAAATTTCTTCTACCAGGCATCACCGGGTCTTCCCCAGCCTGAACCTATGTTTACCCTGGTAAATATTCCGGAGCAGTCATTTATCGATATGTATAAAACCAACCGGAGCATCTTCATCATTGATATCAACGATAGCTTTAACAAACCTCAGATTGAAAGCAAGGAAGATCTGTGGGCCAGGCCTCAGCGGGTTATTAAGATCACCGCTCCCGATATTGATTCTTTCATCGAGGAATTCGAAAAAGACAAGGATTATATTTTAAAATCTTTTATTAAAATAGAACATGAGCGGTTGCTTCAGGCTTACCGGTATGTAGCTGATGTTAAAATAAAAGAAGACCTTCGGAAAACTTTTGGAATAACCATGGCAGTTCCCAGTGGTTTCAAAATATCCAGAAATTCAAAAAATC
Source organism: uncultured Bacteroidales bacterium (assembly GCA_964468645.1). Taxonomy (GTDB): domain Bacteria; phylum Bacteroidota; class Bacteroidia; order Bacteroidales; family JAIOZK01; genus JAIOZK01. The sequence continues at coordinate 97,295 of CAYXUU010000003.1, forward strand.
TGCTCTGGATCAGGAAAGAAACACTTACCAATAGCCAGGGTCTGATCATTTATCAATATAATTACACCGACACCATTACATTCAATCCTGAATTTATAATCGAATACAGGAATAAGATAACAAAGGCAAATATTCCGGGTCCTTCCGAGAATTCATATATGGTTGTTTCAGAAGAATATTTGCAACCGGTTTTTGAAGAAATAAACTTCATGGATATGTATGCGGTGGAAACAAGAGGTTTGTGGGAACTTGAAAACGATTTCATGGGCGGCCCCTTCCTAAACTATACTTTTATTGATGAAAGAACCCAGAAGGTTATCACAATTGATGGATATGTATATGCACCGAGTGAAGAAAAACGGGACCTGCTCCGGGAACTCGAAGCTATCATTTATTCTTTGAAGTTTGTAAACAAAACAATTGAGTAGTAAAACACGGTCAGCTTACTGTTATCATTTATATCCTTGGGACGTGTTCCTTCCCGAAATCAAAAGGAAGGAAATTGTAAGCTAATTTATTTTAAAAGAGAATATTCTGCCATAATCTGCTATCAGGAGGGAATCCATCCCTTATTACCAAAACTCCAAATCCCTATAGTGCTGTTGTATTGGTTATTGAATATTTGAATTTGGAATATATTTGACCTTTGGAATTTGGTGTTTGGAATTTAAGTTAACACTCAACAAATATTATTCCTTCTTATAAACCGTCGTCATCCATCCATACATATTCTTTTCACGGCCAATAATTTCCCCATCCTCATATCTTCCCATTCTCAGTGAATCCCCTGCCGGGCTTCCATCAAGTTTAATAAAGATCTCTTTTGACTGTTTCTGGTATGACCATTTTCCCGGAAAAGTTGCATCACTGGAAACAATATTCATCGTTTTATCTGCAAAAAATTCAAAGGATACCGATTTTTGCATATCGACAATGCCCTGAATGGTCTCTGCCGGTGTTGTGTTAATATCTGTATCTAAATTTACTTCCATAGGTACCCAGATACCGACGATTTTATCTTCAGTTGAAGAGCATGCTGCTAACAGGGTAATTGTTAAAATCGCAATAAGGCTTTTGTATTTGTACATGTCAAATTTTTTTACTCCGTATCAGGATGTAAAAGTATAAAATATGTTAATTGTTATTCAAAGAAATAAACTATCCCGAATCTGTGAATTTTATCATTGGACTATGTTGTTGTTTTACTGCACTTTATCCAATCCTATTAATTTTATTTCAGAAATAACTTGACAAATGCATTTTTTCATTCGTATATTTGCCATTCGGTTTAACCATATAGTTAAATCATAAGGTTAAACCAATCGTTAAATATGGAAAAAGAACAGAATACAGAAGGAAAAATACTTGACGCTGCTAAAAAAGTATTTGTCAGAAAAGGCTATTCGGGTTCATCTATGCAGGCAATTGCCAACGAAGCAGGAATAAATAAAGCATTGCTTCATTATTATTTTAGAAGTAAAGACAGGTTATTCCAGGCTACCTTTTTTGATATATTCCAGAACTTCGTACCAAAAGCAATAGATATACTGCAATCAGAAGAATCCTTTGAAAAGAAAATAGAGGCTTTTGTTAGAAGTTATATTGAACTTCTGATGCAAAATCCATTGATCCCGATTTTTGTATTGCAGGAACTAAACAGGGATCCTGAGTCGCTTGCAAAAACCTTTAAGTCATCAGGTATTGATCCTACATTTTTTATTGGTCCTATAGAAAAAGAATTGCTTCAAAGAAATACAGGAATCGAAGATCCGAAACAATTCCTTGTAAATCTGCTTGGGTTGTGTATTTTTCCAATAGCAGCAAGGCCATTGTTTCAGGGAATATTCTTCAATAATGATCAGGAAGATTATCAACATTTCCTTGAAGAAAGAAAAACAGAGGTGTCTAAATTCATCATCAATGCAATTACAAAAAAATGAAACGATTGCTTTTAATTATCGGTTTATTGCTGGCCAGTTTAGTACAGGCACAGGAGTATGATCAGGTTACATTATCCAAATGCCAGGATAAGGCGATTATTAATTATCCCTTATCTTCTCAATTCGATCTGTTGAATTCCGCACACGATCTTAAGCAACAATCACTTAACACGAATTATCTCCCGCGGATTGATGTAAATGCCCAGGCAACATACCAGTCGGATGTAACGAAACTACCCATTGATATTCCTATGTTCGACATTCCCGAACCCCCAAAAGACAGGTATGGTATAACCCTGGATATTAACCAGGCTATTTACGATGGGGGAATCACTTCAAAACAAAAAGAGATAGAGGATGTTAATCTTGAAATTGAGCACCTGAAGGTTGATCTTGATCTATATAACCTGAAAGACAGGGTTAGCAATTTCTTTTTTAATATTATTATTCTGAAACAGAACCGGGAAATAATTGAAATTCTAAAGGAAGATATTAACGAAAAGCTTAAGCTGATCGGTTCAGGTATAAAGTATGGGGTTGCACTAAAGAAGGATGCAGATATGCTTCGTTCAGAGGTCCTTAAACTGGAACAAAAGATCGATGAAATCGATATCAGTTTGAGTGCTACCCGCTCAATGTTGTCGGAATTAACAGGGGATGTATATGATGATAGGTCTGTATTCCTGTTGCCTGAGGTGATTATTAATCCGGATTTCGGGCAAAACCGGCGGCTTGAAAACCGGTTATTCAATCTGAACAAAGAAAAGCTAAACGCCTCCAAAAACCTGATCAACGGCAAAAGCAATCCAAAGATTGTTGGTTTTGGCCAGGCAGGATACGGTAAGCCCGGATTAAATATGCTCGGTAATGATTTTCAACCTTATTATATGGTTGGCGCCAGGTTCAGCTGGAATTTCTGGAACTGGGGCCAGAACAAAAAAGACCGGCAGATTCTTGACCTTCAACAAAATATTATAGAAAACCAGAAAAACACTTTCAATAAAAACCTGATTCTTGAACTTACACATAAATTTGCAGAAATCAGCAAGTTTACCAGAATGATTGAAAACGATCAGGTCATCATAGACCTTAAAACTGAAATTGCCAAGGTTTCATCCTCACAATTCGACAATGGGATAATCACCTCAACCGATTATTTACAGGATAAACATGCAGAAACAGAGGCCAGGTTAAACCTTGGACTTCATAAAGTTTTACTGGTAAAAGCGAAAATTGATTTTTTAACCTCTAAAGGTGAATTATAAAAGTAATTGAATAAAATGAAAACAAAACACGTAATCCTTATTGTTATTGCCTTTGCATTATTTGCTTGTTCAAGGGATGATAACACCGCAGATGCTTATGGGAATTTTGAAGCCATTGATGTTATTGTTTCCTCACAGGCCAATGGGCAAATACGCTGGTTAAACCTTGACGAAGGCGATGCAATTGACTCGGGGACACATGTTGGCCTTGTTGACACCACCAATCTGCATCTTCAGAAACTACAGCTTATAAGTAAGAAAAGTGCGGTAGCATCAAAGATTACAAGTATTAATTCACAAATTTCGGTTCAGCAGCAACAAAAGAAAAACCTGCTCACCGACCAGCAGCGTATAACAAATCTTTACGCTGAAGGAGCAGCGACACAAAAGCAACTGGATGATATTAACGGGGCAGTTGATCTGATTGACAAACAGATTTCAGCAACACACACACAGCTACAGGCAGTGTTTGATGAGATAAGAGCAACTGAAGCACAGATAGAACTTACAGATGAGGCGATCAGAAAATCATTTATCATTAATCCTGTATCAGGAACAGTACTTACAAAAATGGCTGAAGAAGGGGAAGTTACTGCCTTTGGTAAACCATTATATAAAATAGCTAATTTAGGGGATTTGATACTTAAAGTGTATATAAGTGGTGATCAGTTACCACAGCTTATGATCGGTCAGGAAGTGGACGTTCAAATAGATAAAAACAGTAAGGAAAACAGCAGGTTGAAAGGTATTGTCAGCTGGATATCGAATCAGGCTGAGTTTACTCCCAAGATCATTCAAACAAAAGAAGAAAGAGTTAACCTTGTTTATGCCGTCAAGGTCCGGGTTAAAAATGATGGTTTTTTGAAAATTGGTATGCCCGGGGAAATCAATTTCATGCAATCCAAGTCTAATTAAAATTATAAAAAATGAAATCAATTAAATTTCTTTTGATCCTGATTGCAGGATTTTTCTTCGTTGCTAACACAGCCGTTTCCCAGGATGTAAAAGCAGATGATGTTCTGGGTGTATGGCTGAATGAAGACAAAGATGCTCATATCGAGGTCTATAAACAGGATGATCTCTTCTATGGTAAGATCATCTGGCTGAAAGACCCTATTGATGAAGAAACCGGCAAACCAAAACTGGACGATGAGAATCCTGATGAAGCATTACAGAGCAGGCCGGTTCTGGGATTATTGCTACTCAAGGATTTTGAATTCGATGAGGATGAGTGGGAGGATGGTACGATCTATGATCCAAAAAACGGAAACACTTACAGTTGTTATATGAAATTACTCAGTGAGGATGAGTTGAAGATCAGGGGTTATGTCGGTATCACTCTCTTCGGAAGGACAACTTACTGGACCAGGGTTAAAGACCAATAATTCAAATCAAAATTCCAAACGCTTGCTATCAGCCGGTTTTGGTTATTGGTTTTTTGGAATTGTTATTTATTTGTTATTTGGAATTTGTTATTTGAGATTTAACAACTGCATTATCACTGCACAATATTACACTGTGTCACTCGCATGAATATTTCAATCCAAACACATAATATCAACTTGTCCTATAAGGATACTGTTGCCCTGAAAGATATAAATCTGGAGGTAGGCAAAGGTGAATTGTTTGGATTAATAGGATCGGATGGTGCGGGCAAAACATCATTGTTCAGGATTATTGCTACGTTGTTAATTCCTGATTCAGGGCATGCAAGTGTTGAAGGATTCGATATCGTTTCGGAGTATAAAAAGATAAGAAGGATTGTGGGCTATATGCCTGGCAGGTTTTCATTATACCAGGATTTATCTGTTATTGAGAACCTGAATTTTTATGCAAGTATTTTCAATACCACCCTGGAGAAAAACTATTATCTCATTAGGGATATTTATCAACAGATCGAACCTTTTAAAAAACGTCTTGCCGGAAGGTTGTCGGGTGGGATGAAACAAAAGCTGGCCCTGTGTTGTGCCCTGATTCATAGCCCGGATGTTCTTTTACTGGATGAACCAACAACAGGTGTTGATGCCGTTTCAAGAAAAGAATTCTGGGAGATGCTTAAAAAGCTTCAGGAAAACGGCATCACCATCATTGTTTCAACACCCTATATGGATGAGGCCGGTTTGTGCGACAGGGTTGCCCTGATCCAGAAAGGGGAAATAATGAGGGTTGACAAACCTGCATCCATTGTTGCGGCCTACCCCTACCCGATTTTCGCTGTAAAAACTGATAATATGTTTAAGGTCGTTGATGATCTCAGATCATATACTGATGCAATAGCAGCATACCGCTTTGGGGATAGTATTCATCTTAGCCTTAAACAGGATGCCCCTCAAATGAAAAATGTTTCTGGGTTTCTGAACAACAAAGGATACAAAGAGGTTGAAATAGAAGCCATAAAACCTGAAATTGAAGATTGTTTTATGTTGTTAATGGAGGAGAATACAAAGGAATGAATAACAGGCATATCATCGAAGTCAGTAACCTGGTAAAAAAGTTCGGAAGTTTTGTAGCCAACGATCGTCTGTCTTTTTATGTAAACAAAGGTGAAATATTTGGTTTCCTTGGCGCCAATGGCGCAGGCAAAACCACTGCAATCAAGATCCTGTGTGGGTTGTCTTCCCCAACATCCGGAAAGGTAATCGTTGCAGGTTATGATGTTAATAAACAGCCCGATAAAATCAAGGAAAATATTGGTTATATGAGTCAGAAGTTTTCACTCTATGAAGACCTTACAGTAAAGGAAAACTTCAGGTTTTACGGTGGGATTTATGGTTTATCGGGAACAACTATAAAATCACAAACCGATTATTTCCTGACCAAACTAGACCTGCAGCATGTTGGTAACACGGTGTTGAGTTCAATACCACTGGGCTGGAAGCAAAAGCTTGCATTCTCCGTAGCCATAATGCATAATCCGGAGATTGTATTTCTAGATGAGCCCACCGGTGGTGTTGATCCTATAACCAGGCGTCAGTTCTGGGATATGATCTATGAAACAGCAGCCGATGGGATAACCATTTTTGTTACAACACATTATATGGATGAGGCAGAATATTGCAACAGGGTGTCAATTATGGTTGATGGTAGAATAGAAGCACTGGATACTCCACAGGCACTAAAAAAACAATTTGATGCAGATTCGATGAATGATGTATTTCTCAAACTAGCCAGAGGTTAAAATGAAAAGGTATTGGTCATTTGTTAAAAAAGAGTTTTATCACATTTTCAGAGATACACGTACCCTGCTGATTCTATTCGTACTCCCAGTAATATTAATCCTGTTGTTCGGATATGTGGTAACCAATGATATTAAGGATGCTAAGATCGCCATCTATGATCCGTCAAAGGATCAGGTAACCGAAGAAATCACCAGGAAACTGCTATCATCAGGCTATTTTATGCTTGCTGAGAATCTTGAACATGCCACTGATATAGAATCAGTCTTTAAAAAAGGAATCTCCAAGGAAGTGATCATCTTTGAAAGTGATTTTGAGGCAAAACTTTTTAGTGAGGGGGTTGCTTCAATACAACTTATTGCCGATGCTTCGGATGCAAATACTGCAAACCTGATCATCAATTATACCAGTTCAATTATTGCAGATTATGTCATGCAGCTTAACTCATCACAAAAGATCCCATTAAGGATTCAACCTGAGATCAGAATGATCTATAATGAAGAAATGAGGGGGGCTTATATGTTCGTGCCGGGAACAATGGCTCTAATTCTAATGCTCGTATCTGCCCTGATGACATCCATCTCCATTGCACGTGAAAAAGAACTGGGTACCATGGAAGTATTACTGGTATCCCCCCTGAAACCTATTCAGATCATCCTGGGAAAAGTCACCCCATATGTGCTTCTCTCACTGGTAAATGCAATCTCAATAATCGTTATGGGTTATTTTGTATTTCAGGTACCCATACAGGGAAGCCTGTTTCTGTTGATAGGGGAATGTATGCTCTTCATCCTGTTGGCATTATCATTGGGTTTATTTATTTCAACAGTTAGCAAAACACAGCAAATTGCAATGTTCTTGTCAATATTTGCACTGATGCTTCCAACCATACTTCTATCGGGTTTTATATTCCCTATTGAGAATATGCCGGAAATACTGCAATACCTGAGTAATATCGTTCCTCCCCGCTGGTTTATCATCATCGTCAAGAATATCATGCTCAAAGGTACAGGGATATTGTTTGTATGGAAAGAAACACTGATACTGCTGGTTATGGTTATGTTTTTCATTGGATTGAGTATCATCAAATTTAAAGTGAGGCTTGCATAGGATATGAGGAAGATACTTTTCATACTTCAAAAAGAGTTCACCCAGATATTCAGGAACAGGACCATGTTGCCTATTATCTTCATTGTACCAATTGTACAGCTGCTGGTACTGGTTTATGCAGCCAACCTCGACATGAAAAGCATTGAGATGTATGTTGTTGATCAGGATCTTTCACCGGTATCACGCGCCCTGATCAATAAATTTGAAGGTTCACCATTTTTTAATATTGTAAACACATCTTTTTCACTGGAGGATGCGGAAAACAAAATAAAAGAGAACAAGGCAGATATTATCCTGAACATACACTCAGGATTTGAAGAACAACTTTACAGGGACAATCTCTCTGAACTACAAATACTGATCAATGCTATTAATATCACATCGGCAGGCCTTACCAGCGCCTATGCCATGAATGTTCTGCAAAGTTTCAATTCAAATCTTATAGCTGATAATATCAATTTTATTCAGATGACCCCAACAAAGAATATCGATATCACCTATTCTTTCTGGTATAATCCGGAGATGAATTACAAGATCTATATGTTGCCCGGAATACTGGTCATCCTGGTAACCATTATCGGTATGTTCCTTACAGCACTTAACCTTGTCAGGGAAAAGGAAATGGGTACCATTGAGCAAATCAATGTTACACCCATCAGGAAATACCAGTTCATTGCAGGTAAATTGATACCTTTCTGGATCATCGCGCTTTTTGAACTTGCTTTTGGCCTAACGGTCGGCAAGCTATTTTTTGACATACCCCTTGAAGGCAACCTTTTATTATTATTCGGTTTTGCTTCGGTTTATCTTCTTGTTGGACTTGGTATCGGACTATTTATATCAACTGTTTCAAACACACAGCAACAGGTAATGTTTATTACTTTTTTCATATTCCTCACTTTTGTGATGATGAGTGGAATATTTACCCCTGCTGAAAGCATGCCATACTGGGCGCAAAAAATAAACTTAATAAATCCGCTGGCTTATTTCATGAAGGTGATAAGAATGATCCTTTTAAAGGGGAGTGGATTTTCTGATATCCAAAGGGACTTTTATTCTCTTTCTGCATATGCGGTTATTGCCCTGAGCCTGGCTATATGGCGGTATAGGAAGGTGGCATAAATTATACCCCATTATTCCCCGCAAGGGTTTTCGAATTGCATGTATCCTTTCGTATATCGTGAACCCAGAAATCATTCCTGATCTCCCAAAAGGGTTACCAAAGTCAAAGCAAGCTATTCCTCTCACAAATGTTTAAATATTAAAATAACTTTTGAAAATTAGAAATATAATATTACATGTTCACTTAGGCATTATTACGAAATAAGTTGGACAAAGCAGGCGAAGTTATTTTGTGCGATAACAAGGCAAAAAACGCAGGCATAGCAGTTGTTATGGCGAGGCTTTTTAACGCAGTTAGCGCGCAAAAGAACAAGCCTGAATGGGTAAGTTATTTCGTAACAATGCCTTAACTAACAATTTATTTATAGGCTTTCTAAAGTATAATCATTCTTCCAATAAACTCATGATATGACGAAAACTTATTAATGTTAGCGAGTGAGGTGCGCAGGTCAGAACAAACGACGGGCCGGCGAGGGCGGGGGCTGTGAAGGAAGACCAATAGCGCTTCCTTGACCTTGGCGATGGAACCAGGTTGTTTAAAATGAAAAAAGTATTCACAGACCCGCGGGCTTAAGCATCGTTTGTTCTTGATTTTTTGTTTCTTTTTTATCAAGAATAAAGATAGATGCATAGTAAATATACTTCTGAAAAATGTGATTACAAACCCAATATCATTGAACAAACACCGCCGGGAATTTCAAGTTCATATTCTACATAATTGGTGGAATCGGCATTAAAATAATGCTCATACCAATGACCATCGAAATACATGCCCATCACATAGCTGGCTCCCTGTTGAATTCCGCAGACTTCAGCAAAACCGTTATGAAGTTCAAACCTTTTGTAGCACCAATCATCTGTATTTCTTACCCAGATGTTACCTGATGGATGAATGATATAGGTGGTGTCTAAACCACAATATCCCTTAATTTCAATGCTTGTATTATCATATTGATCGGGGAAGGTACGATAGAATTGCACCTCATGGATATCGTTAACACAAAGATCAGGATAATCATAATACTCATTATTGGTGGTAATATCGTTACAGGGTGTCCTGTATTTCACATAAACGGGTATATCTCCCGGTACATCAAAAAAACGCACAGGCTCGTTTGAATAGCTTAATAAAATCGGCCTTGCAATCAATGCATTGTTAAATGTATTCCTTACTTCAGCTATCCAGTTCTGGCTAATACAGTTCCATTCAATCATCGGAACAAAGTTAATCTGTAAACCCGATTCACAGGTTTCGGGCCACCACCAGTTCCAGCTTATATAAGATGTATGCCAGATTTCTGCGTTAACCTCATTATTATTTAACACCATACTATTTGTATCATAACTCCATGTGGTGGTTTCATTATTGAACCTCCAGATGGGGATAGTATCGCCTGCAGCCACTCCAGCTTTACTAAACGGATTATATGTTTCCCCGGGGACATCTAAAGTAACCTGTATAGGCAGTTCAAGAACCGAATCTGCCATATTTATACTATTATCCCATATCCTGAGTCTTATAAATCCTGCCGGGAAACAATAAGCTTTCTTGATATAACCATTCCCTGTTTCTGTCTTCCCATACAACCCTCCGGGAAAATTGAGTATAGAAGCATCTTCAAGATTAGAAAAATGAATAAGTTCAACATGTAAGCCCCCTCTCAATGGGTTACCGTTTTTACCCATTAAAACTGTTCCCTTATTGATTTTCACAATAGCTTTGTTATCCGGCAGTGAAATTTCAAAATCTTCTTCAACAATACCCTGATTATCGGTGCTGCCACTGTTATCGGTAATTCTTGAAATACCGTCAGGAAGATTCACTATATCGGCCATTTCTATATTAAAAACCCTGTTGCCTGTACCTGTAAACTCTACAGGAATATTTACAGGCATATAACCTGAAGTAAAAGCAGTGAGCGTGAATTTAATCGGATCGGATGCCGATGGGGTATAAACAGGGTTTAGGGCAAGGTCCATTAATCCACTATTAGTTCCATAGCCAATCCCTGGATTATGTTGAATCCCTGATACATCCATAACAACATCTGTATATTCACCACTAATCCTGATTTCAACTCTTTGATCACCCGATAATCCTATCAGTTCACCAGTGGTAGCATCAACAAACCGAAAACTCAAAACCGTTTCAATAAGATCATAATTGATAACACGGTTTTCTGTTGCTCCGGGATTATCGACTTTTTTACAGCACCAGAAAATAACAATAATCATTATGAGGCTATAAACAAATATGTTCCTTCTGGACATCACCATAGATATGAAAGTTTATACAATCGAATGTTTACACAAATTTATAAATTAAATACCAGTTAATATCATACAAAAAGATCAGCAAGTAAATTTTCTTTTAACAAAGAAATTCAAGTTCCTAAACGAAAGAACAATATCAAACATGTTTCTGAAAAACAGGCTAATAGAGATTGGTATAAAAGTTGATTAATCGGTTCTGAAAATAATATTGAAACAAAAACAGCTGATCAACTGTTAAATATTGTGTTGATTTTTATTATTGGGAGTTATTTTATTTTATATTTTAGTTGATCAACTCATAGTTTTATGAATACTATGAAACATATTTTTTTGCTCTTCTGTTTTGTTTTTTTGATGTTGCTTACTTCATGTCTGGAGAACGAACAGAAAATAAATAATATCCTGATCCGTGAAGCACCTGCGTTAACAATTTCACATCTTAACCGGATTGAAGAACGTGGTAAATTGATCGCTGCAACGGATTATAATTCTATCAGTTATTTCGTTTACAGAGGGGAACCGATGGGATATCAGTATGAGATGCTAAAACTATTTGCAGGTTATTTGGGTGTCAAACTGGAGATCGTGGTAGAGAATGATCTTGAAAAGTGCTTTGATCTTTTAAACCATGATCAGATTGACCTTATTGCCATGAGTCTTACAGTGACAAAAGACAGGAGCAGGAAGATAGCTTTTTCAGATCCATATACCCAGACACGACAGGTCCTTGTTCAGAGAAAACCAGAAAACTGGAGAAAGATGAAAACTTATGATGATGTTGAGGCAGCCATGATTAGAAACCATCTTGAACTGGCCGGTAAAACCATCGTCATACAAAAGAATTCTTCGTTCAAACAACGCCTGCATAATCTATCCGATGAAATTGGCGACACCATTTATATTGTTGAAGATCCTGACCGTGAAGTTGAGGAGTTGATTCAGGCTGTTTCATCCGGGGAAATTGACCTTACAATTGCGGATGAACATTACGCCCTTGTAAACGAAAAATACTATTCAAACATCGATGTAAACACCCCGGTAAGTTTCACGCAAAATGTGGCATGGGCTATTAAACCTGGCAATGATTCATTGCGTATTTCCGTAAACGATTGGCTATCCGGACATAAGAACACCTTTTTGTCAAGGGTTCTTTACAATAAATACTTTAAAAATCCACGTTCTGTAAATATTGCTCAAAGTGAATTTCATTCAATTACCGGTGGAAAGATTTCAAAATATGATGATATTATCAAACGGGTAAGTGAAAAATATAATATCGACTGGAGGCTTCTTGCCTCGTTGATTTACCAGGAATCGGGATTTAAGCCTGATGCCCGCTCGTGGGTAGGGGCCTTTGGATTGATGCAGCTGATGCCAAGTACGGCAAGTATTTATGGAATCGACAGTACCTCTTCGCTGGAGGAGCAGATCACTGCCGGGGTTAAATACCTGAACTGGATTGATCAGCACCTGCCTGAAGATATTGATGAAGAGGAAAGGATAAAGTTCATCCTCGCTTCATATAACGCCGGAATTGCCCATGTATTTGATGCAAGAAGGCTGGCTGAAAAAAATGAAAAAGATCCCAATCTGTGGACCGATCATGTTGACTTTTTCTTGCTTAATAAATCAAAACCGAAATATTATCGTGATTCAGTGGTAAAGTATGGTTATTGCCGTGGTGAAGAACCATTTAATTTTGTCAATGAGATCCTGGAACGGTTTGAGCATTATAAGAATGTGCTTGCTGATAGGGTAGTTCAGTAGTAATTGCTGATTAACTGGAAATTATCCAGAATACCAGGTACTCCATAACAGCCATTTCTCAATAATCTTCTTGCTTATTCAAAATTTCTGACTACCAATAGACGCTATTTATGTAATAAATAGTAACTATTCTGAAGTAATGTTTATTCATTGTACAATTTCTTATACATATTTCTTCATATTCAAAATATTTTACTAATTTCACGTGTATATCACCATAACGTTATATTGATATTATTATCAGATATATAAAACCATGGGAATAGAAACTAAAGGATTATTTGTATTGTTAAGACTTACTACAAGTATCATAATCTTAACACTCTTTTGCCTTAAATTGTATTGCCAGCAAAGTTTTCAGAACACCAGGATATTAGATCCATCCAATCCTGAATATGTTCCAGGAGAAGTGCTTATTAAATTCACTGATAATGTTACTGTTAAGGTTAAGTATGAGGCCAATGATCAAATAAAAGTTTCTACTGGGGTTAAAAGTATAGATGAATTCATTCAGGCTAGAAATGTAATAAATATAAAAAAGGTTTTCAGAGAGACAAAGGAATCTTATCAGCGAAAAGCCGGCAGCTCTCAACGAATAATAATTGATTATAAAGGTAAGCGTTATGAAGCACCCAAACTTTATAACATTTATAAAATCAAAATTGGTGATGGCCAGGATGTTAAAGAGATTTCAGGTTTATTATCACAATATCCGGAAATAGAATATGCTGAACCCAATTACCTGGTATATACATCAGATGTTCTGAGAAAAAGCATAGTGCCAAATCTTCTGCCTTATTTAACACGCATACATAATTCGGGAAACCGATCTCACAGGGATACTTATCCAAATGATCCCATTTATATGAATGGCAGTCAGGGATACCTTGATGCCATTAATGCCCCTGCTGCCTGGGACACTCTTACAGGAGACACGAACCAGGTCATTGGTATTATTGACACCGGCCTGGATTGGGATCATCCGGATCTCGACAATAACATATGGTATAATTATAATGAAATCCCTGAAAATGGAATTGATGATGATGGCAATGGTTATATAGACGATATCAGGGGATGGGATTTTATTAATCATGATAATGATCCAGATGATGATAATTCTCATGGGACACATGTGGCCGGTATAGCGGGTGCAGAGGGTAATAATGAGATTGGAATTACGGGGGTCCTCTGGGATGTTAAGCTTTTGCCGGTAAAGATTCTGCAAAGTTCCGGAGGTGGCACCTCTGCTGATCTTGCTGTCGGAATTATGTATGCTTCCAATAATGGTGCAACAGTAATTAATATGAGCCTGGGATCTTATGCTGAATCCCATACCGTTAAATCTGCCCTCGAGAATGCTTATGCAGGTTCAGGCTCAGGTGATGGATCCATACTTGTTGCCGCCGCAGGAAACGACAACTGGTGTATTTGCAGTGATTGTGGCCTTTGTTTCAGCATGTACCCTGCATGTTATTCTTTTGTAATTGGCGTTATGTCTGCAGATGGGGGATTTTCGAATTTCGATCCGTCCGGACCTGTTTCATTTACACATGCAGAAGAATATAACTATGAGATCTCAGCCCCGGGATTAAATATTATCAGCACCCTACCTTTTGGATCATATGGCTATTATACAGGAACCTCCATGGCTACACCCATGGTCTCAGCTGCAGTAGCCATAATGAGATCCTATAACCCCCAACAATCAATCGAAAGCATATTTGCAAAATTAATCCAGGGCTCCAGTAACAATATGCTTGACGTTTATAATAGTCTTGATCCGGTATTAAATCCTTCTTTAATTTTCATTAACTGGACATTTGCCGATACCATGCCCGATTGCAACAATGATGGTACCATTGATGCAGGTGAAACAATCACTATTTCATTAACAGCGAAAAACTCCGGCGGTTGGGCCGACAGTGTCAATGCCAGGATTGCCCTTGATCATGCTGCAGATTCAGCATACATAAGAATGGTTGACAGCACATCTTATCTGGGGGATATCTCCTCCTATGCAACTGCCACATCAATTGATCCAATAATGGTATATATTGATTCATTAACGCCGCATTCCAGTAAATTACCTTTTAGATTTACAGTTTCTGCTAATAATAGCACTTCACTCAATGTACATGATTCAATGAATATTCAGAATGGCCAGGAGCTTTCCGGCATTTTGGATTCTACATTCACTTTAACTCCTGATAAATTGTGGTTGGTCAATCAAAGTTTTAGGATTGAGTCAAATGGGGTATTAATCATTTTACCCGGAACACACCTATTGATAGAGTCTTACTTTGGTATTATCTGCAATGGAACTATAACAGGATTTGGCACCATTGATAGTATGATATATATTTACGGGCCGTATGGCATTCGGATAAATAATAATTACTGTTCAGATTTCACTTACACCAGATTTGATCATTCAGGCATTGCACATGGGTGTGCAAATTTTCAAAACTGTGTATTCGAAGGATGTATCCCTTTTGGAACAATAAATCTTGAAAATTGTTTGATCAAAAACACTGATAATATTAACCGGATTGGGTGGAACGGAACAGTTAAGAAATCAAATTTCATAAATTGCACCGGATCAATCAGTCGTAATGATCAGGCCTCCCTGAATCATGCTTATAATAACTTTTCGCAAATCACTAATAACGGAGCCTACATGGGTAGCAATAATTTCATAGGGCCAAATAATTTCATTACAAGTCATGATCAGGATATATGTGCTGCCGCCCGGGGCATTGGCACAATTCAATTACCACCATTATACTGGGGCACTACAGACTCAGTATTAATCGCAGAAAGGATTGTTGATTTCTGGGATGATCCTTTATTATACTTCGTGGAATATCAACCTATATTAACCCAGCCTACTGATTCAGCACATGGTATAGTCTGGAAAGTGGAAATCAATGATATTGATCCTCAGGATGAGTATCTTGATCCATTGGGCAGTGAACAAGTAAAGTTTACAGTTTATTTCAACCGTCCGATGGATACCAGCTATACGCCATTATTAACCTTCAGTGCATGGAAGCCATATACGCATCATACTGTCAATGATTCTGCCAGTTGGAGTGGCGATTCTTTATCCTGGACAGCTTATCATACAATCACTCAGGAAACTGGTGATGGTATCAATGTAATTAAAGTGTCAGGTGCCAGAGATGATGAAGGTTGGCTAATTCCACCCGAATATAACGGAAGGTTTAAATTCATTATACAGGCAGCTTCCTCTTCAGCAATAAGCTTTACTGCAATCGCGGGTCTTGACAAGGTCATGCTGGAATGGCCAAATGCTACAACACCCGATATCATGGGATATAATATGTATCGTTATTATATGTTAAATGATACACTAACGTCCGATACGACCAGAATTAATTCTAACCTTATCATTGACTCATGTTACACAGATGAGTCAGTTAATTCCGGTACAACTTACTATTATCTATATGCTATTGTTGGAACAGATTTAATAGAGAGCGACTATTCCAAAATAGTATCTGCCACACCCTTTGCTACGGTTAATGGTGATGCCAATGGTGATTTGTCTGTTAATGTTTTGGATATAACCACCCTGGTTTCATATCTGTTAAATCAAAATCCTGATCCTTTTGTGGAATATGCTGCTGATGTAAATGACGACCAGGAGATCAATATTCTGGATATCATAGGAATGGTTCAATTGATAAATGAGAATAAATCAACAGTTGGTGTATCTCTGCCAAACATAAATAATGTATTGGCTTATTATAAAATTGAAGATAATATGCTGATTTTGGAGAGTGACGGGAATATTGCCGGTTTACAGTTTGAGCTGGCAATTAGCAGTTCACAAATGGTAGAAGGCAACCTCCAACAGTTAAAAATCTTTAGCCTCCGGAACGGTTTCGAGTTTGCATACGCCCCCACAGGAGATAAAATCACAGGGATCCTTTACAGCATGACTCAACAGCACATCCGCGAAGGGAGAATAGATCTGTTCAGGTTTGAAGGTCTTGATATTACAAACATTGAAGTTATCAGTATATTCGGAGGAAACTTAAATGGGTATAAGGTGCCTGTTTATAAAATTGATGAGGTTGAAGCTTCCTCAGCAACTGATGGTTTTAATCTAAAAGTCCAGCCCAACCCGGTAAGAGAGTTGGCCGTTATCAGTTGGCATCTTGCAATAGATGCAAAGGTAATTATCTCTATCTATGATTTAAAGGGGAGAAAAATTGAAAACATCATAAACAAAAACCAATCATCCGGAAGTTATCAAATAAGCTGGGGACCAAATCAAAACCCAGAACACAAAACACGAAACTCAGAAATAACGTCCGGCATCTATATCTGCCACCTCGAAGCCATGCCAATGGATGGAAGCAATGCAATATCAAAAGATATTAAAATTGTAATCACAAATTGATTTGCCGGTTATGATACAATAACATAATGAAACCATATAATATCATAATACTCATTATAGGAATTCTGTTTTTAAAATCAGTAGAATTATTGGGTCAATATGGCTTCATGGACCCCCTTGCTATAGATCCTTTCCATCCTGAATATGTAAATGGTGAAGTACTGGTTAAATTTAAAGATAAAATACAGGTTGAGATTGACAACAAGGATTTGGTAAGGGTAAGCACCGGTATTAAAAGTATAGATGCCTTCTTAACCAAAAATAAGGTCTGTGATATCAGGAAAGTATTCCCCAATACAAGCCACTCTCAACAAGAAACTCTTTACATGAATGACTTCACAGGTATGCGGTACAAAGTGCCTAAACTCCATAACATTTATAAACTGATTTTTGAGGAAACGAAGGATGCTAAACAAATGGCGGAATGGCTTTCGCAAGAGCCTGCAGTAGACTATGCAGAACCCAATTATTACATCCACTCAACAATTACAATACCTAATGATGCTTTGTATCAAAGTGGTGAGCAATGGTACCTGGATGAAATACAGGCCCCATATGCATGGGATTCGGTTAGTGGCGACACATCTCAAATTATAGGAATTATAGATACCGGTATCGATTGGGACCACCCTGACCTGGATGGCAATATCTGGAACAATTGTGATGAAATTCCAGGTAACGGAATTGATGATGACGGTAACGGATTTATCGATGACATCAGGGGATGGGATTTCTTTAACAATGATAATAATCCTGATGATGATAACGGACATGGAACCCATGTTGCCGGAATTTCAGGTGCTGAAACAAATAACTACATTGGAATTGCCGGAGTATGCTGGAATTGCCGGTTGATGCCTTTAAAAGTACTTTCCGGAACAGGACAGGGGAATATGGCTGATCTTGCTCTTGCAATTAATTATGCATCCAGCAATGGGGTTACAGTTATCAATATGAGCCTTGGGGCTTACGCGGAATCTTTAACGGTTAAAGCTGCACTTGAAAATGCATATAATAACTGTATTCTTGTTGCTGCTGCCGGAAATGATCATTATAAGATAGATACAATAACTCCTCCCCAAAACACCTATGCACCACATTTCCCATCCTGTTATTCTTTTGTGATCGGTGTTGAAGCATCAACCTCTGCAGGTCAGCTTGCAGGTTTTTCAAATTTTGATCCATCCGGCTTTGTCTATTCAAAAAATCCATTGGGATATAATTATGAAATCCGGGCTCCCGGAGTAAATATTTTCAGTACATTCCCAGATGGTGGTTATTTTTCACTGACAGGTACATCCATGGCATCACCAGTTGTAGCGGGTGCCGTTGCATTGCTGAAATCGTTTATCCCGGATATCAGTAATGAAGATGTTTTTGCACGAATAGTTCAGTTTTCCCAGAATAGTATTTTAAATCTTCCAAATCTGTTAAATTCCACACTTGGTAATGACCTGGTTTACACTGATTACATGCTGGTGGATACTACAGCAGGGGCTGATAATGACGGCTATCCCGATGCCGGAGAAACTGTGGATATATGGTTTACAATCAAAAATGCCGGAGGTTATGCCGATAGTGTTTGGACCACTATCAGCCTGAATTATACAGGGGACACGTCACTGGTGGCAATAACTGATAGTCTTAGTTACATAGGCAATCTCGATAGTGCCTCCTATAACAATAACATTCCGGCCTATACCACCATGACCGGAGAGGAGGATCCATTCCGGATTACCCTGAAACCTGGAATTTTACATGGTAAAATAATCATTTTTAATTATCAGCTAGGATCCAAGAACGGTTTAACCAAGAGTGGTAATTTTTCAA
This sequence comes from uncultured Bacteroidales bacterium, assembly GCA_964468645.1. Lineage (GTDB taxonomy): Bacteria > Bacteroidota > Bacteroidia > Bacteroidales > JAIOZK01 > JAIOZK01. Next base: position 116,211 of record CAYXUU010000003.1, read on the forward strand.
TAACCATTCAGAGCGGGAAAGAACTCAGTGGCCTTCTCGATACCACTTATACCATCACACCTGATAAGTTATGGGTTATCAATAAAAGTTTCAGGATTGCCCCATCCGGTGTGCTTAATATTTTACCCGGCACACACCTGAAAATTGAAAAACCATTATATAATAATGGAATTATTTATGGTTATGGAAATAAAGACAGCATGATAACCATTGAAGGGCCCCAAGCAATAACGGAGCAAGGACATGCATATTTTTCTTACACTGTTTTTACAGGGATGACCAACCCGATCAGATATCAAAACCTGACACTCCAGAAATGTTCCTTTCGTAATATCAATACCAATGCTTTATTACATTGTGAATTAGATCTGACAGATTGTTATTTTGCCCCTGATGTTGCAGATGCTGTTTCGTGGGGAGGGGGAACAGCCAGGCGTTGCATCCTCGATAATTGTGGAGGAGGATTTAATAGTGGAAATTATCAGCTTTATTACAATAACTTTTCAGGTGATCTGCATGTTTCCAAATGTAATCTGACAGGCAATAATTTTGCCGCCGGCAAAACGAATGTAGTCTACACAACGCAAACGGCTGAATATGATTACGTTTTAAATCAATATTGGGGCACCACCGATTCAGCCACAATTGATGGAATGATATGGGATTTCTGGGACAACCCTACCCTTGCACAGGTGATCTTTCAACCTATGTTATCCAGGCCATCTGATTCTGCACATGGGTTTCTGTGGAAAGTATTAGTCAATGGTAAAAATCCACAGGTAGAATATCTTGACCCTGTTGGTGTTGAAAGGGTGAAATTCGAAGCAGTTTTCAGTAAACCGGTAGATACAACTTTTACACCCCTACTTTCATTTGGTGTCATAGCTCCTTATACGCAACATATCGTAGCTGAAGATTCATATTGGAGCACTGATTCATCCATATGGACAGCGTTTTACGATATTGATCTTGAAACAGGAGACGGCATCAATTCCATCAGAATTTCGGGCGCAATAGACACTGCCGGACTTCCGGTTCCAACCGAGAATAATGAAAGGTTTCAATTTATTATTCAGGCAGCCTCATCAACTGCCACACAGTTCCTCGCAATACCAGGTATCGGTAAAGTTTACCTTGAATGGCCTTATGAGCAAACTGATGATTTTCTTGGATTTAACATGTACAGGTTTGCAATGCTAAACGATTCAGTTAGTACCGATACTTCCAGGATCAACAATGAGTTGATCTCCGATTCAACCTTTGTTGATTATGATGTCGTACCTGACTCAACCTATTATTATTGCTATAAAATTATGGGTACCGATTTGCAGGAAACCGGCTTCTCGGAGATAATTTCAGTTACACCTCTTTCAACTGCCAATGGAGATGCAAATGGAGATCAACAGGTAAATGTTCTCGATATTACATCCATTATTTCATATATACTGGAACAAGAACCAGTACCTTTTGTTTTTGAAGCAGCAGATATGAATTATGATGGATCTATCAACATTCTGGATGTTGTGAACCTGGTTAACCTGATTCAAAACCTGGATTATGGTTATCCTGAAAAACATGCCCCCGCTTATGTTGACTTTTCCGGTAATGAACTCTTGCTTTTTACTAACACAGAGCTCTCGGCCGTTCAATTCAGGCTTACAGGTTCTGGGCTTGACGAAGCAAAACTTTCAGGACAAATTCCTGGGTTTGAGTTTTCCTATCATGCAACAGATGATAATATTGTGGGTTTATTGTATAGTTTCAATAACAATATCATTCATGATGATACTGTTGGTCTCTTTTACATTGAATCAGGGGAAGGCTCCATCGAACACATACAAATATTGGGCTCTGACCCATATGGTAATCCAGTATATTTTAAGAAATACACTTCAAAATATTTGGCCTTGCATGATGAACTGGGTTACAAATTCTATCCTAACCCAATTTCTTCATCTTCAACTTTAAGTATTAAAATTCCTGAATCCTTAATTCTGTGTGTTACATTATATGATATGAAAGGTCAAAAGATTTTTGAAAAAAATGATTGGATATCCAATCCTGCAACTTATGAATACCAGGTTCAAAATATTACCGAAAATGGCAGGAGACTTTTACCCGGGCTGTACTATTTGGAATTAAAAGGGATACCTCATAATAAAGACAGAAAAATATTGAGGTCTGTATGTAACGTTATCGTGTTATAAATCAAATTTATGAAAAGATTATTAATACTTGTTCTGGTTTTTTATTCTTTTTGTGTTCACCCGCAAAACCAGCAGGTATATGAACTTTCATCTTCAAACGATATGGATCCTGAAAATCCTGGGTTTATCCAGGATGAAGTGATTATTAAGTTTAAAGATCATGTCATACCGGAAATCGATATCAATGACGGATCGGTGCATACCAGCATACGTTCCCTTGATGATTTATTTATTCAATATCGCATCACAAAAGCAGAAAAGGTGTTCCCTGCCATGTCTGGAAAGAATAAGACATTTTATATAAAGATACAGGGTGAAACCACGAAGCTTGATCCATTATATAATATATATAAATTCAAGTTTGATAAATCTTCAAATGTGGAATATCTGGCAGTTGTTTTAGGTAAAGATCCAAATATTGATTATGCCGAACCCAATTACATCGTTTATTCTATTGAAACTTATCCCAACGACCCTATTTATATTACGGGTGCCCAATGGCATATTGATTCTATTAATGCTCCAAAAGCATACGACCTGACCACCTCAGATACAAACCAGATCATTGCAATACTTGATACGGGAATAGATTGGGATCACCCGGATCTCACCGGTAATATCTGGTATAATTATTCAGAAATACCAGGTAATGGAATTGATGATGATCTCAACGGATATATAGATGATATTCGTGGATGGGATTTTGTTAATCTTGATAATAATCCGGATGATGATAATAGTCATGGCACTCATGTTGCAGGCATCGCAGCTGCTGTCACCAATAATTCACTTGGTGTGGCAGGAATTGCCTGGAACGCCAGGTTAATGCCAGTTAAAATGCTACAAAGCACCGGCCAGGGTAATTCAGCAGATTTTGCCTCAGCTATTTTCTATGCCTATCAAAATGGCGCAACTGTAATCAATATGAGTGTCGGAAGTTATGGTGAATCCCTGACTGTAAAAAATGCACTGGAATATGCTTACAGCACATCGATGCTGGTGGCCGCAGCAGGGAATAATTTTTACAACCTGGATCTTGCCCCGATGTATCCGGCCTGTTATTCTTTTGTTATTGGCGTTGAAGCAACCGATTATTACGGAGATCTGGCATTATTTTCAAATTTCGATATTGATGGCCCATATGCCAGTATTCATAGTGATTTGCTGAATTACGAAATCAGGGCTCCGGGGTATGGCATTTATAGCACATTCCCCAACGGTAATTATCATGCGTTAAGTGGTACCTCAATGTCAACTCCAATTATATCCGGTGCGATCGCCCTGATGAAAAGCTACTACAGTGTCATCTCTCATGAACAAATCTTTGTACGCTTGATACAGGGAACAGATAATAGCCTGCTTGATATTTATAACTCATTGGTGTTAAGCCCGGCACCGGAACTAACCTGCTTGAAAACTTCAATCATTGATACCCTTTCCGGTTGTGACAATGATGGAATAGCTGATGCCGGAGAAACCATCCTGCTTAATTTCGACATTAAAAATTATGGAGGGTATGCCGATTCCGTATGGGCCAGGCTCAGATTTGGTCAATACGAAGATACCACCGTTGCTACGATCATTGACAGCTTATCAAATGTTGGTGATATATCAGCTTATGCTTCACTGGGTAATGAACAGGATCCCTTCAGTATTAAAATCAAAAAGGGGATTGCACATAACAGGGATATAGTATTTGAGTATATAATTTCAGCTTCCAACACTGATACAATTACTCAACCAATTATTATCAATGTTCAAAACGCGAAAGAATTGCTTGGTGTGATGGATTCGACCATGTATCTGACACCAGATAAACTCTGGCTTGTTAATGGTAGCTTTCGCGTAGGATCAAACGGACATCTGATCATGCTGCCTGGAACAAATATCATTTTAAATGCACCTGTAGTTAATTGGGGTCATGTGCAGGGACATGGTACACCTGACAGCATGATCAATGTATACGGCCCGTCGGTATTTGATATAGGATATTATGATTTATCTTATGTTCACAGTTATCCTGGTAGCACCAAACCTGAGGCTATCACTTATGAACAAACATCCAGCTTTGCAATTCAGAAAGCACAATGCTATGTGAGCAATTGTATTTTTGATGGTGCAGTAAATTTTTATCTGCATAACGCATATTGCCAGGACTGTATTTTCAAGAACTGTGGACTGAACAACTGGAGTACCGATACCATAACCCGGTGTAATTTTTATAATATCGGCTATGGCCTGCGATTGTTTTCAGGTTCAGAATATGTTTCATATTGCACATTTTCAAATATCCATAACAACAATATTATTTATGGTGGCAACAAGTTTTATAAAAACAATTTTATAACAAACCTGAGCACAACCAGCTATTACGGATACAATGGAGGCACCTATTACCAGATACCTCCTCAATACTGGGGAACTTCTGACACATCCATCATTGATCAAATGATCATAGATTTTTATGACAATTTTCCCAATTATGCAATTGTGTTGTACCAGCCAATTTTAACAACACCATCAGATTCCGCCCATGGGTTCGCCTGGAAAATACATATCAACGACCTGAACCCACAGAATAACAACCTAGATCCACTCGGTGTGGAAACAGCCAAGTTCGATGTATTTTTTAACCGACCGATGGATACCTTAACAGACCCCCAATTGAGTTTTGGAGTAAGATCCCCTTATAACCAGCACATTGTTAGCAGAAATTCCTCATGGAGCATAGATTCGATGATATGGACAGCCTATTACGACATCAACCTGGAAACCGGTGATGGATTGAATTATTTGCGTGTTCAGGATGCTGTAGACGATGAGGGCCTTGAAATTCCAGTTGAGGACAATAAGCGGTTCTTCTTTACAATACAGGCAGCCGGAGCACAGAGTATAAGCTTTACCGCCAGTGCAGGTATTGGCCGGTCAGAATTAAACTGGGAAAAGGCAAACACAAGTGATGTGATTGGTTATAATATGTACAGGTTTACTAACATTACTGATACAACTTACGGTGATACCAATCTGATCAATAATAAATTAATTACTGATACAAGCTATATAGATTATGATGTGCTTCCGGATACCACCTATCATTACCTGTATAAGATAGTTGGAACAGATTTAGCTGAAAGTGATTTCTCAAAAAAGGTAAGTTGTAAACCAATGCCAGCATCTGATGGTGATGCCAATGGCGACGGGGAGATCAATGTTCTGGATATAACAACCACAGTAGCTTATATGTTGCATCAAAATCCATGGCCTTTCTTATTTTCTGCAGCTGATGTTAATCATGATCATGAGATCAATGTTCTGGATATCATAGGACTGGTGCAACTGATCAGTGTGAATAAGACAGTTCCGTTAACAGCCCTGGTAGATGTGAGTGATGTGCCAGCTTATTATGAAATCACAAAGGGAAAGTTGGTCTTACAAAGTGATGGGAATGTGGCAGGATTACAGTTTATTATTGAAGACAAAAGACAAAAGGATAAAGATCGTAGTTTTGCAACCAACCTGCAAGCTGTAACCTGCCACCTGCAACAGCTAAAGATCTTCAGCCTCCAGAAAGGTTTTGAATTCACCTATGCTCCGGTCGGAGACAGGATCATCGGTATTCTTTACAGCCTCAACGACAAAGTTTTACCTCAAGGAGATATCCCTCTATTCCGCATGGAAGGTTCTGATAAAAGCCAACTCGAAATATCAGACATTTTCGGTGGGGATCTTAATGGGAATTATGTGCCCATTTTACGAAAAGGACAACAGATCAGCCAGGATATTTTGGCGGATTATGATCTGCGGGTGCAACCCAATCCATTCAGGGAGGCCGCAGAGATCAGTTGGCAACTGGCCCAGAAAGCAGAGGTCAATATTTCGATATATAGTTTGCAAGGAGAAAAGATATCGGATGTGTTTCGGGGCATACAGGAGCCAGGCAGTTATTGTATGAATTGGGGAATATCGAATCATGAATATCCAATATCCAACACCCAATTACAGCCTGGGGTATACATATGCTATATGGTGGTAAAGCCAGCAGCAGGAAGGGAGATAACAAAAGATGTGAAAATGGTGATAATGAGATAACCTGAATGTCGTCAGGCAGATTTGAAAATCTGAAAATGTGTCAATTTGAAAATGAAGAAATTCAGTGTAAAATAAATTCATGAAATAATTATGAAACTCTTAATTCGTGAATTCGTGGCTATTTTAATCTTAGCAGGAGGTTGTCTGCATGCCCAGAACAACTTCCACAACATCCACATCCTTGATCCATACAATCCGGAGTATGTTCCGGGTGAGTTGCTCATTAAGTTTAAGGATGATGTTGTAGTAATACCTCATGTAGAAAAAAAAGGTGATAAAACGCGTATCACCACAGGCATAAAAAGCATTGATGAATTCATCCTGGATAGAAATGCTCTTGATATTGAAAAAGTATTCGGGGCAACAAGGGCTTCCCAACGAGAAACCAGATACATTACTGATTTTAAAGGCAACCGTATTCAGGTTCCTAAGCTTTATAATATCTATAAAATTAGGTTTGATGATAAACAGGATGCGATTGATCTCGCCGCTTTATTATCCCAGGATCCCAGTGTTGAATATGCAGAACCCAATTACCTGGTATATAACATGGAGGTTATTGAGGGAACCACAATTGTCGATTTAGAGAATTCCAGTTACAACTATCCTAATCAGCCTATTCCCGATTCCAAACCGCGAAGTACAAACACCATCCCCAACGACCCGCTTTACGCACAACAATGGTATCTTCCGGCTATTGATGCACCGGCTGCCTGGGACAGTACCACCGGTGATACCAGCCAGGTAATTGCCATTATCGATACTGGTGTTGACTGGAACCATCCTGACCTGGATGATAACATCTGGACAAATTGGGACGAAATCCCGGATAATGGAATAGATGACGACGGTAATGGTTACATAGACGATATCAGGGGCTGGGATTATGTCAATGATGACAACGATCCGAGAGATGACAATTCCCACGGTACCCATGTGGCAGGTATTACAGCTGCCGAAGGCAACAATGGCATTGGCATATGTGGTATGGCATGGAATGCCCGGATCATGCCAGTAAAGATGTTGCAGAGCTCAGGTTCTGGAAATTCATCTGATCTGGCCAGTGCTATTGAATATGCATCTGATAATGGAGCAGCAGTAATTAATATGAGTCTTGGTTCCTATGGAGAATCCATGACAGTAAAATCGGCATTGGAAAACGCTTATTCAGCATCATTCCTTGTTGCTGCTGCAGGTAATGATGGATATAAGATTGATCCACCTTTTCCACCTTATCCAATCTATGCTCCAATGTTTCCGGCATGTTATTCATTTGTTCTTGGAGTTGAAGCGACAAATTCTGGTGGTTCACGAGCAGGTTTTTCAAACATGGACCCTTCGGGAGCAATATTATTTAATAATCTGTGGAGTTATAATTATGAAATAAAAGCACCAGGTGTTGGAATAATAAGTTGTAAACCTAGTGGGAATTACTGGCAAAAGAGTGGGACATCAATGGCTTCACCAATTGCGGCAGCCACAGTTGCCCTAATGAAAGTATATGATCCTTCACAATCACATGAAGATATATTTTCTAAAATTATACAAAGTACCAATTCTGGTACTATCAATATTTATAACTGTATTACTGCAACCCTGGTACCCGAAATATATTATATTGATAATAAGCTTGTAGACACATTGCCTGGTTGTGATGGTGATGGGAAAGCTGATGCCGGAGAAACCATTGAACTTTATTATACAGTTAAAAATGCCGGTGGAAGCGCAGATAGTGTTTGGTCATTGATACGGTTAGGTCAGTTTGAAGATACTGCAATCGTATCGGTATCAGATAGTCTGAGCTTTATTGGCAGCCTTTCAACCTTTGCAACGATGCAGGGAACTAATGATCCATTCAGAATTAATATAGGAAGCAATACAACAAATAACCGGAGCATTCGATTTGCCTACTTAATTTACAACAGAAGTACATTAATGGACAGTGGTGAATTTACAATACTATGCCAGAAAGGAAGAGAGTTCAGTGGATATTCACCTGGAACAACAGTTTTAAAACCGGATGAATTGAACCTGATAACAAACAACACAGTTTTTGATACAATAATTATTAATCCCGGGACTACAGTTGCACTGTCACCTGGTAAATCAATTTTTATTAATAGTAAAATCACTGCCACCGGGAAACCTGATTCTTTGATATTGTTTACTGTGAATGGAACAGGTTACTGGGGAGAAATAAAGAGAGTAGGTGGAGATCATATCACCATGAAATATTGCAGGATAGAATATGGAGGCAGTGGAACAGGAAATACCCTCAACGGTGCTGACACAATTGAGAATTGTATGTTTTCAAATAATTATACGGTATTAACTTATCAGGATTGTTATTTCATCAGAAATGTAATTCACCAGAATTGCGAGCCCGGAAACTATCAATTTTTATTATTCGGTAATCAGGGTATTACAAAATATAATATTGTTACAAATAACATTACTAAAAATAATACATACATCCTGGGTTCATTGTCACCACAAAACGGTTATCACAATTTAGCTAAATATAATGTTGTATTTGATAATGAACAAATTAAAAATGGATTAAGTTATTATTATGATTTTGGTATAGCTAATGATAACTCTTGGGGCGTATTTAATTTAGAACCCAATTTTTTTGGTTCAAATGATAGTGCTTATATTGAAAATCATGTTCTTGATTTTTTTGAAGGATCGAATCACCCAATTATAATGGGTTATACAAATCATCTTTCATCCCCACCAACACAATGCCATGGTGTGGTCTGGGATGTTAAGATAAATAACAAATCGATCAATAAATTTGACAATCCTTATAACGCAACAACAGGATTGGGTGTTATTGGAGCAGAGAATATTAAGTTCGATGTTTTGTTTAACCAAATCATGGATACCGCCTACCATCCTTTTTTATCATTTGGTGTACGAGAACCCTATACCCAAAATGTTGTAATTGATAGTTCTTTATGGAGTTCAGATTCATTAACCTGGTCTGCATATTTTAACGTAGGGCTTGAAACGGGTGATGGAATTCAAAGAGTAAGGATTTCTAACGCCCGGGATATTGAGTATTTTGAAATTCCAATAGAAGATTCAAGGTTTGAATTTGTTATTCAGGCTGCCGGCGCTCAATCCATCAATTTTATAGCCACACCCGGCATAGGCAAAGTAGAACTGGAATGGCCCCCGGCCAATACCCCGGATGTGCTGGGATATAATCTCTACAAATTTTATAATCTAACTGACAGCACGTATAGCGATACCAGCATGATTAATTCAGAACTCATTCTGGATACCCTTTACACCGATTTCTATGTCATCCCGGATACGACTTACCATTATTTATATACCATCATAGGTACAGACATGGCCGAGAGTGATTACTCCAAAAGAGTGATTGCCACCCCCTTCGATGCCGCCAACGGCGATGCCAACGGAGACCTCTCCGTCAATGTCCTCGATATCACTACCATCGTTTCCTATATGCTCAATCAAAATCCAACACCTTTTCTCTTCGACGCAGCAGATGTAAATTCTGATGGCGAAATCAATGTCCTGGACATCATCGGGCTGTTTGATATTATCAGTGGTAAAAAAACAGCTCCCTTATCAACATTTGTTGATGTGAGTGATGTGCCAGCTTATTATGAAATCACAGAGGGAAAGTTGGTCTTACAAAGTGATGGGAATGTGGCAGGATTACAGTTTATTATTGAAGACAAAAGACAAAAGGATAAAGATCGTAGTTTTGCAACCAACCTGCAAGCTGTAACCTGCCACCTGCAACAGCTAAAGATCTTCAGCCTCCAGAATGGCTTCGAATTCGCATATGCCCCTGTCGGAGATGAAATCATCGGAATCCTATACAGCCTGACACAAAATGAAATACCAAAAGGTGATATTGAATTATTACGCTTCGAAGGACTGGATGTTAACGACATTGAAATCATCAACATCTTTGGTGGCGACGCGAACGGGGATTATGTTCCAATTTATAAACTTGGTGAAGATGCTGGCATGAATGTACCCGATGGATTTGACTTGAAAATCCAACCCAACCCGGTAAAAGAGTTGGCAGTTGTTAGTTGGCAATTGGCAAAGGATGCCAGAGTTAACATCTCAATTTATGACATTAAAGGGCGAAAAATAACAACCCTTATGAACAATACACAAACTGCCGGAATTTACCAAATTAACTGGCTAACCGGAAACCCGCAACCCGCAACCTGCAACCTGGAACCTGGAATCTATATCTGCCACCTGGAAGCCATACCCATTGATGGCAGTAATAATGTGAAAATGAACGTTAAAGTCATCATCATGAAATAAACATAATTACCTGTTTGTATAATACGTGGCAATTTAGAAACCACAAAGATCGCAGAGAAATATAGAAGAACACTAGAACTAATGAAACAACTAAACAATTCAACAATTCAACAATTTAAAAAGCAGCTTTTATTACTAGCATTGTTAATTGTACTAACCATCAACATGGCAATCAGCCAGAACAATATCCTCAAAGTCATCGGCGGGGAAACCTATACCAATGATTCCGTTGAGATCAGCATCGATATCGATAACGACAACAGCTTCATCTCTTTTCAATGTGATATTCTATTACCTACAACCATGCAATACATTGAAGGCTCGGCTATGCTTACAGAACGGTCACAGGATCATGTACTGAACACTTCCGTACTCCAGAATAACCGGCTAAGATTATTTTCATATTCACTTAATAACAAAAAATTCCTCAGCAATAGTGGCACAGTTGCCACACTTAAAATCAATAGTGGTGATCTGGAGGGAATATATGAACTCATTGTGGAAAACGCAATTATTGGTGATAGTGCTTCCAATAATATCATCACCGACTCAGTAAATGGGACCGTGAATGTTTCACCAGCCGGAATTTTTGAAAGGAAGATTCATCATGACCTTGGATTTTTAATATCCCCAAATCCTTATCATCAATCTTTCAACCTGCATGTAGAACTAAAGGAATATGCTGAACTAACAATAAAACTCATCTCTGTAGATGGAAAAGGTATTATTTTAAATAAACATCTTGGGTGTTATACAAGCGGTGAGCATATGATCAACAGTGAAAGATTTCTTGAACCAGGTACAGAATATTCGCAAACGATGTTGATACGGCTTTGCGCTAAAACAAATAACAACAGAATCTTAACGGGTATAAAGAAAGTAATTAAAACAAACTATTAAACCTGAAGAAACCATGAAAATATCCGGACGATTATCTACACTGATTTTTATTCCCATGTTCTTTTTCTTTGGGTTATCACAAGCAGATAATGTGATGAAAATAAAATCCGCTCATACCAATTCCAATCAAATTGTAGAGGTGGAGATTACCATTGAAAACGACAGTTCATTTGTGGCCTTCCAGGTGGATATTCCGATGCATGATGAATTTGCATTCCTTCAGGATTCTATTTTTCTAAATCCGACACGAAGTAATGCAAACCATATTCTTTCAGATACCATACTACCCGGTGATACCCTTCGTATCCTGGGTTATTCAACCAACAACACAACATTTACCGGTGATACTGGGGTAATTGTTTCTTTTAAATTACAGGCAGGCAGTGATCCGGGGGATTATTTGTTTCAACTTATCGATCCCATCATTGGCAGTGTAAGTTCGAACAATGTATTAACCAGTTCTGTAAATGGCACTATAACCATTAAAGCACCCGATATCTTTTTCAATATGTCACAGATCGATTTTGGGGAAACACCATTAACTGACAGTACCGACAGGAGTGTGACATTTTATAACCAGGGCAACCTGCCGTTGGATATTTCTTCAGTTACTTTTGGAAATCCTTATTTTTCACTAACCAGTGCCACAAACTTTATAGTGGATGCCGGGAGTAACATAAGCAAAACAATACGATTTCAATCGGTTTTAAAAGGGGATTATGAAATTGATATGATCGTCAGTTCCAACGATCCTGATGAAGGTACCTCAACAGTGAAGATGATTGCCAATGCCTTTGCAGTAAATGAGATTCATACCGGAAATATGTTTGCTTATTCTGGTGATACCGCCAGATTAACTTTTACACTAAATAACATGGAGCCATTCAATGGTTTTCAATTCGACCTCAACATGCCTGCTCCACTCAGATTTATGCAGGATTCAATACGGTTATCTACACGCAAAACCGACCATATTGTTTCAGCGAATGTACTTTCAAATAATAAACTCAGGGTAGTGGCTTACTCAGCAACAAACCAATTTTTCACGGGTTGTAATGGAGCAGTGGTTTCTTTAGATTTCTATGTGGAAGGCATTGGAGGATATTATTCATTGAACCTGAACAATGTGCTAATAGGGGATTCAAACGGTATGAATTCTTTATCTGAATATTATAACGGGCAATTGCAAATCGCAGCAGCAGATATATCTTGCAATTCTTCACTGGCTTTTGGTGATGTTTCTATATTAGGCACAGATACGAAAACACTCACCATTGATAATACAGGTAACGACACCTTGGAAATCACAGGGCTAAATTTTACAAATACTTCGTATAACCATTATGAAACCTTGCCAATATCTATCAATCCAGGGTTTAGCGAACAGATCAGTATAACCTTCATGAAGGTCACCGAAGGTAACGCCAATGGAACCTTAAAAATCTACAGTAATGATCCTGATGAAAGTCCAAAATCAGTTGATCTCACAGCTTTTGCATTTGTTCCCAATTATTTATCGGTAAAAGATACTTCTTTTATCGTTGGAGATACGATCTATGTTGATATCCTTGTGGAGAACGTAGAAAACTTTGTCGGGTTTCAGGTTGAACTTCAGACACCTTTAATAATGCAATGTGTGCTTGACTCCGTTGGACTTACTAACCGTCAAACAGATCATATAATACAGGCCTCTTTTGTTGATACTGCCACCAATAAGATCAGAATTTTTGCCTACTCGCTTTCACAAAGTAACTTTACAGGATATGAGGGGTCCATTGCCAGGATACCATTTGTTTTGGATTCTTTGGTTGCAGGCATTTACAATATTGATATTACAGATGCTATTCTGGGGGACAACCAGTCGGAAGATATTCTTTATTCATTTTCTGATGGACAGGCAACAGGTGTTGATGGCGTTCCGGGTTATACTACAGTACGGAACATAATCATTAATGCCGGAGATACAGTTTGTTATAATGCGACAAATACAATTACTATTGCAGGCGATGGAACAACTGTAGTGGTCCAATCCGGTGGTTCAGCCACTTTTATATCCGGGTATAAAATATTATTCAAACCCGGTTTTAATGCCCGCCCAGGATGTTATACAAGTGCCTACATCACTTCGGGTGATTTTTATTGTAATGAACTAAACAGAACGGTTGTCAATCCTGATAATGATGAGATTTTCCCAATTCAGGAAATTGCAGATGAAGATCCAGGGATAAGGATCTATCCCAATCCGTGTAGAGGAGATTTCATCATTGATTTCATGAATAAAGAGTTAACCGGGGAAATTAATTTACTGAATATTCATGGAAGAAGATTATTTCAATGCTCGTTCTTAAAGCACAATAAAGTTATTGCGGATATCAGTCACCTTCCTGACGGTCTTTATCTGGTACTTCTGAAAACATCAGAGGCTTATTATTCTAAGAAGGTTATTAAGAACTGATGGTCATACCCCAAACTCCTTCTTAACCTGCTCCGTCCATTTTTCAACCCGCTCATCAGTGAGTTCGTCCTGGTGATCTTCATCAAGTGCCAATCCAACAAATTGACCGTCAACTACTGATCGGGATTCTTTAAATAGGTATCCATCTGTAGGCCAGCTGCCAATTATAACTGCACCTCTCTTTTCAAGCTCTTTCTTAAACCATATCATATTGTCGACAAAATTCAAAGGCCATAATATCTGGTTGCCAAGGCCAAACAGGGCTATCTTTTTATTCTTCAAGTTAACCGTATCAAGTTTCTTGAAAAGATCATTCCATTTATTGCTTGCCTCAATATCTTCCCAGGTCTCTGAACCAACTGTTGATCCACCAATGATCAGACTATCATAGGTATCAAGGTCCTTTGCTTCAATATCTTCGGCATTATAAATATCAATTGTTACTTTATCGAACTGCTTATAAATCTTTTGTGCAACATATTCAACATTGCCGCCGGTTGGCCAATAAATCAATCCTGTCTTTTTCATCTTTCACTATTTTTAAATATCATTATTTGTTTTTTTATCTTATTACCCTGATGGCTTCTGAGTATGATTATTATTGAATGTCAACACTTTTTCTTTTATAAAGTATAATCCCAACCCTTTCAATATGTTCCTGCAAGGCTTCTTCATTAATCCTATCAAATATTATAATATCAAATTTATAGGGTAGTGATAATTTGCTAATTTCATTTCTTGCTGAAAGGATATCTTCCAGTTCATTCATTTCAACCTGTGAAACATACTTTGCAAATTGTTGAAATGCTTTGTTGAAATTAACAAACCTCTGCTGCCATCTTATATCCTTACTTTCTTCACTCATAGATAACTTTCTTTGCAACCCATTACAAAAATATACTAATTAATTTAAATTCAAATGATGGCCTTAGATTATAATCATCCCGACTGCACAAGCATTATCATTTCATCAAACCGGATTTTGGGAATAACAAATTGGATAAGCCCCTCAAATGAACTACCCTGCGGCAGGGCCGAGGGGGTATCAAGCAGGAATTGTTTTAACAGCCCAAGGGGGCGGGGAATTAAATCCTCGTCTTGCCTATATGCGAAATTAAAAAACAACACCAAGTCTCAGGGTGATCATTTGCAGGTTAACATAATATCGGTTAAAGTTGATGTAATCTGTTTTTACCTGCTGATATTTAAATCCTGCTTTTACAAAGATATTTGTTTTAGAATTGCTTCGTATCAATATTCCGGCTGCCGGTTCAAAGAGATATCCTCCCCAATCGGCTCCATCGGTGTTTTTTATCCATCCAAAGGAATAGCCAATATTGGCACCAATCAAGGGTATAATTTTTGATTTCCCGAGATATGCCCTGATATCTGCAAAGAAGGGCATCATGCTTCCATCGCCGTAAAGCTCAAATCCAATTCCCAGCCCGCATGAAAGCCAGGAACTGACCATGAATGAATTTACTATAGTAATGCCGCCATAGATTGAGCTGTTAGTAACAATCATATCATGGGTTTTCTTATCTCCCAATCCCAGGTAAATACCAGGCTCTATGCTTGTCCAGAATTTCGAGAAGATGGTATCGGACAAGGTTTCCGGTAAGGCAGTTGCAGTTTTAATTCTCTTTACACTTTTGATATCAGAATTATAGATCTTAATGATGCGCTTATCCAGGATCCTTACTTCATAATATTTTCCAGCAGACTTTTTTAAAATTTCCCCGGTAATGCTCTGGCCATTTTTCAAGATAAAAACATACTGAGTCTTATCCTGTCCGTATGCATTAATCACTGCAACCAACAACATACTCACAACAAGAAGCTTTCTAATGTTTTTCAGCATATTCTATTCCATATCATTTAAGAAACAACGACAGGTATCTTTAATTGTTTCATCAATATTCCGGAACTCAAATCCCAGGGCCTTTATAATTTTACCATTGGAGTAATAATACTTATCAACTGCAGTCCGGGCTGTTTCCTTGGTGATAAAAGGTGGCGTTCCAGAAACAAAACTTCTCATCTTATCTATCCTCCAGGCCAATTCCGACATGAATTTAGTCGCTTTGAATTTCGGCTTTTTCACTTCCAGTGCATCTGCAATTTTAAAGGTCAGATCCTGATAGGTAAGACTTTCAGCACTCAGTATAAAACGTTCGTTTAGGATATCGCTTTCCATTAATTCTATCATTGCCTTCGAAACATCCCTGACATCCACAAAACCATTCACCCCCATGGTATAAACTTTTAATCCTTTCCAAACAGTTTTAATGAACCTGGAGCTTCCATCATCCCAGTCCCCCGGACCAATAACTACACTTGGGCTGACGATCACAGAGTTGAGGCCTTCTTCCACACCACGCCATACTTCACGTTCGGCGCCATATTTACTGATGGCATAATGGGAATTTCGTTTAGATGTTTTCCAGTGGGTTTCTTCATCGATATATTCTTCCGGCGCTGTTCTGCCAAGGGCGGCAATGGAACTGACATGACAAAACTTTTTAATCTTTTTATCAAGGGCAATGTTTATCAGGTTGGCTGTGCCTTCTATATTGACTTTATAGACCTGTTCCTTGTCGCCCGGATCAAAGGATACAAAACCTCCACAATGGTAAACATAATCTATTCCATCAATGGCATCCTCCAATGAAAAGATATCCAGCAGATCACCATCACACCATTCCACCCTGTTCAGCAAATGTTCCGGGTGATCAGAATAATAGGAGAATGTTTTCAGTGTTTTACCTGTATCGGCAGTTTTCCTCTTCAGTACACGTACTGTGTTTCCTTTAATCAACAGATCAAATAACAAATGTGATCCTATTAACCCGGTACCTCCTGTAAGCAATATCATAAATGCAAAGCTATGAAATATAAATCCAAACCCGACAATATTAACCGCTTCAATGTTTTTAACCAAAAGCACGCAGAGAAACTCACAGGGATTGTTATAACTGCATTTTAAAATCCCAATGAAATAAGCATTTTACCAGAGATAGTCTCGAATAGCAGCTTTCTTAATTTATACATTTTCGCGTTTCTCTGCGTGCTTTGCGGTTAAGTAAGCTATCTTTGCAAAAATTTTAAATTATGACATTTATTGAGGAACTGAAATGGAGGGGCATGATCCACGATATCATGCCGGGAACCGAAAAACAGCTTTATAAAGAAATGACTGCCGGTTATATTGGTTTCGATCCAACTTCCGATTCCCTTCATATTGGTAATCTGGCCACCTTGATGTTGCTTGTCCATTTTCAGCGCGCAGGCCATAAGCCTGTTATCCTGGTTGGCGGCGCAACCGGCCGTGTGGGTGATCCTTCGGGTAAAGCACAGGAAAGACAGTTGATGGAAGTTGAAACTATCAATAAAAACCTGGAAGGGCAGAAGAAACAATTGATGAATTTCATTGACTTTGATTGTGGGGACAATTCGGCAATTGTTGTTAATAATTATGATTGGTTTAAAGATTATCATTTTCTTGATTTTATCCGTGATATCGGAAAACATATTACCATTAGTTATATGATGGCCAAGGATTCCGTACAAACACGCCTTGAAACAGGGCTTTCATTTACCGAATTTACCTACCAGCTTGTACAGGGTTATGACTTTTTATTCCTTTACGAGAATCATAACTGTAAACTACAGATGGGTGGTTCCGACCAGTGGGGAAATATTACCACAGGAACAGAACTGATCAGAAGAAAAGCAGGTGGCGAAGCCTATGCGCTTACAACTCCACTTGTTACCAAATCGGATGGCGGGAAATTCGGCAAAACCGAAGAAGGCAATGTATGGCTCGATCCCGAAAAAACATCACCCTATAAGTTTTACCAGTTCTGGATGAACACTTCAGATGAGGATTCAGAAAAATATATCAGGATTTTTACACTTTACAATCGTGATGAAATTGATGAATTTATCAGAAACCACAGGGAAGCCCCTCATTTAAGGGTATTGCAAAAGGCAATTGCAAAAGATATAACCATCAGGGTTCATTCCGAAGAGGAGTATAATCTTGCCGTAGAAGCATCACAAATATTATTCGGTAAAGGGACAACAGAAACCCTTCATAAACTGGATGAGAAAACCTTATTGTCGATATTTGAGGGTGTTCCGCGATTTAATGTAAACCGTAAGGAATTACCTGAAGTTGGCATTCTGGATTTCCTTGCAGAAAAAACCCAGATTTTTGCCAGCAAGGGTGAAGCAAGAAGAATGTTAAAGGATAATGGCGTTTCCATCAACAAATCAAAAATCAACGATACATACCAGGTATCCGAATCCGACCTCCTGAATGACAAGTATATCCTTGTACAAAAAGGGAAGAAGAATTATTTCCTTGTTAAGGTAATATAGAACGCAGATTATCATGATCATCATGATTTGATTTGATGATTATTCGCTTTTTTCTTTTAAGTCCTTTTAAACGCTATTGTCCATCTACAGGGACGTGTTTCCTCCCGGTTCCAAAATAAAGGATTAGGTAGTTAATAATAGCATTAGTCAGAATATTTCTACATAACACAACAATAGCGAGGGAATCGGTCCCTTCTGATTGATTGGAACACTGACGACGCGAATCTGCGAACGCGGATTTCTTTGGCATTAATAAGGTCATGACATATGATGTTATCAATTGGTAGTACCAATTGCTTCACTAATACATTATTTTTTTATTAAACATACTCATCGAAAGTAGTGGTTAACATAGCCTTGAGGTGCTACAAACTACCAACCACCAACTACCAACATATTTCATCTGCGTTCAATGAACTTTCGTATTTTTGCAATCCATGAATATTGCAGCACTGGTTTCCGGTGGAGTTGATAGCTCCGCAACGATACCCCTTCTTAAAGAGCAGGGCTATGAGCCGGTTATTGTCTATATTAAAATTGCCATGGAAGAGATTCCCGGATTTTTAGATTGCCCCTCCGAGGAAGATATCGAAATTACCTCCTCCATCGCAATGAAATATGGCCTTAAGTTTGAGATTGTTGACCTGCACAAAGAATACTGGGACAGGGTGATCGATTATACTTTAACCACAATACAGAAAGGCCTTACCCCCAATCCTGATGTTATGTGTAACCGCCTTATCAAGTTTGGCAGTTTTGAAGATAAATTCGGTAAGGATTTTGACAAAATATCGACAGGCCATTATGCCAATGTAATTGAACGTAATGGTAAGTATTATCTTGCAACAGCAAAAGACAAAATCAAAGACCAGACCTATTTTCTCGGCCGTATCACCTATGAACAACTTTCCAGGGTAATGTTCCCGATTGCCGGTCTTGAAAAAAAGAAAGTCAGGGAATTGGCAGCTAAACTCAAGCTACCTTCAGCCAGAAGACCAGATAGTCAAGGAATCTGTTTTCTGGGTAAAATCAATTATAACGACTTCATCAGGAAATATGTTGGTGAAAAAGAAGGTGATATCATAGAACTGGAAACAGGTAAAAACCTCGGACGTCATAATGGTTACTGGTTTCATACCATAGGGCAACGTAAAGGACTTGGATTATCACAGGGTCCTTGGTTTGTGGTTAAAAAAGATACAGATAACAATATCATTTTTGTATCGCACGGGTATGACCCTGTCTCGCAATATGATAGCAAGGTTCATTTAAAGGATTTTTTATTTATTAATAATAAAGCAGACCGGGATTACACCAGTCCACAGCCTGTAAAGTTTAAGATCAGGCATACAACTGAATTTACTTCTGGAACTCTTGTATTTCAGGATAATAAATATCGTATTGACTCGGATATTTCAATTTCCGGGATTGCCCCCGGGCAGTTTGCAGTGGTTTATGATACCGAAGAAAATATTTGTCTGGGAAGTGGTGTAATCTGTCAGGAGGACGATTAATTATGGAAAACTTCACATTTTATAATCCCACAAAACTACATTTTGGAAGAAATGTTGTTGGTGATCTCGGGAAGGAAATAACGACATTTGGTAAAAATATACTCCTGCTATATGGGGGTGGTTCAGTAAAGAAGAACGGCTCTTATGATGATGTCATGAACCAGATCAAGTCGGTTAATGCCAGGGCATTTGAGTATAAAGGGATCAAGTCAAATCCCATTCACACCGATATTGACAATGCTGCCGAACTTGGCAGGATGAATAATGTCGACCTGATTATGGCAGTGGGGGGTGGAAGCGTTATTGATTCTGCCAAAGCCATAGCGGTTACAATACCGGTGAACCATTCCTGCTGGGATTTCTACGAAGGTAAAAAGACCCCTGAAAAAGCGGTGCCCCTTATTGATATTTTAACCCTTGCAGCGACAGGTACGGAAACCAATATGTTTTCTGTGATCCAGAACGATGACAAAAAGTTTAAGACTGCCATAGCTACACCCCTAATATATCCCAAACACGCCTATCTTGATCCACAATACACTGTCAGTGTTCCGGCCAACTATACTGCTTATGGTATCGTTGACCTTATTGCACATTGCCTTGAACTCTATTTTGGGAAAGGGGATTCTACCCTATCAGATAAATTCATTTTTTCTATCATCCGGGAAGCAATGGAATTCGGACCCGCATTGATGAATGATCTTTCGGATTATGACCTTCGGGCTAAAATTCTTCTTGCATCAACGATGGCATTGAATGGGATTACTTTCATTGGCAAAGAAAGCGGTGACTGGGGAGTCCATAGTATTGGCCATAATCTTTCAGTTATGTATGATATAGCACATGGTGCATCTTTATCTATTGTATATCCGGCCTGGTTGAAATTCCATGAAGTAAGGCTGAAAGACAGAATAGAAAACCTCGGCAGGAATCTTTTTCAGGTGAATTCAGCACATGCAACCATCGACAAACTCGAATCATTCTTCACAGAACTAACAAGTCCGGTCAGGTTATCTGAATATGGAACAGCACCTGTAAACAGAGATGAAGTCATCGATTTACTGATCACAAATAAAGCGGCTGGTAATTACTACAGTTTCAATAATGAGGACTATCAACAACTGGTTGACTTATTTTTCTAATATTTTACAATAAATAACATGTTGATATTTCAATAGAAACCGCAGAGGACGCGGAGATCCGCTAAGATTTCTCTGCGTTCTTTGCGGTAAAAATTTTCTTTCAGGAAGAATTATTCGTCTTTAATTCGTGCATTCGTGGCAGAAATTAGCCATAAATGCACGAATAACATTATATGATAGAATTTCTGTCAAAAATTATAAACCACAGATTTTATTATTATCTGTGCTATCTGTGGCTAAATATTTTTTCAGGTAGTTTCTTTTTGGCAGTTTTCATCCCTCGGCTCAGTTCGATGTCCTTTTAACTGCCAACTGAAGACTGTGAGCTAAAGACTATTCTTCTTCCTTCTGAGCTTCTTCATGAGTCTTCAACAATTTATCCTGAATATCGGAAGGTACCGGTGCATATTCAGCATATTTCATTGAATAGGTTGCACGGCCACTTGTTAGTGAACTCAATGCTGTTGAATAACGGTTTAACTCTGCAAGTGGCACCCTTGCTTTAATCTGTCCACCTTCCATACCCATAATAATGGCACGGCGTCCCTGCAGGTCGGTCATTACGCCACCCATTTTATCTTCAGGAACAATGACTTCAACATCATATATTGGTTCAAGGATTTTTGGGCCAGCCTCTTTAAAAGCCATACTGAAAGCAGTTTTACCAGCCAGTTTAAATGAGATTTCATTGGAGTCAACGGAGTGCATTTTGCCATCATAAACACAAACCCTGATATCCCTTGCATAGGATCCTGTAAGAGGGCCATCTTCCATTCTTTCCATTAAACCCTTGAGTATCGCTGGCAGGAACCGTGTGTCGATAGCACCTCCAACGATACAGTTGTAGAATATAAGCTTACCGCCCCATTCCAATTCAATCTCATCTTTACCCCTTACATTTACAGTAATCTCTGAATCACCTTTTTGTATTGACAATGGTGTAACGCTGGATCTGCGCTGAGTTTGTTTTACATTAAATTTTTTAGGTTCAGGCATATCTTCTGCGTAGGGCTCAATAACAATATGTACCTCTCCAAACTGCCCTGCACCCCCCGATTGTTTCTTATGCTGATATGTTGCCTGTGATACACGTGTTATTGTTTCACGGTATGGAATTCTCGGGGTCAGATACTCAACATTTATCTTTTCAATATTCTCAAGATGCCACTTAACAATATTCAGATGTAATTCACCCTGGCCCTGCATAATAAGCTGTCGTAATTCTTTTGAATATCCTGCGATAACCGTCGGATCCACTTTATGCAATTCATTCAGGGCGATACCGAGTTTTTCATCATCTGTCGAATTGATGGCTTTAACAGCAACCCTGAACTTGGGATCAGGAAAAACAATAGGTTCAACGAGTGCCCCTGAACTTCCCTGTGCGCTCAAGGTATCATTGGTCAATGTGTTTTTAAGCTTTATTAATGCTCCTATATCACCGGCTTCGATTTTATCAACCTTTTCCCTGTTTTTCCCGGCAAAAATAAAAAGCTGCGTGATTCTTTCTTTGGTACTGTTCCTTGGATTCACCAGGTCAACACCTTCTTTAATCCCGCCATTGTATAACTTAAAGAAGGAAACTTCGCCAAGATGTGATTCGATGACTGTTTTGAAAATGAAAGCCGTTACAGGTTCTGATGATGAACATTTAAGTTCTTTGCCGTCAGTAGTTTTTCTTTGTTCAATTTCATTCGGTGCGGGAGCATTGTTGCTAATAAATTCAAGTAACCTGCCAACACCCATATTCTGTTTGGCATTAACACAAAGAACAGGAAATACCCCTCTGTTTTTCAAACCAAGACGGAGACCCTGTTGAATTTCTTCCTCTGATAACGTGCCGTTCTCAAAATATTTCTCCATTAATGGTTCATCGTTAGCAGCAATATCTTCTATCAGTGCACCCTGCATTTCTTCCGCCTTGTCCTTTTCGCTGTCAGGTATATCAACAATTTCAGGTTTTCCACCACCTTCTGGAAATTTATACATTTTCATTTTCAGGAGGTCGATAACAGAATCAAATCCCAGTCCAACATTTACAGGATACTGTATTATGGTAACCCCTCCACCGAAATGGCTTTTAAGTTGTTCTATGGTTTCATCAAAATTTGAGTTTTCATGCTCCAGGTGGTTAATAGCAAAAATAACGGGCTTGTTGTTTTTATCAGATTCCCTCCAGGTAACCTCTGTTCCAACTTCAACACCATTCTGTGCAGCCACAAGCATAACAGCCGTATCAGCTACGTTTATTGATGATACCACTTCACCAATAAAATCATCGAAACCGGGTGCATCTATAATATTAATTTTCTTGCCATCAAATTCAGAATACATAACGGTTGATGAAACAGAATTCTGCCGCTCAAGCTCTATCTGTCTGTAATCGGAAACAGTACTTTTATCATCAACGCTACCTCTTCTGTTGATCACACCACCTTCGAACAACATGTCTTCAGCCAGTGTGGTTTTACCTGTTTTTGCACCACCTATCAGAACAATGTTTCTGATATCACTTGTTTGATATACCTTCATTTTCTATATTTCTTTAAATTAATTAACAAATTTCCTGAAAAATGGCTGCAAAGGTATGAATTTCTGAATACTAAATTTAAAAAGTTATTTAATAAATCGAATTCTATTGTAATTTCTAATCGTAAGCATGGATAATTAACTTTAGATGCATTATTTCTTTTTAAATTTGATTGTTTCTTTAACAGCATGAAATCAGTAAGAATACACGGAAAATCACCCTTTAATGTTGCTGTAATCCATGGCGGACCAGGAGCTGCCGGGGATTTATACCCATTGGCAAAAGGCATGTCTGGCTTTGCCGGGATTGTTGAGCCTTTACAAACCAAACAATCTATCGGTGAAATTGTTAAAGAACTGCATCAGCAGATCCATGAATTTGCTGATCTTCCCCTAACTTTTATCGGCCATTCCTGGGGAGCATGGCTGTCAGTTATATACACAGCAAAATTCAAAAAAGATGTAGCCAGGTTAATTCTTGTAAGTTCAGGTTCATGGCTTGAGCGTTATGCTGACGGACTGATGGGAATCAGGGCTCAAAGGCTCTCCATTGAACAACGTAAAAGGCTTAACCGCCTGATGAATGAGTTGCACAGGACCAGAGATAAAAAACCTCAGAATGAAATTTTTAAAGCTATCGGTAACCTTTTTTCACAAATTGATTCCTATGCATTGCTACCTATTGAAAATCCGGAAGTCAAACCTGATTATAAGTCATATTATAAGGTCTGGAATGAAGCCATCGAATTCCGGAGAAATGGTGATCTTCTCAGGCAAGCTGAGTTCATAGACTGCCCGGTTACTGTTATTCATGGGGATTATGATCCGCATTCTGTTGAGGGAGTGGTTGAGCCTCTTCAACAAATACATCATGGCCTTAAGGTTTTTGTTTTGAAGAATTGTGGGCATTCTCCATGGAAGGAAAAGTATGCCAGGGATGAATTTTATAGAATACTGAAGAAGGAATTAGAACGCGGATGACACGGATCTTCGAACGCAGATATCCACTGATAATCATATTGTCCACGAATTTCACCAATGACCACGAATAATTCGTGGTAATCCGTGTTGCTTGCATCAGTGTCATCCGCGTTCCTACTAACATTTAATGAAGTAACTTCGCAAGCAACAAAACATCATACATGAAAAGCAGAATCCTCACTTTCATTGCCCTGATAGCAGCAATCCTTTCTTCATGTAACAAAGAGGAGGATGACGTATCAGATATCATAGCACTTCAATATGACATATCATTCATTGATAGTGTTTTTTATAGAACGATCATAGTGATCACCCTATTGATAAAAGCGGGTTGTTCTGAAATAACGCAACACGGACATTGCTGGAGTATAAGTCCAGGACCAACAATAGGTAATTGTAAAACCAGTCTTGGTAAATTGGTAAATCCTGTCAGTTTTTCAAGTGAACTTACCGGATTAACCGAAAACACAAGCTATTACATAAGGGCCTATTTTACGATTAACAATGAAACACTATATGCTGAAGAAGTAAGCGCTACAACGTTGAAAACCGGTGTTCCACGGGTAAACACATCAGATATTTCCAACATAAGATACAATACAGTTACAACGGGGATCCCACACTGACAAACAATGAAGGATTTTCAGAAAACGGGCAGGGTATGGGAAAATTTCCATAACTGCTTACAGAGCTGACAGAAAACACAAACTACTTTGTTAGTGCTTATGCTACCAATATAAAAGGTACGGCCTATGGAAATCCAGTTTTATTCAAAACACTGGATGATCCCTGCGATGGTGATACAATGCAGTTCTATGAGGGCGAAACATATAAAATCGTCCATGTTGGCACACAATGTTGGATGGCAGAAAATCTGAATGTTGGTCAACGAATTGATGGCGATTGCGAAATGGAAGATAACGCTGTGACCGAGAAATACTGTTATAATGATGATGAGAACAATTGCGAGGAATACGGAGGGTTATATTCATGGGACGAATTAATGCAATATACCAGCCTGGAAAATGCTCAGGGAATATGCCCTGAGGGTTGGCATATTCCTGATGATGAGGTATGGAAAATCCTGGAAGGCAGGTTGACAGTCAATACGGAGTGGGAAGCAGCGAGTGGGATAAAGTTGGGCCCAAGGGTTCAGATGCCGGTGATAACATAAAATCGGTATCTGGCTGGAGTTCAGGCGGAGCCGGATATGACATGTATGACTTTACTGCTCTTCCGGCAGGTTACCGGGGTTCAAATGGTTCTTTCAATGATATAGGTGATTACACCTGCTTCTGGTCTTCGACTGAATATAATTCAGACAATGCTTGGAGGCGCTACCTTTTCTATCTCTACAGTGTGGTTTTCCGAAACGAAGTCAATAAAGAATCAGGAAGGTCAGTACGTTGCCTGAAAGACAATTGACAATCCTGATATTTTGCATATCCGGTTTCTTTGAGGATCAATATTCAAAAAATGGACTTATAAACTTAAATGCTATCCTATTTTAAGTGATAACAGGATTACCTATTTTAAACCCAGATTATTGACCGAGGATGAAATGGTGACCCTGTATATGATCTTAGTCAATCAATGTGAAACAAATATCGAAGAACTGGTAAAGATTGCAAAGGATGAGTTTGGGTATTATTTTGAGATGGAAAATTAATTCGATAAATTTCCATATAGAATATTGAACGCGGATGACGCAGATCTTCGAACGCGGATGACTCAGGTCTTCGAACGCGGATAATTTCGAATAGACAATAATATTAATCCGCGTTGCCTGCATCCGCGTCATCCGCGTTCCAATCTTCATATCGTACTGATTCATAAATCCGCACATATAAAACTTGATTTCCGACTTTTTTCGGTCATACATTTACTTCAAATTTTGATACGATCAAACAAACATACTTCGAATCAAACCTAAAAACAGTCATCATGAATAATGAAAAACAACAGGGCGAAACATTTGCCAGGGGAAAGGAAATGGGGCAAAAAGCTTATGCAGAAGCCAAAGAATCAACTACCCATGCCATCAGGGCATTAAAGACACTGGTCAGCGATCCGATTGGTGGTCAGAAAACCGCTTTGGACAATCTGGGCAGCGCAAATGCATTACGGGCCGGAATAGTATTGATTATCATCTTTGCTATATCATGTTATCTGTTTGGAACAAGCTTTATAATAAGAGGTAACGCTGGCGTTTATTTTAAACTTGTATTATTTAGCGTGATACCATCTGCATGTATATTTTGCTGGTATTACCTTATCAATATTATTTTCGGTAAAGAGAAAAAGTGTATACCAACACACATATTCACAACAGGAATAACGGTTATACCGCTGGCCATATTTTTCTATTGTCTGACAATATTTGGGGCAGATGCTATAGAATTGCTAATTGCCATCGCCACTTTCTGCATCTGTACAATGATATTATTAATCAATAGTTCCCTACAGGATATTTATAAGCAAACGACCCGGGGTTCAGTGTTGTTAACCCCCGCGATTGTGTTTTTAACGTACTTCTTGTCGAAGACTTTCCTGGGTTTACTTATCGGATAATCAATTTTATTTAATCATATATTAACCATTAAAATCAAACACCATGAAAAGAACAATCAATTTTTTAAGTTTAATGCTCAGTGGCCTTATGGTCATTTATTTTTTATCAGGTTGTGGTGGCGGCGGTTCTGCCAGTACCAATATCTCATTGGGTAAGTTGCCGGGTATTGCAAAAAAATACAGCGACAAAATTGACAAAAAGAAAAAAGATCTTGATGAATGTACCGATATGGAAAAAGCCTTCAAGCTGGATAAGGAGATCAAATCGTTGAAAAAAGAATCTGATGAAGCAATATCAGAATATCTTTTGAATAATCCGATTGGAGATATTCCATTTGAACAAAAAGCCGAATATCCGTTTACCATAGAAAGAGTTTTTGTTAACACCGAATATGAAAGCTCCAGTCATTATTTACAATTAAAAGTGAAGATCAAGGTAAATGAAGACATTTTGAACAAATATGGAGGATTTGAAAAAACCATATTTGCCTATGCAAATCCAGTTGACAGCGAAGGCACGTCCCTGTCAAAGAAATCCGATGTTTTTAGTTCTGGTTTCGGAAGCCAGGAATTCAAAAAAGATATGGATTTTGAATTAATGGGCGGCATCCAGCATTTGCAAAACCTTGAAAACTTCGACAAACTGATCTTTGTTTCCCGTGAAGAGTATGACAATCCCCAATAACATCATACTCATGGCGATGCCGTAGAAATTAAAACTTATAAGGGTAAGCCTTCAAACAACAAAAAGACACCTGAATGCATTGAGGTAACATCAGAAATTTCTTCAATACCAGGTAAATATTGTATTTTTAGTTTGAATTATTTTATAATTTTATAAAAAATAGAGTTATGAAAGAAAAAAATACCATTTTTAGTTTTGTAATTGCAGGCTTATTCTTATTTACAATTTCCTGTGATGGACCATCACCATCGTCATCAATTACACCTGCTGAAGTCAATCAGGAAATCTTAGAAGAGACTGATAAAGGAAACTTCGATGTTGTTATGGATCTCTTTTCAACCGGAGGTAAAGGATTTACAAATGAAGAGAAAGAACAATTAATTGAGGTTTTGCAACTCGCACAGGAGGAAGTGCAGAAAAAAGGAGGTTATAAATCATTTGAAATTCTTGAAGAGGGGATTAGCCCATCAGGTGATGAAGCAACAGTGAAACTGAAAGTAATTCATGGAAATGGTAAGGAAGAGTTCACAACAAATAAATTTGTCCTTGAAGATGGCCGGTGGAAACTAAAAATGAAATAGGCTGAAAGAATTACATAAATCCCTGAAACCATGAAAATAACAATTACAGCATTCTTTATTGCATTTCTCTTTCTTTCAATAAACAATCTATCAAACGCCCAGATAGAAGAGGATTATCATACGGCAGTAATAAGTGTCAGCATACCGGTTATTGTAGACCATTATGAAGTCAGCACGCGAAATGGTGAGATCATCAGTGATAAACACATTCCCGATCAACAGGGTGGAATCCGTTTGGCGTACAGGGCAAATGATTTGAAGGCTAATGGCAATTATTTTTCAGGAATATATCTGATGTTTTACGGGACCCGGCATCAAATAGAAACCTATTATGGCAAAATATCAGATGATAAACAGACCATGGAATTTATTGAATTGACGAAAGATGACATTGTTTATTCATCGGCTGACAGGGATAATGCGTATCTGCAGTCAAAAGTAACAGCTTCGGCAAGATTTGAAAACCTCCCGGTGCTTTACGGACATTATAAATACAAATATGATGTAAGTAAAATTACATCTGTCGGGTACCAGTTTATTAATGAAAGAAGGTATATGAGCGGTGGCCAGTTTAAACGGGACAGCATGATCAGTATAAACCAGGAAAAAATAAACCAGCATTCACAGCTTGCCGATATCCAATTTCAAAAAGGGCAGGCAGATGCTTCAAAACAGAATCCCATCAACATCGTAGTAGGTGCACATAAGTCATGTACTGAAACCGGTAAAAAACTTGAAGCCTCTATCATCAACTATCTGACAAAATTCAAGGCACCACTTTATGCGGATATGTATAAAGGGATCATGAACAGCGAAATAACTGACAATGCCGGGATTACTGAATCCGAGCTGGTCAACCCTGAAACAGGTAAAGTTGCTGATATTAATAAGGATAATCCTGTCATAGAGATCATCGTTGATGAAACACATGTTGGGGAAGATAAGAACCTTCCACTGGAGCTTCATTCATTGAAAGTATTGATAAAGTATAATAATGATCAGATAGAAATAAATCCTGATGATATTAGCAATTTGGATGATATGCCGCACCAGGTACTGGTTAATCTCATTGAAATTATGAACTAACATTACATCATTCATATTCAGATTAACACACTATACAAAACACAATCTACAGCAATGAGAATACAGACCATGCCTGTCTTAGTTATTATCTTTCATTTGTCGGCCAGTTTCATGTCCTCTGCACAAATCGATGCGGATCATCATTGTGCTACCATTAATGTGAAAATACCCATTATTGTGGACCAGAAAGAAGAACGTGAGCGCAGTGGAACAACTCATAATCTGACACATACGCCGGAGAAGCAAATAGATGCATGTTATCAGTACAGGAGCCATGATCTGGAATTTGTTGATGGTTTTTTTTCAGGAGGATATAGAAAAATTGGCAGTCAGCATACCTATGTTCAAACCTATTACGGTAAAATATCATCGGACAAGCAAAAAATTGAATTTATTGAATTAACCAGTGATGATATTTATTACACAGGACCTTATATTATGTCTGTAACCAATACCTCCACCAAAATTGTAAATCTCCCTTTGAATTCTGATCTGAATTTATTTGAATTTAAAAATGGTATTAGTAAAATCAGTTATGTTGAGCACAGGAAGTATCATGAAAAAAGACTTGCATCGACGGTAGATAAAATCATAAAAGAATTCTTTGTTGAAATTAACATGCATAAACTGACAAGTTTTCCCCTGGTGGCTCAGATACAGTTTTGTAAAGGAGAGGCTAAAAAGCCCGAGAGAGGCCCTTTACTTATTTCCATAGGCGCAAATGAACCCTTTTCGAAAAATGAAGGAAACCTTATTTCATCATTTGTTAGTGAGTTTAACAAATTCAAAAACTCTATGTATTCAAAAGCCAGTAATAGTGCCTCAGCTGACTATTCTATTTCTATTGAGGAGTATCCTATTGCTCCGAACCTTAACCAGCCCAGCGAAAAATCCTCTATAAAAGCATATATTAAACATAAAGGCAAAACAACCGTGATCGACTGGCAGGATTTCAAACTACCTGTTAATTTCTCACACCAGGTATTCATTAAACTTATTGAGGTAATAAACAAATCAGTACAATGAAATCTATCATTACCGGCCTAATCCTTCTTGTAATTAGTTCATTACTTATAAAGGAAAGCCTTGCCCAGTATCCCGATATGATTGTTATCCAAAATGTACCAGAAGAGATTGCCTGGGAAATCGTTTACCAGGGTTTTAATGAACAAAATATCAGGTTAAACAACTATAACCGGCAAACCGGGATCGCCCTTTCTAATTTCTTTACCTATACCAGTATGCTGATCGATAACAGGGCGAAGTACCAGGTAAAGTATATAAATGGCAATATTGAGATCAGCCTGGTCAACAGGCAATATATGTCGACAGAAGGATGGGCCGATAATTTGTTCCCTTTATCAAAAAAATCAAAAAAGAAATTTCTGGTGCCGCTGGAAAATATAATCATGAAGTTATTGGAGGATAATCCAGTTACTAATGTTGAAGAACAGTTACCGGATCAATCTCCAATGAACTGGCAGGATCAGGAACAAGCTGAGAATCAGAATATGTCAGGGAATGAAGAATCAATTGGCTTTCATCCTATTGCTATCATTTCCTGTTATCCTGTTTCAGGTAGTACATCCATTGATTTCGAATTATCAGGAAAAAACAGTTTTGATTATGTAACTTTAATCCAGGATCTTAAATTCCGCTGGGACCTGGATAATGATGGCAACTGGGATGATGTATGGAGTGCCAACACTGATATTAAACACCGCTTCTCTTCCAACGGCATACATACAGTTAGAATGGAAGTGATGGATACTGATGAAAACATACATGAAACAACACATCAGATACTGGTAGAAGATTTCACCCCCTGTCCTGATCTTCCTACAGTCACTTACCTTGAACAAACATACAATACGGTTTTAATAGGAGATCAATGCTGGATGAGGGAGAACCTGAATGCCGGTGATATGATTTTCCAGATGATGGATATGAAAAACAATGGCAAACTGGAGAAGTATTGTTATGACAACTATCCTGAATTTTGTAAAAAGTATGGTGGTTTATACCAATGGGGTGAGCTCATGGAGTATAAACCGGGTGACAGTACCGGAATATGCCCGGAAGGGTGGCATATTCCTTCGGTTGATGAATTTGACACATTGTTCAGTTTCCTGGGTGGAATAAACATTGCAGGGGAAAGAATGAAAGAAAAAGGATCACTCTTTTGGCCAGCCCCCGAGACAATTATTACCAATCATAGCGGATACGCTGCCTTACCCGGTGGCAAGTTAAACAGTGATTACAGGTTTTACGGCCTTGGAACCAGAGCATACCTGGCTACTACAAAAGCTATTTTATCAGAAGATGGATACATACACAGCGTCATTAATCCAAATGATGGCCAATGGAATGACACAAAAATAAAGCAGGATACCTCGTTTAATATGTTTTTATTCAAGGATAGCATGGCGGTTGAATATGAAAAAATGCCAGTTTCGGAGGGAGTTTCGGTTCGATGTATTAAGAATGGAGAAAATATACCCGAAAAACCGGTTGCGAAGTTTCATTATTACCATCCGGTTCCGTATCCTGATCACATGAGGAAACCGTATAATATATACAGACTTAACCCTTTCCCGAGCTACGACATGCAGGATCCGGATTCCGAACTTAAAGCAAAATGGACAATATGGTATTGGAATAGGGAGCGGAGTTTGCTATTCTCTGAAGAGTTCAATCCTTTGAAAATAAAAGAAGAAACATTGGAACAAGATCACACTTATCTTGTCAGGTTAATTATCAAAGATACTGATGGGAATACAGATACAACTTTCAATTTTCTTGAGGTTGAAAAAAACACACCTCCTCATGCAATACTTACCACCCCTTTTAGGGGTTGTGTTGATTCAACCCAATGGTTGCCATTTAAAGCCATATGGAGTTGGGACAGGGAATATCATTTTGAGCACCTTACCTATAGCTGGAATTATGATTTTATTGATGGTGAAGTGGGAAATACTTCTGATAATCAGTCTGATCATATTATCTGCTATGGTAAAGAAGTAGATTCAGATCACAATTATTATTATCAACCAGGCTCCATCAGGCATCACGGCCAGTATTGCTTATCACCAGATAATCCCGATCAGGATTTCAAATATGACGTTCGTTATTTCCTTGAAAAACATTCCCCGACTTACCTGCGCAAACACCAGATCATGTATCTTGATCCATTTGTTTTCGGGGATGGGAGAGGTATAGAATACATTCCTGAGGACACGCTGGTAGTTGACAGGTCAGGCATCACCATAGAAAGGGATCTTGTACGGCAACCATATATGTGGTCAACCAGGCACAGATACTTTGAATCTGGTAACTACAGAGTAAGGCTTATCGTAACTGACCCGGAAGGTTTATCAGATACGGCCTATGCCGAAGTTTGTATAGACTCTGAGCAAGAAGGACAGAAGGACAATGCACCGAATCCGTATTTTGAGGTGTATCCGGGATCGGGAACACTGTGCGACACGTTTACTTTTGATGCATCATGCAGTTACGATACGGAGGATCCGTTGGAACGCCTGGAGTTCTGCTGGTTTTTAGACTGGAGCAGACATAAAAAATACCCTCACAAAGATTGGAGTAAAGATAATATGATTGTTAAATATCAATACGGTAATTTTAACCCCCTGGAAGGCACCGGTTCATATAGCATCAGGCTGGGGGTCAGGGATACCAAAGGGAAAACTAAATATTACACAAGAGAATTTCTTGAGGTGGAATATGAAGAATGTAACAGCCCACCGGTGGCTGCATTTACCATTAATCCATCAATAGCAACACCCAACAAAGCTGTCATTTTGAATGCCTCTGAGAGTTATGACAATGAGGATGACATTAGTTTACTTCATTTTCGATGGGACTTCTACGGTGATGGCAAATATGATACAGAATGGAGCAATTTACAACAAACGCAACACGCCTATAAGCACACCGGTAAATATGGTGTGAAACTGCAGGTAAAAGATTCAAAGGGTGACACTTCACATGTTATACATGTAGTTGAAATCACAGAAAATGTCAAGGTAATAGGAGATACTCCTTTACCAACCAACTGCCCCAAAAAAGAATATGAACTCTATTTCCCATTTGATGAAGATAAGGTACTTGACTCACTTGACACTTATGCGGCTTTGGGGTATAAACTAATCGCGGGCAGTATAGCATTATGCATTTTTGAGAAAGAGACAAACGGTGATAAGATCTATCCTTTGAAAGTACTTGAGAAGTCGTCGATAGACAAATTTAATGAGCTGGCAAAAGAGAAATGGATCGTTGTGAGTGAACTATTATATACATTTTTAATACAGGATATTGATGCTCCACTTTATGAATATACTTACAGCGATGATCTTTCCTATTATGATTTAAGACAATGTGAAAATTTCCTTCCCGGAGGTGATAATATTAGCGTCTTTAATGAATATGGATCCAGGGGCTGGGAGATAATTGGCATTCCGGGAAAAGCATTATTCAGAAAGAACAAGGATGAAAATATTACTTATCAGTATAAGAGTTTCAATATAAATGTTAAAGATTTTACGGAACTGGAACAACTGGGGAAGGAGGGGTGGCAATATGGTGCAATGTTGCATGTCTCAAATTGTCTTGATGAGCAAATGCCCATCATCCTGAAAAGGCGAACAGACATGGGTGATGTATTCTATTATGACTTTGCCACAGTTGACAAGCCTTCTGATATACCATCATTTGTAGCAGTAATGGGAAATCCTGAGAAAGAAAAACAGATGATCGAAGCTTTTAATCCCTTGTACTGGCAATTGAATAAACATGGCCAGGGGGGCTGGACACTGGCAATGTTTACAAATGCCCATGAAGAATATTTTGGAAAGGATAAAGTGATTATAGTTTTCCAAACACCAGTGTGTAACAGATAGGATAAATTTATAATGATTTTGATCCAAATTAATTTGCCATGAGACTTCTTTTACCTTGTTCATTTCTATTACTGATAATGTCAATTTAGAATTGATCCAGTATCCTGGCATCAATGAAAAAAAGTTGCTTATTAATGCTCCCCCTTATTCTACCTGCCTAATCCAACTCCTTAATATTAACGCAAGCCCTATTGAAACTTTATTTAATGATATTCTGGTGAATAAAAAGACAGGCATAATTTTCGATAGCCAGAAATTAAACAAAAGTGTATATTTGCTTAAAGCTTTGATTAACCGGAAAGTTTTCAGTAAAAAAATTGTTGTCCCCTGAAATCCTTCTCAATGATGAATATTAAATGATGTTAAATACCCGGGTCAGATTCTATATCTTTTTCTACTTGTTATTCCCGCTTATCCTATTCCCTCAGCAACACATATTTGGCCAGGAACATTTTAATTATACAGCATTTCTTGAATCCATCAGGGATGTCCCGCAAGATTCCCTGGGTTATTATCTATACAATACCAGTATCAGGTTTGCCGCGGCAGATTCTCTGAATGCTGCCAGTGAACTTCTGAAACACTGTAAAGAGATCGCCGAAAATCAACATGATAATCTTCTTCTAACAAGATGTATTCTTCAAATCGGTGAAGTATCCAACAACCTTCTTGAATATAACAACTCCTTTGAGGCTTATACACAGGCACTGGAATCATCTGTCAGGTTGAAAGATACCGGTTTGATGATAGATGCTATGAATGGTATCGAAAGATACTATTATCAACTGGAAATGATTGACTCCGCCATTGTGATGTGTTTACGCGAACTTGAGCTTAATAAGATCCGTAAGGATTATACTAAGCTAGCCGATAACTATAGAGCCCTTTACTCCTACCAGCGATATACCACGGGGCCAATATTGCTGGAGGGATTCGTTCTTGACGGTTTGATAGATTCTTCATTGAGTGCTGCCCGAAAGTCCAAAGATCCTGAGGTATACTGCCATGCCCTGACTAATTTTGGTTTAACAATATTTAACAAGGATAAAGAGCTTGCCTATCAATATATGCATATGGCCATTGACTCGGCAAGAAAACTACCCTCACCCTCCCGGGCCCTGGTGTATGCACTTACCAAGGCAAGTATTATATATTTGCAAGATAATAAAATGGACGATGTAAGATCTTTATTAACCGAAGCCCTGCCCCTGGCCAAAGAAACAGCGTATTATAATCAATTAACGCATATTTATTCTCTTTCAGGTGCTTTGTATCTTTCTGATGATTCGGTTAACAAAGCTATCGAATTTTATAACAAAGCAATTGTTCTTGCCGAAAAATACCGGTGCAGATACTATCTTCCAGGAATTTATTATGCACTGTTCAACATTTATCAGACCATAGAAGATGTTGACAGTATTTATAAGTTTCAGCGCAAATACATGGAAATATTCAGAAAAAAGCATGACCATGATATGAATCTCCAAATCGCCCGGCTTTCTGCAAAATACCAGATAGAGCAAAAAACCGAGGCCATCGATAACCTGACCATCATCAATAATCAACGGAAAGTCATAATCAGAAATCAACGCAGATTTATCATTGTACTGGTTGTCGCCATTCTTATTACAGCTTTTCTTTTCACATTGCTTTATTATCAATTCAGAAAGGTAAAACGTGCCCACAATAAATTATCCCTTAATGCACTTGAAATAAACAGGAAAAACAGGGAAATCATTGAATTAAAAGAGAAAAGAAATCAACAACTGCAAGTTGTTCATGGTGAATTAAAAACCAAACTGGAGGAATTATTTGAAAAGAAAGAAGTCTACCAGAGAAAAGACCTCACCCTGGCAAAAACCGCAACGATGTTAAAAACCAATACTTCCTATATCTCTGCATTGATTAACCAGGATTACCAGTGCAAATTTAACCAGTTCGTCAATAAATACAGAATTCAAAAGGCCTGTGAATTGCTTAGTGACAGAGATATGGATAAATATTCAATTGAGGGTATTGCAGATTTATCAGGTTTTAAGTCCAAATCAGTTTTTAACCAGGCGTTTAAGGAAGCTACAGGTGTCAACCCATCCACTTTCCGTAAAGCTACTGGCCAACATTAATAATAGAACGCGGATGAAGCGGATTTCCGATCGCAAATAACCTCGAATAAAAAACAATACTAATACAATTTACAATGATCCAGCATATCCGGTTTATATTAATAGCAACAATGATCGTTTTTGCTGTAAAAACCACTAATGCACAAATCGTTTCATATACCGACGGCAGGGCATGGAACATATATGCAAAAAAAAAGTTAACTTAGTGAAGTAATAATATGAGTTCATGATCAAAAGATTTCTGATCTTTTTAATCCTGGTTGCAATTGTCATAGCCTGTAACAAAGACGATGATAATGTTCCTGATATAGGGGAAATACAATTTAATGCTACTATAATTGATAGTATTTCGTATAAAACGATTATTGTTACTACCTCTTTGATCAAATCAGGAGGTGTTGAAATATTACAACACGGACATTGCTGGAGTACTAGCCTGGGACCAACCATTAATGATCAGAAAACAAGTCTTGGCAAATTGTCTTCACTTGTGAATTTTTCGAGCAAACTCACAGGTCTGACCGAAAATACAACATACTACATCAGGGCATATTTCAGTACAAATAATGAAACATTATATGCCGAAGAAGTCAGTGCCACAACACTAAAAACGGGTATCCCCAGGGTAACTACTTCGGATATTTCTAACCTCAGCTACAATGCTGTTACTACGGGCGGAATTGTTGTTAGCGATAGCGGCCTAACAATAACATCACGGGGGGTCTGCTGGAATACTTCAGGCAATCCAACTCTTGATAATTATGATGGTATTACCAGCGATAGTTCCGGTACCGGCTCATTTGTCAGTCAAATAACAGGATTGGTTGAATCAACTACATATTATTTCAGAGCATATGCCAGCAATGATAAAGGGACCGGATATGGTGAAGTAGTAAACTGTATAACACCAGTATTGGAACTGCCACAGCTTATTACCATGGAACCCAATTATATTTCATATACGGAAGCCCGGTGCGGAGGGAAAGTGGTTTCAAACGGTAACGCAGAAATAGCTGCCCGTGGCGTGTGCTGGGATACAACAGGCAATCCCACACTTGAGAATAATATAGGGATGGCTATGATCGGACACGGTTCTGGAGAGTTCTCAAAACTCATTACCGGGCTAACAGAAAATACAACATATTATGTTAGTGCTTTTGCAACCAATATTAAAGGTACATCCTATGGCGAAGCGGTTTCGTTTAACACCCTCAACGACCCCTGTGATGGAGACACATCATTTAACCATATGGGTCAGGAATATAAAATAGTAATAGTCGGTACCCAATGCTGGATGGCAGAAAACATAAATGCCGGCCAGCGGATAGAAGGATATCTGGCTATGGAAGATAACGGTGTAGTGGAAAAGTATTGCTATAATGACGATGAAGATTATTGCAATTTGTACGGAGGCCTTTATCAGTGGAATGAAATGATGCAGTATGAGAATGATGAGATGGCACAGGGCATTTGCCCTGATGGCTGGCATATCCCCACAGATGATGAATGGAAAGTGCTGGAAGGAAATGCTGACTGCTGTTATGGTGTTGGAAATGAAGAATGGAACAAAGTAGGTGCACGTGGTGTTGATGCAGGACATCATCTCAAATCAATCAGTGGCTGGAACTCGAACGGAAACGGATCTGACCTGCTTGGTTTTAATGCACTGCCGGCCGGCTACAGGGACGGAAATGGTTCTTTTAAAGATGCCGGCGATTACACATGTTTCCTCACCTCTACCGAATACGATGATGATAACACCTGGAGACGCTTTATTTATTATCCCTATACTGTTGTCTTCAGAAACGAAATCGGTAAATACTCCGGCAGATCTGTCCGGTGCCTGAAAAATTATTAAACCCATGGATATAATCCTGAATAATTTCTAACCTGCATTATTCACATGTTTTTGTAAGGCACTTAAATCAGTGAGTCTATGATTTTGTAATTAAAATCATTTAGCCGAACTGATCCTGAGCGATAGTCGAAGGATCTCATGGGTTCTATTCCCCGTCTCGCAAAAGGCGAGAGCGACTCAACATAAAGTTCCTTATGGATA
The DNA here is from genome assembly GCA_964468645.1 of uncultured Bacteroidales bacterium. Taxonomy (GTDB): domain Bacteria; phylum Bacteroidota; class Bacteroidia; order Bacteroidales; family JAIOZK01; genus JAIOZK01. The sequence goes on from CAYXUU010000003.1 coordinate 154,755, forward strand.
TCCCGTTGCTCTGCGGCGGGGTAGTTCATTAATGCAGGTTAGCCCCGACTTAGAAAAGCTTATGATTTGAAAACGAAATGCATCAAATTATTAGCTTTTCTTTGTCGTCAGAATAATTCACACCACCTTGCTTTTTGTTTGTGAATTATTCGGGCTAAATACTTACCAATTGAATATCGTTATATGATATTGTTGATTCGTCCTGATTCATAAATCCGTATATATAAAACTTGATTTCCGCTATTTCCAATCATATATTTATCACGAATTGACAGATGTTGGTAAAAAAAACCCTAAAAATCAAACATCATGAAAAAAACAATCAACCTTTTATGTTTACTTCCGGGGAGTTTAATATTTATCATTTTTATATCAGGTTGCAGTAGCAATGGCTCAGGCAGTACCAATGAAGTTCTCGGAAAATTGCCAGGTTTGGCAGAAAATTACAAGAAGGAAGTCGCTAACCTTGAACTGAAACTTGCAGAATGTGCCGACATGGAAAAAGCTTTTAAACTGGATGCGGAAAAAGAAAATCTCAAGGACAAAGCAAACCAGGCTATTGATGAATACCTTACTGAAAATCCGATCATGGATGTACCATTTGAACAAAAAGCAGATTACCTGTTTACTTTCAAAAGGGTATGGGTAGAAAGCTCGGGTTACAGCAGGATCAATTTTAATGCACTGGTTAATATTAATGAAGACATATTGAACAATTTTGGAAACCCTCCGGGATTTGCACGCAACTTCTTCGCCTATTTCATTGCGATAGATAAAGAAGGAAATCCACTTACCCCTAAGGCAGGTGTGATGATGAACCTTGGTAAAAGCCCGTTCAAGGCCGGAATGGAAACAGAAGTCTATGGTTCCCTGGATGGGCCGGCCGACCTGCAAAATTTTCACCAACTTGTTTTTATCAATAAAGAGGAATATGACAATCCGCAATAATCATGAGGAATTTCATCATTAAAATCTTTTAAAATATTAATAACATGGAAAATAAAGAAACAATAAAATCGGTAACTTTTATTATCGCAGGGGCTTTGCTCCAGATATTCAATGGCGTTGGTGGCGGCTGGGCCGCGCCTGTTGTGTCAATCTTCGGGCTTATCCTGTTTTTCATCGGATTAAAAAAACTGAAAGATGGATTGGATCCTGCAGGTCAACGTGCCGTAAGTATGCTGATCATCGCTGCGATTGTCGGTTTCGTTGGACTGATCATCGACCTTATTCCCCTTGTTGGCTGGCTGGCCATTATCATATTAATGTTGGCTTTCATTATTGAACTGGTTGGTTTTCTCAGGCTGAAAGCATCGGAAACAATCGGGGATAAAGGCAAAAGCGGAGCTGGATTACTTGTCATCTCCATGGTACTTGTGGTCATCGCTGCTTTATTCTGGTTTATCCCTGTCGTTGGTGGTATTATTTCATCCATATTATCCCTTGCTGCACTTTTTCTGGTATTCTATGGATGGCAGCGGATTCAATCGGGGATTATTGGTGATAAAGTACCTGTAATAACTTCCATTACGCTAATACTCACAGGTACCTTGCTTTTGCTCTGTAATACTGCAACCAGTGGTTGGGCGCCGGCTATCGCCGCTATCTTTGGATTATACCTGGTTTTTAAAGGTTACAAACAATTACATGACCATGTGGATGCTATCGGGCAGAGTGCCGTTAAGCTGCTGGTAATCTCCATCATCATAGGGATAGCAGCCTCGGCCATGGACTTTGTTGCCTCATTAATCAGTATCGGATCGGGTGATGTTACCGGTTTGATAACATCGGATCCGGGTGTGTTCGATTATATTATCAGTATAGCCTTTGTTACGGTTTTCGTGGTGCAGTTTATTGGCTTTCTGAAACTGAAAGGGTCAACTTCGATTGGAGAGGCGGGAAAAACAGGTGTTGTCTTTTTGCTGGTTTCCATGATCGTTGCAGTTGTTGCAAGCATCATTGAAATGGTTCCCTTTAGCGGTGTCATCACACCCGTTTTTGCCATTATCGGCCTGATCCTGATCTTCTTTGGATGGCTTAAAGTGCAGGATGGGCTTATTAAAGAAAGTTCGGCATCTGATAAATAAAAAGGTAAACAACTTATGAAAAAACAAATTCATGTCTGTTTAAGTTTATCTGTATTTGTAATTTACACTGCTTTCACATCCCATGCACAGATAACTTCCTATCCTGAAGGCGGAAGATGGGATAGCAACACCACCTGGATCGGAGGCATTGTCCCTGGTGCTTCAGACAATGTTGTGATCGATGGCAATGTTACACTCTGGAATAATGAAGAGTGCCTTGATATCACCATTAATTCCGGTGATACACTGGATAATTACGGTTCAGGTGATGCATTCTGGATTCATGGTAATATAGTTAACAACGGGGCTATTTTGTATGGCCAGAGTTTATATTCAAAAGGGGATATCACCAATAATGGGGTCTGGGATGTTTATTTTACCAAGCTTGACGGCGACGGGCCCCAAGAAATATCCCTGCAGTCAGGTAAGGTTTTCGAAAGCTGGTTCATTAACTATAATAATACAGATACTATAATTGCCATGAGCGACCTGCATTTTAATGGTTATTTTGATGTTCATAACCATGTGCTGGTTCTTAATAACTATGACATTGAGTTTTCCGGATCGGATGCATGGTTTGGCTACGGGACAGTTCTTTCACCTGGTCAGATATTGGGAACAGTTAGTTTTTACTTATCTACAACATTTGAAGGGAACCTTACCGTTACGGATACCATGCAAGGAAGGTATGGCAGTAATAACACTGTTGTCGTTAATGGAAGCCTTATCAACAATGGTGTGATCCGGGACTATGGTAAATTATATGTCCGTGTTACCGGTGATATCACCAATAACGGGATATGGAATAATTACCAGACCACATTTGATGGTACAGGGCCCCAACAGATTACCCTGCAGGCAGGTAAACAATTTGAAAGTGATTTTTATAACTCAAACAATGACGATACGGTAACAGCCAGTTCTAACCTTCATTTTACCGGATTTTTCGATCTTGTGAATAACACTTTTGATCTGAATGGTTATAACATCCGGTTTACAGGATCAGATACTTATTTTGGCAAAGGTACGATTATTTCTCCCGGGGAATTCCTTGGCACTGTGAATATAAACCTTGAAACACATATCGAAGGCAACCTGGTTGTGACCGATACCATGCAAAACAGGAATTACAGCGCATCTCACAGATTATATGTGAATGGTAATCTTACCAATAACGGAGTCATTCAGGAAAATCCGACAGGTTCTTTATTTGTGTACATTACAGGAGATCTTGACAATCATGGGTCTTGGGACATTCAACGGACTGAAATGAACGGAACCAACCCGCAAATAATCTCCCAGGATGCAGGGAAATCATTTGACGGATTTTTTAAATTGGACAACGGTACAGATACGGTTAAAGCTACGAGTGATCTGTGTTTTTCAGAAGAATTAAGATTGAATTCTGTCCTGAATATGAATCATTATAATATAACATTTTCCGGTACGGATTGTGTATTTAGTGGTGGTAATGCATTGCTTAATCCGAATGAAATTCATGGTGCATTTAATATTTATGGGACTACCTATATTGTGGGTAACCCTGTAGTTATGGATACTTTGCGTAATGATAACTGGCCTGCATATTTGTATATAGATGGTGATATAACAAACAATGGCATTATTCAAAATGGTGACTCTTACAATTTGATCCTCTATATTGAAGGGGATGTCACTAATAACGGGAAATGGGAAAACTACCAGACATACCTGGATGGCACCGGGCCGCAAAATATCAGCCTGCAGGCAGGAAAATCCTTCGATTCATATTTTCATATCCAGAATACAACCGATACGGTCAAAGCCCTCACCAACCTGGTTTTTACCGATATCTTTAACCTTAACAATAACATCCTGAACCTAAACCATCACAATATCAGATTTACAGACCCCGATACCTGGTTAGGCCGGGGAACGGTCATATCTCCGGATGAGTTCCAGGGAACGGTGAATTTATCCGGTGGTGACTTCTATATTATAGGAAACTTAACGATTACAGATACATTGCAAAAATCTTCCGCTATTGCCTCGGATGCCGACGTTCATCTGAGCGGAAGTTTGGTAAACAATGGTATTATCCGGGACGGCACAACATACGATGTAATCCTTTATATAGAAGGAGATATGGCCAACAACGGAAGCTGGAATAATGAATTAACCTGGTTTAATGGAGCAGAAGACCAGCATATTGCGCTTACCAGCGGGAAGCTAAATACGGGGGAAGTAAGGTTTGAGGCCAACAATGGCAGCTCACCCTATCAATGGTATTACAACAGTGCAATACTCGATTCCCCTTATTTTTCAGGAGAGAATTCCGATGAACTGAGCTGGGAAGGGCCCCTTACAGACAACTGGTATGGAACCTATTATTGTCAGACCACCGCCAGGGATTCCAGGAACATCATGGTCAGTGGCGGTGCGTTTTCCTTTTATTTCAATGGCACGGATGCCTACGTGGATTGTGGCCATGATGCCAGTTTGTATTTAACGACAAACATATCGCTTGAAGCATGGATCAATCCGACCGGCTGGGGTGAAGTTGCAGATATAGGATATGGCAGGATCCTTGACAAACAGCGGTTTAAGCTTTTTCTGAATGATGATGCGGGAACATACAACAGCCAGAGCCTGGTGATTAGCATCCATAGCGGGGGAAGTTCGTATCAATTGAATACTCCTGCAAGTTCAATCAGTCTGGATTACTGGCAACATGTTGCCGCTACTTACAACGGCAGTGGTGATGTTAAGGTGTATATCAATGGAATTGAACAGGTGCTGACAGGCACCCCGCCTCCGGGTAACATCGATGATCACAGTCTGAATGACCTGTTGATCGGTGAAAACGCCTCCCAGACGAGGGCTTTTGATGGGGATATTGATGAAGTACGTTACTGGAGCATTGTGCTTGACAGCACATCGATCAGGGAAAATATGTACAGGGAACTATCGGGAAGTGACAGTGGGCTGGTCAGTTACTGGAAATTCAATGAAGATACAGGCAACATCGCCTACGACTTTGTTGGAAACAACGATGGTACACTTTACAATATTTCCGGTGATGACAGAATCATATCTACAACCCCTGTTCCTTATTATACCGTTGGTAACGGTAACTGGGAGGGCGACAGTGTCTGGGCCACAGGCCAGAATGCACCTGAACATGCATGGACCCGTGTTAACATCAGCGATTCGGTTGAAATCAATTCAAACTTTGAATTAATTGAATTAACATTGGATCAACTTTCCCGTTTAGTAATTAATTCAGGATACCAGTTAACCGTAACCGGTGGCGGAAACGGAAATGGAAACGATACAACAAATCCCAACAATCCTCCCAATCCACCGGGTTCTCCTGTCCCGGCTGATCATGCAACAAAACAGTCAACACAGCTTGGACTGAAATGGTCATGCTCCGACCCCGATGGGGATCCCCTTACTTATGATGTATATCTGGATACGGGCAATCCTCCAACCAGTCTGGTTTCCGATGACCAGGCCGATACATCCTATGCAGCCTCATTGGCAAATGGCACAACATATTACTGGAAGATTGTGGCATTTGATGACCAGGATAGCAGCACCGCAGGGCCTGTCTGGGATTTCACAACCAACCAGTTGCCGGATGCACCAAACTCACCGGTACCGGGAGATGGTGAAACAGGGCAATCTGCTTCACTAAGCTTACAATGGGCCTGTTCCGATCCTGAGGGTGATAATCTAACATACGATGTATATCTTGACACCAATGACCCCCCGGTATCTCTTGTATCCAATAACCAGGCAGACACCTTTTATATCGCATCCTTATCAAACGGCACAACTTATTACTGGAAGATTATTGCATTTGACACCCATGGAGACAGCACAGTTGGGCCGGGATGGGATTTTGAAACCAACCTGGCGCCTGCTGCTCCAAATTCACCGGTGCCGGGAGATGATGCAACCGGGCAATCCACTTCGTTGATTTTACAATGGGCATGCTCCGATCCTGAGGGGGATCCATTAACCTATGATGTTTACCTTGACAACAGCAATCCTCCCACGACCCTGGTTGCTGATGACCAGGCCGACACATCTTATGCCGCATCCTGTTCATCCGGTTTAACATACTACTGGAAAGTTGTAGCCTCTGATGACCAGGGTAACAGTACGCCTGGTCCTGTATGGGATTTTACAACCAATGATGTACCAGATGCCCCGAACACACCTGATCCTGCCAATGGAGCTACAGGCCAGTCAATATCAACAACTTTACACTGGGCCTGTTCCGATCCGGATGGAGATGCCCTGACCTATACGGTTTATTTCGGAATGAGCAGTCCTCCGCCACTGGTTGCATCGGGTGTATCCGATACATTGTATGATCCGGGGACACTGGAATATGATACCACCTGTTACTGGAGAATTGTAGCCATTGATATCCACAGCGACAGTACAACAGGTCCTATATGGTCGTTTGAAACTGCAGAGGATACTTCCATTTCATGCCCAGACAGTATCTGGCATCAAACGCAATATTACGAACTGGTATTGATAGGCAACCAGTGCTGGTTCGCTGAAAACGTAAGCTACGGGAAACTGATCAACCAGAATACCGATCAAACTGATAATGGTAAAGTAGAAATGTACTGCTATAGCAATGATACAGCTTACTGTCTGATCTATGGCGGATTGTACAGGTGGGGTGAAATGATGCAGTATTCAACCGACACAACCTCCAATGGGATTTGCCCATCAGGATGGCATATTCCAACAGATTATGAATGGAAGATCCTGGAAGGAACGGTTGACAGTCTGTATGATACAGGAGCTGATTCGATTTGGAACGCAACTGGCTGGAGAGGATATAATGTTGGTTACAACCTGAAATCACAGAGTGGCTGGAAGGATAATGGCAATGGCTCAGATGCTTTTGGATTTACCGCACTGCCGGGCGGTTATCAATCTGGTTGCTGTTTTTTCTATCTTACAGCGGTAGGTCATTTCTGGTCATCAACCGAATATGATATTGATGCAGCCTGGTTCCGGAAGTTTAATCATGGCATAATGAATGACTTCCGCAATCCGAATCCAAAGGGTAAGGGTTATTCAGTTCGATGCATCAAGGATCAGGAGTAGGCAAAACTGCGACGTTGTATTAAAAAATTGGAACGCAGATAACACGGATCTCCGCACGCGGATTGTCGCGGATGGTGATTAAAAATCATGTAATGTTGAGCAAAGCCGAAGCATCTTCATATTAACCATCAATCCAATCTGAAATTAGCATTCGTTATCCGATATTCGATATTTAAAATAAATTCGTGGAAATCCGCGTTGCTTGCATCCGCGTTATCCGTGTTCCATAAAACCAGGTCCTCATTCATTGTAACCATATTTTTACTATATTAGCACAAATCCTATTTTGATGAGATCAATCGTATTTTTTATATGTTCTCTATATAGTCTCCTCTCATTCAGCCAGGTAGATCCCCTTATCAACAACGACTGGCAGAACTATCAATGGCCCTACAATGCTTACTTCCCCCTTAATGAGCATGGAATCAACGGCCATGTCGGCAATGCTTGTGGCCCAACTGCCATGGCCCGGGTTATTCAGTATCACCAATTTCCGTTAAACGGAACAGGCACCATCGATTATGTTGATGACAGCAGCATACGCTGGATGTGCACCTTCGACACTCTGAACCTGATTTATGAAGACATGCCCTATGAGCTCGGCGAAGATGATCCCCAGGCAGTCTATCATGAAACTGCAAAACTGATGTTTGGATGTGGAGTGCTTGGTACTAAGTTCAGGGTCGGTAATTTTGAAGGAATTTACAGAATGAAAAATGCCCTGGTAGATCATATGCATTATGACACCACTGCCCGTATCATCAATCGCTGGGAAAACACAAGGGAAGAATGGATCGATTTTTTCAAAACCGAGCTGGATAACGGAAGGCCTGTTATCATAGCAGGCCGCTCCCCCAACAGCCCGCCACCCTGGGAGCCCGGTGGCTGGGATGGACACTATTTTGTTTGTGATGGCTATAATGCTAAAGGTGAATTCTATATGAATTATTCCAGTTCAGGTATAATGGGATATTTTGATATTGATTACATGCACTACTACCAGTCGTACCACAGGGCATTGATTGGCCTGAAGCCAGCCAAACTTGGAATTGATGATCTTTCAGATAGTGACAATTTTGTTGTAAAGCTGATCCAATATCCTGGTATATGTGGATGTAAGATACTGGTTAATGCACCTGAAAATTCAAACTGTACTATACAGCTCCTTGACATCAATGGAAGATACCTGGAAAACTTGTTAAGCAGCAAACTTCAACCAGGACGTAATGAAATACCTGTTGCCAATAAGTCACTAAGTAAAGGCGTTTATTTGCTTCATGTTTTGATCGGTTCACAAAACTATTTCAGAAAACTCATTGTTTCGTAAAATGCCTTTTCAGGAGATTGTTCCATGGAAATACAAAGCAGGATAAGAATTTTTATTTCACTTTGTTTGTTTGTAGTTATTTCATTGTTCCCTAACCGGGATACTTACTGCCAGGAATAGTTTAATTACAATGAGTTTCTTGAATCTATCATTGAAATACCCAACGATTCCCTGGGATCTTTCCTTTATCATACAAGTATGAGGATGGCATCATCCGATTCCCTGAATGCCCCAGGTGAGCTGCTGAAACATTGCAGACAGATTGTTGAGGAACTGCGGGATAGTTTATTGCTTGCGAAATGCCTTATTTTAACCGGTGAAGTATCAAATGATCTCTTTGAATATCGCAATTCTTTTGAAGCTTATACTCAGGTCCTCAATACATCCCTGGCTTTAAAAGATACCACCCTCTTGCTTGATGCCCTCGATGGGTTGATTGATTCATCATTAAGTGCAGCCAAAAAATCGGAATACCCGGAAGTATACTGCCATGCCCTTACTAACTTCGCAATAACCTTGTTTGGAAAGGATAAGGAGCGTGCATTCCAATATATCAGAATAGCAATAGAATCAGCACGGAAACTGACATCCCCATCCAGGGCGCTGGTTTACGCACTCACAAAAGGAAGCATCATTTATATACAGGATGATAGAGGGGATTCTGCAATATTGAATTTATACAAGACCACTGATGAGGTTGACAGTATATACAAGTATCAACAGAAATATATGGGGATTTTCAGATAAAAGCATGACAGGGATATGAACCTTCAAATTGCCCGTCTTTCTGCTTAATACCAGATAGAACAAAAAACAGAGGCCATCGATAACCTGACCATCATCAATAATCAACGGAAAGTCATAATCAGAAATCAACGCAGATTTATCATTGTACTGGTTGTCGCCATTCTTATTACAGCTTTTCTTTTCACATTGCTTTATTATCAATTCAGAAAGGTAAAACGTGCCCACAATAAATTATCCCTTAATGCACTTGAAATAAACAGGGAAATCAATGAATTAAAAAAGAAAAGAAATCAACAACTGCAAGTTGTTCATGATGAATTAAAAAACAATACTTCCTATATCTCTGCATTGATTAACCAGGATTACCAGTGCAAATTTAACCAGTTCGTCAATAAATACAGAATTCAAAAAGCATGTGAATTGTTAAGCAGCTGGGAGATGGATAAGTACTCCATTGAAGGTATTGCAGAGCTTTCAGATTTTAAATCCAAGTCGGTATTCAACCAGACGTTTAAAGAGGCTACGGGAGTTAATCCATCCACCTTCCGGAAAGCCACTGTTACTCAATAATATTAGAACGCGGATGACGCGGATCAATAAAATTTCCCTGATGACCGGGATTTCATTAATACGCTATCATTTAGATGCATCATGTTGTTTTACAAACAAAACAATCGATGAATAACATCTATTTTTATCCGCGCTCGAAGATCCGCGTCATCCGCGTTCCAATTTAAAATGCTAATATTTAAAGTGTTTCTTCCGATTGTTCTCGAATACCTTTCTCTTGAACTCAGGTTTCTTTCCAAAATTCAGCAACAAACCAACTTCAATATTTGTTGCCTTTAAATAATTTACAAGTTGCCATTCATGTGCAATACCCAGGAATTCTGTCGCTTTCAATTCCAGGATAACACAATCATTTATAATCAGATCAGCATAATATTCCCCTACAATATCACCCATATAAAATACATTGATCTTTTTGTTAGAGAAAACATTTAGTCCAATAAACTGAAGTTCTTTATGCATCGAATTATGATATACCTTTTCAAGAAAACCATAACCCAATTCATTGTAAACTTTATAGAAACAAGATATTATTTCTTCTGTTAAATGATAATGTTTTAGCTTCATACCATTAATACTTTTTAATATGAATTTGTTCCCCTATTTTTGAAATATATTTGAACACGGATGACACTGATCTACGAGCGCGGATTATTACGGATTAATTAAAAAAATCCGCGATGCTTGCATCCGCGTCATCCGCGTTCCTTAAAAAATGTTAACTATGGAAACCTATCGATGTGAATGGGCCGGCAACGATCCCCTCTACAATGAATACCATGACAAGGAATGGGGAGTACCGGTATATGATGATGAAAAATTATTTGAATTCCTTATCCTTGAAACCTTCCAGGCAGGATTAAGCTGGATAACCATCTTAAGGAAACGGGAAAACTTCAGGAAAGCATTTGATAATTTCGACTACCGGAAAATCGCAAAATACGATCAGCAAAAGATAGATGAACTATTGCAAGATGCTGGCATCATCCGAAACAAGCTGAAGATCAATGCCACCATTTCCAATGCCATCGCTTTCATGAAAGTACAGGAAGAGTTCGGCAACTTCAGCAAATACATCTGGGATTTTGTTAATGGCAAACCAATTCAAAACAAGTTTGAAAAAATGCATGATATTCCTGCAAAAACGGAACTATCAGATACCATAAGCAAAGACCTGAAAAAACGAGGGTTCAAATTTGTCGGCTCTACCGTTGTTTATGCTCATATGCAGGCAACAGGAATGGTAAATGATCATGTGGTGGGATGTTTTCGGTTTGGCCAGGTTTAAAGGTAAAAAAGTGAAGACCAAATAGATTTGATGCGTTAGAACCTTACCATTCTTTTCAATACAACAAAAAAAGCAATAACAGCAATTTATATTAATTTGCAAATCTGCTATTTGCAAATTTGTGAACTCACCGTTCTATCTGGTATTGATCAAGCTGTCCGCATCCGTACAAAAGAATCCTGATTATTGAACATAAACCTTACACATTCGTTACCCGGAAGTCACATTTCTCTTATAATCAAAAAGATACAATATTGGTATGCCATTTGAGCCTGAATAGTATCAATTCATAAATAAAGAAACTATGAAAACAACAAAACAAATTTTAAAATGCACAGGCATCTTATTATTAATTATCACCCTGTTGCCTCTCTTCTCTTTTGCCGGTAGTGATAAAGAAAAAGAAAGCGATTTCCGTATTGCGGAGTTAAAGAGTCACATTTACTTTCTTGCCTCTGATTTCCTTAATGGCCGTGTTACCGGAACAGAAGGATTTGATATTGCAGCCTACTATGTTCAATCCCAATTTAAAGCTGCAGGATTACTGCCTTTTATTAAGAATTCCGACGGACAGGAGGCTTTTTTACAAACCGTATCAATGACAGCAAAATACTATTATGCCGGTAATCCTATCATTGTGAAATCAAAAAAGAATACCCGGGAGTTTCAACACATTACTGATTATAAAATTTTCAATTCAAGCAGAGGGTATATCGACAACAAGGATTTTGATGTCGTCTTTATTGGATATGGTATTGAAGAAGAAGGATGGAATGATTACAAAGGAATTGATGTTGAAGATAAAGTAGTATTACTCCTGACAGGTGTACCTATGAACGGGGACAAGCCAGCATTAAGCGAGGAGAAGCATGAGTTTTATTCCGGGGGTGCGGGAAGAAGCCAGATATTCACCAATCTGGCAGGTAAAAATCCCGAAGCGATTATGATCATAGAAACCGAACGGATCAGGGCTATGTACGACCAGGTTCCAAGCAGGGATAGCCAGTTTACCATTGAATACGAAGGAAGTGATTTTTTCGGGGAAATGCAGAAAATGATGCGGTTTATGGTGGTAAAACAGCATGTTGCTGAAGCCTTGCTTGAAGGTAAGCATATCGACCTGGATAAAATCAGAGCCGGAGATCTTAAAAAATATAAAACATTTGAGATTCCGAAAGTCAAAATACAGATGGACATTGACCTGGAAAGGGAGGAGATAATTGCATCCAATGTTGTGGGATTTCTGGAAGGTTCAGACCCTGAGTTAAAGGATGAATATATTGTCATCGGGGCACATCTTGACCATGTACCTAATCCCGGAAATGGAATTCATAATGGTGCTGATGATAATGCAAGTGGTATAGCAGCAGTGATAGAGATCGCTGAAGCACTGGCGGAAAATCCTCCAAAAAGATCGGTTGTATTTGCAGCCTTTACTGGTGAAGAATACGGCCTGTATGGTTCAAAAGAACTTGTTAATAATTTTCCTGTACCTATTGAACAGGTGACTGCATACGTTAATTTCGATTGTATTGGAAGAAGTGGACAGGAGTTTGAAGACAGGTTTGGAATTTATGTCCTTGATACAGAAGTTAAATGTGAGGAATTCAGGGAATTCATTAAAAACATTAATGCAACGAATGAACAGTTGCCGTTAACATATGAAAAAGAAAACAGGTGGGGAAGTAGTGATCATGCCAGTTTTATGGAGAAAGATATTCCGGTGGTAAATTTCTTTAATGGCGGACATGAAGACCTACATCAACCAACTGATGACGCTGATAAAATCGATTATGAATATCTTCAAAAATACTGTGAACTGGGTAAGAATATTGTCATAGAACTTGGTAACATTGACGGGTATTTGTGTGTGACAGAAAAGGCATCAAATAAATAATTTTAATATGATGCCGGAGCGTGAAGAAAAATCCTGTTGAAATTATTTATTTTTACAGGATCTATTAGAATCCTTAAAAAGGTTATCTGAGAGAACTTGAAGAAGTTTCTGGATGATAGCCTTTTTTGATTGGTAATTTTGCATTGATCCCGATATTTTATTATCTTTGATATGTATCAAAAACTTATCCAAATGAAATCAACAAACAAATCAACAAACACCTTATGGCTATTAATAGTTGCTATATTTATCGTTACTATCATTGGATGCAAAAATGATAATGATGACGATATTCTTCCTGATCCACCTCCGTTGCCACCAATAACATCACTTGCTATCGACTTTCAAGAAATTGGTAACCCTGATGATACCCTATCGGCAAGGGATATTAATACCTATATCAACTGGGGGCGGGCATATTTTGATGTTGCTGCATGGAACCTGGTTGTATCAAGTATTATTCTTGTTCCTGTGGCCTCTTATGCTATCGCATTAAACCAGACCCCGGTTTATAATCCTGTCAACGGTGAATGGATCTGGGCCTATGAATTCACCTCGAATAATATTACTTATTCAGCTAAACTTAAAGGTTACTATGATGGGAATGATTCGGTTGCCTGGGAAATGAGGATCACCCAACAGGGTGGATTTGTGGATTTTCTCTGGTATTATGGTAAAATGCATATTGCCGGGAACCAGATTGACTATGTTTACTGGGAACTCGTCAACAACCCTGTGGATAACATACCTTTTTTAAGAATCGACTGGAACCGATTGGGTAGCGGTGCAACCGAATGGTACACTACCAAATATACCATAATCGATCCGGATAACCCCTCACATTTGGATTGGATATCATATATGGTGTCACCATCCGAGTTTTTCAGGGTTTTCACACTTTTTGATGTAAGTGAGTGGATGCAGGCGCAAATTGAATTCTATGTTAATACCCATGAAGGGAAAATTAAGGATCCGTGGTTCTTTGGGGATGAGGAATGGCATTGCTGGGATACGAATCTGATGGATGTTATTTGTCCGTAGGACAACTTCAAGGCAAAAGGACAAAGTAAAAAGGCAGAAGTGGGCATTGCATACTTTTGCCTTTTTACTTTGTCATTTTGCCCTGAATATCCTTTTTCTTTATATTTGTTAAAATCATTCCTCACCATGAAATCATTTGTAGCTTATTTTATTACCGGTGTTTTATTATTATTTTCTTTAAATTCATTCGCTGACACCCACATTGCATCCGGCAATGTAAGCGGAACATGGACACTGGCCAACAGCCCATATATTATCGATGGGCATATAACAATACAAACAACAGATTCATTAATTATAGAACCAGGTGTGGAAGTGATCTTTTCGGGGCATTATAAGTTCAATATAGGAGGCAGATTACTGGCTATTGGAACTGTAACAGACTCAATTACATTTACATCCTCCGATACAAGTGGATACTTTAATAATACCCATACCGGTTGGCACAGCCTGGGTTTCATAAGTAATAATACCAATGGGCAGGACAGTTCAAAGCTTATTTACTGTATTATTGAATTTGGCAAAGCAGGAACAGGACCAACAGCAGCAGATTCGATGGGTGGTGGTATATATTGTGAGTATTCTTCAGATCTGCTAATTAAAAACAGTTCAATTCAAAACAATTATGCCTATTATCATGGTGGGGGCATATATTGCCTGCATTCAAATATCAGGATAGAAAACACCATTATAGAAGAAAACACAGCCGGTTATTATTATTACAGCAGTCCGTGGAATTTCATCATTGGTCGTGGTGGAGGATTATATGCATTCGAGTCTGATCCGCAACTGGTGAATGATACCTTCCGGCAAAACATTTCACATCATAATGGTGGAGGTCTTTGCTTTAACAGCAACTCAGATCCGTTGATCTCGAATGTTGGTATCTATTCCAATATCTGCGAATATGCCAACGGTGGAGGAATTGCATGTATGGGAAACTCAAATGCCACCATTCAGCATGTTGATATCAGGTATAACATTGCAGACCGGCAGGGTATTACAACAACCCTGGGTGGTAGTGGGGGTGGTATTTTTCTTAGTGGCTCAGATCCTATTATTACAGATGTAACAATTCATGAAAACAGAACCACCAAAACCGGAGGTGGGATAGGATGTGAAGAGGATTCTGATCCGGTGATCACCGATGTTACAATACGTGCCAACAAAGCCACCGACGGAGGAGGAATTTACAGTTATGGCGCATCTGTCAGCCTAACCCTGGTTGATGTTACCATTACTGCCGACAGCTCTGAAAATATGGGCGGAGGAATTGATATGGCGCTGGGTGCACTGTATCTGACCAATGTACTTGTAGATAGCAACTATTGTGTCCGGTGGGGTGGAGGAATGGCAATCAGCAATTTGAGTGATGTAAGCTTTGACAATGTCACCATCACCAGAAATTATGCCGATGAAAATGGCGGTGGTTTACATGCCGGTATTGACAGCCCGCTAGAGATCAGTGATGTTACAATAACACACAATTATGCGGATGACCTGGGCGGAGGATTATACATCAACGGTTCAACTGGCAGCTTTACTGATTTAATCATCACCGATAATACAGGGGATTTCAGAGGAGGTGGGGTATATGTATCCAATGGTCACCCGAAGATATCCCACACCATCATCGGGAACAATAACACAGGCAGTGCCACCTATGCCCGGGGTGGTGGGGTTTATTGCTATATGGGTTCGGTTGATCTGACCAATGTTACCATCAGCGAAAATTCGTCGGTCTCAGGTGGAGGTATCGCCCATGATTTTGATTCCCATACCACCCTTAAGAATTGTATTTCATGGAATAACACGCCTGAGGAAATACTATTCCAATCTGCAGATGACTCCCTGACAGCTTCCTATTCAGATATCGAAGGAGGCCTTCCGGGCATTGACACCAGCAGCGTTGGTCATGTGGTATGGGGGGCTGGCAATATCAATTCAGATCCCTTGTTTTTAAATCCTTCTGTTAATGATTTTGAATTAACCTGGACTAATTACCCTACCAATGATGCTACAAAATCGCCCTGTATTGATACCGGTGATCCCTCTTCCCCACTTGACCCGGACGGATCAAGTGCCGATATGGGTGCCCTGTATTATTATCACGGCAATCATCAGAAAGGCATTGTGAGTGGCACATGGTACCTGGCCAACAGTCCGTATATCATCACCGGCGACCTGAGCCTCCTGGCAGGCTATGAGTTGTATATCGAAGCTGGTGTTGAAGTTATCTTCATGGGGCACTATGCTTTTAATGTCTATGGCCGCCTGATGGCAGATGGCAGTGAATCAAACAGGATTTCTTTTTCTCCGTTTATTGACACAGTGGGCTGGCATGGCATACGGTTTTACAACACCACTACAAACACCCAGGACAGCTCATATTTGCGTTATTGTAATTTCGAATATGGAAAAGCAGTTGGTTCCAGCGCAACAGAAGAGATCGGCGGAGCCGTATATTGTTTCCATTCTTCTGATGTTGAAATATCCCATTGCCTGTTTACCAACAATTATGCTGAACGAAATGGAGGGGGCATCGGATGTATCTGTTCCAGCATTAAAATTGATAATGTAACTGTTAGCAAGAATACGGCAGTACTGCATGGAGGTGCGATTTATGTCAGTGATTCCAATGTGGTGGTAAACAATTCTATCTTCTGGGGCAATACAGCCCCCGAAGAAATTTATACCGCTTATGGCGGAACCCTAACTGCTAATTATTCCAATATAGATTTTACATCCCGCTCAATATGGCCCGGAACAGGCAATATCAATGCAGATCCATTGTTTGTTGATTATGCCAGTAACAATTTCAACCTGTCATGGGATAACTACCCGCTGAATGATGCCACAAAATCACCCTGTATTGACTCAGGGGATCCTTCAACACCAAATGATCCTGACGGTTCTGCAGCAGATATGGGCGCCCTTTATTTCAATCATTACGGTACAAATGTACCTTCCGGAAGTATCAGTGGTACCTGGACAAGTGTAGGAAATCCCTACCTGATCACCGATAATATTTCGATTAATAGTGGTAATGAACTAACCATATCTCAGGGTGTTGAGGTGTATTTTATGGGATTGTATTATTTTGTTGTAAGAGGCAGGCTTGTTGCACAGGGTAGTCCGTCAGACTCTATACTGATCACTGCCATTGATACAGCAACCGGATGGTTGGGCATGGAATTTATTAATACAGAAACTAACGGTCAGGATTCTTCACTGATGCAATATGTGATTTTCGAATACGGCAATTTTGATCCGGGGGCTGATAATGAGAACGGGGGAGGATTATCCTTTAACAATTCATCAGATTCCAGGGTTGATCATTGTCTTATACATTACAACCATGCTGAAAATGGAGGGGGTATTTATATTGATGAGTCCGACATCATTATTACCAACAGCACCATCGATGACAATAATGCAGATTACGATGGGGGTGGGATTTTTATGCGGTATTCTGATATAATCATGAGCAATGTTATTCTAAGCAATAATACTTCCGGTTCACCGGGAGGTGGAATTTCCCTTCTGGGTTCTGATCCTATATTGACCGGGGTTACAATAACCGCCAATGATGCCGGCAATCTAGGAGGTGGTATGTACTGCTATTATAATTCCGATCCTTCTTTTACCAATGTAACTGTAAGTTATAATACCTCCGGAACCAGCGGTGGTGGCATATACTGTGATGATCATTCCAACCCAACTTATGTATGTAATATTCAAATCAACAACAATGAAGCTGTCAGCTATGGAGGTGGTATTTATTGTAAGAATACCGACGACCACACCATCTATGATGTTAGCTTTTCTAATAATACAGCTAATTACGGTGGAGGGATCGCCTGTTATAGTACTGATCCGACGTTAAGAAGCGTAGAATTGACAGATAATACAGCCAATATTAATGGAGGAGGACTCTACTGTTCAAATTATTGTTTCATTGATATTGCTCAATCACAAATCCATTCCAATAATGCAACATATGATGGTGGTGGGGCATATTTTCTCACTTCCCATCCTGATATCGATACCACAACATTTATTGATAATACTGCAGGAAGAGGTGCAGGGGGAATTTATTTTAACGGGGCAAATGCAGCCTTAAACAAAGTCCAGATCAGTGATAATACTGCATCGGAAAAAGGAGGAGGAATATATTGCTATAATTCTTCTACACTGGGTTTGGTTGATGTTTCTGTTTTTGAAAACATTGCTCTTGAAGGTGGTGGCATATACTGCGATCAATCCACATTGAATTTTTCTTCCGCAAACCGGTGTAACCTCTATTCAAACCGTGCTGGTTCCGGCAATGACCTTTATACAACCAACTTTTTTCTGGTCAATGTTACCGTAGATACTTTTACAGTAGTAACACCATATGATTACTTCGCCCATCCGATAGAAAGTTATACATTTAATATTCTCAATCATGTTGAAAGTCAGACAGCAGCCGATTTATACGTTCATCCACTAAGCGGTTCAAACAGTAACAGCGGGCTGGATGCTGGTAATGCATTGAAAACAATCACAAAAGCATTGACTATTATACAGGCCGATGCAGCAAATCACCGTACGATTCATCTGGCAGGAGGTATGTATTCATACGGGTTTTCCGGTGAAACATACCCGCTAAATTGCCGGCGTTATGTTAGCCTCGATGGTACCGACACCGGTACCACCACTCTGAATGCACAGGATGACAATGGTGTTTTGTATTGTGATGTCGATACAAATTTTTCTGTCACTGATTTAAAAATACAAAATGGAAATGCAGGATATGGTGGAGGCATCTATTGTAAGGGAGGCTCTAATCCAAGCCTGGATAACCTGATTATTACAACCAATAATGCAAGTATGGATGGAGGGGGAATATTCCTTGAATATAACTGCAACCCTAAAATCACAAATACTTTTATACAATCTAACACAGCTACTTCTAACGGTGGGGGAATTGGCATCCAATCAGCTGATCCTGTAATGAAAAACATTGTCATTTATGATAATCATGCCGGTTCATCAGGTGGGGGTATGTATGTTGACATGAGCTTTGGTGCTTCAATATTCAATCTGACACTCAGTGGTAATACGGCTACCGGTAATGGCGATGGTATGTTTGTAAATATGGGTGGTTTCACCATGACTAACTGTATTGTCCGCGATTCCTATTATGATCCGATGGGAGGTTATGGAGGGCTAAATCCAACAGTAAATTATTCAAATATCCTGGGTGGGTTTGCCGGTACCAATAACATAGATACCGATCCATTGTTTGCAAATGGCCCCGGTGGTGATCTTCAACTTACCGGTGATTCACCCTGCATAGATACCGGTGATCCGGGAACTGATACTACCGGATTTCATTTTGATATTGCCGGCAATCCACGATTCCTTCAAGCAAACATTGATATGGGAGCTTTTGAATATGGAATATACTGGACAGGTGACATCAGTTCAGATTGGTTGCATGCCGGTAATTGGAGTAATGATCAGGTACCTGACTCCAGCAGCAGAATATCAATTTTATTACCTTATACTAATCCACCGGTATTAAACGCCAATGCTAAATGTAAGAATCTATGGATGGAAGAAGGGGTTGAGGTTACCATACAAACAGGAGCTATACTGAAAATCAGAGATACAGAATAATTCATCAGTATTGCCAGCACCATACACCTTATAATTTCTGAATCAAATCTCGTATTTCATCCCAGCGCTTCTCATCCATCTTCGCGCCAATTACCTCAATGATATTTCCACCCAGTATAGATCCTATCATTCCGCATTTATCCAGCGGGTAATCGTTGGCCAGGCCAAATAGAAATCCGGCAGCATATAGATCGCCGGCGCCGGTGGTATCAAGGCTGTTTGCTTTTATGATGTCTGCTTCGTATTTACGATCACCCTGTTTTATCAACGAGCCCTTTGAGCCAACCTTTACAACTGCAATATCAACCATCCCGGCAATTTCATCCAGCGCCTCTTCCGGGAATTTGCCTGTAAATGCCCGGGCTTCTGTTTCATTGGCAAAAAGGATATCAACATATTCCTTTACAATCTTTTTAAGGAATTCAAGGTTTTCTTCAACAACATTATAGCTTGCCAGGTCGAGGGCCACTTTAAGGTTATTGGCCCTTGCAAGTTTCAGGGCCTGTTCTATCAGTGCATGATTTTGTACCAGGTATCCTTCAATATAAAAATAATCATGCCCGGAAAATTGTTCATTTTCCAGATCTTTTGCTGTCATTTCTACGGCAGCACCCAGGTAAGTGGCAAAGGTCCGTTCAGAATCACGGCTAACCAGTGCTACAGCCCTTCCTGATTCTGTTTCGCTGTAAAATATCCCGGGTGAAATTTTGTTATTTACAAGATCATCATAAAAAAAATCCCCCCATTCATCCCGGCCTATCTTACCAATAAAGGTGGTTTCCATCCCCAGCTTTGCAAGTCCGTGTATAGTGTTGGCCGCCGACCCTCCTGATGCTTTTGATTTCTCAAGATGTTCTGTACCCTCAATAACCGATTTTGATTTTCTGGCATCGACGAGGGTCATACTACCCTTGGGCAATTCAAACACCTCCAGATAATTGTCATGATCCAGCCTGGTCATAATATCAACTAATGCATTACCTATTCCTAATACTTTCTTCATATTGATCTTTTAAGGGTTGGGGTATAAATTTTTCAATTAACGGTTAAAACAGTTCCTAACTTTTAAGAGGGCAAAAATAGGAATTAAACAATCATTAATTATCTTTACATTACTCTTTCCTGATAAATAAATTGATATGATATCAGTAAATTAAAAATGACAGATCAAGGGGGTAGCTAGTTTAATAATATTCATTTTGGCGGTAATGTTAAAACAAACTCCCTGGCATAATCCAACCAGTATTCAAACTCTTCATCATTTCTAAATCCATCTCCCTTTGCCATTATCCAGCCTTTCATTGGGCGTCCTGTAATGTCAAAAGGTTTTGAAAAGGGTAAACCCATGGCTTCATCAGCTTTGTTTTTGCTTAATCTTAAAATAAGATAATCTTTATGAACGCCACATATCATATTCCCATTCATCATAAAACCAACTCCACCAAACATTTTCTTTTCAGTAATGCCAGGCCATGCTGATATTACTTTTTTGATCCTTGATTCAATTTCCTGGTTATAAGGCATTTTATGTTTATTTTGAGATTACAAATTTTGTATTAACAACAAAGTCATCTCCTATTATGATCAGCGAATATAAACCCTGGTATAGTATTGAAGTATCAAGTTTCCTGCTACATTCTTTCTCACTACAGGATATAATTTCCCCTGTGATCATCCTTCGTCCAATCATATCCGTTATCTCATAGTGTATGTTGCCGATGTATTCATATATTTCAACATTCAATTTGTCTTTCGCTGGATTTGGATAGATTATAATATCCGGAACATTGCCATATTCATCAATACCCGGATTACAAACAATCACATTCAACAATCTTTTTCCAAATCCTACACATCCTGATTTTGTAACTATTACCTCAACTTCCTGAAAGCCCAGGCCAAGGTCACCGGGTAGAAATGTCCAGGTTTGTTCCATACTTCCATCCGGCCACAGATATGAATCCTTATCAGGTCCAGCATCCAGGGTTAAATAAATATTATTGCAAACGATGGTATCAATACCCAGGTTTACTTCAGGCAGGGGAAACACTGTTACAATAGCTGTATCATAACTATAACAATCATTATCATTCAAATAATAATATAATATTTCTGAACTATCAAGCGGTGCCATTGTCGGAACGAAATAATAAATCCCTTCCCACAGGTTTACCCCTGGCCCGCTAAATTCACCGGGTCCCGGGTAAGCTTCCAATCTGACACTATCATCGTTTGAACAAAATACAGGTTGCAGGTTAAGTATTTCCGCCGGTGTTACCTGCATTACATCGATCCTGACAGAGTCAAATCCCATACAACCGTGAATGTCAGTAACATCTACATAATATTTTGTAACTTCGGAAGGGCATACCTGAATAGTTTGTGTGGTATCTCCGGTACTCCAGTAAAACTCAACACCATTATATGCTGTGAGTTCGATACAATCATACCTGCAGATAACGGTATCATTTCTCAAATCAGGATCAGGATCAGTGTAAACATCAACAAAAACGCTGTCATATGCCGGGCAGTCATACTGATTGTTAACTTCAACATAATACATTTTCGGATCCTCAGGGCATACTGTAATATCCGATGTATCCTGTCCGGTACTCCAAAGATAACTTGTGCCTCCACTGGCTGAAAGGTCAATACAGCCCTCCAAACAAACTCCTGTATCAGGTGTAATAATTATGTCAGCATGGGGATTTACAGTGACAATGGCGCTATCACGGCTGAAACAACCGATACTATCAAACACGGTAACATAATACCTGGTTGTGGTATCAGGACAAACCTCAATGGATGATGTTGTATCCCCATGATCCCACAGATATTTTGCACCTCCGGAAGCTTCAAGTGTTGTACAATTCCCTTCGCAGATCATAGTGTCAGGGCCAACATGCGGAACCGGTGGTTCCTGGATGCTTACAAGCAAACTATCAACACCAGCACAATCATTATCATTAATCGTTAGCACATAATACATTGTTGCGGTATCCGGGCATACTATTATTGTAGGTACGGTGTCGCCGGTACTCCACATGATGGTTTGAGTTGAATCAACATGAAGTTCAACGCAATCTCCCTCACATATCGTTGTATCATTACCGGAATTGATGGTGGGATCGGGAGACCTGATGATATTGACGGTTACACTATCTTCCGCTGAACAATCATATTCGTTGAAAACTGAAACAAAATATGTTGTTGTATCATTGGGACTGACAACAATCGATTGGCTTGTGTCGCCGGTACTCCATTGGTAGGAAACGCCACCTGAAGCGGTAAGAATTACAGGAACCCCCCTGCAGGTTGAAGTATCATTTCCGGCTTCGGGTACTGGCAGCGGATAAACAAAAACCTCCACCGTATCTGAATCAAAACATCCGTTTTCACCAAAAGTGGTAACAGAATACACGGTACTGTCAACCGGGCACACGGTGATGCTGGCTGTTGTATCCCCTGTACTCCATATATACGATATCCCTCCTGAGGCCGTCAGGATAACACAATCATCAAGACATATGGCAGTATCATTTCCGGCATGTGCGATGGGTGAAGGAACTACATTCACCGTAACACTATCTTCGGAAAAGCAATCGAACTCATTAAAAATGGTAACTTCATAGGTTGTTGTATCAAGTGGGCAAACCGTAATTGTATCAGTTGTATCACCGGTGCTCCATTCATAGTGATCTCCTCCGGTAGCTATAAGTGTAGCACAGGTTCCCGAACAGATGGTTGTATCATTACCCGCATCCCCTGCAGGTGGATAAGAGATAGTGACCGTAGCACTATCGGAGGAAGGACAACCTACTAAATTATACACCTCAACAGAGTACATTGTCGTTGTATCAGGGCACACATATATCGTTTGTGTTGTATCTCCGGTATTCCATTCCCACGAAATACCTTCACCGGCAATAAGGGTAACACACTCACCTTGGCATATGGTTGTGTCGGGCCCGCAGGTAGTCTGGCAATTACAGTATCCTTCAGGGGGTATCACCCCCTGTATGGCACATAGCCTGTCCCTAAAATATTCTTTAAGATCGCCAGGAGGAATGATTTCGACGTAATCCATGGCAATATTCCAGTCATGCTGAAACTGTGTTTGCTCCGCAATACTTACATAATAATCAGCATTCACTGAGTCCGGTACTCTTACATATCCGTCCCACTCAAGGTTAATAAGGGTAGTATTGGTGCCCATTCCATTAAAGGTGTTGTTGGTGCCCCCCACAATGATGATAGTATCTATGGCAACATCAGCTTCAATGAGCAATGTAGTAGCATAATATCGAAGATCGGTACGCAGGGTACCATCGAAGGTAATTATCAGGTCAGTATAAATCAGCTGGTCATTCACAGTTATAGCATCATTGACCATAAGGTATTCCAGGATCTCTTCCTCTGTAGTTAACCAGATGTTATCCGCTCCGTCTTTTCCATAAAAGTCCTCGATATAATTCATATATGCCCTGAAGGTGGGAAACGAATAACCTTGCCCCCCCGTGACCGAATGACTGAAGGTAGCGCCAAAATGATGGGCACCATTAACACTTGCTGCAGCCATATTATTTGCAATGGTATTCAGGCTAACACCTCCTTCAAGGCTTGTTCTTCCCATCTTTAAAGTATCTTCAAAAGTATGTTGTGTTACATCAAAGCTCGGAACACCAAAAGAATACTGCCTGTAAGCAACGATATATTCCTGTCCGAATGCAGGTGTCGTATAATTTTCATTGCCATTGGGATTTACAAAAACTTTCATTTCCGGCCCACCAGGAGTTGCCGCCAACATCATTCTTTTCACATAGCTGTGGTTACGCCGGATTTCATAATAATAGTCACTGCTGGCAGAGCTTGTCAGGCCATGATTATAAACTCCCCATCCATTCTGATACATTTCAATTAATTCAGGCCATGTAACATTTATAGATCCATACGGGCCATTTGGATCATGGCCATCAACCGTACCATTCTGAAAGAAACTGAAGATGGAAGAGCTCATTTTGAAATTTATGTCATTACCACAACCATCTGTATAAAAGAGTCCGGGATAGGGAATACCCTCAACAATTCCACCCATTAATAAGGGGTAAGCGTGTGTGTAAATATCTTTTTTACCATCATCGAGGTGAATCCCCAGGGCGAAATCCTTATTATATCGAAGTGCTGTTTTGGTTACGCTGTAAGTTGTGGGCGGTTGTTCAAACTGAATGGTAATATAACTAACGCCAACACTTTGGGCAAAAATTGTGCATGTGCCTGATAGAAATATGATGATAAATATGTTTAACGATAATGATCTCATTATTATTTATGTCTGTATTTTGGATTATACTCCAGGTTCATCGGGTAGTACTGAAACCTTCTGGGTAAATATCTCTTTCCTATTTTCAGATCATACCCTATGCTTATTTCATGTGTGCCGGAAGTATAACGCGTAAAACCATTATTCAGGAACTCAAATGTATAGCAGACAGTGAAACTATTCATGACATAACCCCCGACCAGAACCCCCAGTATAGTACCTTTCCTGTATAACATTCCTGCAAAGACCTTTTTTTCAAATTCTAATATGGCGTAAATGTCGAAACTTACCGGGCTGTTTTTTGTGGACCTGAAAACAAATCCGGGTTTAAGTGCCCAGCGGTTTTTAATATAAAAATTATACCACCCAAAAGCAATTATTTGTCTTTCTATTACTATCAGGTTGTTGTTGCTCTCAATGGCATATGACTTGTTGTTAACAAATAGGTTCGGAAGTGATATCCCTAAAACCAAGCTGTTGTTCTGATACATAATTCCAGTACCTGCATTAAATGCCGTCCCAACCAGCTGGCTTTTATTTTGAAGCAATGGATCGTCGGTATCAACAACATTAATATTCTGAAGATTAATCGAATTTTGAAATACACTGCCCCACAAACTAAAACGCAGGTAATTCTTAGGGGCAAGTTTGAGTTGGAAGGTATAGCTTAAAAGGCCATAAAAATTTCTGAAAATGCTGCTTTGATCGCTGATTACTTCAGCCCCAAACCAAACTCTTCGTTTAAACGGAATAACAATACTTGCAAAACTTGTTTGTGGAGATTGGGGCATTCCGGTCCATTGTTTTCTGTAACCAACGAAAACCTGGGAAGTGAAATTATAACCTGCTGCCGCAGGGGACAGCGTGTAAGGATTGACAAAATATTGGTTGTGCAGCGGCAATTGCTGAGCCTCAACGGCAACAGAAAAGCATATCATTAATGCCACCAGAACAATTATTTTAGTTTGCCAATTCATTTTTAGTTACTACCTGATAATATTTATAGGTCCTTTATAAACAGTCCCCTTATCACATTTGAGAATGTAATAATATGATCCCTCCTGTAATGGATTCCCTTCATAGGTTCCATCCCAGGTATTTTTATAATTCGAACTTTCAAAAACCTTTGCCCCCCATCTGTTTATTATTGTGGCTTCACAGGGCCCTTCGAGATCCAGGAAGGAAATCTGCCACCTGTCGTTATATCCATCCCCATTGGGTGTAATTACATTCATAACACCGTAAGTAGGCCTTTTGTAAACAGTTACAGGAATTGAATGTGAGGCAGAACATGAGCCACTGTAAACAGTAACGGTATAAGTTCCTGAAGTCTTAATAATGATGGTGTTGCCCCAGTATCCATTCGACCACCTGATACTGTCATAATAACCTTCAACCGTAACGATAAGACTATCACCCTCAAAAAATGCGGTATCCCCGATAAAATCGAGTATTATTTCCGGTTCATCATCAATTGTCATTTGTTTGATGATAGAATCGGTGCAACCAAGATCGGAAACTGTAATCAATTTAACATTAAATATCCCCGGTGAGGTAAATACATGTGTTGGATTTTTAATAGATACTGGTGGTGTACCATCATCAAAATCCCATATATAATCTTCAAGATCACCTTCAGGAATAGTTGACTCATTCACAAACTCGGTCAATTCATAGGTGCAGGCATTCTGAAAACTAAAGTCAGGATCAGGAAAATAACCAATATAGATCTGTTTATAAATCGCCTCTACTAAACCACTGTCAGTGACAATCCTCATTCCAACAACATGATATCCTGGAGAAACAAAATAATACATTACGGTGTCTCCATTTCCATTGTCAAATGATCCATCATGGTTAAAATCCCACTCAACCTTAATGGTCTCCCCTGGAACCTGAGAAGTGTTTATCAGTGTTGTGAAATCTCCAAAACATGCATCGGAAGCAATAAAATCCAGTGTTTGTGAATTCAGTGTTGAATAACTCACAAAAAAAATTACGACCAGATTGTAAATATAGAGCTTCATTATATTTTTATATCGAACATATTAACTGCTAAAGATAATTTATAAGATTCCCATAAAAAAACATTTCCCGCCTGAGTTTTCAACATGTTTTTAAAGCCGGATCGGGCTAAACCTGATTATTTAAAAACGCTGAAAGGCTATTCTTTATTTGATCTAAATACTTCATCATTTTGACATAGTGGGAACCTTTCCAATAAATCTTATTACAGTGAAGACATTGGAAAAATTCATCGTAATATTTCCTGGTATTAGGTTTTAAGCGAGGAAGGATTTTCTCTTTGGAAACACAATTAATTTTGCCGTTACACTTCATGCACCTTGCGAAGGGATTAAATTTTTCAACAAGGTTTAAACGATGAACAATATCCAGTAACTGGGTTTTTGGTATTTGCGACCGCACATAAACGCCATGAAGAACTTTACTGTTTTTTAATATCCCCCTGTCACGGGTCAGGATAATTCTTTTCTGCAAACGGGCTGTTTCTATAATGGTTTTATCATCCATCCCGGGATCGTATAAAGTGTCAAATCCAAATAAACGCAGGTATCCGGCAAGTTTCCCCAGATGAACATCTGCAATAAACCTGGTATTTCGCAATGGTTCCGGTCGTAATCTGATCAGGGGCTTAATATCCAGGCTTTCAAAAACAGGATACACTGAGATCATATCATCATCCTGTGGTTTATATCCGAATCCAACTGATTTTCCATTGGCAATGATCAGGTCGATTTCAGTATGTGGGATCCCCTGAGATTCAATGATGTCCTTTATGTCCGGTGAGCCAGAAAAGTGATGATCAAAAGTTACCTTTCTTTTGTGGCTGGGAATAAATTCATTTAGTTCTTCGTAAAACCTGATATGTATAATTTTTGCCAATTAATTGATCTCCTGAAAAGGTCATTCTGAATTGTAAAGATAAGTAGTAATTCAGGGGATCCTTAGGTATTGCAGGTATATTCCAAAAAAGGTGTCCCTTTTTGTAATAATTAGCGCTGTGTTTAAATTTTTTTACCTTTAGCGAATTAATCTCAACACTCAATAATCAGAATGGAATCTGGCCAGAACAATCTGCTTTTTCTTCGGGATACTGCCATGGAGCTGGTTGAATTAGGCAGTGAGGAAGATATTTATAAATATACTGCTGAAAAAATTCAAATCATCACTAACAATTCATTTATCCTGGTTAACAGCTATGACCAGCAAACAGGTAGTATCAGAATAAGAAGTTACGCTGGCATCAGTCAACTCATTACAAAAGGATTAAAGATTCTGGGGAAAGACTTAACCGATATGAGTTTCCCCTCATATAAAAACTTTGATTTACTTAAAACAGGTAGACTTGAAAAACTGAACGACAATATACATAACCTTACCGCAAAGAAAGTATCCGCAAAAGTTTCAGAAAAACTCGAAAAACTAATCAATATACAGGACAGCTTTACTATTGGATTAACAAGAGGCGGAGAGCTATTTGGCAATGTATTAATCCTTACAAGAAAAGGATATTCTGATTTTGATTTACAACTTGTAGAAACTTTTGTAAAACAGGTTTCCATAACACTTAACAGAAGTATTGCCGAACAGGCATTAAAGGAAAGCGAAGAGTTATTCAGGCGGGCATTTACTACAATACCTGATCCCTTCTCAATCAGTGATATTAATACGGGAGAATTTGTTCTGGTTAATCAAGGATTCCTGAACGCCAGTGGTTACGATGAAAATGAAATTATCGGTAAAACATCCCATGAGCTTAAAATATGGCAGGATATTTCAGAAAGGGCAACACTTCTCGATAAACTCAAGAGGGAAGGCTCGGTTAAGAATTTTCATGTCAGATTAAAACTCAAGAATGGCGAAGTTAAGCCGGGTTTGCTTTCTGCGAATATTATTTACTTAAAAGGTATTCCGCACCTGCTGGCAATAATTCACGATATCACAGAAATTTTAGATGCCAGAAAAACTCAATCGGTTATATACAAAATCAACGAGGAGGCCATCAGGTCAAAAACATTAAAAGATCTTTCGATTAAAATCCAAAAGGAACTGAATACATTGATGGATTCAGAAAATTTTTTTATTGCACTTTATGACCACAATAGCGATAAATATTCCTTCCCATATCATACCGATAACTTTGACAGGGTTGATGAAAACGAATTAATTTCTTTGCAAGATTCGCTTACTGATTATGTACGAAGGACCGGCAGGGCTGCCTTAATTACCAGAGCAGAAGAAAAAAGGCTGATGGAAAACGGAGATGTTGGCCTGGTTGGCAAACCAGCACCTGTTTGGATGGGCGCACCACTCATCAATTCCAATACCGGATCAGTTTTCGGAGTTGTGGCTGTTCAGAGTTACAAGAATGAAGAGGCTTATAATCAGGATGACCTGAAACTTCTTGAATACGTTGCGGGGCAGATAGGAGCTCTAATAGGGAAAAAGAAAGCCGAAGAACTGCTTATTGACAGTGAACAGAAGTTAAGGAATTTTGTTGAATTAAATCCTGTTGGAATTTATTGTTTTTCATTGGCAGAACCCATTGATATAAGTGTTCCTGTTGAAAAACAAATTGATTTGTTTTTTGATGCTGTTTGCTCAGACTGTAATGATTCCTATTGTGAAATGCTGGGTGTTACCAGGGAACAAATCATCGGTTTAAGTGTAAAAGACATCATGCCCAGGGATACAACGAACATAGAATACTTCAGGAGTTTGATTGAAAATAACTACCGGCTTTCCAGCGGAATTTCACATGAATATAATCAGAAGGGTGAAGAAAAGTTCTTTTCAAACTCAATTGTTGGTACCATAATAAATGGACAGTTGATTGAGGCATGGGGTACACAATTTGATATGACAGAACGGGTTAAAGTGGAACAGGATCTGCTCCAAGCGAAAAAAAGTGCTGAAGAATCGGATCGGCTGAAAACAGCATTTCTGGCAAATATGTCTCATGAAATACGAACACCCATGAATGCAATTCTGGGTTTTTCGGAGTTGTTGTCCGCTCCCGATTTAAGCCAGTCCGACAGACAAAAATATATTAGCCTGATCACTCAGAATGGTGATAATCTCTTACAATTGATCGATGATATTATTGACATTGCAAAAATGGAAGCCGGGGAAATAAGGATATCAAAAACCGATTGTTATATTAAAGATATTTTCGATGAACTTATCATTGTTTTTGATGAGATCAGTAAGAAAATGGATAAACACCATATCGAACTTAAAATTGATAAAACCAATAAAGATCACTATGTTGCAATTTATTCTGATCCTTTCAGAATAAAACAGGTCATGATAAATCTTATCAGCAATGCTTTGAAATACACCGAAACTGGCTGGGTAGCGTTCGGTTGTAATATTACTGATTACGGTGATATACGATTCTTCGTTAAAGATACCGGTAATGGTATTCCTGAAGAGAAGCAGGATGTCATTTTTGAGAGGTTTCGTCAGATCGATGAAGGCTTTACCAGGTCATCCGGTGGCACCGGGCTTGGGCTGTCTATATCCAAAAGAATGGTTGAATTGCTCGGTGGAAGTATTGGATTAGAATCTGAAGTTGGCAAAGGATCTACTTTTTATTTCATTATTCCATTTCAGGAAGCTGATGCAATTGCCTCTGTTGATGAAAAAGCCAGTGAGGGTTCTATTTTTGACTGGAAAGACAAAAAGATACTTGTTGCTGAAGATATTGACTCAAACTATGAATTGGTAGCTGATATTTTATCCTCAACCGGAATAGAGATTATCAGGGCTATTGATGGCATTGATGCAGTCCATTTATTCCAGAAAAACAGGGATGTTAACCTCGTACTCATGGATATTCGAATGCCAAAGATGGATGGGTTTAAAGCCACCCAGCTAATTAAAGCAATCGACAGGGATATTCCGGTAATTGCTGTTACCGCTTATGCTATGGTAGAAGAATATGAACAAAGCTACGAGGCCGGCTGTGATGATCATATCACCAAACCCATAAAGATCCCTTTGTTTTTATTGAAATTGAATAAATTTCTCAATTAATAAAAAAGCCCTTCAGGTTTGTACCTGAAGGGCTTTTTTAATTACAATGTTGGTGTTATTTTTTCATAAACTTATCCTGGATCTGTGATCCGTTTTCAGTTTTGATGTTCAGCATATAGTATCCGGCCGGCAAGTCACTGGTATTGATATTGAGCTTTTGCAATCCGGTTAAGCCATTTTCACTTAATTCAAATACTACCTGTCCGAGTGCATTCATAATCGCAAGCTGATATTTTGTTGTTTTCATCAGGTAAAATTCAACATAAATATTACTGTGGGCAGGATTCGGATACATCGTAAACTGGTTCAGAAGCTGGCTGTTGATTCCTGAGCAAATAATGATGGTTACTTCAAACGCTTCTGAAGTTCCAATACAATCTTCCGAGCTAGTTTCGGTAACAATTAAATTTCCATCCCCCGGATCTCCCCAGAGTACAGTAATTTGATGTGTGCCGGTTCCTGCAACAATAGTACCTCCTTCAACAATCCATTCGTATGTACTTCCTGCATTTTCCTGTACAGAATAAACATATTCTTCGTCACTGCATGCATTTGCTTCACCACCTACTACAGGTTGTGGAGTAGCATAGATGGTAGTTTCTGCAGGATCTGATGCAGGGCCTGTACCGCAATCATTCTCACCGGCAACAGTTATTGAAGCGAGGCCTGAGAAGTCGATGCTCCATTCTATTCTTGCAGTATCTTCAATGGTTTCAATCACAGTTCCGGCTTCCGGTGGATCAATACTCCAGATTAAATTAACCGCACCTGACGCCCCATCTGTAAAATACTCTGAAATCTCATTATTACAAGCAGTTTCTGGTCCTTCTGGTTGATCAGCCTGTTCAGGAGCTTCCATAGCATGTACCCAGGTCATACCTGTCATAGCAGTTGTACAATTGGTACTTGAACCTGTTGAAGTATAGATGCCTTCTTCGGTAAAGAATCCGAAACTGATGGTATCGCCGGTACCCTGAACAGTTATGCCGGTAGTTTCATCATCAAGGAATAATTCATATTCAATATTTACCTCCGAGCCGTACAATTTTAATTCTGCTCCTGAGGATCCTTCACAATAGCCTCCATCGGGTGATAGTTCATATTCTGTTGGACTCAAATCAACAGTTCCGGAAAAGACCGTTGACCATTCTCCTATGGCACATTCATTTTCAGCCCTTACCTTTATTTCGAAGGATCCGGTATAACCATCTGTTGCATTAAAGGTAGCTGTTGGACCTGTTCCATTCACTGAACCTGCATCAGCGGGTGATATCTGCCAGTTATAGGTTTCGGTATAAGGTACAACACTTGTTGAATAATCCTGTCCCTGTCCCTCACAGGCTATACTGGGTCCGGTGGGCTGATCACATTGTGCAGGATCAAGTTTTGATTCAATATAGTTTGTTTTCTCCAGTGTGTCAGAATAACCAGCATCATCGGAAACAATGAGTGTTACATCAAAATATCCATCCTGGGGATATGTAACCACGGGATTTTCATCAGTAGATGTAGCCGGGTTTCCGCCCTCAAAAGTCCATTGACGTGTAACAACATTTCCTGAAGATTCATCATAAAAGTTTGTAGAGTTTCCTACACAAATAGAGGAATCACTACAGCTCATTGCCGGAACTGGCCAACAACCCATGAGCTCAGGTACCATCACTTTAACACATTGTAATACCTCTTTGGTATCATCGTCCTGTACAAAAGCTATCAGTTCACATGAATCGGTTACCCAGGTTGGATCCAGTGTGAATGTTAAGTCCACTTCCACCTCATCCGAACCAGAGAAATCAATAGCTGTACCAAGATCTGTAGGAACCATATCCCTCATACAGTAATCTATAGTGGACTGGTTTTGCCAGCTGTAAGGAATTCCGGTTTCTGTTACAGCCAATTGAACTTTCAGGTTGGTACCCGTATAAGTTGCAACCTTATTAATTGTTAGCGTTACATCATAGGTATCCCCACTATTATCACCACAAATGTCGATGGTAAAGGAACATGGAATAACTATTCTTTGATTGTACAAAGGAAGAAAAGTTGTGTAAAGGCTGGATGATGCATTACCCCCGACATGACTCAATGTCCCATCAAAGAAAGTGGTTGGAAAACCAGTGATATTGTAATATGAAATTCTTGCCAAGGACTCATTCGTCTGAAATGGATCAGATGAACCAGAATGATACTCAATAACAGCAACATCATGGCCATTGGCAATCATGTCATGTGCTCCCATAGCAGCACCCGGACAATATACACACCAGGTTCCTGTTCCGATCTCCATCAGAACTTCTTCCCTTGGTACTTGCTGTGCAAATAATGAAACAGCAACTACTAATAAAATGATAGTAAAAACAGGTCTTTTCATGGTATTTAAGTTTTGTTAATAATTCTGTGTTAAAGGCATTTTGCGGAACAAATCTAACCATAAATGATATACATACATAGATTTAATGGCAAATAATAGCTTTTTGAGGGTAAACAGGGAATTCACCATTCATTGACGACTTGACAATATTTCACATATATATCTATATTTCTGCTTCTTAAGTAGATTGTTTTATCTGGTGCATTTATACTTACCGAATTTATTGTAGAGGTAATTTTTGATTTCCAAAATTATCATAATTTGCATATTTAGAATTAATTGAAATAAGTTTTGTCTAATAAGGGCACCATTCCAAATGGTTAAGCAACAATTAAATCCTGTCATCTTAGAGATCCCATGATCGCTTGTGCACACTTATGCACACTTTTGTATATAGAGCGTACACAATTAATTGTTAAAATCCGTTAACAAAATCCTGTATATAATTGATTATTTGTTATTTAGGACTATGGCATAAATTTGGGTGATACCTGATATTATAGCTAATTTGTAAACATCCACCTCCATGATAAAGTTGCAAAGTATTCATAAATCTTATATTACCGGATCAAACACTCTACATGTGCTTAAGGGTATAGACCTTGAAATTGAAAAGGGCGAGATGGTCTCCATTATGGGTTCGTCCGGATCGGGCAAATCAACCCTTTTAAACATCATCGGAATACTCGACAATTATGATGAGGGTAAATACTCCCTTGATGGGGTTTTAATTAAGGATCTTTCTGAAACGCGGGCAGCGCATTACAGGAACAAAATGATCGGTTTTGTATTTCAGTCGTTTAACCTGATTCCATTTAAGAATGCTGTTGAAAATGCTGCCTTACCACTCTATTACCAGAAGGTTAGCCGCAAGAAACGTAATTTGATCGCTATGGAATACCTTGAAAGAATGGGTTTGAGGGAGTGGGCTGATCATACACCCAATGAATTATCAGGCGGGCAAAAACAAAGGCTGGCAATTGCACGCTCATTAATTGCCAACCCAAAAATTATTCTGGCTGATGAGCCAACCGGTGCACTCGACTCAAAAACTTCATTTGAAATGATGGATGTTTTGAAGGAAGTTAACAACCAGGGTATCACCATGGTTATTGTCACTCACGAAAAAGATATCTCTGAGATGACAGACCGGGTTATACATCTGAAAGATGGATTAATTGAGAATGGAAACGGAACAATGGAATTTCGTAATGAAAAAGAAGTGCTGGTAAATGTGTAGTGATACCTCTAAAACTAACGGCAAATACCTGAATGGAACCAACTAAAACAATAAATAAAAAAGAAAATATATCCAGTAACATGTATAATATTCAGGGAATACAAAGGCCTGTGAATCTGGTTGCCAATCAATTAAAACTGGTTTCTGCAAATCAGGAAACCATCATGATGACACATCCTGGCATGAACAATGAACCACCACCTGAGCAGAAGGCTATGCTACAACAGCAGGAGACAGAGGATACTCTTTTCATCATGGAATTTTTATAATATAAACATCTATTCCGCTTATGTTCGACTTAGATAAATGGCAGGAGATATTTAATACCATGCGTAAGAACCGGCTACGGACTTTCCTTACCGGGTTCAGTGTTGCATGGGGTATTTTTATGCTTATAATTTTACTGGGTTCCGGATATGGGCTGGAAAATGGTGTCAGACTGGAATTTGCCGGTGATGCTGTCAATTACATCAATGTAAACCAAGGGATAACAAGCCTGCCATACAAGGGAATGAAACCCGGGCGATTCATTCAATTTACAACCGAAGATTACGAATTGCTGAAAGCGATAGAGGATGTTGATAAAATTTCGGGAAGATTATTCGTTTTTGGAACCAGCACACTGGTCTATAAAAATGAATATGCAACTTATGACATTTTTGCTATTCATCCCGATTACAAACATGTGGAAGATCTCTGGATGACATCCGGAAGATATATCAATGCAAGCGATATAGAGGATAGAAGGAAGGTAGTAGCTCTGGGTCGCACAGTTTATAATGCCTTGTTTAAAGGCACAGAAGAAGCAGTTGGCAAATATATTAAGATTAATGGTGTCCCTTTTAAAGTTGTTGGTGTGTTTGATGATCCCGGTGTTGAGCGTGATGTAAACCGGGTATATATTCCGATAACAACAGCCCAGCGTATATTCAGCCGGGGTGACAGGGTACCCAGCATGCAACTGATTCTTGAGGGCGCAACGATTGAAGAAAGCCTGGAGGTTATTGAGGATGTAAAAGAGCGTCTTGCATCAAAACATAAGTTTTCACCTGAAGACGAAAGAGCCATCTTTATTTTCAACACCATCGAGAACTATACAAAGTTTATGACCCTGTTTGCCAATATCAGGCTGTTTATCTGGATCATTGGAATAGGGACAATAATAGCTGGCATTGTAGGTGTAAGTAACATTATGATGATTGTGGTAAAGGAAAGGACAAAAGAAATTGGTGTCAGGAAAGCAATGGGAGCAACCCCATGGTCAATTATCAGCCTTATCCTCCAGGAGTCGATATTGATTACTGCTCTGGCGGGATACATAGGCTTGGTGCTGGGCGTTGGGCTTCTGGAACTGTTATCAAAAACACTCCCGGTGATGGATTATTTTAAAAACCCTGAGGTGAATCTGAATGTTGCTATAGGGGCAACCATTGTTATGATAATTGCTGGAGCCATCGCAGGTTTTGTACCTGCCCGTAAAGCTGCAGCCGTAAAGCCCGTTGTGGCATTAAAAGATGAATAAAAATAAATAATTATGTCAATCATTGACCCGGATAGATGGCAGGAAATTTTCATTGCACTGAAGCAGAATAAGCTTCGTACATTCTTCACAGCCTTTGGTGTATTCTGGGGAATTTTTATGCTTGTAATAATGCTTGGCGCAGGCAGTGGATTAAATAACGGTGTCACCAGGGATATGGGCGATATGGCCACCAACAGTTTTTTTATGTGGGCCAGGCAAACTACCATGCCCTATAAAGGTTTTCCAAGAGGCAGATGGTTCAGGTTTAATAATGGTGACACTGAAGCATTAATCGAAAACGTTGATAAAATTGAATATATCGCCCCCAGATTAAACGGTTTTGGTGGAAATGGGAATAATAATACAATAAGAGGAGAGCGGTCAGGCAGCTTTAATATTCAGGGTGATTATCCCGATTATAATAAGATAGATCCCGTTAACATAAACCAGGGAAGATTCATTAATAACATTGATATTGATGAGCAGAGAAAAGTATGTGTTGTTGGCAGAAGGGTTGTTGAGGAAATGTTCAAACCGGGTGAAGATGTCATTGGTGAATATCTTCAGATAAACGGTGTATATTTTAATGTCGTTGGCGTATTTAATTCAAAGAAAACCGACAGGAGAGCCGAACACGAGAACCAGGTGATCTATATGCCATTTACAACCTTACAGAAAACCTATAACTATGGCGACAGGGTGGGCTATTACAGCATCACCTCCAAACCAGGTATTCCTGCTTCCGAACTGGAGACAATTGTAAAACAATTCCTGAAAGAACGTCACAGTGTCCATCCTCTTGATGAAAGGGCAATCGGCTCATTTAATCTTGAAAACGAGTTTGTTAAAATGAATAACTTGTTTGCCGGAATCAGGGGACTGATATGGATTGTGGGGATAGGGACCCTGCTCGCAGGTGTGATTGGTGTCAGTAATATCATGCTTATCGTTGTAAAAGAAAGAACCAAGGAAATTGGAATACGAAGAGCTGTCGGGGCAACTCCGGTAAATATCATATCACAGATTATTATTGAATCTGTTTTCCTCACAACACTTGCAGGATATTTTGGACTTGCTATTGGAGTTGGTTTGCTTGAATTACTAAATTATGCACTGAATACTTTCAATGCCAACAGTGATATGTTTGCCAATCCAAGTATAGATTTTAAAATGGCTATTACCGCATTGATTATCCTGGTCGTTGCCGGAATACTGGCAGGGTTGATCCCGGCAAGACGGGCAGTGAGTATTAAACCGGTAAGAGCATTACATGATGAAGTATAAATCAGAAAACTAAAAATTAAAAATGAAGCTATGAAAAAGTTTTTGAGAATATTTGTTGGAGTTATAATCGTCGGAGCCATAGGTTTTACTTTTTATTTTCTCTATAAAAAATCGCAGGCGGAACCCATGGTTTTTGAAACAACCACTGCCGTCGAGATGCCTATTGTTAAAAAAACAGTTGCAACTGGTTCAGTTGTCCCGCGTAAGGAAATAGAAATTGTACCACAGGTTTCCGGCATCATCGAAGAACTTTATGTAACCGAAGGCAATATGGTTAAAAGAGGTGATTTAATAGCTAAAATCCGTATTATACCCAACATGGTCAACCTCAACAATGCCGAATCGAGGGTGAACCGTGCACAGATAAATCTTCAAAATGCAGAAATAAACTATAACAGGCAAAAAGAACTTTATGAACAGGGGGTTACTGCCAAATCGGAATTTGAAGAAATGGAACTGGCTTTTAACCAGGCAAAAGAAGAACTTCTTGCTGCAGAAAATAACCTCGCTTTGATTAAAGAAGGGCAAACCAGGGATTCAGAAATAGAAACCAACACTATCGTCAGGGCTACAGTGAATGGAATGGTGCTCGATGTACCTGTTGAGGTAGGTAATTCTGTAATCGAAACCAATACTTTCAATCCAGGAACAACAATCGCTACTGTTGCAGATATGAGCGACATGCTGTTTGAAGGAAAAATCGATGAAACCGAAGTAGGAAAAATAAAGGAAGGTATGTCGCTGATACTTACCGTAGGTGCTATTGAGGATATAGAATTTGATGCATTGCTTGAACATATATCACCTAAAGGTGTAGAAGAAAATGGTGCAATACAGTTTGAAATTAAGGCCAACGTTAATCTTAAAGCTGACCAATTCATCAGGGCAGGATACAGTGCAACTGCTGCCATTGTTCTCGATAAAACCGATGGGCCTGTAGTTGCCATACAGGAGCGATTAATGCAGTTTGAAGGAGATTCAGTGTATGTTGAGGTTGAAGTTGGCCCCCAGCAATTTGAGAAAAGATATATTAAAACAGGATTGTCGGATGGTATTAATATTGAAATACTTGAAGGAATCGGTCTGGAAGATAAAATAAAAATCGCAAGCGGAGGGTAAGATTGCGTTTTTTTTATTGTTAGTGGGCTGCCCGGTTATGGGCAGCCCATTTTATTAAAGAAATTTTACTTTTTGAGATATTACCATATGTATTATTAGTTTACTTATAAATACATTATATACACCAGAAGGTGCAATATGTTGATTATTTTAAAAAATCTTTGACTTTCAACTATATTTTTAGTTATGTTTGCACAATAAATCAACTAACTTCTTAGTTGTTTAAATAAACCATCAGAAATGAAAGAACTTACAAAGGCTGAAGAACAGATCATGCAAATCCTCTGGGACATTGAAAAGGGTTTTGTCAATGATGTCCTGGCCAGGATGCCAGAACCCAAACCAGCTTATAATACCGTTTCAACCATTGTGAGAATTCTTGAGAAGAAGGGATTTGTTGATCATAAGGCATATGGGAAAACGCATGAGTATTTTCCACTTGTTTCCAAAAAAGAATATACAAAAACATATTTCAAAGGTTTTATGCATGGTTATTTTGGGAATTCCTATAAAGCGCTAGCCTCCTTTTTTACAAAGGAAAATGATCTTAGTATAAGTGATCTTGAAGAGATAAAGAAGATGATGGAAGAGGAAATTAAAAAACAAAAATCATCAGGCAATGAATGATTTCATTACATATATCATTAAATCAGGAATCAGCCTGATTTTGCTTTATGGTATCTACTGGATGTTCATGAGGAAAGAATTATACTTTACCATGAACAGGTTGTTTCTTCTTGGTGCAATGACACTGTCATTCCTGATGCCACTGGTGAGGTTTTCTTTTTCAATGGATGAAGTAAATACCACTTATTATGTTCTTCTTGATACCATCAGCATCACCTCTGAAAAAGTAACCCAGACCGGAATGTTAAGCCTGTCATCATTTCAGATCTTTCTGCTAATCTATCTAACCGGGGTTGCGATTTTTACTTTCCGCATGATTTATGGATTAATTCAGATAGGCCTTATTATCAGAAAGTATGGAATCACCAAAACAGGAGGCGAAAACTTTGTTTTTGTGGGTAATAAGCTGGCCCCATTTTCATTTTTCAATATCATTTTCATTAATAAGGATATTTACCGGAACAGCGATTACAAAAAGATCATCGATCATGAACGGATTCACATAAGACAGGTTCATACCCTGGATATCATTATTGCTGAATTACTTATTATATTTCAGTGGTTCAATCCCGTTATCTGGCTGTACAGAAAATCCCTGAAGGAAATTCATGAGTATCTTGCTGACGAAGGTGTGATCATTAGAAATCCAGGAAGGGTAAAATACCAGATGTTGTTGCTGCAGGAAATTTTTGGAGTTTCACTTAATGACTTAACAAATAATTTTAATCAATCTATTTTAAAAAGGAGATTTACTATGATGTCAAAAACAAAATCGAAAAAATCGGTGGGTTTAAAATTACTTTTAACCTTACCCTTAACACTTGCAGTTTTATTCCTGTTTACCATGAATTCATCGGTGCTTTCACAGGAAAATAGTGCTGACGAAGTACCAGCTGCAGAAAAATTGATTTCCAAAGAATATCAGGAGGACGCACAGCTTAATGGTGAATTACCACCACCACCCAAAACTGAAAATGGCTCAGGCAAGGAAAATGTGATTCCTTATAGCCAGGATTCACCATCAAAGGCTCAAAAAGAAGAAGACAAAATTTTTACTGTTGTTAAGCATATGCCTGAATATCCCGGGGGGCGCGATGCTATGTATAAATTTATCCAGAATAATCTGGTATATCCTCAGGAAGCAAAAGACAATGGTACTACAGGCAGGGTATTTGTTACATTCGTAATTGAAAAAGATGGATCAGTAGCAGATGTTAAGCTTTTGCGTGGAATTGGCTCAGGTTGCGATGCTGAAGCCATGAGGGTTATTGAAAGTATGTCAAAATGGAAACCGGGAAGACTTGAAGACAATAAAACTGTTCGGGTTCAGTACAATCTTCCGATAAAATTCAGCTTAAACACTGAAAAGAAAGAATAATTTTTTTGCATTCAATAACTATATTTTTAGTTCTATAACTAAGGAGTTAATTGAACTGACAAACAATATGAAGGCCTGAATCAATGTTTAGTAAGTAATAATTCCCTGTATATGCTGAGGTAAACATTAGTTACTTTAACGTCATCATATACAGGGAATTACTTCAGGCCCTGCTGTTTTAGTTTTTAGATAATTGAAATTTTATTATTAATTTCTGATGTATCGCAATTTCTTTCAACCGGTGATGATTAAATCAGGATATATTTTTTTACTTGGTATCCTGTTTATAATAACTTCCTGTAAGGATTCTTTTTAAGTAAGGAAGCCTAATCAGCGCGATAAGGATGGTTGCAGGCACAGATTGTGGATTACTTACTGGGATGAAGACCATTTACTTCCAATGAAAAAGAAACCCGCTATTACTGGCAGGGTGAGTGGAAATATTTTACTTCAAAACGACATCTGGACAGTATCGTTTTGTATGACCATGGTGAAGAAGCCGGTGTAATTATGAAAAATTAAAGAGGTACTCAAGGCCAAAGCACAAAGGCAATTTTTTTTCTTGAGAACTTGTATTGGCAAACTTTACTTATAAACTTCCACTTTTGTCTTTGTCCTTTTAACTTTTGCCTTGTTATCAGATAAAATTCCTCCTAACTCTATCATTTCTACGATTATTCCTACCTTTGCATTCCTGAATAAACCCGACACTAAACTAAACCACATAAAGACATGATGCAGAAAATAAATTTAATCGTACTTGCTGTAGTTTTTTTTGCAGGTATTACTGGATGTAAACAACCCGACAAAAAGGAACTTACACCGATGAAAAAAAAGGTAAAGGAATATGCTCCTTTCAAACTTCAAAGTGACCTGTCACATTTAAGTGAAAGCCAGAAACAGATGCTTGTGCATTTATTCGAAGCGGCGGATATTATGAATACTGTTTTCTGGAAACAGGCCTTTGGGAATAAGAAAAAGCTCTTTGGTAAAATTCAGGGAAAAGACACCCTTAGATTTGTAAGAATCAATTATGGTCCCTGGGACCGTCTTAATGGCAATGCACCATTTGTTACCGGTTACGGGCCAAAACCTAAAGGGGCAAATTTTTACCCCAAAAACATGACTGTTGAGGAATTTGAAGCATGGGATAATCCCGATAAAACAAGTCTATATACCCTTGTCCGCAGAAATGACGAAGGCAACCTGGAAACAGTCTGGTACAGTGAGGCATATAACAAGGAATTTAAAAAGGCCGTTGATCTTTTAAAACAGGCCGCTGATCTGGCAGAAGATGAAGGCTTTAAAAATTACCTCAAAATGCGTGCAGAGGCTTTACTTACCAACGATTACCAGCCAAGTGATATGGCCTGGATGGATATGAAAGACAATGACATTGACTTTGTATTCGGTCCTATCGAAAATTATGAAGATCAATTATTCGGTTATAAAGCAGCCTGTGAATCATTTATTTTGATAAAGGATCCTGAATGGAGTGAAAAGCTGGCAAAATATGCACAATTCCTCCCTGAACTTCAAAAGGAATTACCGGTAGAACCGGAATACAAAAAGGAAACACCAGGTTCTTCAGCCGATCTTAATGCTTATGATGTTATTTATTATGCCGGTGATTGTAATGCCGGAAGTAAAACCATAGCAATTAACCTTCCTAACGATGAAGTAGTACAGTTAGAAAAAGGGACCAGGAAACTCCAGCTAAAAAATGCAATGAAGGCAAAATTTGAGAAGATTCTCCTTCCCATTTCTGAGGTTGTCATTACCCCCGAACAACGCAAACACATAACATTTGATGCGTTTTTTGCCAACACCATGTTTCATGAAGTAGCACATGGTATGGGCATTAAAAACACCATCGATGGCAGTAATACGGTTCGAAAGGCCTTAAAAGAATCCTATTCATCAATTGAAGAAGGCAAAGCCGATATCATGGGTCTTTATCTTGTTACAAAGCTTTTCGATATGGGTGAATATGACAAAGGCGAACTGATGGACAACTATGTAACCTTTTTCGCTGGAATATTCCGCTCAAGTCGGTTTGGCGCTGCAAGT
The DNA here is from genome assembly GCA_964468645.1 of uncultured Bacteroidales bacterium. Lineage (GTDB taxonomy): Bacteria > Bacteroidota > Bacteroidia > Bacteroidales > JAIOZK01 > JAIOZK01. The sequence continues at coordinate 197,485 of CAYXUU010000003.1, forward strand.
GCACATGGAAAAGCCAATATGATGCGATTCAATTATTTCCTGGAGAATGGTGCTTTTACCCTTGGTGAGGATGGTACATATACCGTTAATTTTGAAATGATGCAGAAAGCCATGGTTAGCCTGATGCAAAAAATCCTTAAAATCCAGGGAGATGGCGATTATGAATCTGCTGCTGCATGGATACAAAATGAAGGATTGATAAAACCACAGTTTAAGGCTGATCTTGACAGGATTAATAATGCCAGTATTCCTGTTGACATTGTTTTCAAACAAGGACCTGAAATTGCAGGATTAAAATAGTTGTGTTCACTAACGTACAAAACTTTGTTTCCTTTTGAACACTTATTATTACAGAAATAATTAAATAAGGTTATATCTTTTTGTCAATCAAATGTTTAATTTTGATGGCATAATATTCGCGAGCAAATTAGATATTAAATTTTTATTATAATCTGCCTTAGGGCATAAAATTAAGGATGTATGAAAAGATTACTAACAATTTTACTTTTAGGATGTTCGGTTTCATTAACTGCCGGAACATTTACACCTCCTGATGAAGGGATGTGGTTACCCATGTTTGTTGAGCGGTTAAATTATGTTGATATGGCTGAGATGGGACTGCAACTTACCGCTGAAGAGATTTACAGCATTAACAACTCCAGCTTAAAGGATGCCATTGTTGGATTATCCGGCGGAGGAGTTGGGGGGTTTTTCTGTACAGGCGAAATCGTTTCCGATAAAGGCCTGATGTTTACAAATCATCACTGCGGTTATAATTCAATCAATGAACTGAGTACACCGGAACACAATTATCTGGAGGATGGTTTCTGGGCCCGCACCATTGATGAAGAACTTTCTGTTGATGGCCTTGCGGCATCATTTCTGATCAAAATGGATAATGTTACTGATAGTATTTTACCATTTCTTTCTGATACAATGACTGAAGGGGCAAGATCGGCAAAGGTTCAGGAAATTTCTGATCGCCTCGAAAATGCATTGAGTGAAGATGATAAATACAATGTTGTTGTAAGAAGCTTTTTCGGAGGAAATGAGTATTATCGATTCGTTTATGAAACTTATACCGATGTTCGTTTTGTTGGTGCCCCTCCTGCTGCTATTGGAAAGTACGGTGGAGATACTGATAACTGGATGTGGCCACGTCACACAGGTGATTTCAGTATATTCAGGGTATATAGTTCACCCGATGGTTCACCTGCCGAATATGCTGAGGAAAATGTTCCCTTTAAACCAAAAAGTCATATTCCTATTTCACTAAATGGCGTTGAAGAAGACGATTTTGCCATGATATGGGGATACCCAGGGGGAACCGACAGGTATATGACTTCCGCCGGTATCGAATATAATATCAATGTTTTCAATCCTTCCCTTATTGAGATATTCGGGAAAAAACTGGAAATCTGGAAGAAAGCCATGGATGCCGACAAAAAGGTAAAACTTGAACTTGCTTCTCAATATGCTTCTACTGCAAATGGATGGAAATATTTTATCGGACAAACCCAGGCACTTATTGATCTGAAGGTTTACGATCGTAAAGTAGAACTGGAGGAGAAATTTACAAAATGGGTAAACAACAATCCCGACAGAAAAGAAAAATACGGAGAGGCCCTCACAATTATTGGTGAAGGTTATGACAACCTGAGCAAAATGGCCAAACCATTCTTTTATGCAGTTCTTGCCGGTTACCAGGGCGCAGATATAATTGGAGCTGCTCGTCAGGCAAATGGGCTCTATGGCCTGCTTGAAGACAAGAAACAAATTAAAGCCAATGAAGAGGCCATTAATGAAACTGTGGCATCACTCAAAGAATCCGCCGAAGAATTCTATTCAACATATAATGTTGCAACAGACATGGAAATGTTTACTGCCATGATTAAATTATACATGGCCAATGTTGCCCAGGATCAATGGCCTGAATATTTACAGCTTATGATGGCAAAGTTTAAAGGGAATACTGAAGAGTTTGTTGTTACTGCTTTTGAAAAATCCGTGTTTTCTACCAGGGAAAAAGCAATGGCATTTCTGGATAATCCTAAATTTAAAATCCTTGACAACGATCCAATGTTCCAGGTAATGCTTGGTTTCAGGGGAAAATTAATAACCAACAGCGGACCATTCAACCAGTATCAGGCATCTATCGGGAAAGGGGATCGCTTATTTATTGACGGGCTAAGAAAAATGTATCCTGATAAGGTATTCTACCCTGATGCTAACTCAACCATGAGATTAACATACGGTACAGTAATGGATTACTATCCTGCTGATGCAGTTCATTATAATTATTTTACTACCCTTGCAGGCGTAATGGAGAAAGAGGATCCGGATAGTGATGAATTCATTGTTCCGGAAAAACTCAAAGAATTATTTCAGAAAAAAGATTACGGACGATACGGACAGGATGGTAAGCTGATCACCTGTTTCCTCACCACCAATGATATTACAGGAGGTAACTCAGGAAGCCCTGTAATTAATGGTAATGGTGAGTTGATAGGGATCGCTTTTGATGGCAACTGGGAAGCCATGAGCGGTGATATCATTTTTGAAAATGAACTTCAAAGATGTATCAATGTCGATATCCGGTATGTCTTATTTATTATAGACAAATTCGCCGGCGCACAAAATCTAATAGATGAGCTTACCATCATTAAAAAGACACCGCAAATTAAAGAACAAAAGCAGGACAAAGGGGTGGTTATGGTGGAAGAATAAAAAATTGACTTACATTTTATCAAAAGGGGAGATCAGTAATTTGCTGGTTTCCCTTTTTTTATTATGCCAAATTGAACGATAAAGTTCTATTGATCAGCAAGGCCCTGTTCTATTTCTTCTTTTGGTGCCCCATAAACATACCAGGTCGTTTCCTTATCAAGATTTTTTAATGCCTCTGTGGAGATTGCCTGAAAAGTTAATCGTGACCGTTCGGCATTTAATTTATCTGCTTTTGCTACTTCTTCATCCTGTCCCACATAAGCCACAGATCTAATCCCGAGATAATACAAATAGTCTCCAAATTCATTTGGTTCAGGCCTTGGTCCTGAGGCGGTATTTTGATTGATAACCTCAACCGGGCCATTGATCATTAATTCGTGAAAAAGATAGGAATGCAATGAAGGAAAGCCATTTGCCCAGGTATTAACAAAGATATCTGTTTGTGGTGATGGTACGAGGAAAGAATGTATCAACAAAGGGCGGGGCATTGATTTTATTGCCAGTATTTTTTGAGTTGTTTTAATTGGATCATATGGAAAAAGATCTATGGGGATCCGTTCATAATCAACTATATAATTACCTGCAAGTTTGTTTTCAACCTTTATCCACTGTATATCATCTGGAACTTTTTCGGTAAGTAATGAAACCACCTTATTAATAGATCCCTTAACAATTAATGAAAAATACTCTTCGTTTGTCGGAAAAGGTGAAATGTAAACGCTATCATCTATTTTAAGCAACCGGCCACGTTCAAATTTCCTTAAGGTATCCAATTTTCTGGCATAGATTTTACCAGAAACATAATCACTTCCTATTGCATTTTGAATAATGCGTTTAGCAACCGCAACCCTGTCTTTACCCAGGTAACAATGAACATAGTATTTACCTTTGGCATTGGATGCAAAATGCTTAAGTTTTTTCAGGGATTCTTCATTCTCACTAATCCAGGGCATTAGGGGAATGTGGATCAACTCAATATTATATTTCGAGGTGAGGCTCTTCTCTTCTGCCAGTAGTCTTGGCTCGAATGGAATAATGGCTTTATGAAGCAAGGATATTATCCCGCTGAAATTTTCATTTTTAAGTGATTGTATTCTGTTCTCATCAGGATAAGGACCGAATACAAATTCTTTATCGGCATAAATATCGGTACTTGTTGATTCGTCATACTGCATCATCTCAGGATTCATCCAGAAAATCAAACAGACCAATGAAGTAATCACAGGGGCAAGTAAAATAATTGTTTTTAATACTTTTTTCGATATGGCAGTAAATCGTTTATAAATCCATCTTGCCACTATAAATGAAACAATGACAAAAACCAGGATAACACCCTTGACCAACCAATCTTCAGTATTTGCAGACAAATCATTCTCACGGGCGTAGGTAACAATTTTTCTTACAACAAACATCAGGGTTATAGTACCCAGGGTAAAACCTGTAAACAACCAGATTATCAGGAAATAGATAATTCCCATAAACGTTATTAATGGAGGCCCTTTTTTCATAGAATAATATTCATGTATGTATTAATCTATGGCAAATATAACAATATCGCAAATAAAGGTCGTTGAATCAGTTTCAGAAAAAATAAGATAATCTAATTGATAATAAGCTTTCTTATTGTTTTATTTCCATTTGTGTCAGCTAATATAACAAGATAGAATCCTTTGTTAATGCCTGTTACATCTATTTTGGTGCTCTTTTTTGAAAGTATTTTATGAATACAGGTTTGTCCGATACCGGTTGAAATAGTTAATTCCGATTTTTCTGGCAGAACATCCATTACAATTGTTACATAATTATCAGCAGGATTAGGATAAATCTGAATACCAGCGGGATCATCAATATAACTTACACCGGTATTATCAATTTCTATCATTGCAAAACTTGTATCAGAATGGTCAAAGCCATCATAAACCAGATATTTAAAGTAATCCACCCCGGTAAAGCCTGCATCTGGATAATAGTTAAAAGAACCATCCGGGAATAAGGTTAAATCCCCATGTGAGGGATAGGTCATCAGTTCGGATACCAGATAATCGCCATCCAGGTCAAAATCATTACCAAGTAAACCATTGCCGGTATCAATATGTAAATTTTCATCCCGGGCCGTAACATATTTATCACATACTGCAATAGCCTTTGAGTTAAAAAGAACCGGCAGGTAATTTTCGGTATAGATCAAGCTTTGTTTTTTAATCTCAATGAGATTGTCAACCTCATCCCATTCTTGCCATGTGTAACGACCCGATGAAGACATTATGCAATTGTTATGGGCAATGGTAAATCCAATCCCATCAGACATGGTATCCTGTGTTCCTGGGATATCCCTATAATCATGCATAACAGTACGGCTGCCGGGATCTACAAATTGCAGCAATAACCATGGTAATTTTATTATTATCTCATTATTACTAATAACAACAGCATCTTTACTGCTTGAAGGTTGTTCCGCCCTTCTGACCTTCAGGCTACCTATATACTGAATCTCATGATCAGGTTCATTGTTCTTCCATCTTACAATGTTCCAAGGATCCCCATCTGTAGAAATTGAATGATACAGTTGTTCAGGAGAGGAAACACCATGCCAGATACCAAAAAGATCGTAGGCTTGGGTTACAAATAATTCAGCAGAAAAATTTGTAACCTTTAATAAAAACTCTGCCCTGTTCTCGATCAATTCCCCGCCCGGAAACAGCGATTCACCAAGATCTTTAGCATAGGTATCAAGAGCAATGTACAGGGTATCGGTATTGTTTAAAGGAGAATTAAGATTTAATTTAAGTCTTAAATACGCATAATCAACTCCGGTAAATAATTCACTTACGAGGCATGAATCTGTAAAAACCTCAAATAGTTGATATTCGATTGTATCCTTTTCATATCTAATCAGTCCGAAATTCTGTTCAGCCCCGGTTACATCATGCCACATTGCCCTTCTTTCGGTCATGTGGTCAATGGGACTTGTAATCCATGTGCGTTTAAACCATTCATCGATCCAGGCAAAATAAATACCACCCCCACAGGCCGATGATCTGGTATTATCGAACATTCTTATTAGATAATTGCCCTGTTCTGTTTCGTCCATGCCACCATGATGCATGCCTGATTGACCATAATGTGCTATGCCCCAGCTTGACGGGGTTCCAATTTCGGTAACAATAAGAGGAAGGGCATGATAATGTGATTTCAGGTCGGTGAGATATCCAAGAAAACTATTTTGACCAAGATAATCCTCAAAGTCTTGATAACCAGGATCATTATTTATAAAATCGGGATAATAGGGATATGCGTCATAGCTAATGAACATACCTGCGGGTGCCAGTGTACAATCAACATCGGCAAGGTCGATATATACTGTGTCTTCCCAACCCGATGCTGTTGGATGATCAATGGGATCAAGCACCGGCCAGTTTAAAAAACTAACCGGCCTTTCCTGCTGGTAAACCGTTCTTTCATAGGTTACCAGTTGGTTAAGCCTGGCGGTTACCCAGATTTCGGCAGGTGTGCCTATGTCAAGCGAAAATGCATTTCCTGTGAATGTGGTTTGCTCAGGATGCAGGCTATTAGTCTGTATCACCTCATCGGGATAAACTTCACGGCCAATGATATATCCAATGATCCAACGCGAAACATCCACATTGTAATCTCCAAATGCTTTTCCTATTCTGGGTTCGATGTCTTCATCACCATGAATACAATTTACAACTTCATTAATTTGAACATCAAAAGTATCTGTCAGGTAAAAAAGATCATTGTTATAGCCCTCTATTTGCTCATCAAGCCAGATGCCTTGAAATACAAGCAAAGGATTTTGTTGATTCTGTGTATTGAATGAATCCAGGACCTGATAAAAACGTGGATAATGTAGGGTGTAAACCTTCAAATTATTAAATCCGGCGGTTTTAATCATTTCAAACCATTGCCAGTATTGCTGGCGAGTGGCTGCGAGTTCACCCGGATAAGTACCCGGGACAGAAACACCAAGGTTAATGCCTTTTAAAAAGACCGGCACATAATCATTTCCGTTCCAAATGGTAATATGATTGGTATCGGTTGAAAAAGGGATATCATTATCGGGATAACAACTTATTTCCTGTGCGTAAGTATATAAATCAAGTAATGCAAAGCAGATAATAAGATATATCTGTTTCATTTTGGGTTTATTAAAGTATTTTTGTTATTCATTAACGCAAGTGGTATTCAATAATTATATGCTAATTTAAAAAGATTCTAAAGATGTCGGGTAACAAACGTAAAAGGATATTCAACCTGATCCTTATAATCATAATCTTAATTCCTGTTCTGATGCTGGCCAGCTGGCTTTTTACCCAAAAGAAACCCTTAAAAATAATAATACTTGATAAAACAGTATTAACGGAAGATGCCGTTGAACACAAGGGTTTATACTGGACACTAAAACATCGAAAATACGTGAAGCATGATAATACCTTTTATAGATTGACGGAGGATTACCTGGGATTTTTCCCGGGAGAAGATAAACATTATGAAATCAAGGACCTTGACCGATTCTCAGTTAAACAGATTGATAGTATCGCTGATCGATATGATATGCTATATTATACCGATACATACGGGATGTATGCAAATGAGTGGTATTTCGACACTTTACAAAGTGAGCATTCTGAGATGATCTATGGAGGCTTGAGCCTAAACGATTACCTGTTGCTCGAGAGAATGAAGGAGAAAAAGAAACTCATAATAACTGAATTTAACCTGATGGCCCACCCTACTTCTTATTCAATAAGGAAGAAGGTTGAAAATCTGTTCAATTTTAATTGGACCGGTTGGACACTGAGGTATTTTGAGTCCCTTGACACTTCTTTAAATCAGGAATTACCCCATTGGGTTGTTCATGATTTTATGGTACAACATAATAATAAGTGGCCTTTCAGGAATTCTGGTATCGTCTTCGTATATGAAGATAATACAATATTCATCCTGGAGAATAAAAGCCATCTCGAAATAGAAGTTCCGGTAATTTATACTACTGCCCTTGGGCAGGAGAAGTATAATTTACCTGAAAAATTTAATTATCCGTACTGGATCGATGTTATTAATGTACCTGATTCGACCAATAACATTCTGGCCAGTTACAGCATACATACCAATAAAGCGGGGGATTCACTATTAAGATTCTACAATGTTCCGCCGGTTTTTCCCGCTGTAATTGAACATAGTGATGGTTACCCTTTTTATTATTTTGCAGGTGATTTCTGCGATAACCCTGTTTCCTCAATCACAATGTATTTCCGTGGTATTAGTTGGTTAAAAAGGTGGTTCTCGGAACGTAATGACCTGAACAACCGCCAGGTATTCTTCTGGAATTACTACTATCCGATGATGAAAGAGATTTTGAATGATTACTATGCGAAAGTGGAGCAACAACAAATAAATTAATTATTTTTCTTTGTAAATCCTTTTCTTACCATTTTGCCCCATCCCTTTTTTTGCATGATGAAAAAATCGTAATTGCCTTTTACACCCCACCATAATACCAGGGGATGATACAGGAAGGGTTCCAGTACAGCATTAAGCAACAACTTGAAAATGTCTCTTTTCTTTTCATACCTGTGAAAAGTTTTTTCTTCGAAAAGTATTGCGGCTGTAGAAAGAGAAACTGCAAATGTGTAAACAAATATCAATAGGAAAAGGAAAAAACTCCAGTTTGGGGCACCCAGTAGTGCAATTACAATGAAATAAAGAATTCCGAAAAATTCGAATACAGGTGCTAGCCATTCAAAAAAGAACCAGTAGGGATAACCAAGAAGGCCCATACTTCCATACCGGGGATTGAAGAAAACTTTTTTATGAAGGAAAAGCGTCTCAATAGTACCCCTTGTCCATCGGTTACGCTGTCTGCCAAGTATTTTTAAATTGGTTGGCACTTCGGTCCAGCAAAGAGGATCGGGGATATAACTCACTTTGTATTTTAATTTATTTTCAGCCATATAACCTCTCATCCTCACCACAAGTTCCATATCTTCCCCCACTGTTTTGGCATAATAACCCCCGCAGGCTATGGCTATTTCCTTATCGAACAAACCCAGGGCACCGGAAATCAATAACAGTCCATCCAATTCACTCCAGGCAATTCTTCCCATCAAAAAGGCCCTGGTATATTCAAGCACCTGAAACCTTGCCCAGAAGTTTTTAGGTACGCGTACTTCACGGATCTGGCCATCCTCAATAATACATGAATTGGCAACCCTGATAGAACCCCCGGTGGCTATGATTCTTCTTGATTTTTCTTCCAGAAATGGTTTAACAAGTTTTAGCAATGCGTCCGATTCAATAATGGAATCTACATCGATGGCAACAAAATAATCTTTACCCGATATGTTTATCCCGGCATTTAAAGCATCTGCCTTCCCTCCATTTTCCTTATCAACAACCAGTAAATTTGAAAAGGATTTGTTCCTGGATTTATATACCCCCCGAATTTGACTACATTCAATATAATAATCATATGCATAGTTAACTTTCTCAAGGTCATAGGCTTCAATAGCTTTTTCAAGGGTTGTGTCCTTACTGCCATCGTTAACCACAATCACCTCAAAATCATGATAAAAAAGTGACATCAGGGCTCTAATATTATCGACTATGGTTACCGATTCATTGTAAGCTGGGGCAATAATTGAGATTGAAGGGGCAAATGGTGAAGAAATAATTTCATCGTAATTTGTATACGTTTTCTTTTTCATGTATTTCCTTAAGGCAAAGGCAGAAATCAGTGAAAGGATCAAATAGGATGAAACAATACAGACAACATAAACCAAAATGATGTTCTCAAGTACAATTCTGATAATCCGGAATACCTCATACATGGTTAAATCCTTTCATCCGTTACGTGCAAATAAATATTATCCAGTTCCGGAGCCATGTGCTCTTTTATCTGAAACAACAATTTTTGTCCGGGGCTTCCGATGTGGTAAAGGTTCAGCGAAGCATTCAATCGCAACCTGAAGTCATCACATTCCCTGATAACTTTTTCATAAAATGAAAACAGTTTTTCGTCGGGAAGCCTTCCAAGTGAATTGAGTATTGTTACCCTGTTTTTGAAAGTCTCTTTTGAATAGGAATCAAGCAAATCAGTTTGTAAATCTAAGAGATTTAATTCACCAATAGCTGTGTATGCAAGTTCTCTTACTTGAGGATTATGATGCTTCAGGCAGGTTTTAATTTCATTGGCGGTTTCCTGTTGTTTGTAGATGATGATCATGCGCAAAGCGAATAAAATTACGGTGTCGTTTTTTGACTTTAACCATGGTCCGAAATCAGGAATGGTCACATTATATTTTACCGCGATTGCATGCACCTTTAATTGTTCCCATACCGTAAAATAAGAATCAACAAGGTTGAGAAAACCAAATGGATTGTCCTTGTTTAACCTGACAAAGGCAATATAAGCTTCCGACCTGAGCTCATTATTATAACTATTCAGGTATCTCTTAATGTATTTTCCTGCATTCTCAGCATCAATACTTGAAAGCTCCTGGAATCCCCTGACTTTCATGTTCCATTTTCTGCTTTTAGTTTTTAATATCGAAACCCTTTCCAGTCGGAGATTCAGGTATAAAGCACGTAGTTTGTTGGCAATATCCCCTTCCAGGCTGTTGAATAAGTCAAGCATAACATCAATAAGGATATTTTTTCTAAACCTTGATCCTTGCTTAAATAGTATAGAGGGTACAATATTCTCATTGCTTTCTTTGAACAGGTAATCGGCAATTATTTCATGATAATTGTTTTTGAGCCTATTACGTTTTCTTTTAAAATATGCATCCCATGTCCTGCTGGTTAAAACTAAAATCATTAATACAATTGATAAAACAATAAAATAAAGGATAAGGATCATTATCAGAAATAATATCCATTGATTATATGAAATCAACAAAATATATTTAACAAAGCGAAATACCTTATCAGGCAATTTGGAGTCCAACCACTTTTCAAGTGAAGAGATGATTGATTTTCTTCTTAAATCGGTTTTTGAATGCCATTTATCAGCCAGATTGTCCTGGGGAATAAGTATTGGCCTGATAACACCGTGATCCAGATAGATACCAAGTTGAACAGTATCTTCAACGATGAAACTTGTATCTCCACCAAAATCTCGATTTGTGTCGATTATCCCTGCATTTTCTTCAACAAGGTTTTTCTGAAGTACTTTAAGGTAATCATGGTCTGAGTCGAAATCTGTCCTTTTGTTATCAATGAATTTTACAAGGAAAGCATCGTTGATATGGTAGTTGTTGATCGCAAGAAAAAGGGTGTCGATGGCATGAAGCAGATTGGTAAATTCATAAATGGTGTATTTGTAATATTTATTGTGATAATATACATCTATTGGGATATCGAGCTTATATAAATTACTGATTGAGTCGGCAGACAGTGGTTTAAGGTAATTTGCACGGATCTGGATTTTATAGACCGTTTTAGCAGTATCATTTTTAATGTGTTGATCACCTGAAACAGTATTAACCATAGTAATGATAATGATCAACAGTGAGGCAATATTTTTACAGGTTCGACCCATAAGATTCAGAAGTAAATGCTGGTTTTAATTCCAAACGAAAAAACATCCCTGAATTTATCCTGATCGTACTCCTCATATTGATATGAGAAACTGCCATCAATGATTAAGCGGTTGAAGAACAGGTGCTGATAACTTACTTTTATTTTATATTTGTTTAATTTATATAAATCAAAATCCCCAACATCATTAACAGGATCATCAGGTGAACTTCCTGTGCCAATAGTAGCAGACAGGTATTGATCCCGTGATCTAAAGTAACTCCTGAATTCAAGGTTGTATGACTGTGAGACATCTGCATTTTTTGGAGTGATATAAGGCCTGAATGACAACCAGAAGTTTCGGAAGTAATACCCGATCGAGCCGGTATAGATCATTAAATTTTTAGCCCCCCCTTCACTTTTTGAAAATTGCATAAATCTGATTCCCAGCGACATTTCAAGACTGGCGGGTAATTTCTGATACACTTCAATTCCAAGCCTGTGCCTGGGAAAAATTTTATCGGATGAATAAGCATAGGCAATAAAGGCATAGTGTAATCTGCTTATTTTGGGATATGATTCAATTTCATATTGCAGGCCATGGTTCTTTTCAAATAATTTTTCCCCATCCTGAACAACATCTCCTGCATAAATTCTTGCAATTACAGAACCGATTTTTGTTTTTCTGCTATAGGATAATGAAAACAAACTCCATCGTCTTGTCCATGGATTGTCGAAATACTCAAAAGTATAATCCAGGGAAATTTTATTAAGGATATTGGAGCGTTTGAATTTTTTTAATAACTCATGGGCTTTTTCATTAGCCGGATTAATATCAAGCAGTTCGCGAATATCACGTTTTGCTTCCGCAGTTTGCCCCAGGCGAAACTGTAAGTCTGCTTTCTTGGCAAGTAAGTTTTCTTTGGTTGGATAATAATTCAGTGCCTGATTACAATAATCATAAGCCAGGCTGTAATTCTTGTCCCATGTCTCTAAATCGATCAGTGCAACAAATGCATCATAATAATTTTTCTTAACTGCAATAACCCCATTCAGTATCGTCCTTGCCGAATCATAAAGATGGTCCCATGCGAGGGTCCTGCCGATTAATACTGCGGCGTCATAATAAGTGGGATAGCGATCAAGTATACTAAAGCACTGATCCCTTGCCAGTTCACGCTGACCATCGAAGGCGTTGTTCCTTGCGATATTGAAGATTGAGTCAGGATTTTTGACAAACCTATTTTGTGCAATTCCTGTATAACTGGTCAACACAAAAATGATAACCAGCATTTTAATTAACGGCCTGGCTGATTTGAACATTATTTTCTTTTAATTAATTGCTTTTTAACTCGAATGCCCAGTTCCAGTGGACTGAAAGGTTTTACAACATAATCATCAGCCCCGAGTTCGAATGCTTTTAGCACAGTGTCTTCAAGCCCAATTTTTGAAAGTACGATAATTGGGGTGTTAAGCTTCAAGTCATTTCTCACCATAAAAATTAATTCCTGTCCGTTCATAAAGGGCATCAGCAGATCTGTAATGATCAGATCCAATTGTTCTTTCCTGATTATTTCAGAGGCTTCTTTTCCGTCTTTTGCTGTTAGAACTGTATAACCATCACGTTTAAGCTTAAACTCAATGGTTTTTAACACCATATAATCATCTTCACATACAAGGATACGCATGGGTAATCGTTTATAGATTATAATCCAACTTTATTTTTTTCGTAATAAGCAAGCATTCTGATTTTACTGACTCAACCAATTCAGCCATTTCTTTATTATTTCTACTATTGAAATCGAAATATTCAATTTCATTCAATTTCTCTGCAATGCTGTGAACTCCTACAAATGCAATCTCAGAGCCATATTTATGAGCAATTTGATGAATCTTATTCCAGTCTTTCTTTTCAATTGCTAAATCAAAGCTGTGCATGACCCTGGTAGTATTTTCTATGAAATATGAAAGCATTTTTTTAAAAAATTCATCATCTCCATTGGTAAACTCCTTAAGGTATGATAAATCGTATTGTACATCTTTTGTCCTGTTAAAATTAGTTAAATATTCGGTGTTATCAAAAAGATCAGTGTTATCAGGGAGAAATTTTTCAAAAACTTCTACGATATCTGATTTTACAAATGGCTTCAGAACAAAGTCATTCATGCCAAGATCATTGAGCTTATTTCGTTCATTTATATTAATGTGGCTTGTAAATCCTATTATGGGTGTTTCAAAATTTGGATTGCTTTCATCTGATCTTATTGCATTGGTGGCATCTATGCCGCCAAGTACAGGCATTTCCAGATCCATAAGTATGATATCAAATTTTTTCTTCATTGTTTCGTTAACAGCTTTCTGGCCATTATCAACAATTTTGTGGCGATGCTTTAATTCCTGCAATATTTTTCCAATAATCATTTGATTAAATACCGAATCTTCTGCTATTAATACATTAATTGATTTCATTAATTTCGTTTTTATCTATTAATAACACACTTACAATCCGTGTGCCAATAAAAAACAAATCGTTTTTTTGCTGATAATCTGCTTCTTAGACGAACTGCACCAAATTACCCTTTCTCCAAAATGGGTATTCTTTTCATTTTGAAAAACAATGTGTTATATTCTAAAGCTTCAGTTCTTATAATTTCTTTTATTAAATTTAACAAAAAAAACATGAACCAGCAGAACGAACTGAGGAAGCAACTCGAAACCGAAATTAATAAGAATAAATCTATTCTTGAAGGATGTGTTGATGCTGTTGTTACAATAAATCAGGAAGGAGTCATAGAATTTATCAATAAAGCCGCTGAAACACTATTTGGATATGACAGAAAGGAATTGCTCGGGAAGAATGTAAAAATACTCACTCCGCCAGAATACAGGATACATCATGACGAATTCATCAAAAGATATTTAGAAACCAAAGTTGCCAAGGTTATTGGTTCAGGCAGGGAGGTAAATGCTTTAAACAAAGATGGTGAAGAAATACCCATTCTTCTCACCCTGAGCCAGGCAATAGTAGAGGGTAAATATATTTTTACGGCTTTCATTAAAGACTATACTGAGAAGAAAAAAAACGAAGAAGAACTCAGAAAACTTTCATTGGTGGCAAGCAAAACCGACAATACCGTTATCATCACAGACAAGGACCGTAAAATTGAGTGGGTCAATGATGGATTTACACGGATGACAGGTTATCATATTGATGAAGTAATCGGTTTAAATCCAAAAGTAAAATTGCAGGGGAAAGATACAGACAGGGATACGCAGAAAAGGATGCGTAAAAAACTTAAATCAAAAAAGCCTTTCTCTGAAGTGTTGCTGAACTACAAAAAAAATCATGATCCCTTCTGGGTTTCAATAAACATTACGCCCATTCTTGATGATACCGGTAATATAATGAAATACATTGCAATTGAGAGTGATATTACCGATCAGCGAAGACTGCAGGAGAGACTGCAGGAAAATGAAAAAAGATTAATCGAAACACAACAAATAGCCGGATTGGGAACCTGGGAATATGACCTTGCCAACAAGAAAGTCTCGTGGAGCCCTGAAACTTTCAAAATTTTCGAATTGAAATCCAGCGAAAACTCACCTGATTTTGGAAAGTTCATCCGGTTAATTTATAAAGAGAACCGGATAAAGTTTATTAATGCTGTTCGCGAAGCTATTGATAGCGGGAAAGAATACGAAATTGAAATCAGGATCAAGTTGCATGATGGTAGTATCAGGTACACTTACAGTAAGGGAAGGCCCATTTATGTTAAAAAGAAAGTGGTGAAATTATTAGGGGCAGTATTGGATATCACAGAGCGAAAGAATTTTGAAAATGAGCTTAAAAAAGAAAAAGAGAAAGCGGAGGCATCTGCAAAAGCAAAAGAATTATTTCTTGCTAATACAAGCCATGAAATCAGAACACCGATGAATGCCATCATTGGCATTATCGAATTATTAAAGAAAACCAGTCTATCAGAGGATCAACTTGATTATCTCGGGATTATTGAAAGTTCGTCCGATAATTTACTGTATATCTTAAATGATATTCTGGATGTTTCCAAAATTGAATCAGGCAAACTGGAGTTTGAACAAACAGGATTCAGGATGAAGGAGGTTATCAAAAATGTGCTAAAAACCTCCATATATAAAGCCAGGGCCAAGCATCTTGAACTTTCATGTAATGTTGGGACAAAACATGATGATCTGATCCTGCTGGGTGATCCTGTACGTTTAAATCAGATATTACTTAATCTTGTAAATAATGCTATAAAATTTACAGAGAAAGGCCATGTAATAATCGATGTAACATCGAAAAGCAAAGCCGATAACCAGCTCAGGTTAAAATTCCATGTCATAGATACCGGTATCGGAATTCCCGAAGAAAAACAGCAGCAGATATTCGAAGATTTTGAGCAAGCCGATACCAGTACTACCAGAAAATATGGGGGAACAGGACTGGGATTATCCATCAGCAGGAAACTCATCGAAATGATGGGGGGGAAATTAAAGGTGCAAAGTATAGTTGGGAAAGGTTCCACTTTCAGTTTCGAGCTAAACTTCAGGCGAGGTTCCCACCTCGACCTGCAGGATTCTAAAATTGGCCAGGAATACAATATCAAAAAATTAAAACTCTCCGATAAAAGCATACTGATTGTCGAAGACCAGGAGTTTAACCTTTTGATTGTACGACAGATACTTGAACCCTATGGATGCAGGATTGATAATGCATTTAACGGCAAGGAGGCGATTAAAAAATTTACTGACAACAACTATGATCTGATTTTAATGGATATTCAAATGCCGGTAATGGATGGTATTGAAACCACCAGATTTATCAGAGACCATATGCCTTATCCGAAATCCGGCATCCCGATCATCGCACTAACTGCACATGCCATTAAAGGCGACAGGGAAAAATACCTTAATCTTGGGATGAATAATTACCTGTCCAAGCCATTCCAGGCCAGGGAACTGATTTTGACAATCGCCCAGGAGCTTAAACTGGATATTTTGACACCGGAAGAGGACAAAAGACCTCAAAACCTTTCAGGGCAAAAGAAACTATATGATCTGTCTCAAATAAATGAAATGTCGGGCGGAAATAAAGAATTTGTTATTCAGATGATCACATCATTTATAGAGCAGACTAAAATGGCAATAACCGAAATGAAAGATCAGATCGACAAAATGGATTATGCCGAAATTGCAAAGATTGCCCATAAACATAAAACAAGTTTTTCATTTATGGGAATTCAATCATTATTTGAAGAAATAATCAACATAGAAGAGGCGGCATTAAACCGCACTCCATTAGGCAAAATCAAGAAAATTGTTGAAACTGTCGAAAAGAGCTTGGTGGATGTGTACAATGATCTTAATGAAGAAATAAAACACTACAGTTAGCTTCAAATGAAAATCAATAAGATCAGCGAACCATTGATCATCCTCAACAAGAAAGATTTTAAAAAAATCGATGTCGATAGGGATGATTTGTCAACTATCACAAATAAATACATTTGACCACATTTCCTTAATTGATCAGTCAGGTTTGACATATTGAATGAACTACCCCGCAGCAGAACCGAGGGGTATCAAGCAGGAATAATTTAATCGCTCTAGCCTGAGGCTTAACGGGGAATAAAAGCATCGTCTCGCGATAGGCGAAATCAAGTATCATTCCATTAACAACTTTAAATGTTTCCCCGATCATTACTTTTCTTTTATTGACTATTTTTACACCCTGTTTAATCATGTGATTGCCTGACATCATTATGTTTGGCATCTGTTTTAATTAATTTATTGTTTTACAATGAAAAAGATCAATCTTACGGTTATTATATTACTTGGCTTTATAATACTTAATGCACAATCATGGAATAAAAACCTGCCCCAGCAAAAACTGAAGGAAGGCACCCTGACATTTTATGAAATAAAAGAAGCTTTTGATAACTACTGGGAACCATATAATGTTAAAGCTGGTTATTATTTTGAGAATGGAGAACGCATCAGGGCGCCATACTGGAAGTTATTCAAAAGATGGGAATGGTATTGGATAGACAGAATTAATAAACAAACCGGCGAATTTCCCGAAACTTCTGCCTGGGAGGAATATCAGAAATGGATGAAAACTACCGACGGATCAAGAGACATAACCGGTAACTGGACCCCCATGGGCCCCGATAGTTCACCAGGAGGTTATGCAGGACTTGGCAGGTTGAATTGTGTTGGGTTTCACCCGCTGGATAATGATCTTATTTATTCTGGTGCTGCTTCCGGTGGAATATGGAAAACTGATGACGGTGGATCAACATGGACACCTCTCGGGGATCATAATCCGGTACTCGGTGTTAGTGACATAATTGTGATAGATCAGGCCACAGGG
Source organism: uncultured Bacteroidales bacterium (assembly GCA_964468645.1). Taxonomy (GTDB): domain Bacteria; phylum Bacteroidota; class Bacteroidia; order Bacteroidales; family JAIOZK01; genus JAIOZK01. The sequence continues at coordinate 215,141 of CAYXUU010000003.1, forward strand.
CCTGATATCCTATACATCGCAACAGGCGACAGGGATGGTGGATCAATGTGGTCGCTTGGAGGGGGTCAGTCTAATGACAATAACAGTATAGGGGTTTTAAAATCAACAGACGGGGGCATTACCTGGAACACTACCGGATTAACTTTCACTGCCAGTCAGAAAAGAAGGGTAAACCGATTGCTGGTGCATCCTTCAAACAATAATACATTATATGCCGCAACTACAAACGGCCTTTATAAAACCACAGATGGGGGCAATAATTGGATATTACTTACCTCCAATGCTTATATTGACCTGGAGCTTAAACCCGGTGATCCGTCAACTATGTATGCCTCAACAGAAGGTTGGAATACTTCCAAGATTTATCAATCTACTGATTCGGGTGTCACCTGGACACAGGTGGCTTCCTATTCAGGATCGAGAACCGAGATTGGTGTAAGTCCCAATCAAGCCTCAACCGTTTATGCTGTAGTATCAAATTCCAACGGATCATTAAAGGGGGTTTACAAATCAACAGATAGCGGTGCATCTTACAGCCAGGTATATAGCGGAACAACAAAAAACCTGCTTGGGTGGAGTTGTAACGGATCCGGAGCTGGAGGCCAGGGAAGCTACGATCTCTGTATATTACCCGATCCCAACAATGCAAATACCGTCTATGTTGGAGGTGTCAACACCTGGAAATCCACTGACGGGGGTTCGACATTTTCAATAGCCAATTACTGGTCACCCTCAGGTTGTCCAGGTGTACAAACTGTGCATGCGGATAAGCATTATTTCGCTTTTCAAAATGGAACCTCCACACTTTTCGAGTGTAATGATGGAGGATTATACAAAACATCCAATGGCGGTTCAACATGGTCACACCTGTCAGGTGATTTAGCAATAAGCCAGATTTACAGGATCGGGGTGGGCCAGACCCAGTCAGATGAGGTTATCATCGGGCTGCAGGATAATGGTACCAAAGCAAGATTGAACGGAACCTGGACCGATGTTATCGGGGGTGATGGTTTTGAATGTATTGTTGATTATACCAATCAGAATACACAGTATGGCAGCCTTTATTATGGTGATCTTTTCATCACTAACAATTATTGGGAAAACAGCACTCTTATTTCTGGTGGGATCAGCGGAAGCGCCTGGTGGATCACTCCATATATTATCGATCCTGTAAACAACAATACTTTATACGCAGGTTATCAGGATGTGTGGAAAACCACCAGCCAGGGCAATTCCTGGTCGAAAATCAGTAATTGGAATGCAAGTACATTACGATCACTTGCAATTGCTCATTCGGCAACAAATTATCTCTATGCTGCAACCTTGGTATCTATTTACAAAACAAGTAATGGTGGGGTTAACTGGGCAGATATAACCGGCACCCTTCCTGTTTCATCATGTAACATCACTTATATCTGGGTGAAAGATGATGACCCGAATACCCTCTGGGTTTCCATGGGTGGCTACAATGCCCATGGGGTATATGAATCAACTGATGGTGGCAACACCTGGGCTAACATTTCTTCAGGATTACCTCAGTTACCGGTTATGTGTGTGGTTCAAAACAGGCAAAATAATTCAGAAACAGAGTTGTACTGCGGGACTGATGTTGGAGTTTATGTTAAACTGGGTTCTGAAAACTGGGTATTATACAGCGGTGGCCTGCCTAATGTAGTTGTTACTGAACTGGATATTTATTATGATGATGTGACTCCCGGCAACAGCAGGATTTATGCAGCTTCTTACGGAAGGGGAGTATGGAAATCCAATCTGTATGGTTCCCTGGTTCCAACAGCAGATTTCACAGCAGATACTACGAATGGAATTGTTCCACTGACCGTTAACTATACTGATCTTTCTATCGACTCGGTTAATACCTGGAACTGGAATTTTGGTGATGGGGATACTTCCGGTATTCAAAATCCGCAACATATATATACCGATCCAGGTACTTATACTGTAAGCTTAACGGTAACCGGTCCGGGAGGTTCTGATACAGAAACCAAAACAGATTATATCACGGTTAGTTATCCGCCACCTGCTGCTTCTTTCAGTGGAGATCCAACTTTTGGAATTGCTCCGCTCACTGTCCAGTTCACCGACCAGTCAGCCGATTCAGTAAATACCTGGAAATGGTGGTTTGGGAATGGGGACACCTCAAACCTGCAACATCCCGAATTTACCTATGATGATCCGGGTATTTATTCAGTGAGTCTGTTAGTAACAGGTCCCGGAGGATCTGACTCTACAGGCATAAACAATTATATAGAAGTTGTATATCCTGTTCCTACAGCTGATTTTGAAGGGGATCCCACATCAGGCAATGCACCCCTGGAAGTTCAGTTTACAGACCTGTCAGTTGATTCTGTCATGTCATGGGATTGGGATTTCGGGGATGGTAACACCTCTTCTGAGCAACATCCCGGGCATATCTACATTGATCCGGGAAGCTACACTGTAATCTTAACCGTAAATGGTCCCGGAGGATCAGATACCGCAACAAAAACGAATTATATTTCTGTTGGATATCCGCCACCTCTGGCAGATTTTACAGGTGAACCGACAGCCGGAAGCTACCCGCTTGAAGTATCTTTTAATGACCTGTCATCAGGTGAAGTTGAAACCTGGAAATGGTACTTTGGTGACGGAGATACCGCGATGATACAGAATCCGGTTCATACCTATAATAATATGGGTAATTATTCGGTAGCACTTAAAATAACCGGACCAGGGGGCAACGATTCCATTATGAAAATTGATTATATCAATGTACTGGTGGATATAGCTGAAACCGGATCAGGAGTTATTAAATTATATCCTAATCCATTTCAGGATTATTTGAACGTATCATCAGAAAATGAAATCCAAGAAATTGTTATCATTGATATGATCGGCACTGT
>CAYXUU010000004.1:0-191736 GCA_964468645.1 uncultured Bacteroidales bacterium
TCGTTTCCTGATGCCAACCTATCATCCGGCCGCACTGCTGCGAAACCCAAATCTCAAGAAAGACACCTGGGAGGATTTTAAAAATGTGATCAGAAAATACCGGGAAATTGTTGATGCCGGTCATATGTGTGAATATGTTTAACTACGCAGATCCAAAACCGTGAATAACTTCAACCTATTAATCAGTGTTTTATGACTTTGGAGGACATGCCGGTTAAATTGACCACCCCAGGCCGATGGAACCTATCCGGGTTAAATGAATTGTTATATGATAAATAAGGTGGTCACCTTAAATCGGTGCAAGGGGGTCAGAGGATCCGGTTCTTCCATTCTCCCAAAGGAAGGTAATTTATTAGAGTCTGTCTATAAAGTAACGCTTTAATAACCGGCAAATCCCAAATAACAAATTCCAAAAATCAAACAAATTCCTGACTTTATGGACAGACTCTAATTAAGCTTTACGGTGAATACTTCTAAGCTGAGGTTATAAGCTATACGAGCATAGGTTTGGTGAGATAACCAAAGTTTCATAGTGTGTATGGGTAGATAGACTTAATGATATGAACATGGGGGTGAATAATTTTTACTAATTTTAAATTACCGGAAGCATCCCCCTGGACACCGAATTTCCTAAATGTTTCGCAACTGTTACTCAAAATGCTAATAAAAAAGCCCGGATCATTTGATGATCCGGGCTTACATTGTTATGCCTGGTGGTACCACGTGGAATCGAACCACGGACACACGGATTTTCAGTCCGTTGCTCTACCTACTGAGCTATGGTACCTCCAATTTTGAGGATGCAAATTTACACAAGATTTTTTATTTTTCGAAAATAATTCCCAAAAATCAACAGCTATGCGGCTCATATACCGTATTTTTGCAGCTTCAAAGCTGATAGTCAATGAAATTAGTCCTCGATTTTGGAAATACCCTGTTGAAGTTTGCATTGTTCAGCAATGAAGAACTTGTTAATCTGGAAATGTTTGAAACAACCTCAAAACCACATATTGTTTCACATACTGATGCTTTTTTTAAAAAAAATAATATTAACAGGCTAAAGTCATCCATCATTTCCAGTGTAGTTCATTATCCCAATGGTTTCATATCCCATCTTTCCGCTTTCGGTCAGGTAATAGAGCTGGATGAAAACACCCCTCTTCCTTTGAAGTTCAATTATAAAACACCCGCGACACTGGGCAAGGACAGGATGGCCATTGCTGTTGCTGCCTCACATTTATACCCGGAAAGAAACATACTGGCTATTAATTGCGGCACCTGTATTACCTATGATTTTGTTGATGCAACAGGAGTTTACTTAGGTGGGGCTATTTCGCCCGGCATGAATATGCGCTTCAAGGCATTGCATACTTTAACCGACAAGTTGCCGTTATTGGAAGGCAGGTCATTTGAATCATTTGTTGGCCGCTCCACAGAAGAGTCGATATTATCAGGCGTTTTGAACGGTATAATTGACGAAATTGATGGTATGATTAACAGATATCGTGAAATTTATAAAAATTTAACAATTATTATAAGTGGCGGCGACATGAATTATTTTGATAAAAAGCTAAAAAATAACATCTTTGCAATCCCAAATCTGGTTTTGAGCGGATTGAACATAATTTTAGATTTTAATGAGTACAGATAAAGCAGGATTAAGAAATTGGCTTATAATATTATTTCTTCTTTGTTCGGTGGCTATGTCCGCACAAAAAACCCGTGTTAGTTCCCCTTATTCCCTATATGGTATTGGAAATTTAACAAATACAAACACCAATGTACGCAGCATGGCCATGGGTGGAATTAAATTTGGCCTGCGTGATCCCAGCCTGATCAATGTTGCTAATCCGGCTTCTTATACAGCCTTCGACACATTGTCGTTTGTTTTTGAAGGAGCCCTGGTAGCAGGACTGGTAACCTTGAAATCAGCCTCTCAGAGCGAACAGTCTAATTACGCTACATTGAATTACCTCACCTTTGGTTTTCCGATTACAAAATGGTGGAGAAGCAGTTTGGGGATTTTACCTTACAGTCATGTGGGTTATGATGTTGTACAGGATGAAATCATTGAAAATGTCGGGCTCGTTCGCTACCTGAATGATGGATCTGGTGGATTTAATACAGTTTACTGGGGTAACGGATTCAGAATTACAAATAATTTTTCAATCGGTATTAATGCCTCTTATGTTTTTGGAACCATTGATAACGGGCTTTCAGTTACTTTCCCCGACTCACTCTATTACTTCAGCACAAGAAAGGATGTTTCCTATTCAGCCAGTGATTTTGTATTTTCTTATGGAATACAATATACCATTCCTTTAAAGAAAAAGCTTGACCTGACTTTTGGTGCTGTTTTCAGTAATACCTCAAAACTGAGGGCAGAAAAGGATTATCTGGTCAGGAACTATTATGGAGAACAAAACGAAATCAAAAACTATCTCGATACCGTTGACTATGATCAGGGGATTGTTGGGGATATTGTCCTGCCGAAAAGTTTTGGTTTTGGTGTCGTACTGAAGAAAAAAGATCAGTGGCTGGTCGGAGCAGATGTTGACTGGCAGAACTGGAAAGAGTTTAAAATGTTCGGTGTCAGCGACTCTGTTCAAAACAGGCTCAGTCTCAGTATAGGTGCACAGTTTATTCCCGATAAATACAGTATTTTTAACTATTATGAAAGACTGAGTTACAGGTTAGGTTTCAGATATATTAACTCCTCCCTTTACCTGAAAGGTCACCAATTAAATCAATTTGGCATAAGTTTTGGAGTTGGTTTCCCTGTATGGAAGGCTAGATCAACATTTAATTTTGGTGTTGAAATTGGTAAATACGGAACAACAGCAGATGGATTAATACAACAAAATTTTGTTAAATTTACTTTTGGAATTTCAATACATGAACATTGGTTTATCAAGAAAAGATATTTTTAAAGAAAATATTTAAATAAATAGCAATGAAATCAAAATTACTTTTCGGATTAGCATTATTCTTCAGTTTAACTTTATTCATGATCCCTGAAAGTGATGCACAGAATCCGGCAGAGAATAATAAACAGGGATGTGACAAAAAATACGGTGAGGATTCTGCAACCTGTATCATGAACATTTCTCTTTACAGGGAGTTCTATAAACAATGGAAAAAGAACGGTTATAAAACAGAAACGGTGTATGATGCTTTCGGACCCTGGAGATGGGTTTTGCTGAATTGTCCCTGTGGTACACAAAACACTTATATCGATGGTGTTAAGATTATCGGTTATATGATCGATCATGCATCAAGCCCTGAAATCAAGGACAAATACATTGATACCCTGATGATGGTTTATGACAATCGCATTAAGTATTTCAACAAAGAAGGGTATATATTAGGACGCAAGGGTGTGGACTTATATAGAATGAGAACAAAAGATTTTGAACAGGCTTATCAAACCTTTAAACGTTCCGTTGAACTGGAAGGATTAAAATCCCCCAGTGCTGTGGTTGTATATTATTTCCGTACTACGATAAAAATGGCTACATCAGGCAAAATCGATTCTTCCGTCATCGTTGAAACCTATGACCAGCTAAGCACCCTGGTTGATGAGAATATCAAAAAACACACCGATAAAGGAAGCGTTAAACAGGTTACCGAATGGGAAAACGCAAAAGGAAATATTGAATTAACCTTTGAACCCTTTGCAACCTGTGAAGACCTGGTAAAAATATATAGCAAAAAATTCAATGAAAATCCCGATGATATTGATCTTCTTAAAAAGATCACTTCGATGCTCGACAAGAAAAAATGTAATGATACTGAATTGTTTTTCAATGCATCAATAAAACTATATGATCAGGAACCTTCCCCTGAAGCAGCATTATTGATCGGAAAAATGTATGTCAATTCAAAAAATTATGAAGAGGCGATCAGGTTTTTCGATGAAGCAACAGGAATTGAAGATCCTGAAGAACTGGCTGATGCCTATTATTATATGGCTTTCTGTTATCAAATTCTCGGGAACAAGATACAGGCGAGGTTAAATGCTTATAAAGCCATCGAGAACAATCCAAATTATGGAAATGCTTACATTCTTATCGGTGACCTATATGCAGCCAGTTCAGATGAATGTGCAGCCAACGATCTGTCGAAAAGAGCTGTTTACTGGGTAGCTGTTGACATGTATGCCAGGGCCAAATCTGTTGATCCTTCAGTTGCCGAATCAGCAAACAACAGAATAAATTCGTATTCAAAGTATTTTCCGTCTGTTGAAACAGCATTCTTTTATAACCTGAGTAATGGTGACACATATATGGTCGAGTGCTGGATAAACAAGGAAACCAGGGTAAGAACATCCGACTAGAAAATTTTTGATCAAAATATCACACTTTGTGGTAAACAACAACTTCTACAACATCTTTAAAACTATATTTCTAAGCACAGCAAAATTTTTCTTGCTGGTGCTATTGTTTTCCTGTAAATCGGATATTGAAAAAATTGCGGCCTATAGCTATATTGATACCTTGCCGGAGCTCCTGGCCAAAGATATTGAATATACAAGAAGCGATTCAGGGGAGGTAAAGGCCGTGCTTACAAGTTCATTGATGTACCAGTATTCGGGTGATGAACCATATTTTGAATTCCCGGAAGGATTTAAGGTGATATTTTACGATTCAGGGGTAATTGTAAGTGCTGTAATGACAGCAAATTACGGGATCAATTTTGAAAAAAAGAAATTAATGGAAGCCCAGGATAATGTTCTGATTATTAATTATGAGAAAAATGAACAACTGGAAACAGAGCGACTTATCTGGGATCAAAGAAAGAAAAAGATCTACTCTGATGTCAGTGTAAAAATCACCACCAACGATGAAATTTTATATGGTGATGGCCTGGAGGCTGATGAATCATTCAGTAAATACGAGATCCTTAATCCAACAGGGGTATTCAACATCGAGGATGATGAAAAATAATTCATATCTTTAACATTAACTATTATCAGCTCATCAATGGACCCATGGGTTATTGTCATCATTACGCTAATATTGTCAGCCTTTTTCTCAGGTATTGAGATCGCATACATCAGTTCAAACAAGCTAAAAATTGAAGTGGAGAAGAACAAGGGAAATTTCTCTGCTGTATTATTATCCAGGTTTATTAATATCCCTTCAAAGTTTATTGGGGCTCTGCTACTTGGCAATAATATTGCACTGGTTGTTTATGGTATTGCCATGGCCATTATCCTGGAACCGGTTCTGCTGAATATACTTCCCGAAGGGCTTCAACAGGAGTATTTCATCCTTTTATGCCAGGCCATAATTGCAACATTACTTATATTGATCGTGGCAGAATTTATACCCAAGGCGCTTTTCCGGATCAAACCCAATGCAATCCTGAATATTTTTGCCATTCCCCTATCATTGTTTTTCTATATTTTTTACCCAATCGTGTTTTTATTTATTGGTTTTGCAGAATGGATACTCAGGAAACTTTTCCAGGTAAAGCTAACACAGCAGAAATATGTTTTCAGTCCTATCGATCTTGATGAATATGTCAGGGAGTTCTCACCGGATATGGAATCAGAAGAAGAAATAACCGACGAGATCCAGATGTTCCAGAATGCCATGGAATTTAAAAATGTGAAGCTCCGTGAATGCATGGTGCCACGAACAGAAATTGAAGCCCTTGAAGAAAATGAGAATATTGAAAGCCTGAAACAGAGATTCATTGAAACAGGACATTCCAAGATCCTGATATTCAAAGAGAGTATTGATCATGTTATTGGCTATACCCATTCATTCGATTTATTCAGGCAACCTGATAGCATTAAAGAAATACTTAAATCGATTATCATTGTTCCGGAAACCATGTTTGCAAATGAGGTGTTAAAAATGATGATACAACAGCATAAAAGTGCTGCAGTGGTTGTTGATGAGTTTGGTGGTACTTCAGGCATGGTTACCATGGAAGATATCATGGAAGAAATTTTCGGAGAGATCGAAGATGAATATGATTCAGAAGACCTGAAAGAAGAAAAACTAAACAAGAATGAATACATCTTTTCAGCCAGACTGGAAATCGATTACCTGAACAGAAAATATAATTTTAACCTGCCCGAATCTGAAGAATATGAAACACTTGCCGGGTTTATCATAAACCATCATGAGGATATTCCTGATGTTAATGAGGAAATCATTATATCACGGTTTGCCTTTATCATCCTGAAAGCTTCTGATAACAGAATTGACCAGGTTAAACTTAAAATTTTAACCTTATAAGTATTCCCAATAATAAAATATAATTAAAAAGCAACTGTAATCCTCATGAATCCTTTTGTAATTTAACTCATTACTGGAACTTTGTGCTTGTTTTATTTTCATACATTAAATTACTATTGTACATTTGCAAACTCAAAAAATTGATGAAACATGGCGGTAATTGGAAATATCAGAAAACATTCAGGTTTAATTGTTATTGTAGTTGGTATAGCACTGGCGGCATTTGTTCTGGGTGACTTATTAAAGAGCAATCCCAACCAAAGGGAAAATAATATTGGAGAGGTCAATGGTGAAGAAATATCCATTATCGATTTCAATGCGCGGTTTGACAAAAATATTGAGTCAGAAAAGCGTAATAAGCAGGTTGAAACGCTTACACCTGCCGAACGCTTTACGATCCAGGAAAGAACCTGGGCACAGGTTCTCTATGATCAGCTAATGGGTGAAGAGTACGAACAACTTGGAATGGTTGTTACCCCCGAAGAATTATTTGAGCTGGTACAGGGATTCTATCCCCATCAATATGTTGTACAGATCTTTACCAATCCACAAACCGGTCAGTATGAAAGAGATCGTGTTTTGAATTTTATTGAAGCCCTGAGGCAAAATCAGGTGGATCAGGAAACTGTTGACTGGTGGGTTGATGTTGAAAAAGCAATCAAGCAGGATCAACAAAGGCTGAAGTATAATGCATTGATCAGCAAAGGTTTTTATATGCCACTTGATTTTTCTGAAATGAGATACATCGAAGATGAAAGAGAGGCGATTATCAGGATTACAGGAAAGAAATACCATCTGTTCCCTGATAGTTTAATATCAATTACCGATGCCGACATTGAAGATTACTACAATGAGCATAAAACAGAATATGATCAGGATGCAAATGTTGACATTGATTATGTAATCTTTGAAGTTTTACCTTCTGAAGAGGATTATAATCATGTTGAAGAGGATGTAGCTGAGATTTATAAAGAATTTCAAACAACAGAAAATATTCCAACTTTCGTTAGTGCTGTTTCGGATAACCGTTATGATAGTACCTGGTATGCAGCGGGCATGCTACCTTTATATATAGATTCGCTGATGCAAAACTCAGCTATTGGTACAATTTTTCCTCCCTATTTTGAGAATAACGCCTTTCATATGGCCAAATTGATGGATATTACCCGCAGGCCTGATTCCATGAAAGCCAGCCATATATTAATTGCTTATGGAGGAGCATTACGTGCTGCACAGGAAATAACAAGAACGAAAGATGAGGCACAACATCTGGCCGACAGTATTTTCAATGTGATTAAAAATAGCCCTGCACGATTTGATAATCTTGTGGGTGTTTATTCTGATGATCCATCTGCAGCCCAAAACAATGGTGATCTGGGCTGGTTCGCCGATCAAGCCATGGTATACGATTTTAATGAAGCGATTATTAATGGCCGGGTTGGTGAATTCATAATGGTTGAATCTCCATTTGGTTTTCATGTTGCCAGAATAACCGGAAAGCACCAGCCTGTAAAAAAGGTCAGGGTTGCACGGATCGACAGGGCTGTTGAACCAAGCAGTAAAACTTACCAGACAATATATACACAGGCGAGTATTTTCGCTGGAGAGAACAGTACGGAAGATAAATTCGAGGATGCAGTAACTGAACAGGGCCTGCTAAAAAGATCAGCTCCGAAAACAGCCATGATGGCAAATAATATTGCTGGGCTTGATTATCCCCGTTCTATTATCCGCTGGGCTTTCAGCGAAAATGTAAAACCAGGTGAAATTTCCCCCGTGTTTGATATGGGGGGCAAATATGTTGTTGCGCTGCTTAAGGAAAGAAGAGAAGAAGGATATCTGTCTCTTGATGAAATTCGTGGTAGCATTGAAAATATTGTTAAACGTGAAAAAAAAGGAAAGATCATAGCTGAGGAAATGGAAAAACAAACGGGTAATATTTACCAGATTGCAGCTGATCTTGAATCCAAAGTTGACACAGTAACTGTTACATTCGGCACAGCAGCTATCAGGGGTATTGGAAGTGAACCCAAGGCTGTAGCTACCAGCTTCACTATTGAAGAAGGCGTGCTTTCAGAGCCAATTATTGGCAGGACAGGTGTTTTTCGTTTAATCGTTGATCAAAAGCTTGATCCTTCTGGAACCACCAATTATGAACCCTACGTAAGGAATATCCTATCCGCTTTCCAGCGTAAGGTCGATCAGAACAGCCCATATGAAGCTATTGAAAAGGAAGCCGATATAACTGACAACAGGATATTATACTACTAAAGAAAAGAGGGGGGTTCAACTCCCTTTTTTTATAACATTTCCTTTCTGCTTGCATCCTGTTTCAGGAAAATAAATAGCAAAATTGTAAATGCCCATAAGGATGAACCACCATAGCTGAAGAAAGGAAGGGGTATTCCAATAACAGGGGTTAATCCTATTGTCATTCCAATATTAATCATAAAGTGAAAGAATAATATTGAAGCTACTCCATAGCCATATATCCTGCTAAACCGCGATCGTTGTCGTTCAGCAAGTTTGACCACCCTGATCAGCAATAACAGAAACAACAGAATTACAACAAAGGATCCTAAGAACCCCCATTCTTCCCCTACAGTACAGAAAATAAAATCTGTTGATTGTTCAGGTACAAAATCATACTTTGTCTGTGTTCCTTTTAAAAATCCTTTTCCTGTTAAGCCTCCTGATCCTATGGCAATTTTCGATTGATTAACATTATATCCTGCCCCCTTAAGATCCTGCTCCTTTCCCAGAAGTACATTAATTCTTTTTTTCTGATGTGGTTTCAGTGCATTTTCAAAACCAAAATCAACACTGTACACATATGCCGACATCAGCACAAACAATCCGAGTGCAGGCCATATTAGCTTTCTTACTTTTTTAAGAAAGATCAGTAATAGAATCAGTATTCCGGTGATTGATCCAATGATAATAAACTTTCCCAGTATCAAGGTAAGTATAAACAAAAGGGCAGCAACGAGGCCTATCACCAGTATCATACCCGACAGGCCTTCCCTATATAAAACAAGAATCAATGCAACATATACCAGTGCAGAACCTGTGTCATGTTGTAGTATGATAAAAAATGCCGGGGTTCCGATTATGATTAATGAAAACATTATGTGCTTCATTTTTCTCAAGGTAACATGGAGTGTGGTCAGGTATTTTGCCAGTGCAAGGCAGGCAGCAAATTTTGCAAATTCCGATGGTTGTATTGCAAAACCTCCGAACTGAAACCATGATCTTGATCCTGCAATAGTTGTTCCAACAAGCAAAACACCAATAAGAACAAGAATACTCAAGGCATAAATAAGATAAGCAAAAGTGGAGAAAAATTTAGAATCGATCAATAAAACAGAAATCCCTAAGATCATCGCAAGGATTATCCAGATGAGTTGTTTTCCATATCGTTGAGAAAAATCAAATATGCTGTGATGTTCCTCGTTATATACAGATGCATAAATGTTGATCCAGCCAAAAAGTACCAGGGCCAGATAAATTATGACCACTACCCAATCAACCCTCAACAATATGTTTTTTTCACTCCTCACTGCCGTTTAAAAGATTTGCGGTTAATATTTTGTCTTTATACCAATGTTCCGCAACTTCCCCATTCAGGTATTTTTCAACCATCAGGCTTGCAATCGGGGCAGCCCAGGTGGCACCAAATCCACTTGTTTCAATAACCACTCCTATGGCAATCTGAGGATTTTCTGCCGGGGCAAAAGCAACAAATATTGAATGATCGTCACCATGCGGATTCTCAGCTGTTCCGGTTTTACCACACATGTCAATATCTTTAATTTTGTACCATCTTGCCGTTCCATGTTCTCCATCAAAAACAAGTTTCATCCCTTCAATAACAGGTTCAAAATTGACAGCATCAACTTTGGTTTGGTGTTTGATGTTATACTTGCCAAGGATCTCTTTATAATTTTCAACAGATTTAACAAGATGGGGGGTATAATAAAACCCTCTGTTCCCAATGGTGGCAGCCAGATTGGCAAGCTGTAAAGGGGTGAACTCTATCTCACCCTGCCCAATCGACAATGACCTGATGGTGATAGCCCTCCAGCCCTTCACCCCATAATACTTATTAAAATAGGAATCCTCTGGTAAGTTTCCATTGCGTTGATTTTGAATATCACTGTCAAAGCCAATTCCAATATTAAAGGAAAGTAAATAATCACGCCAGTTATTGTAACCTTCCTGTATGGTTTCAAAACGGGGCTGCTCAATTAACTGGCGATATGTTTTCCAGAAATAGGGATTGCATGATTGTTCTATTGCCTCCATAAGATTTAGAGGGGTAAGATGATAATGACTGCAGATAATGGGCGTAGAAACCGGGCCATCACATTCAAATTCTGTTCCAGGCCTGATTACACCTTCCTGAAGTGCGATAAGTGCATTTACAAGTTTGAATGTTGAACCGGGAGGATACTGTGCCATGGTTGGCCTGATAAAAAGTGGTTCCAGGCTGTCGTTGCTGAGTTCTGTGAAATTTTTTGTGCGTATTCTCCCTATCAATAGATTGGGATCATAACCAGGACTGGAAACCAGTGCAAGTATCTCACCTGTTGATGGTTCAATTGCCGCTATGCTGCCTTTCTTATTCTGCATCAAGGCCTCCCCATACTCCTGCAATCCTGCATCTATGGTCAGGTGCAAATCATTGCCGGGTACTACGGTGGTATCATATTTTCCTCCCTGGTAACTCCCTTTCTCGCGATTAAACACATCCACCATAACAACCCTGACACCTTTGTTACCCCTTAACTCTTTTTCATATGATCTCTCTATTCCACTTTTCCCAATATAATCGCCCTGTGTATAATAATGGTCCCTATCAAGTTCTCTTCTGTTAACCTCCCCAACAAATCCAAGTATGTGAGCTGCTATGGGAATAGGGTATTTTCTTAAAGTCCTGGCTTCAATATAAAAGCCCGGAAACTTAAATAGTTTTTCTTCAAAATAACCATATTCTTCTTTCGAAATCTGTTCAAGAAATAAAGATGGTTTATAAGGTGAATAGTTCAGTGCTTTATTGAACCGGCTAATAAAATCATCATGCGGGATATTCAACAACCTGCAAAATTCAACAGTATCCAGTTCGGTAACCTGCCTGGGTATTACCAGCAGGTCATATGCGGCTTCATTGTAAACCAATAGTTCCCCGTTTCTGTCGTAGAGTAATCCTCGAGCAGGATATTGTGTAATATACCGGAGAACGTTATTCCTGGCAAACAACTTATAATCATGGTCAAGTACCTGAAGTGAAAACAGCTTAATCAGATATATCAACGCAATCAGGAGAAAGATGGCAAGAATAATATATTTGCGTTTTGTATATAAAATATCAGGCATATTTTGTTTTTTACCTTATGATATCAGCGTTTGTTAAACCCTTCCCCAATGTTGACCTTATAATTGCAAAAGCTAAATTAAAAGTTCTCGCTTAAAAAGGCGTAAATTATGTAATAATAAATCCTTTTACGAAGATAATATCAACCTGCCGGATCGTAAAAAGGAAATAATAGTATTAATGAACAATAAACAAGGGTGTCATGATCACATTGCTTTGATGAAGAGCGCGGTCTTTAATATAGATCTCAAATGCAATAGTGTCCGATTCAAGAAAGGGGATCATTTGATATAATTCGAATTCATATTCAATGCTTCCTTTTATTGCTTTATTTACACCATCTGGTGTTAGGTCAGGAATACGGGCATTGAAATTAACATTAGAATCAGGAAATATAAATTTGCGCAGGGTATCGTTTATATATTGATACAGGTTCAGGAAATAATTCACATCATTGGGTGGAATGGTGTCACCTTCTCTGAGGCCTATGTCTCCGTCACCATCGGTATAGTTTATTGTAAGATATCCAAGGCTATCCTGTCCGGCATTGCTTTTAACAACACCAAAACTGCTGTATTCTATCCGGGGAATTACTGGATATTCTTCAAATTTCTGGCACGAAAAAACAAGCATTGCCACAAAAAATAACCCAACCAGTATTTTTCCCGTATGTTTCATTAAAAACAGATTGTTGTCATAAAAATAAGAAATTAATCAGGCGCTCACTATATTTGTATTAAATGTTTAACAATAAATCCATAGTTAACCGGATATTCAGCCTGATATCTTCTCATGAATTTAACGAACTGGCTCTTGAAATATTTCGTTATCAGGTTCAACATAACCAGATATACAGGATTTTTAATGAGGGCCTTAAAGCAGATTATCATTTGATTGATCACTATCAGGATATACCATTTCTTCCGGTTGGGTTTTTTAAAACCCACCGGATTATTAGCGGAAACAATATCCAGCAGCTGGTTTTTAAAAGCAGTGGTACAACAGGTAAACTACAAAGCAAGCATTATGTAGTTGATCAGAAAATTTATGAAATGAGCTTCAGGAAAACTTTTGAGTTATTTTACGGAAACATAAAAGATTACTGCATTCTTGCATTGCTTCCCTCCTACCTTGAGCGTGGTGATTCTTCGCTTATATATATGGTTAATGACCTTATTAAAAACACCGGGAATTCAGAAAGTGGATTTTATCTTAAAAATGTTGATGAACTTATCCTGAAATTAAGAAAACTAAGTAATAATGGTCAGAAGACTATCATGCTTGGTGTCTCTTTTGCATTGCTTGATCTTGTTCAGCGACATCAAATTAAATTGCCTGATAATATAAGTGTTATGGAAACAGGTGGAATGAAAGGAAGAAAAAAAGAGATGATCAGGGAAGAACTCCATGAAATACTTTGTTTGGGTTTGGGGGTGAAGAAAATTCATTCAGAGTACGGGATGACAGAAATACTTTCCCAGTCGTACAGTTTGGGTAACGGTAAATTTCGAAGTCCTCCCTGGAAAAAAATCCTGATCAGGGATATCAATGATCCTTTGACATTGCTTCCTGAAAATCATTCAGGCGGGATTAATATTATAGACCTGGCAAATATCCACTCATGCTCCTTTATTGCCACTCAGGATGTTGGAAGAGTTAATTCCGACGGAAGTTTTGAAGTTCTCGGGAGGTTTGATAACAGTGATATCAGGGGTTGTAATTTGATGTTGTGAGTATTGAGTTCTGGGTTCGGGGTTTTGAGTTCGGGGTTTTGGGTAGATCAAACTTGTAAAGGGAGTATTCCTGAAGCCCATATTCGCATTTTTACAGTTCAACAAGGATCCCGATGAAATAATTAATTTTGCATTTTTCATTCCATTCAACTTACTCAACTTACTCAACTCACTCAACTACTCACCCACCCTAACAGGTTCGATAACTTCAGGACTATCGTTTCGTGGAGAATTAACAAAAGATGAGATTTTGTAAGCTTCCATTTCATCAGCAGGATATGGTTGAAGCAAGGATGACAATCTACCGGGATCATTTTCTTTTAACCAGATTGCTTCTTCTTCCTCTTTCAGGATCACCGGCATACGACTATGGATATCTTTCATTAACTCGTTAGGGGATGTTGTAATAATTGAAAAACTTCTGACAGGCCTTTCTTCTGCATCTTTCCATTCGTCCCAGATCCCGGCCATGGCAAACAGTTTTTCCTGTTTCAGGTAAATCCGGTACGGGGTTTTTTCCTTCCCGTTTTTTCTCCATTCATAAAAACCATTACAGAGCACCATACATCGTTTCCGGCGGAAAGAATTCCTGAATGATGGTTTTTCGTTGATGGTTTCAGCTTTTGCATTAATGAGTTTATAACCTATTTTAGGATCTTTTGCCCAGAACGGAATTAATCCCCATTTATATAAGCTCATAACTCCGGGATTATCATTTGAAATAACCGGTAATGCTTGTGAAGGGGCACAATTGTAAGATGGCCGATAAAGTTTTTCATAAACATCGACATGAAATCTTACAGTAATATCTTTCTCCTTAACCGATAACTGATATCGTCCACACATGTGTTAACTTTTTATTTTTTGTAATGCATGTTTTAAAATTTCATAATGATCAAACGCCAGGTCGGGTATTTCTTTTAAAGAAAACCACTTCGCATTTTGTGCATCATCACCGGCTTTGGGCTGATCATTTTCAGCATCAGCAAATCCAATATAGACCACAGAAACCGTTCTGCCCCTGGGATCCCTGCCGATGGTACCATAGGTATGCAACTGTGTCAATCCCTGAGGTTTTAAGCCTGTTTCTTCCATTAGTTCCCTTGCTGCTGCAACCTCAAGCTCTTCATCCATATCAACAAATCCGCCGGGAAAAGCCCATTGACCCTTGAATGGAGGATGTTTCCTTTGAATCAATAATACCATTAAATCCTGTTGGGGTTTATTAAAAATTACACAATCGACTGTTAGTGCAGGTCGTGGATATTTGTAGGTGAATGACATAGGTCAAATTTAAAATCAACCGAAAAGATAAAAAAAATCCCGGAATTAACCGGGATCTTTAAAAGCGCAATGTATAATCTTTTTACCAATTCTTCTCTTTAATTTCGTGAACATTCTATCATTTGGTAAAAACCGAATCCTGTTCAGATATGAAGATGCAAAGAACGATTTTTAAAAACAAGTAATAATAAATGAACGATCATCGGCACAACATAAAACTTTATCTTACTACATTAATCTTTATGTTTGAAATTTCATGTTGATAAGATTCTATACATAGATTTTTAACCTTATATTCTCTTATGTGTAATTCAAGTTTTTTATCCACTTCCTTTTGGAGCTTTTCACATTTTTCAAGTGCTTTTTCATAATCTACCATCGTGCTGATCAAATGATCAAGGTCATAATAGCCCAGATTGATTACCTCTTTCGGGATCAATTTATAGTTGGTGCAATATACTGCATGAGGACAATACGGGTAATCAACCACATTTTTTTCATCTTCTAAATATAATTCAGTTGAATTAAGTAAAACATTTGCAGCAATTAATTCTGTATTAAATGGAATATCATTAACATTAGCTTCCGTTTTGTTGGCGAATTGGTCATATTGATACTGACTGTAAATCTCCCAGGTGTTGAATGGGATATCTTTTACATAGGTTTCATCATTTAACTGAAATTGCTTATTGAATGCCTGTGCATACAGATATTCATTTGCAATTTTTTCAGTATCGAAAGGAATATCATCAATATATTTTTCTTCGTCCAGTTGAAAGGTAAAGTAATCCGGGGTATTAACAAGGTAAGTGGCGGCAATTTCTGAAGTGTTGAACGGAATATCATTAATCGTTGTTTCATCCAGAAGTACATCGTTTCCTCCGGCTCCTACAACTCCCAGGCTAATGATCATTGATCCAATTGCCAGTATTATTTTATGTGTTTTCATCTTTTTGAATTTATACACGTTCAGAATAGATACATCCAATTGTATGCCAAACTTATATGGCGCTGCCTGTCAACATGTTACGGGGGTGTGTGTTTTTTCAATTGTGTTCGGTCACAGAACAGGTGTTGTACGGCTTTGAACAAAATATATATGTTGGGTTTATATAATTTAAAAATGCGGTGAGTAATTAAATTCCAAAACCCAAGTTCCAATGACCAAAACCATTTGTTATCAAATGTTTGGATTTTTAGTTTGATTATTGATGCTTATTTGAAATTTGAAATTTGGAGCCAGGAGTTTTATGAAATTGTTATGGTGTTATGGTTTCCCGGCAATAATAATAACAAACTCCCCTTTAACCGTATGACCTTGGAAATGGGTAAGAACTTCACTGATAGTACCTCTGATTGTTTCCTCATAAACTTTACTGATTTCCCTGGAAACCGAGACACTTCTGTCACCTCCAAAATATTCTTTGATCTGTTGCAGTGTTTTCAGCAGGCGATGGGGTGATTCATATAGAACCAGTGTATAAGACAACTGAGCCAGGATTTCCAGTTTCTTTTTTCGCCCCTTTTTATGTGGCAGGAACCCTTCAAAACAGAACCTGTCGATAGGTAAACCTGATAATACAAGTGCTGGAATAAAAGCAGTTGGGCCTGGCAAACATTCTACCTCAATACCTTCCTTAATACATTCCCTTACAAGAAGATAACCCGGATCTGAGATTCCGGGTGTGCCGGCATCGCTGACCAGGGCAATGTCTTCACCACCTTTAATCCTGTTTAAAATTACCTCAAGTGATTTGTGCTCATTAAACTGATGATGAGCCTGTAATTTTTTAGAGATCCCGTAATGTTTCAATAGTATTCCTGTCTTTCTTGTATCCTCAGCAAGAACGATATTTACCTCCTTCAGTTTACGCAACGCTCTTTGCGTAATATCTTCAAGGTTTCCTATTGGTGTAGGGATAATATATAATTTATTCATGTAAGGATAACTTTTTGTATCTCTGTTTAAAAAGAAAGAACGAAATCAACGAGTAAGCTGAACAGATCTTCATATTCCGTAAGTGGTAATTTTTCAGCAACATCATCAGGATTATGATATTCGGAAAATTCACTGCCACGTGTATATATAAAAACTGAAGGAACACCCTGCATGTAAAAGGGGCAATGATCACTGTTACAGGATTCCCCCCTAGATTTTACCTCTTTCAGGTAATTGTTTTCCTTATTGATTTTTTCGAGTTTACTGAAAGCGTCGGGTAAAACGCCTCCATTGACTACAGTTATTCCTGCACTTCCGGTTCCTACCATATCCAGATTAACAAGAAACTTGATATTCTTTAATGGAAATAAAGGATGATGAACATAATACTTCGCACCCTGTAAGCCAGTTTCTTCGGCAGCCATCGCTATAAAAGCTATTGAACAATCAGGCTGGTTTTCTTTCTTTCCAAAGTGTCTAGCCAGATCAACGATCATCGCTGTACCGCTGGCATTATCATTTGCACCCGGGAAATATACTTTTTTGCCCATATAACCCAGATGATCGTAATGGGCAGTAAATACAATAAAACTATCAGGTTGTGATTTTCCTTTTACGTAGGCAATGACATTCTGAGTGGAATAATGATCAATGAATTCATGATGAAATTCAATTGTAATTTTTTTAGTGCCCTTGGGCAGGGCTCCTTCGGTAATGTCGAGGCAGAACTTTTCATTAACAAATCCAGAACGCGACAGATACCACCAGATTTTATGGTTTACCCTGAAGATAGATCCAGCAGCACCGGGCGGCTTATATTTCATAATCGTATCGTCAGACACTTTGTTTACAACGATCACCTTATTGGATAGATCATTATTTTTATAATATTCAGAAAGGTATGCTGCATCCAGTGTGTCTTTCTCAATCCAGGCTAATTCATAGGTTCCGCTTGCCGCCGATGAGTAAGGATGGATGATAAAATCCCTGGCCGGTTCAAGAGCATGGCCGTCAATTTCTACCTTCAGTTTCGAAGGAAAGGTATTTACCCCTAATGTAAATGTTTGAAAATAGTCATTATTAAAAGCCAGGGCATTGTTCTTTTTAAATTGCTTTCTGATGTATCTGGCAGCTTTTTTCTCACCATCTTTTACATAGCCCCTGCCACCGAATTCCTTAGATGAAAGTTTATTAATCACTTCTTGGGCATAGTCCTTATCCTGCCCAATACTAAAAACAGTTGTCAGAAACATAAACAAAAAAGTCAACAATAAATATTTAATCATAAGCTATTCCAAATATCTCTTTTCAATTAAACCTATCAGTTGGTTCAAGGCTTCGCTTTCCTCATCCCATGAATACTTTTTTTGCAATTCTTTAAGATATTTCAGGGCAGCTTCACGCTGATCAAAGCTATTCAACTGTTTTACAGCATTATCATATTCAGTGGTATTTCCATCAAACAATTCCTTAATGAACAGAAATTTCTCGTTGATCCCTATGGCCTTTTTCAAATCACTGATTTTGTTTTTTTGCATTTTGGCTGCAATACTTTTGTCCTGGTTATCCTGGAATTTATCAGCCAGAGTATTCTTCGAGTCAGCATACATATCTATTGTACGCTTTGTGGTTGGTGTCTTTTTCTTTTTCGGAGCAGCTTTAACCGGTTCCGCTTTGGGTATAATTTTCTCTTTAACAGGGGGTTTTTCAACCGGAGGGACTTCAATCGGGGCTTTAGCCTTTTGAGGTTCTTTTACCTCCTCTGGTTCATTTTTAACGATATCCGGTTTAACCTCAATTTTTTCCGGCGCAGGTTTTAATGTAGTTACGGGTTCCGGTTTTTCTTCAGGAACAGGTTCAAGCTTTTGCTCCTTACGTACAGGTATTTCCTTTTGAGGAATTGGTTTTCGGGTAATATTGTAAGGATCTACCTCTTTATTCAACTTGTTCAGTGTATGCAGGTCTTCATAAATTCTCCTGATACTGTCCATAACAATATCCATATCAATTTGTGGTATCTTCCCATAATACTCCATAACCCTGTCTATCTGCTCCTGCAACGACAGTGCAGTATTCAATATTTCACTTTTAAGTTCATTAATATCCATACTTATCTTAAGAATTGGTTAACAAGATCTTTTTAATGTGTTAAATTTGTAACTATCAATTGATAAAATTATAAAACTTAAGGCAACCTTTTAAATGTTTTTAGAAAAATCGAAACACCCCAGTCGCAGTGGCTGGATTGAGGTAATATGCGGATCGATGTTTTCGGGTAAAACCGAAGAGCTGATCCGGCGTTTGAACCGTGCCCGTATTGCCAAACAAGTTGTCGAAATTTTTAAACCAGCGATTGATAAACGGTATGATGAAGAAAATGTTGTTTCACATGATGCCAGCTCTATTCAATCAACACCCGTTGAAACCGCATCACAAATACTGTTATATGCCAACGAGTTTGATGTAATTGGCATTGATGAAGCCCAGTTTTTTGATGAGGAGCTTACTGAAGTTTGTAATCATCTGGCCAATGTAGGTGTACGGGTAATTGTTGCCGGCCTGGATATGGATTATACAGGAAAACCATTTGGGCCTATACCTTCACTACTTGCAAGCGCTGAATATATTACCAAGGTCCATGCGATCTGTATGCATTGTGGTAACCTGGCACAATATTCTTTCAGGAAAATAGCAGGTGACAAACTTGTTGTTCTTGGTGAAACCGAAAGTTATGAACCGCTATGCCGAAGTTGCTTCACTGATAAAATGAAACACAAAGCATAATGGCAACGAGATTACTTCTTCAATTCCCTATATTTTATTATACTTGCAGGCTTTAAATAAATAAGGTTGATTATGAAGAGAATATTCGGAATACTAATGTTAGCATTTATGGGATTAAGTTTAACTTCCTGTGCACAAATAAGCAATAAAGAAACCATGGTAATAATCCACACCGACCTGGGTGATATGAAAGTAAAACTGTTTAATGAAACACCTTTACATCGCGATAATTTCATCAAACTTGTAAAAGAGGGCTGGTACAACGGCTCAACTTTTTACAGGGTGATCAATAATTTTATGATACAGGGTGGCCGTAATGAGGCGGGAGAAGAAGGCCCCGGATACAGGATAGATGCGGAGTTCGTCCCGGGATTATATCATAAAAAGGGCGCCCTTGCCGCCGCAAGGCAGAACGATCAGGTTAATCCCCAAAAAAAATCCTCAGGATCTCAGTTTTATATTGTTAAGGGAAAAACTTTCTCAGATGCAGAACTTGATTATATAGAAAAAAGATTTAATAAAACCATTCCAGCTGAACAGAAGGAAGTATATAAAACCGTTGGGGGTTACCCGTCACTCGATAATGATTATACTGTATTTGGGGAGCTTATTGAAGGTTTTGATGTGCTGGATAAAATCTCTGCAGTACAAACCGGCGCAGCCGATAAGCCTGTTAATAATATCAGGATGACCATGGAAATTGTTGAGTAAAACACTCCCGATGTTAGATAAAATTAATATACTGATAAAAGAAATTGACGAATTCCAGGCTCAGAACAGCGTGGATGTCGAACAATTCAGGCTTAAATATCTGACCAAAAAGGGTATCATTCCATCGCTTTTTGCTGAGTTTAAAGACTTGCCAGCTGCATTGAAGAAAGATGTCGGCAAAGCCTTGAATTTATTAAAGAAGAAAGCCCAGGAAAAATTCGAATCACTGAAAAGTAGCATTGAGTCAGTCACCACCGATTCAAAGTCGGCCATCGACCATACATTACCTGCTGATTTTATTCAGCTTGGCGCCCGTCACCCGATTTCCATGGTGAGGAATGATATGATAGAGATTTTCAGCAGAATAGGTTTTACGGTTGCTGAAGGGCCCGAGATCGAGGATGATTTTCACAACTTTTCAGCCCTCGGTTTTGCAGAAGATCACCCTGCCAGGGATATGCAGGATACTTTTTTTATTGAAACAAATCCGGATATTCTTTTGCGTACCCATACTTCATCAGTTCAGGTTCGTACCATGATACATAAAGAACCGCCAATACGTGAAATATACCCGGGCAGGGTATTCAGAAATGAAGCTATTTCTGCAAGGGCCCATTGTATTTTTCACCAGGTTGAAGGATTATATGTAGATGAAAATGTTTCCTTTGCGGATCTTAAACAAACCCTCTATTATTTTGCAAAAGAATTATACGGGCATGAAGTCCAGGTTCGTTTCAGGCCTTCTTTTTTTCCGTTTACCGAGCCATCCGCTGAAATGGATATTTCCTGCTTTATTTGTGGAGGTAAAGGATGCAGGATATGTAAAAATACCGGATGGGTTGAAATTTTAGGCTGCGGAATGGTTGATCCACAGGTATTCATCAATTGTAATATAGATCCTGAAAAATATACCGGATTTGCTTTTGGTATAGGCATTGAAAGAACCACCATGCTTAAATACCAGATAGAAGATATCCGGCTTTTCTTTGAAAACGACATACGATTCCTGAAGCAGTTTACTTCAGTAACCTGATCAAATTTTTAATTCATTATTGTTTTCTCCACAATTTGAAAAATGTCCAGAATCCTATAATGCCGGCGAATACAAATATGGCATGCCCCACCCATTTCACATGCTCAAGCTGAGAGATTATGGCAGCTCCAATGATGAGCGAGGCAAG
Source organism: uncultured Bacteroidales bacterium (assembly GCA_964468645.1). Lineage (GTDB taxonomy): Bacteria > Bacteroidota > Bacteroidia > Bacteroidales > JAIOZK01 > JAIOZK01. Next base: position 21,258 of record CAYXUU010000004.1, read on the forward strand.
GATAATTGAAGTGGAAATGTTCCTGCTGATTTTATCAAATTTTGAAAGGATCTGGTCTAATTTTGTAACCTCCAGGTGAAGTTGCATTCTGCCTTCTTTGGTTTTATAAATTATTTCAGCAATCTGTGATGGCAATTCCCTGAAAAGATCAACATAATCTGTAATAGTCTCAATAACACCAGTTGCAAGCTTTTTAGGGCTGAATTGTCTTTTTAAAAGATCCTTTGCAAAAGGTTCCATTTCCTTGGCAATATCCAGCTTTGGATTCAGCAGCGTTGCCACACCCTGGATGGTGATCAGGGCTTTGATCAGCAGATAGATCGTTGGTGGAATTTTCAGGTTAAAAGTAACAACTATATCGATCGATTTATTCATCACCTCACCGAAATTAATATCCTTATATGATAGATACTGGTATTGCTTCATCATATCCGAAATCTCGAATTCCAGCTCATCGAAGCGTTCGTAATGCTTTTTACTGCATAGTAGTAAAAGGGCCTGGGTCATCTTTTTGGGATCTTTTTGCAGGTAACCCAGACCATACTTTCCAAGAAAGTCCATATGGTATGGTCTTAAAGAACCCATCATCCCGAAATCGATAAATACAACGATATTGGGTTTATCTATAAAAATGTTTCCCGGATGTGGGTCTGCATGGAAAAAACCAAATTTAAAAATTTGTTCGAAAATAAGTTTTACTCCTCTGTGTGCAATTTCAGCAGGATCATTACCTTCCGCTTTAACTTTTTCAATATTATGCAATTCAACACCCTCAACAAACTCTTCTAAAATAATACGTTTATTGGTATATTCCATGTACACTTTAGGTACATGTATCAGTGGATTATTATTGAAGTTATGGGCAAACCTCAGCATGTTGGCCGCTTCATGATTAAAATCAAGTTCTTTCCTGATCGATTTACCAAATTCCCCTACAATACCAACAACATCCATTGCCTGAAAATCGGGATTGTTTTTTTGAACTTTTTCGGCAAAGAAATTCATTAGCTGAAGATCCAGGTTGATGGTTTTTTCAATCCCCGGTCGCTGGATTTTTATAGCGACTTTTTCACCTGTTTTTAACACTCCACGGTAAGCCTGGGCAATAGATGCTGATGCAATATGTTTGTTATCGAACGACTTAAAGACTTTATCTATGGGTTGTTTCAGTTGTTTTTCTATTTCCTGCACTGCAATATCATCATCAAGCGGATGGGCATCATCCTGTAATTTCTTAAGTTCATCACGGATATCTTTATTCAGAAGATCGGGCCTGTCAGCCAGAATTTGCCCGAATTTTATAAAGGTAGGACCCAGCTCTTCTACAGCCTTTCTTATTCGTTCATATTCGGTAATAGACTCTATTCTTGCCCTGCGTTTTTTGGTTACCAGATGTTTACCAAACCCGCTTTTATAAACAAATTCACCAAAGCCATACTTTATTAAAATTGAGATGATTTCTTTTGCCCTGCTGATTTGATGAATTGCCAGTCCGATTTTTGAGATGTTCATTGGTAATGGTTTTATTTATTTTAAAATGATGTACTAATATACAGCAATAAAGTTAAAAGAATTGATTTACACTTACAAAATAACACATATCTGTTAAAAAAGATCAGATGTCCTGCTTATCCTGGCTTATCAAATGCAATTCCAGTTCATCCAGTAAAACAGCAACGGTTTTTGTTTTTGCCGGATCTGTCTCGTAGGCCGTTAATACATTAGCAATCCCTTTGATTTCTTTTAATGTTTTTTCTTTTTGATTTTCAGGGACCGGATTCAGAATAACAAAAAAATAATCTATTTGTTTAAATGATGGAATTAATCTTCCTTCCGGATTTTTATTTGAAAGCAGGCAGGTTTTAAAATGCTCATTTTGCATATCAGAATAAACAGCATAAATAAGTGGGTTTTCACCGGCTTTGCGAAGGAAACTGAGATCATTGATTTTCCTGAGGCTGATGTTCAGTTTTTCATTGATTTGAAATGCAAGCCGATAATCTTTTAATGTAGTACTGATACACAAAATGGTGAATCCTGGTACCTGAACAATTTCAAGTTTATGTTTTCTAATCATTACTGATTATATTGAATGCCTTTTCTGCTGCAATTTTTTCGGCTCCCTTAATCGAGAAATCATAAGCGGTACTGATTTGTTCCTGATCAACTTTAATTTCGACATGATATTGCTTTTTATAGCCATCCCCAACTTCATCGATAACATTGAATTCGACATTCTTTTTCTCTTTCTGAGCCCATTCAATTAGCTTGCTTTTAAAATTATTTTCCTGCTGCTCAAGTTCATCTATATCGAGATGCACTTTTATAATACGATCAATAATTATCCTCATTGTGAAACTGTATCCTTTATCAAGATACAGTGCCCCTATAAATGCTTCAAAGGTATCTCCACCTATTGACTTTCCAAAGCTTCTGGATTCATTATCCGATTCAATAAACTGATCCATTCCAAGCTTTTTCGACAATTTATTCAGGTGTGAACGGTTAACAATTTTTGAGCGCATCTCGGTTAGGAAACCTTCATCTTTATAAGGAAATTTTTTAAAAAGGAAATCAGCGATTGTTGAACTCAAAACTGCATCTCCGAGAAATTCGAGTCTCTCGTTGCTGATGCGAATTCCATTTGAAGTTTCTATGGCTAATGACCTGTGCCTGAAGGCGAGTTTATATAAAAAAATGTTTCCGGCAGTAAAACCGAAAACATTTCTGATATAACAATATATTTTCTTGTCTTTTGAAAAGCAGGCTCTTATGACCGAGATAAGTGCTTTGTTCAAAATTATTATTTATACTTTTTAAATATGATCGAGGCATTATGGCCACCAAATCCGAAAGTATTGCTTAATGCTGCTTTTATTTCTCTTTTACGGGCTTTATAAAATGTAAAGTCCAGTTTGTTATCAATGTCAGGATCATCGGTAAAATGATTAATGGTCGGTGGCACGATGTCATTTTTCAAAGCCAAGACTGTTGCTATAGCTTCAATAGCACCGGCGGCACCCAGAAGATGGCCTGTCATCGATTTGGTTGAGTTAATACTAATATTATATGCCAGGTCACCAAATAAACTAATGATGGCCTTTGGTTCTGCAATATCTCCAACCGGGGTGGAAGTCCCATGTGTATTGATATGGTCAATATCTTCGATCTTCAAGCCTGCATCTTCCAGGGCATATTTCATAGAATTTCTTGCACCGAGACCTTCCGGATGCGGCGCCGTCATATGATGTGCATCTGCAGAAAGACCAGCTCCGGCAACTTCCGCATAGATTTTGGCACCACGGGCAAGAGCATGCTCAAGTTCTTCAAAAATCAGTGCGCAACCACCTTCGCCAAGAACAAATCCATCACGGTCTTTATCAAATGGTCTTGATGCAGTTTCCGGATTATCATTTCTTGTGGATATGGCATGCATGGAATTAAATCCACCGATCCCACTTTCAAAAATGGAAGCCTCAGAGCCACCAGTAATGAAAATTTTGGCCTTACCCAATCTGATCAGGTTGAAGGCGTCAGTAAGTGAATTTGCAGAAGAAGCACATGCTGAGACTGTTGCATAATTTGGCCCCCTTAATCCATATTTTATTGAAATATGACCAGAGGCAATATCAGCAATCATTTTAGGGATAAAGAATGGATTGAACCTGGGAGTTCCATCTCCCCTGGCAAAATCCATAACTTCCTTTTGCAATGTATCAAGGCCACCAATACCCGAAGCCCAGATAGCACCAAAACCATCCAGGTCGGTGTTTTCAAGGTCAATAGCCGAATCCAGTATAGCCTCATCAGCTGACACTAGTGCATACTGGGTATAAAGATCAATTTTCCTTGCTTCTTTGCGATCAAAAAACTGAATTGGATCATAATCCTTTACCTCGCATGCAAAGCGGGTTTTAAACTTTGATGCATCAAAATGGGTGATTGGACCTGCACTACTAACTCCATTAACCAAACCATCCCATAATTCTTCAACGGAATGGCCTAATGGTGTCATTGCGCCAAGTCCTGTAACAACAACGCGCTTTAACTCCATGCAGAATGTTTATTACTGTTTTGCGTTTTCTTCAATGTATTTAATTGCTTCACCTACGGTAGCAATTTTTTCAGCCTGATCATCAGGGATGGCGATGTTGAATTCTTTTTCGAATTCCATAATAAGTTCAACGGTATCAAGGGAATCAGCTCCTAAATCGTTTGTAAAACTTGCTTCTGGTGTTACTTCTCCTTCATCTACACCAAGTTTATCAACAATGATGGCTTTTACTCTGGTTGCAATATCTGACATATCTTTTCTTTTTTGGTTAAACAGGATGCAAAGAAAGAAAGAATATCAAAAAAAACCAAAGAAATTCTGATAAAAATAACCTTAAAGGCTACTAATGAGCAGATTAATAACAATTTATATAATTATAACTATATATGTTCCAACCATTAATCAATGCCAACAAAATATTTAATACCTTTGAAGGCGGTATGAGATTTAATGTCCTTATAAACAAATACTTATATGAATAAACTTGCCATCTTTGCCTCGGGAAATGGAACAAATGCCCAGCAAATTGCCGAATATTTCATGAAAAATGAGACGGTTAGTGTTTCACTTATTCTTTCAAATCGTAAAGATGCTTTTGTGCTGACCAGGGCTAAAAATCTGGATATTCCGTCTTTTGTATTTGACCGCCATCAATTTTATAATACCCCTGATGTACTGAAGATACTCATAGATCAAAAAATAGATCTTATCGTTCTTGCTGGTTTTCTCTGGTTGGTTCCGGTCAACATCCTGCAATCATTCAACAACAGAATAGTGAATATCCACCCCGCTTTGTTGCCAAAGTATGGGGGAAAAGGAATGTACGGAGATAAAGTACATCAAGCCGTTATTGACAACAAGGATAAGGAATCGGGAATATCAATACATTATGTGAATGAAGTTTATGATGATGGTGAAATAATCTTTCAGGCCAGGTGTAATGTTGATGATAGGGATACACCCGAATCACTTGCGAAGAAAGTTCATGAATTGGAGTATAAGCACTATCCGGAGGTGATAGAGCAGTTGGTTGGGGAGTTATGAGTTATGAGTTCGAAGTTAAGCTGGTGAAACAATTTGGGTGTTTAAAACAAATGACTAATTGACTAACGACTATTGACTTATGACCAATGACCAATGACCAACAACCAATTACAGAAGGATTTAAAACCGCTAATTTATTTTAATAGGTATTAAAACTAATTATCTCATCCTTTTTCTTGCGAACCTTCTGTCGCTGTTTATAACCCTCAGAAGGATATCCAAGACTTATGATCAACCCGATGTTTTTGTTCCTGGGAATATTCAACAGTTTTTGTATGGGTTTCTGATTGAACCATCCCATCATGCATGTTCCCATGCCAAGTTCAGCAGCCTGTAAACAAAAGTGTTCTGCGGTTACCCCCAGATCAATGAGCGGGTATTCTTTGTTTTTAATTACTTCTCCTATCTGGGTGATAATTTTAGGCTTTTCAAGTATGATAACCACTAGGATGGGGGCTTCATCGGCAAACCTGTTCATCCGGGTTACAGGATCAGTTGTTTCCCTGGCAATTTTTTGTTTTAATCCCGCATCATCAACAACGATATAATGCCATGGCTGGGAATTACATGCTGAAGGTGCAAGCCTGGCAGCTTCGAGGCATTTTTCCAGTTTTTCCTTTTCAACAGATCGGTTGCTGTAACTTCTCACACTCTGACGTTGATTTACCAGTTCAAGAAATGCTTTCATAAATTGATTTATTATTTAGTAACGCGAAACCACTGTTTTATTTCTTTCTTTTTAAGTGAAATTCCTGCCTTTTGGTTTCATTCATTGTTTCAATTCTTACCTTTAGGGTGCTATCAGTTAAAAAATTATATATGATACGGTTGGGGTAATCATGTTCGGGTTTTTCGAAAACAAATTTTGAGGCTGTTGATCTGACAAGTGGAAAGACTACTGGCCTGGCTTCATTCTGATCCCATACAATCGCAATATAGGTTATCCTGTTATCCATAAGCTGTAAATATAACTGCTCAGAAAAAAGGGTATCATTATTATTAATACTGAATCCAAGTCCACGCATGCTTGAGTCATTAAGGATCTCCCATTGCTCAAAAAAAACAATATTATCTGTCGATTCCCAGGTACCCTGCAGCTGCTTAAGAGTATCGAACTTTTTAGTATTGTTGGTTGAACAGGAAATTATTACGAAGGATATAAAAACCATAACCGGATATCTGAATGTTTTGATCATTTGAATTTTGGATTTGGAAATTATTTGGATTTTGTTATTTGTTGCTTTTAGTCTAATAAACCCAGACTTGATTAATTTTATTGGTTTATAAGGCAATTCATCGGATGACTATTATTTGCATAATGCATATCTGTTGGACATTGCGGAAAAGATGAGCTAACAAGTCATCCGATGAATATTGTTTATTTAATTCTTTTCCTGATCTCTTCAGTTTGCTTTTCAAACCCCGGTTTTCCGAGTAAGGCAAACATATTTTCCTTATATGCTTCTACGCCGGGTTGATCAAATGGATTAACACCAAGCAGGTATCCACTCAATGCACAGGCCATTTCAAAGAAATAAATCAACGCCCCAATATTATATTCATTTAATTCAGGAATTGTAATCTTGATATTAGGAACTCCGCCATCAATATGTGCAAGCATAGTTCCGGCCTCAGCCATCTCATTTACTTCCTGTATCCTTTTTCCGGCAATGTAATTGAGTTTATCAAGATTTTCCGGATCTTCAGGTATTATAAGTTTTCTTTTTGATTTCGTAACTGATATCACGGTTTCAAAAATATTGCGCATGCCATCCTGTATATATTGGCCCATGGAATGCAGGTCGGTGGTAAAACTTACACCGGCAGGAAAAATACCTTTACCCTTCTTACCTTCACTCTCACCATAAAGCTGTTTCCACCACTCTGTAAAGTAATTTAAAGCCGGCAGATAATTTACCATGATCTCCGTAGTTTTACCATTCCTCAATAGTACATTTCTGGTGGCCGCATAAAGGGCAGCCTGGTTATCAAATAAATCCCTGGTATTGAATAGATATTTTTTCATTTCCACGGCGCCGGCAACAAGCTTTGTTATATCAAAACCTGCAACAGCTATAGGAAGCAGCCCTACCGGACTTAACACCGAATATCTTCCACCCACATCATCGGGTACAACATATGTTTTATATCCTTCCTTGTCGGCAAGTTTTTTTAATGCTCCTTTTTCTTTATCTGTGATAGCAATTATTCGTTGCCAGGCATTTTTCTTTCCATACTTTGATTCAAGATGATTTTTTAATATTCTGAAAGCAATTGCAGGTTCTGTTGTTGTTCCTGATTTGGATATTACGGTTAAGGCATAATCCCTTTCATCAAGTATTTCAAGTAATTCAGAAAGGTAATCTTCGCCAATATTCTGACCTGCAAATATGATAAAGGGGAATTTCCTTTCATTTTTCAATTCATAAAAACTATGCCCAAGTGCTTCTATTACTGCTCTCGCTCCTAAATAAGAACCGCCAATTCCTACCACTACAAAAATTTCTGCAAGCTCTCCTATTCTGGATGCTTCTTTATTAATATCCTCAATAATCGGGTTATCTATTGATGATGGAAGATCAATCCAGCCAAGAAAATCATTTCCCTGACCGGTTTTATTATACAGGGAATCAAAATGCTTATTAACCTCTGAAGAAAAACTTTCTATTTCTTCTTTGTTGATGAAAGTCAGTATTTTAGAAATGTCAATGTTCAGATTTATCATTATTATTTGATTTTTCGCTAAATTACGAATAAACACAGAACCATAAAAAAAGTGCGATCAATAATGACCGCACTACAGATAATTAACCAAAATTCTTAAACGCGCAATGTATAATCAAATTTTACCAGAGAGTGATAAACCAAAAAAAAGAACGCATTGTGATATGAAGAATAAATACACTTTATGGTAAAACATAAAACTTTGGTTTCTTATATCGCTTTATTGTTAACCTGATGCAAAAATAAATCGCAATTCAACCACATAATGTTAACGAAACTTAATAAACGTTAAAATTTGTTAAATTCCTGTAAATCATTGCTCAACTCGTTCTAAATTTGCACTGATGAGTAAAAAATTCATTATCATAGTTATCATCCTGATCAGTTTGGCCCTGGTTGGTTTAATGGCTATCCAGGTTTACTGGATAAACAATGCTATTACTGTTAAACAGGCAAATTTTGTCAGAACCGTTAATGATGCAGTTTCTGAAGTAATGATGCAGCTTGAAAAAGCTGAACTTACATACCAGGGTGAGCAACAGAAAGAATACCAGCAAAACAGTTACCAGTTGCTTAACACACTCGACAGTATCAATCAGTCATTTTACAGCGGTTTGTCAGATATTCAGGATTATAATGAATTGCAGGATTATATTAACAGAAACGTAATTGCCCAGAATGCAGTTCAGGAATTACTCCGTCCGCCCAGGGCAAGACCAATAGATCAGCGGGTTTCAAAATTTCTGATTGATTCATTACTGAGGAATGAATTATCCCGGAAAGGAGTTGATACAGATTTTGAATTTGGTGTATATAATCCCGCCTATAACAGGATGCTGTTTCAGAAAACTGGCAGGTATCCTGGGGAGTTGCTTAATAAAAGTTTTGTTTTTACCCTTTACCCGGGTGATTTTCAGATCGATCCCAACTATCTGATGATCTATTTCCCCAATGAAAAAAGATTTCTTATCAGTCAACTCTGGGGACTATTGCTAATATCTCTGGTTTTGATATTTATCATCATATTTTCCTTTACATTGAGTATCAACACAATTTTCAGGCAGAAGAAACTGTCTGAGATGAAAAATGACTTCATCAACAATATGACCCATGAATTCAAAACTCCGGTTGCGACTATTTCCCTTGCCTGCGAAGCACTGTCTGACAGGGATATTCAGAAATCGGAGGAGGTTTACAACAGTTATATTAATATCATCAACGAAGAAAACAAACGTCTTGGAAGCATGGCTGAAAAAGTACTGCAATCGGCATTGCTTGACAAAGGCACAATTTCCCTGAAAAAAGAATGGGTAAATCTTCATGAAATCATTGTAAATGTCGTTGGCAAAATCGGACTTCAGGTTGAAAGAAGAAATGGAAAGATCTCTACTCACTTTAATGCGGAAACCAATGTTATTCTTGCAGATAAAATGCACATTACCAATGTTATATTCAACCTGCTTGACAATGCCAATAAATATACTCCTGATAATCCACAAATAACCATAGATACCCATAACAACAATGCAAGTGTTTTACTGAGTATCAAGGATAATGGAATTGGTATCAGTAATGCCAATCAGCAAAAGATATTTGATAAATTGTTCAGGGTACCAACGGGCAATATACATAATTTTAAAGGTTTTGGACTGGGATTGAGCTATGTCAAAGCAATTGTTGAAAAACACGGTGGAAAGATTGAGCTTGAGAGTGAATTAAAAAAAGGATCAAAATTCACTGTATATTTGCCACTCGAAGGAAACTAAACCAAAAAGATATGGATGATCCAACGATCAATGTTTTGCTTGCTGAGGATGACAGAAATCTAGGTACTATTTTAAAAGCTTATCTAGAGGCCAAGGGATACCCAACAACACTGGCTTCTGATGGACAGGAGGCTTCAAATATTTTTCACAAGGGAAAATTTGATTTTTGTATCCTGGATATCATGATGCCTGTGAAAGATGGTTTCAAACTTGCCAAGGAAATACGAAAAAACAACAAAAACATTCCTATTTTATTTCTTACTGCCAAATCGATGCAGGAGGATAAGATCAAAGGTTTTGAGCTTGGTGCTGATGATTATATTACCAAACCATTCAGCATGGAAGAGCTACTGGTCAGGATGAAAGCCATATTAAGAAGGGTACATAGCCCTTCTTATAAGAGGGACAAAGGTGGGGTTTATACAATTGGAACTTGTCAGTTTGATTACAACCGTAAAGTGCTTTTATCGGGAGAAAATGTTCAAAAACTCACTTCCAAAGAATCGGAATTGCTAAGGATATTATGTGATAATATGGATGAGGTGCTCGACAGAAGTATTGCCTTAAAACAGATATGGCATGACGATAGCTATTTTAATGCCAGGAGCATGGATGTCTATATTGCTAAACTCAGGAAATATCTTAAGGAAGATCCAGAAGTAGAATTGTTAAATATACACGGTGTTGGATTTAAATTGCTTGTTAATTCATAAAAGGGATTTTTTCGCTAAAACCGAGCGGATAACTTTCGTCATGAATGATATCCCACAGTATATATGATCCCGGGCCTTTGGACCTGTTGCTCAACATGATCACTGTTTTCTGGTTTTTCATATCCCTGATAAAGAATGACCTGAATCCTTTCCACCAGCCATAATGATAAACACAACTATCTTCCCTTGCCCTGATCCGCCAGCCAAATCCGTAATTATCCTTATACCTGCTATAACGTGGACTTCCTTTACTGAAAGCCTGCTGCATAACTGAATCACTTACCAAGGTCTGTTCATACAATGCCTGGTCAAATTTGTAAAGATCTTCAACTGTTGAGTAAATATTCTTATCTCCCATTACGCCATTCAGGTAATCATTTCTGACCCTTATCAAGCGCCAACCCCTGTAGTCATAACCAGGAACACCCTCTCTGATGTAAGAAGATACTACCGTATCATAATTCATGTTATATACAAAGCTATTATTCATTTGCAGTGGCCTGAAGATTTCCATCTTTACAAAACGGTCGAAAGTAGTACCTGATATAGTTTCCACAATAGATGCCAGTACAGCATAATTTGTATTGCAATAATTAAATCCTTTGCCGGGTTTGAAATAAGGCCATGGCTTATGGTCCTCGAAAAGGCCGATCATTGCCGTATTGGTTAAGGGGATCGTTTTATCTGTCCATTTTTCATGGGCAAGCGACATATATCTCGACAGGCCGGAACGATGATTCAATAACTGCCTGATGGTAACTTCATTGTAAGGGAAATCAGGTAAGAATTTTGTTATGGTATCATCAAATTCAAGTCTTCCTTTTTCCTTCAGTATCATAATGGCCATCGCTGTAAACATCTTGGAAACAGATGCCAGCTGAAAGACCGATTCGGTTGTAAGCTTGATCTTTTTCCTGTAGTCGCCCACGCCAAATGCATTTTTATAAACCAACCTGCCTTTCTCGCCATAAAGAATCACTCCATTAAATCCACTGATCCTGTGCAGCCTGTCAAATATGCTATCGATCCTGTTTGATTTCTTTTCTATTGTTATGCCATCAAGATCAATAAACAGACTCTCCGGTACCGTATAATCTGAAAAATCAACTTCAATATTAAAGTTTTCAGGAGTTGTATAACTGAAAGTAGAGAAGAGGATTATAACAAATAGTAATAATCCGTAAGGCCATATTTTGTTCAGTATTTTAATGGATTTGAATAATTTTCGATTCAAACGCAAATTTAAAGTTCATTCGTATGATTTTTTCGAAAAAGATGAGAATTAATCAACATTTTGCTGCTTATAACTTTGAACAAGGGATTTTTTTAACCAAGCTTATTATCCGAAATCGGTTAATAAGTTAATAGGATTAACCTCCTAATATAGGTTATTATTCTTATTATCAACACGATACAGTCATAGATACAAATCAGAAGTCCCTGTTAGTAACTAATTATCAAATGATTATGCTAATTCTATATTTTTGAAAAAACAGGATATCAGTCGATTATGAATACTGGCATTAAATTTGATCTTTCAAGATAACTAATATTATAGCTATGGAGTTGTTGACGATTGTTATATTTTATATGATTGCAGTAATCCTAATAACCTGGGAAGGGCACAACAGGGCAATTGGATCTATGGGTTTTTTACTCATCAGTTTATTTTTAACACCGGTGGTTGGTGTATTGGTACTCTTTTTCGCAAAGAAACGGATCAGTTTTCATCATTATGTAAAACTGAAAAATGAAGGTATGATTGATAAATCCCCCTCCAAAACCATACATACCAATGGTGGGAATAAATGGGTGGAACTTAAGATATCAGAGTTAAAACCTGTTTAGCTCTTTTTTCGGTTTAACCATTTCAGCGCTTCAGTTTTGCTGAAGTTTGTGATCGGCGCTTCTTTCACAAAATCTATTACCTCTGCGGCATTTGTTTTTGAATATTCACGAAGCACCCATCCAATGGCTTTTCTGATAAAAAATTCTTTTGAATGGGCCAGTTCAAGGATATATGACTTCATCAGGTCGAAATCGGTATCCTTTTTGTAGTTAAGTTGAAACAGCAATGCAGATCTTTGAAGCCATAATTCCCCGGATGACATCCATTTCCATGTTACCTGTTTAATTTTATCAGGTCTTTTATTCAAATATGTGCCGGCATGTTTAGTGGCAATGAAGTCAACGGTATCCCACCACGATTTATTTAAAATCATATATTCAATCAAATCAAGGAATTCATCATCTGCATCCCCCACATACTTTCCTGACAATACGATTGCTGTATGCTGGCATTCACGTTCTGGGTATGTCCACAATTGTTTTACCGTGTCTGCTATTTCAGCATATTCCGGTTTACCATATTTAGAATAGAATTCCTTTTCCAGGGCCACCCGGCGGTCTTTCATTAAACCGAAGAATTCAAACTTATTCTTAAGGTATTTCTTCATGTATGAGGCTTTCTCAGTATTCCGGTTTTCATCATATAGTTTTAATAATGGTTCAAGGTATTGCTCGGCTTTGGATCTCATAATAAATAATCTTTTATACTTAAGTACTACTGAATAACTATTTTAGACTGTGTTATAAATTCATTGCCCTTATCGATCAGAATGATATAGTAAACACCTGGTGTATGATTATGGGTATCCCATTGAATTGATTTCAGACCGGATGTAAGGTTGATCGAATCAACGAGTTGGCCGCTTGAATTAAACATTTCAAGTCTTGAATCATTTGTAAAATCATATCCTATGTTAACAATCCTTTGTGCAGGATTTGGAAAAACTTTCAAGTCATTAACTTTATGATTACTGATTCTTTCATCAGTACCTACAAGTTGAGTATCCCAAACGGCAAGTGTATATTCACCCATTTGAAGATCCTGTACATAAAGATTGCCCACCATATAAATTCCTTCTTTTGTAAAATCAATGCCTTCCCACGCTGAAGCAGCCGATGGTCGATATAAAATAATAATAGAATCTTCCGAGCTGGTGATCAGTGTATTATCGAGCATATTGGGTTTGCTGTAAAAAAATCTGCCTTCAGCAGTAAATTCTTCTGGGATTATGCCTTCGATCTTCCAGTATCTGTAATCAGACAGAGTTAATCCGGGTATGGGTACTTCCAGGGTATCAGGTGGTAACCAGTGGTGTGTTACCCTGACAAATGCTGAATCACTTAATGTTGTTACATCCAATCCGAAAAATGTATTTGGAAAGTTATATTCCTCTGGTACATTAAAAACATAATAACTGTCAGTAGTTGCATCACACATTTTTTCCTCCAGATCTATCATAACCAGTATTGGTTCCGATTCCAGTTGTTTCACTGAATGACCCTGTTTACCATCAAACATCAACGTATCTGTACTCATCTCCCAGTTTGAATCCATAAATGTTACCTCTATGATATTAGCGTTACCGATATAATCGTTTCCTTTTCTTTTTTGCCCGGGATAGATTTGAGCGGAATAACCGTTACCAGATGGCTCAACACTGAATGAATCAATAATATATCCGGGGGTGCCGGCATGGTAAACCCAGTTTTCGAAAAATCCGTTCATGTCAAATTCAGTAAAATCTGTCAGGAAGTTTTCCATTTCTTCGGAACAAATTGAAGTGAAAGCGTATTCATTGAGAAATGCTGTGATGGCATCAAAGAACAGATCATCACCAAGATATGCCCTGAGACTTTGAACAACAGTAGCGCCGCGATCGTAAGCTGTCATTCCATAAGTAACGATTTGAGGAATTTCATTTAATGGAAAATAGGCACCATCACCACCATTTCCGGTTGTATGACAATATTGAAGGACGGTGGCATTCATTTCACTCATTGCTGTTTTAAAATCTTCATAGCTGTAAAGATCTTCAAGATAAAAGACCTGGCAGAAAGTTGCCCATCCTTCGTTTATCCACATTTCCTCGGCAGAACAACACGTAACAAGGTCGCCAAACCACATATGGAATAGTTCATGCGCCATCAGGCTTTCATCGCTCAGGTTGCCATTAATAGAACTATTGGAATATGCGATATTGGTGGCGTGTTCCATGGCGCCACCTACAGCAGTTCCAACATATCCTATCCTATCCCATCTGTACGGTCCAAAATGTGTTTCATAAATATTGGTGATTTCATTCAGGTGTACAAAAGAACCATCAACTTTATCCAGGTCCTGTGGCCTGACGTAAATATTTACAGGAATATCCTCAACAATACCATGATAGGTGTCCTCCCATAAAACATAATTTCCTGTTGCTACAGATGCCAGATAGGACGGGATTTCCTGTGGTAAACTCCAGTGATATGTTTGTGAGTAGTCATTTTGAGTTTTCCCTTGTAACATTCCACCGCAAACCGCTGTCATTCCTTCACCTACTGTGATATGACAGTCGTATGTTGCCCTGTCGGTGAAATTGTCAACACATGGAAACCATGATTTACCCATGTTATGAGGAATATTGTCAATACTTACCCCGAGATTGTATACATAGTCTCCGGAAAAATTAAACCCACCCCAACCGTCATGATACGGGTGTCCGTTATAGTAAACTACTACATCAATGGTATCCCCTGTGCTAATTGGTGAATTTAACTGAATTTCCAGAAGTGGATCGTAATGAATAAAATCATTGATAAACGCTCCTTCAACTTTAACCGAGTCAACAGACAGGTCCATTAACTGTAGAAAAACAAATTCAAGGTTGTCGATTTTCGTTGTAAGTTCTACTGTTGTATAGCCCTGAATTGTTTGTTGACCTATATCGATATACTCAAGATGTATATCATAATGAACGGCATCAATGGTATCCCCGATATCCCTGTCTGAAATATTTGCCTGGGTATTTCCAATTGATATAAGCATAATGAGTACAAGATAAATAAAGGCGATGTTATTGCTAATAAATTGTAAAATTTTCATAATCTTGTTTTTGTTAGAATTACCGGTATAAAATTAGTTATTTTGCATCGAATGCCATAAATAATTATCAGTCAATCACAGATTGTTCAATACCGTACATCAACTGTAGGCTTATGAACACAGGAAAATATTCTTCCAAAAAATCACATTTATATTTATCTGTTTTTCAAATACCTGTGATAGTGGCATGTTTTTAGTTATTTTTATTGCGCAAAATAATTAATCCAAATAATAATGAGAAGACATAGTATTTTGATCAGGAGTTTCACTTTTTCTCTGCTTGCAACACTGGTTTTATCCGTTGCCGGCACCCTGTATGCACAAAACCTCTGGACACTGGAGGATTGTATCAATTATGCCCTTGACAACAATATTCAGGTGAAGCAAAAACAACTTGACATCGAGTTACAGGAAGAGTATTTATTAACATCCAAACTTGATATGTTACCCGACCTGAACGGTTATGTTTCGCATGGGTATAACTGGGGGAAATCGGTTGACAGGTTCACAAACGAGTTTGCCACTGAAAGGGTCAGGTCCAATAACCTTTATGCTTCATCAAATTTTACCATTTTTAATGGTTTTAGAAAACTAAACACCATGAAGCAAAGCAAGCTGTACCTGCTGGCAACAAATTATGAATCAGATAAATTCATGGATGATATTTCATTAAACATAGTTACCTATTATTTAACGATCCTTTACAATACAGAAAATCTTAAGATAGCTCAAAGCCAGCTGGATATTACGACACAACAAGTCTCAAGGACACAAAAACTGGTTGAGGCCGGTACCCTTGCCAGGGGTGATCTGTTGACCGTTGAAGCCCAGGCAGCAACTGAAGAATTGAATGTTATTACAGCGATGAATAACCTCGAATTAGCTTATCTTGATTTAAGCCAGGCACTGGATTTGCCCACACCTGAAGGCTTCGAAATTGAAATACCGGTGGTGCGAATTACCGAGCAGATAGGATTACTTCCAAATCCGGAATCTGTTTATAACTATGCCCTGATAAGCAGGCCTGAGATTAAAGGGGCAGAAACCAGGCTTGAGGCTTCTGAAAAAGGGATCAGTATTGCAAAGGGAGGCATGAGTCCAAATCTGTATTTGAGTGGTTCATGGGGAAGCGGTTATTCGGGAGCTAATAAAGTTGGTGAAGATGAAACTACAACCTACCCGATAATAGGATATACTGAAGGAACGAACCCAATTCCGGTAATATCAGCCTATCCTTCTATAACATATGCTGATTATAAAGTTAAGGGATTTGGAGACCAGCTTAAAGATAACAACAACAGGAGCTTTATGATCCACTTGAATATTCCCATATTTAATGGGTGGCAAACCAATTCTGCTATTCAACAGGCAAAAATCAGTCAGCAGAATGCCTATTATAATCTGGAGCTCGAAAAACTAAACCTTAACAAAATTATAAACCAGGCTTATGCCGATGCATCTGCTGCTTATAAGAAATACATATCATCAATAAAGAATGTTGATGCAACCACAGAAGCATTCAAGTATGCTGAACAGAAATTTAATGTTGGCCTTATTACTTCCCTGGAATACAATGAATCCAAAAAGGAAAATACACTTGCACAATCACTACTGATAAGTGCCAAATATGAATACCTGTACACAGTAACTATTCTGGATTTTTATATGGGTAATCCTATTTCAATCGACAAATTCAGGGCAAATTAATATTATGCGAATCATTATATTTTTAGAACCCTCTTTAAAAGAGGGTTTTTCTTTTTGTTCTCTATACATATTTAATTAATTTTACGCCTTTCTTGGCAGCTATTTGCATATCATTTAAAATCACATTCCATGAAAAAGAAAAAATCAAAAAAGAAAAAATGGTACATCATTGGAGGGATCATTGTCATCATTGTTCTTATAATTATGGCAGTAAATAAAGGGAATAGTACAGCGGAAATTGAAGTTGCCACCGAATTAATTGAAAGAAGAAACATTGTTGAAACCGTATCGGCCAATGGTAAAATACAACCTGAAGTTGATGTAGCCATAAGCCCTTATATCTCAGGAGAGGTTATCAGGTTAAATGTAAGGGAAGGTGATGATGTTAAGAAGGGTGATTTGCTTGCTGTTATTGATCCGGAGATTTACAAGTCGAATTATGACCGGATGAGAGCGGCCCTGAGCACCCAACAGGCAAATCTCGCCAATGCTAAGGCCAGGCTTGCACAATCAAAAGCCCAGTATTCAAATCAAAAACTGTCTTTTGAAAGAAGTGAAAAACTATGGAAACAGAATGTGGTTTCAGATGCTGATTATGAAGCTGCCAGAGCGGCTTTTGAGGTTGCCGGAGCTGATGTGGAAGCAGCACAGGAAAGTGTGAAAGCTGCAGAATATTCTGTTCAGAGTTCAAGGGCATCCCTGGAAGAAGCAGAAGAAAATCTCAGGCGGACAAATATATTTTCCCCGAATGATGGAACCGTTTCAAAACTCAATATTGAAATTGGAGAACGTGTTGTTGGGGCATCACAGTTTTCCAGCGGGACGGAAATCATGAAAATTGCCAACCTGAACAGTATGGAGGTAAATGTTGAAGTTAATGAAAATGATATTGTAAGGGTATCGATGAATGATACCTGCGAAATTGAAGTTGATGCTTACCTCGACAGGGATTTCAAAGGTGTTATCACAGAAATTGCAACATCTGCCAATGTCACAGGAATCAGCGCCGACCAGGTTACTAATTTCGATGTGAAAATCCATATACTTAAAGAATCCTATGAGGATCTCCTTACTGAAGAAAAGCCTAATATGTCTCCTTTCAGACCCGGTATGTCTGCCACTGTTGATATTCAAACTGAAACTGTTTATAGTGTTCTCTCAGTTCCCATCCAGGCTGTAACAACACGTCCCGACACAACCGGGAAACTAAAATCAACACGTGAAATAATTGAGGAGGAAAAGCTGGAAGATAAAGAAGGTGTTAGCGATGATGAAGAGGAACTTGAGGTGGTATTCATTTATGATGAAGGCAAGGCCAGGTTACAGGTTGTCAAAACCGGTATTCAGGATAATACCTATATTCAAATTAAGGAGGGTGTTGAAGCCGAACAGGATGTGATCACTGCCCCCTATCGTGCTGTATCAAAACAGCTTGAAAATAATGATGCCGTGAAAAAGGTTGATAAGAAAGATCTCTTTAAGTCTGATGATTAGCTTGCCATTAAACATTGAATAAAAAATAACAGGCTAAATTGATTAAAGATGGTCCTGATTTTAGGAATCGAAACCGCTACCCAATCATGTTCAGTTTCCCTTGGGGGTTCTGATTCGATCATTGCCAGCAGGACCTCAAATGAAAAAAATGCCCATGCTACCAATATTTCAATTTTCATTGACCAGGTAGTTAATGAAAGCGGTATCTCATTTTCACAACTTGATACCATTGCTGTTAGTAAAGGCCCCGGATCATATACCGGTTTAAGAATAGGGGTTTCAACGGCCAAGGGTTTATGCTATTCCATTGATAAACCTTTAATCGGAATCAATACACTTCAGGCTATGGCCTATGGGATGGCAAAATCCCACAGCCCTGAAAAGGCTGTTCTGTTATGCCCAATGATCGATGCAAGGAGAATGGAAGTTTATTCCGCTTTGTTTGACTTACATAGCAATGAATTAAGGGAAACAAGAGCTGAAATTATCGACAAAGATTCATTTTCAGATTTTATTGACAAATATAAACTTGTATTTTTTGGTGATGGGGCCGGAAAGTGTAGAGAGGTCTTAGGACACCATCCCAATTCGATATTTATTGATGGATTTAATCCTTCAGCAGATCACATAATCGAACTTGCTGACAAGAAATTCCGGAAAGGGGAATTTGAAAATGTGGCATATTTTGAACCCTTTTACCTGAAGGATTTTATTGCAGGTAAACCAAGGGTAAAAGGATTACAATAATAAGTAAACCAATACTATCATGGCCAAAGAAAAAAAATTCAGTTGCGAAACCTGCGGGCTTCGCAGAAGAGCAGAAGCAAAACCAAAATCATTACTGGGCCGGTTCTGGCGCTGGCATATTAAGTGGTGCCCTGGATGGAAGGCGTATCAAAAGCATTTGGAAGAAACGAAAGCAGCATAGACTAAGTACCATATAGGTATTTTACCTATTTATTTCATTAAAAAAGTAGGCGTTTATGCCTATTACTTTAATCCATAGTTGCAATATATTTGGAGTCTGATATTTATTTTATCAACCTATTTTTAGAAAATCAATATTAAAAAATGCAAACCATGAAAAATTATTTTTATTTATTTATTGCTGGGGTAGTTTTTATCAGTGCATGTAACCTGAAAACTCAAACCACAGGTGAAATCACAAAATTCTTGCCTGATACTTCAGCCACAATCAAGGGTAGTATGAACGGGCCCCAGGATCTGGTTTTATCAAAAGACGAAAAGACAATCTTTGTAACTAATCTTGCGATAAACACCGTTTCTGTTTTTACTAAAAATGAACACGGCGAATTTGTCGTAAACAAGGACGCTGAACTTTCGCATGGCATGAAAACACCAACTGGTATTACACTGGATCCATCAAACGAAGATTTATATGTTGCAAGTTATAGCAACAGCAAAATATTTGTTTTCAGTAAGGATGCTAACGGAAAGTATACTAATAACGAAGAACTGGAGATTACCGAAGGTGTCAATGGCCCATATGATATTTCAATTGCACCCGATGGTATGTTGCTTGTTTGTAATTTCAACAATAATACAATGCAGGGGTATTTAAAAAATGAGGCTGGTAAATACATCTCCAACCCCAAAGCGCTTATTAAAGGTTTAAACCAGCCTATCGGAATTAGCGGTGGAAAGGATGGATCAATCTATATTTCCAATTTCGGAATAAATACAATTGTTGTATATAATAAAAACAAAGACGGAGGTTATTCCCAGGATCAAAGCGGTAGTTTTTCAAAAGGTTTAATGGGCCCAAATATGATCGTTTTTGACCAGGATGGATTAGCCTATGTTGCTGATCTTAATACTAGTGCAATTGCGGTTTTTGAAAAGGATAAGGACGGGAAATATGCCTTGAGTATCGAAAAATCATTAATCGATAATCTCAACAGTTGTAATGCCCTGGCTTTTGCTGATAAAGGCAATACGATGTATGTACTCAATTATGGTGGGAATAATATTACCGTTTATACAAAGGGGAAAACAACTGTACCCAGGGAAGAACAAGATGCGATAACAAAACACCTTATCCCTGTTGTTCCTCATGCTCCCGATACTGGTAATGTTATACAAACCATGCAAGATTATACTGCTGAGCTGTCCGAAACAATAAAAGATGGTATTTCTGGTCCGCAGCACATGATGTTTGATAAAGATGGGCTAATGTATGTTGTAAATATGACTGCCAATTCGGTTACTGTTTTCAAAAAGGGGGAAAATGGAGTTTATATAAATGATCCGTCACTTACATTCAAAGAGGCAATGAATACACCAACCGGTATTCTTATTGATGATGAAGGGATTATTTATGTAATGAGTTATATGGGGGATATTATACTTGCTTATTCAAAATCTGCTTCAGGAAAATATGTGCCCGCACCGGATAAAAACATTAAGAAGGGTGTTTACGGACCATCTACTGGATTCATAGATTCAAATGGTACAATGTATGTTACTAACTTCAACAATAATTCGGTCGGTGTGTATGAAAAAAATGGAGATGGGAATTATGCAGCAGTTGAAACTAAAATGATTACCGGCAACCTGGTTAAGCCTGTCGCTGTTGGCATTGATAAGGATGGTGTTATGTATGTTACCAATTATGGAAGTAAGATAATTACTGCTTTTACAAAAGACAATAAAGGACAATTTGTATTCAATGGAACATTTACTATTGAGTGTAAAAAAATAGGATCTTATGCAGTAAGGATTAAGGATGACATTCTGGTCATTTCAAACTATAACAACAACAGGGTTGATTTTTATGGAAAAACCAAAGAGGGTTATCGCATACTCGCTAACTCAATAACAAAAGATATCAACCAGCCAACTGATATGGCATTTGATAAAGACGGGCAATTATATGTGTTTGATTATGAACATAATTCTATAGTGGTACTTGAAAAAGATTAATGTGATTATTCTGATTTAAGTGCTAAGCCCTGATGAGGTTAATTATGAAAGGCTGCCTGAAGTGTATTCAATCTGGCAGCCTTTTTTATTTCCAACGCATTTCAAAAAAACAATATTAAAGCTTAATACCTTATATGTATTATGCGGTTCATGAGTCTGATCAATTAACCTTGCATCTAGCAATGATCATCACTCCCACATGAACAATTTAAGGAATTACTTTTTGCTTTTTCAAAAGCTTCCCGTCCTTCTTTAAAAGCAAACCAGGCAATCCCAAGTGATCCGATAATATCTATATATCCTATCTGGAAAATCTCATATAACCCGCTGGCGGCAAGTAAAATAATACTCAGGTAAAAACACGTTTTTGTACAGTTGGCATCGGCAATGATAGCATCAGATTTCAGTCTTTTTCCGATCTTTAGTTTATAGGCCATCAGGAAATACATGGTGGCGATTGAGATTGTTGAGATAATAATGCCCGGTACTGTTGTTTCCGGTTTGTTGTTTTGAATGATGTTGATTACCGATCCGGCCAGCAGTCCGGCTGTGAGGATAAAAAAACCAATACCGGTAATACGAAGCGCGGTTTTTTCAAACCTGTCCCTGTTCTTCACATCTGCCCCTGCTTTCTTCATTCGCACGACCATATGCGCAATACCAATTCCGGATACTACCTCTACAAAACTGTCAATACCAAAACCCAGCAAAGCCAGGGTATCATCTGAAATTCCGAAAGTAATAGAAATTATACCCTCCGCAATATTGTACGCAATCGTAACAAAAGCAAGCCAGAGAGCAATATTTAAGTCTTTTAGCTGAGATCTATTCACAATTCTATTTTAGTGTTATTTAGAATCTATTAATGTGGTGGTGTGCCTTTCTGGCAACACTTTGGCAATTTATCATGGGCTTTCTGATCTGCCAACACATCATCGGCGTCATATCCAATCTTTGACACCGCTTCCCGCAAATTTTCAGGCGTTGTTTTGTTTGCTTTGTACTTAATAGTCAGAACCTTGGTTTCAAGATCAAGCTCGACTTCCTTAACACCTTTTTCAAAGGCCATGTCATGCTCAAGTCGTTCTTTACACATCTTACAAACAGCTGATGTTTTAATCTTAATCTCCTTAATTTTATTGTCTGTTTCCTGTGCCAATAGGTTTCCTGGTATAAATGATATCATTAGAACTACCAGTAATAACAGTTTTGTCGCTTTCATTGATTTTTATTTAAATTATTAATTTTTCCCCTGTAGTTAAGCTGGCAACTTCCAATATCCAGTATCCTGAATCAAGTATCCATTATCAAATTCCCAGCATCCAGCTTCCGGCATCTACAATTTCACCCTTCCGTATGCGCAACTTGCATATGATTTTACCCTGGCCATTGTATTTCCGGTTCCCTGTTCGGGATAACCAAGTCTTCTGAGTTTCTTGATAAATTTATCCTTTAGGTCCTGGTCACTTTCATAATCAATCTTTACCGATTGATCTTCAACCATTACCTCAACATCTTTAACGCCATCAATCTTCATTAACTCTTTCTGGATAGTATTCGCACATCCATGGCATTTGATGTTTTCTACTTTAATATTTTCTGTTTTCATTTTATTATGTATTTGATTCTATTAATAAAGCACCAAAACACAAATTCCAAATAACAAATAAGCACCAATAATCAATTACCAAAATTCCAAACCATGCCGACGAAACCAGTGTTTCGTATTTTTGTCATTGGAATTTGAGATTTATTTGTTATTTGGTGCTTGCTATTTGTTGTTTTAAGCATGGTGTTTGTTTTTTAATATTTCTGTTAACAATTATTATTTGATTGCCACCCTTATCCCAGCATAAACCTTAATCCCCATCAATGGTCCCCAAACAAGGGATGAATCAAAATATTTCCCAAATGGATCATCGGCTGCTATTATAGGATCATCCTGTTTGTAATTCGTCAGATTTTCCCCTCCAAGGTAAACATCCCATTTTTTAAAATACTTCGTGATCTGGGCGTTCAATAGAGTATAAACCGGGGACGTCTCAGACCGTTGATATTTATCCGGCAATCCTTTTGTGTCAGGTAATCTTGAATCACCATTTAACTGGGCTGTAAAATCAAACTGCCACTTTTTCAATTTCGTAAGATATGAAAAAGTCACAAGACCTTTATATCTGTTAACAAGAGGTTTTTGTACCAGATCATCATTAATTGTCATTTTTACATCATTATACCTGAATGCTGCAACCAGGTCAAAGCCTTTAAATAATTCATAGTTGGCCTCAAACTGAAGGCTGTTGGAATATGATTTCCCTTTTAAATTATAGATCAATGCCTGGTAAATATCGGTGTCCCTGTCGATAACAAGTTGATTGGTAAAATCCGTCCTGTAAAACTCCACATTAACAACCAGTTCTCTATCATTAATATCAAAATACCTTGTATAATTTATTCCATAATTCCATGCCTCTTCAATATCAGGATCATCAAGGAAAACAAGCTTCCTGGAGCTGGCCAGTAAATATGTATTTTCCGCAATAATATTGGGCGACCGGTATCCCTTTCCTACCGAGGCTCTGAAAATGTTGCGATAATTGATCTCATATTTCAAATGCATTCGTGGTGTAAATAAAGTTCCGTAGATATTATGAAAATCAATCCTGGAACCCAGTATTAACATAAATTGTTCAGGCAGGGTAAAGGTATATTCGATAAAGGAACCCGGTACCCGTTCAATTTTTGAGAAAGTACTATCATTTAAATTTTCATCAAATTGATCAAAAAGATAACTGATACCTGCTGTATAGGTATGGTTTGTATTACCAATGTATGACTGGAACATCAGGTTCCCATAATAATTATGCTCTGTGGCATTGTAATTATTTAAACCAAAAAACGACTGCTGGTCATGATAAACATAAGAGTTAATAAAACCTATGCTGGTTCCGGGCCTGTTGAATAAATAGGAGTTTTTTGTAAACACTTCATACCTGTTGGTCTTAACATTTATACCATAGGGATTACTTTCTTCCAGGGTCATACCTTTAACAAAATCCACCTGTCCGCCTGACCGCTCTTCAGATAAAATATTGAAACCAAACTGGGCGCCAACATTATTCTTTTTAAACCTCCAGCGGTTCATGATATTTAACTGATTTGTGAGTGGGCGGTCAAGAAAGGAATCCTTGTTGAAATCATGCTTTTTCTGAAAAGTTTCCCCATGCAGCAATACCATGGTACTGATGTATTCTGATAGTTTGTAGGCTGAATATGCATTACCCTCGAATTTGCCAAGATGGTTGGCATAAAGATTAAGATAAAGTTTTTCACTGTTCTCGGGTTTCTTGAATTCAAGGTTAATTTGACCGGTAACCGACTCATAGCCATTTTTCACCGAAGCTGTCCCTTTTGAAACATAAATCGATTCCATCCATGTCCCGGGAATATATTCCAACCCATAAGTTGTAGCCAATCCACGCATGGTCGGAATATTTTCCCTGAGGAACTGGGTATAAATTCCCGCCAATCCGAGAAGTTTTATTTGTTTTGCACCGGTAACTGCATCACTATATGAAACATCCACAGAAGCGTTGGTCTCAAAACTTTCTGAAAGATTGCAGCATGCTGCTTTCCTGAGTTCGCCTCCTGTAATTTTAGTGGTTAATATCGGGTTCAGCCTGGAAACATGCGAGCCGGTTTCCTTTTCAAGGATCTCAACTTCTTTCAGATCATTATTTAAAGAAAGAATAACCGTATAGTAATTTTGATCATCGTTAACAATAAGCGTATCCTTTTGATACCCAATGAAACTAATCACCAGTTGTTTATGCTCTTTCAGGCGCTTTATCGTGAATTGCCCTTCCGAATTAGAACTTGTTCCGGTTTGTGTTCCCGCCCAGTAAACATTTACACCGGGCAGGGGAACATCAATAGCGTTATTATTTTTCTCAAAGACCGTACCCTGAATCTTTTGTCCTATTGATACGTGGCAGATAAAAACAATGAATATTATTACAAAAAGGCTTTTCATTATTCCGGGTTGGATTAATTATGATTTATTCAGAGCCTGACTCTTTTTTAGATTCCCTGTCATATTTACAACATCCTGGTAAGGCATTGTAAACCTTATCTTCCGCTGTTGCTTTTTCTGTATCATGCCCTGCTTCAGCTATTGTTTCATGTAATGTTATTACTTTCACTTTACTGGGATTAAATTCAACCACAATCATTTTGGTTACTTTGTCCCAATCAGCAGAATAAACACCATCTATACCTTTTGTTGCTTTTTCAATACGATTTTCGCACATACCACAATTACCGTATACCTTAAATTCGGTTTTTGTTTTATCATCTGAAGTTTCATTTTTCGAGTTATTTTCCTGAGCAACCATAACATTTGCACCAACAAACAGAATAGCTGTCATCATCATTAATTTCATCATTTTCTTCATAGCTTCATTTTTTTAGTTTATAAATTATATTAATTATTGTTATCAATAACCTCTTTAACCTCTCCACATCTTAGCATCATATCCCCATAATAGGGATTCTCAATTATCTTGTTTTTACTTAACCAGTATCCCCCTTTGTTGTCATCTGCCATCGGGCAATATTGAACATAGTATGGTCCATTCTTTATAGCGTATATTTTCGCGGCTGTTATCATGGCTGTTGATAAGGATTTAAAATATTTCCTTTGTATCTCTAATTCCTTGGAGGATGCAATTTCGTTACCGTTATTCTTAATTTCCGTTAAAAGTTCAATCCAGATCATATGATTTTTATGATCTAGCATTGACATATCAAGTTGTTCTAGCTTATGTATAAAAAGTTTAGCTTCATCATTGGCTGTTTCAGCATCACTTGCTACCAGGGCATTTTTAACTGAAAGATAAATCTCCAGGATTTCCAGATACTGATTCAGGAAAGTTTCATTGATACTCGGAAGTTTATCTGTTTTATATTGTTCGTCAGAATGGTTTTCGTCCGAGATATCTCCATGATGATGACCGGGAGCTGGTCTTTTTTCACCCTCTCTGTTCATCATGCTTTTCTTGTTCTGCAACTGTGCAGCTGCATCAACGGAAAATGTACCATTGGTAACAACTTGTTCTCCATGTTCAAGTCCTGAGTTAATTACATAATAATCTCCTAAATTATCTCCAAGGACAACTTCCCGGAATTCAAAGACCGCTTGGTCGTTCTTATTCTTGCTGACATAAACAACTGATCGTTTACCCGTCCACATTATTGCAGATAAAGGAACAGCCAGTACTTTCCTTTCTGGAGAAATACCTGGAATAAGTAAACCTGTAACAAACATGTCAGGCTTTAACATGTCTCCTGAATTATTTATTTCCGCTCTGATCCGAATTACTCTTTTCTTCATATCAACTACCGGATCAATAAAGCTTACTTTGGCTTCAAATTCAAGACCGGGAAGAGATTTTACCTCAAAGCTGATTTTATCACCAGGATTAATAAAGGGCAGGTCTTCTTCATACGCATCAAAGATTACCCATAGTTTATCCAGGTTGGTAATTTCAAATAATACATCCCCCCTTTTGACATAATCACCCTCAGTAACGAATTTATGTAATACATAACCACTTGATTCTGAAAAAATATCAATAAACTCACTCACCTGTCCAGCCTTTATAATATTGTCTATTGTACCACCAGTCAATTTCCAGTATTTCAATTTTCTTTTTACTGCTTCCGCCAGAACCGGATTTGATTTTTCAAATTTTAGGGCCTCAAGCAATTCTTCCTGTGCAGTAATAAGCTCGGGTGAATATATTGTTGCCAGTATTTCTCCTTTTTTCACATATTCACCTTCATATTTTATCATTAGTTTTTCTACCCTGCCCGAAAAATGTATCGCTTGATTTACCACCTCTCTTTCATCAGGTTTAATTTTTCCCTGCAATATGATTTCCTTTGAAGGGGCAATGAACTCTACTGTTGAGGTTTGAATATTTGCAAGTTTAACGGCCTGTTCATTCATTGTGATTTCACCTGATGTATTCACTATTTCATTTTCTTCTTCTACAGGTATTAAATCCATGCCACATATTGGACAGTCGCCTTTTTCTTCTTGACGGATTTGTGGATGCATTGAGCATGTCCAGATTGTATTTTCAACTGTCTCGATCTGTTGTTCGGAGTGCGAATGAATTTCATTTTCAGATCCGGTTCCGAAGAACAACCAACCCAGAACTATTCCAACGATTAATAATGCAATATAAATTATTGCTTTTTTTGCTTTTGTTTGTGTTTTCATGATTATTGGTTTTGAAATTCATTATCAGAAATCAGAAATTCAAAATATGCCACTGTAAGGTGCAGATCAGTAACTGCCTGTTCCAGCTTGATTTGATATTTATATTGAAGCTGCTGTAAATCAATAACCTCATCATAATTTTTTCCTGATGTAGTATATTCCTTCAAAAGGATATTCATTGCCTGTCCGGCCTTTTGCAATTGCTCATTATAAAGTGTGATTTTTCTCAGCGCATCTTTATAATCCCTGAGATTATTTTCATAGGATAGGATAAGATTATTTTGAGTCGATTTAAGTATGTGGTCGATCCTTTCTGAATTCAACCGGCTTTTTCGAATTGCCGCTTTATATTTACCTCTGAATATGGGAAGATTAATACTCAGCATTGGCATGAATGCATCTTTCCCATTATCGGTAAGTGAAACATCATTTCTTTTAGCAATAATTGCATAATCCAATCCAAGGCCCCAATTAGGCAAAGCTTTAAGTTTTTCTAAT
The DNA here is from genome assembly GCA_964468645.1 of uncultured Bacteroidales bacterium. Taxonomy (GTDB): domain Bacteria; phylum Bacteroidota; class Bacteroidia; order Bacteroidales; family JAIOZK01; genus JAIOZK01. Next base: position 49,417 of record CAYXUU010000004.1, read on the forward strand.
TGTTCCTGATTTTTTGATGCCTCCTTCCGTTTCAGAATGGAACCTATTAAAGGATTTGTGTTCAGCATCTGTTCAATATTAAATGTCGCAATCTCCCGATCGTACAAGTTCAAAGTATCAGGGATATTGATCTCTTCCTCAATATCTCTGTCAAGCAGCAAATTAAATTCTTTTACCAGTGTCTCTTTCTTATCAACTCTGTAAGACAGTTCTGATTCATAATCTTCAATTTGCATTTGAATTCTGAGAATATCAGCCAAGCTGGATTGAGTCGTTTCATATTTTCTTATAGCCACAGTCTCCAGACTTTTTAGATTGTCGATGATCATCTGTGATAACTCAATTTCTTTTTCAGCCTGATAAATACTGAACCATGTTCTTTTCACATTATACATAATCCTATTCCTTACAGTTAAAAAATTCTCATATTCAGCTTCCGTAAAAATTTTTGCAGTTTTCCTTTCCTTTTTTAAAGTACCAAACCATGGAAACATTTGGGAAATTGATAATTTCGCTTTTTGGGCTCCTACCCGTGTTTCAATAGGACTGATAAAAATACCTACTGAAAGCTGCGGGTCATTCATCACACCTGATTGTAAAACCTCTTCAGAAGACATTTCAAACTTTTTAAAAGCGGCGTTAATTTCAGGATTGTTTTCAACTGCGATCTGAATATATTCAGCAAGGGAATTATTCTGGGCAGAGGTTAAAATTGGAAATATTAAAATGAATATTACGAGGCTGAAATAATTCTTTGATTTATGCATGACGTAACTCCTTTCTCATTTTCCTTTCTTTAAAGGCAGAATATATAACAGGAATAACAAACAGCGTGATCAATTCAATGGTCATACCACCGAAAATTGGAATCGCCATAGGGATCATAACATCGGACCCCCGTCCTGTTGAGGTTAAAATTGGCAACAGGGCAAGTAAGGTAGTGGCGGTGGTCATCAAACAGGGCCGGACACGACGTGCGCCGGCTTCAATAATAGATGCCCTTATTTTGGATATTGAATCCGGTTTGTTTTTATGATAAACCTGCTGCAGGTAAGTAGTCATCAATACACCATCATCGGTGGCTATACCGAATAATGCAATAAAACCAACCCAGACTGCAACACTGAGATAAACTGTGTCGATATGGAATAGTTCACGCAAATTTACGCCAAAGACTGAAAAATCCATAAACCAATTCTGGCCATATAACCATATCATCAGGAATCCTCCGGAGAAAGCCACAAGTATCCCGCTAAAAACCAGCAGAGAGGTGAAAATATTGCGAAACTGAAAATACAGGATCAACAAAATTACCAGAAAAACAATGGGTATAATAAATAACATCCTTTTTTCAGCCCTGATCTGATTCTCATAATTTCCAGTAAATTGATAACTGACTCCTTTCGGGACTATTAAAGAACCGTTTTCGATTTTTGAATTTATATAAGCAGTTGCTTCGTTAACTACATCAACTTCTGAAAATCCTTTTTCCTTATCAAAAATAACATAGGAAATCAAAAAGGTGTTCTCACTTTTAATTGATTGAGGTCCCTGTACATATTCAATACTCGCCAGTGTGTTGAGTTGGACGGGAATTCCATTTGAGGTTGGTATTAAGATCTTTTCAAGCGTATGTGGTTTGTCACGCAGTTCACGAGGATACCTGATCCTGATAGGATATCTTTCCCTGCCTTCCACGGTCATACCCAGTTTCATACCACCAATCCCTGTTTCAATATACTTCTGAATCTCGTTAATTGTAAGACCGTATCGGGCAATGGATTGTCTGTTGATCCGTATTTCAATATATGGCTTGCCAACTACTCTTTCAGCAAAAACAGAGGATTTTTTAACTCCCGGTACCTCTTTCAGTAGTTCCTCCAACTTTAGTCCAAATTGCTCAATAGTAACAATATCAGATCCGGTGATCTTAATTCCTATTGGAGCCCTCATTCCGGTTTGCAGCATAACAAGCCGGGTTTCGATGGGTTGCAGCTTTGGGGCAGATGTAACTCCGGGAATTCGAGCAACATTTATTATTTCATTCCAGATATCATCGGGTGTTTTTATATGTTCTCTCCACTGTCTGAAATACTCGCCATTATTATCCTGTATTAATTCATCATTTTCATCCAGTAAATAATTTCCCCCCCTGTCAACCGCAAATCGCATTCGTCGGCCGTTTTCATCAAGTTTATATTCATTCTTATAATTGATTACATTTTCAAACATTGAAATTGGAGCCGGATCGAGGGGCGATTCAACTCTGCCAAGTTTACCAACAACAGTCTCTATTTCAGGAATGGAAGCAACAGCCATATCAAGTTGTTTGAGTATTTTTTTGTTTTCTTCCATCCCGGAATGCGGCATGGATGTGGGCATTAGTAAAAAAGACCCCTCATCAAGTGATGGCATGAATTCTTTACCTGTGCCCGGGAAACTGTGATGCAAGGTGGACCAAACTGCCGTAGTGCGAACATTAATACCAAGAGAATCGAAACCGTTGGAGATAATTCCAAACACCCGTCCGAAACCCAACCAGATAACAAGGCCCACAATAACAATAAACGATGGAACTGAGATAAAAAGAACTTTGTGTTTTAAAGCCCAACCAAGGATTTGTTTGTAATACCTGATAAACAGCAGAAAAACACCCAGTAAGACAGCAATCAGAATAAAAACAAATAAATAGTTGCTGTAGAAGTTGCTGTCAATCCCTAGCGGAAACCATTCTTTTGTAAGTATGTATATCACTCCCAATGCAATAATAACAGCGTTTGCAACGGATACATTCTTTTCCGGAATCAGTGATAGTAAAGCTGAAATATTCACTCCGGCAATTACAATTATTAAAACACCAATAAACGCATTAAAGAAAATAAGTGTAACCAGTCCGGCAGCCCCAAGAAGATAATTGAGGATGATCTTCATTTTTTTTCCGGATATTTTTATTGAAAACAGCAAATGGCTAAGTGCAGGTAAAACAAGGATCCCTACCAATATCGAGGCAAACAGTACAAATGTTTTAGTAAAAGCAAGCGGACGGAAGAGTTTACCTTCAGCTCCCTGGAGAGCAAAGACAGGTATAAAGCTAATGATAGTAGTGGCAATGGCTGTAATCACTGCAGGAGCCACCTCTATTACGGCTTCATAAATGATTACTTTTTTACTTTTATGATTTCCCTCTTTCAGATGTTTAATGATATTCTCCGATAACACAATACCAACATCTACGATAGTCCCAATGGCAATTGCTATCCCTGATAATGCAACTATATTGGCATCCACACCCCAGTATTTCATGGCAATAAAACTCATAAGAATGGCCACCGGAATCAGAAATGATATCAACAAGGACGCCCTAAGGTTCATGACCATGATAATAATTACAATTATTGTTATGATGATCTCCAGAGAAAGAGCATCTTCTAGTGTCCCGAGTGTTTCCTTAATAAGGCCTGTTCTGTCATAAAACGGGATAATCCTTAGATAAGAAACAGTCCCATCGTCAAGTGTTTTAAACGGCAGGCCCGGAGTTATTTCTTTTATTTTATCTTTTACATGATTAATAACATCTAATGGATTTGCTCCATATCTGGCAACAATAACTCCACCTACAGCTTCGGCTCCCATCTTATCCAATGCACCTCTTCTTTCTGCAGGTCCAAAAACTACCCGGGCAATATCTTTGATCCGGATAGGGGTATTATCGTTAACTGCAACTACAGTTTCTTCAAGATCATTAAGGTTTTTGATATAGCCAATACCCCTGATAAAATATTCTACCTGATTAATTTCAATGGTACTGGCTCCAACATCAAGGTTGGAATTTTTTACCGCATTGATAACCTGCAAAAGACTAATGTTATTGGCTCGCATGGCATTGGGATCTACGTCCACCTGATACTCTTTTACATATCCTCCAATACTGGCAACCTCAGATACTCCAGCTGCAGAAGCCAGGCTGTATTTAACAAAATAATCCTGTATTGTTCGCAATTCATGAAGATCCCATCCACCTGTAATATTTCCTTTTTTATCTCTTCCTTCCAGGGTATACCAGTAAATTTGACCAAGGGCAGTCGCATCAGGCCCTAATGAAGGTTGGATACCATCAGGAAGTAATCCCTTTGGTAAAGAATTCAATTTTTCAAGAATACGGGAACGACTCCAATAAAATTCAACATCATCATTAAAAATTACATATATGCTTGAAAATCCAAACATGGAATTGCTTCGTATGGTCTTTACACCCGGCATTCCGAGTAATGCAGTAGTTAAAGGATAGGTGATCTGGTCTTCAATGTCCTGTGGTGATCTACCAGGCCATTCCGTGAAAACAATTTGTTGGTTTTCACCAATATCCGGTATAGCATCCACAGGAACAGGATCACGAGGGAAAAATCCCAGGTCCCAATTAAATGGCGCTGTTATTATGCCCCAGGTAATAACCATGATCAGCACCAATATGGTAACCAGTTTGTTTTCTATAAAAAATTTTATGATTTTATTCAACATACCACAATTCATTTTAATTCATTTCGCAAAATAATCAAATATCCTGAGCCCCATAATAGTATCAGGCATAGGATTTAAAATGAATTACGGTAATTATAACAAAAAAGACTGTGTAAATTCCTGAATAAATTTGTCAGGAGGTGGGGATTTATCACATTCCGTAGAAATGTTTTTTGATATTTGCTGTTCATCTAATGTTGAAAACTCAACATTGAGTGTGGATTTTACCAGCTCAAAGAAAAACACCTTGATCAGGTCAAAGGCAGATCCAATAAAATCATCTTCCACTTTAATCACCTGTGATTCTTCATGGCAGCAATCACATTTCGCGGCACAACATGATTCAGGCTCGGCAAACAACGAAGTGGAAAATAACTCACCGCCGGAATAATGCCTGTTTATGGTTACCCCCATTGTAGAGACAACCAGCAATAATGACAACCCGAAATGAATTATTCTTTTCATTGATTTATTTCTTATTTACAAATATATATTATATAATCCTGTTATAGTTAACTTGTTATTGTTTTAACATACATTTAACACTTCTCAGAATCCTCTGAGTTGTTTCCGGCCAATAAACTGCCTCGTTACAGAGCAACGGTGTATCTCAATGGAACTATTTGTTTAATCGTCCCAAGGGGCGGGGAATTTCTCTCACGAATGAAGTGAGTAATAAAACCCGTGTAATCCCTCGCGATCAGTTAGGCTAAATGATCTTGATTACAAAATCATGAGGACTCACTGATTTAAGGTTAGCACAAATAACCACTAATTTGTATTTATCTCCTTCAGTAACTCAAACTTAAACAGACCACTCAATAAGCAGTAATATTCTTTCTCAAGCAAAAGATATTCATCTATCGTATTGTAGAGAATCGACCATTCGGTAAAAAATTCGATGCGTGATATTTCTCCCTGATTCAGTGCCTTTTCCAGGTTCTCCCGGTATTTCATTGTGGATAATATTTCATCAAGGGCCCTGAGCCTTTCACCTGCTGAAATTGCCGAATTATACAATTCTTTGTATTCATTGTAATGCATATTTTCATGATCAATGATTTTCGATTCCACAAAATCCACATTTATTTTACTGTGTTTTACCCTGTTGGTGTTTTCCCAGATAGGAATGGTTAATCCAAGGTGAACGCCACCAAATCTCTCGAGAGCAGTCTCTTCATAACGGTATCCTGCTTCGAAATCAGGCAAGGAATTGGATCTGTTTAGTTTTACCTTTCGCTGTGCTATTTCCAATTCCTTCTCTATGATTTTATTAACCGGATCAACAGATTCCAGATAATTGAACAGGGAATCAAAATCAGGCAGTTCATAATCGCCGGGATAATAATCCTGATTGAACTCAATAATATGACCTCCGTTTAATGCTGCAAGGTGTTGTAATCCTGCTTTTCTGCTGGCCTGGTTTTTACTGGCCTCGTTTCTTATCGTAGATAGATGAAGCCTGGCTTTGTCCAGTTCCAGTATTGTTCCGAATCCGTTTTCAATACGTTTTTCCTGATCTTCCACCAGACCTTCAGCAATTCTCTCACGTAAATCAAGTTCCTGCTGTTTCTTGTTAAGATAGATTAAATCGATGCATAATAAATTTGTCTGGAATAAAATTTCCCAGTCATACAACTGCTTATTGAGCATGGATAACTCCATCTCATCCCTGGATATATTTTTCCTATGCACATAAACAGATGGAAATTCAAAAGTTTGAACTGCAATGAACTCTTTCAGGTGGTCATTGCTGTTCCCTCCCGTGAGATAATCAAAAGTTATGGAAGGGTTATCGGGGAGAAGTCCTGTTTTTGCCTCCAGGATCCTTCCCTGTGTATAGTTATCATATGCTTTCATCGACTTGTTATTATCAGCTACCGAAGTAATCACCTGTTGAATTTTATCCTGGGAGAACCCCTTAAAGGCTATCAGGATAAAACCAAATATTGCAATAGACTTTCTTGTTATCATATCTTTTTCCCTTTTATCATTTCATAAAAAACTACCGGAACAACAAATAGATTCAGCAGTGTTGAGCTCAATAATCCTCCCAGTATGACCACTGCCATCGGGCTCTGGATTTCATTGCCCGGCTTATCACCGGTCATTGCAAGCGGTATTAGTGCAAGGGCTGCTGTTAATGCTGTCATCAGTATCGGGCTGATCCTGTCCAATGAGCCCCTGATGATGATCTTTTTCTTATCTGCTTCTTCATTAATGATCGACAGATACCGCGATGCCAGCAGGATGCCGTTACGGGTTGCAATGCCGAAAAGTGTAATAAAACCAATAATAGCAGGAATACTGATCACCCCTGAAGAAATCCATATTGCTGCCACGCCGCCTATAATTGCAAGAGGCAGATTTAGTAAAACAATACCTGCAATCCGGGTGTTTCTGAATTCCTGAAATAATATCAGGAAGATGATCAGTATCGCACCGAGTGATGTAAGCAACAGTATCCTGGAAGCTTTCGCCTCACTTTCAAATTGCCCGCCATATTCTATTCTAAAACCTTCAGGCAGGATTAATTCATTGTTTATTTCTTCCCGTATATCATTTACCACACTTCTCAGATCTCTCCCTGAGACATTGGCAGATATGACGATCTTACGTTGTACATTCTCCCTGCTTATACTGTATGGCCCGGATGATGATGTTATCTCAGCAACCTGTGATAACGGGATTTTTTGTCCATCATAGGTATCAATCATGGCAGATTTAATCGATTGAAGGTTATCCCTGTTGGTTTCACCGTATTTAACAACAAGATCAAATTGTTTCTCTCCTTCAAATACATCTGCTACCTTTTCACCTCCAAATGCTGCACTGATAAACTGATTGAATGCCTGAAGGCTTATTCCATAACCTGTCAGTAATTCCCTTCTGGGCCTGATCTGTATCTGGGGGGTTTCTACCTGCTGCTCAACAAAAAGGTCAACAACACCATCTACATGTTCAATGCTTTCTTGGATCTGTTGAGCAATTCGGTACATTTTTCTGAGGTCATCCCCAAAAAGCTTGATGGCAATATTGGATCTGGTACCTGATAGCATATGATCAATACGATGAGTAATGGGTTGACCAACCTCAACAATGATTCCCGGAATTGAATTTAACCGATCTCTGACATCAGTCAGAAATTCTTCCCGCGACCTGTCAATCAATTCAAAAGGCACTTCTATTTCCGAAACATTTACACCGAATGAATGCTCCGCCAGTTCTGCCCTTCCTGTTTTCCTGGAGGTGGTTATGACTTCTGGGATATCCAACAGGTAGGCTTCAGCCTGTTTGCCGATCCTGTCTGATTCCTCGATACTTACCCCGGGATAAGTTGCAATATTAATGGCCAGTGAACCTTCATTAAATGGTGGAAGGAATGTTCTTCCTAATGAAATAAGCAAAATAACAGCACCTGCGAAGAGAAGGAATGAGATGATTAATATACTTTTTCTGTAAGCAAGTGCACCTGCCAGTGTTATTGAATATGATTTCTTGATATTCCTGACCAGCCAGGAATCACCTTTTTTCCTGATCAGTGTTTTTGTGTCAGTAAGTAAATAACTGCAGAGAACAGGGGTTATCGTGATAGCAACAATTAACGAGGCAAAAAGAGACACAATGAAGGCAATGCCAAGTGGTTTTAGCATTCTTCCTTCCATACCCCCCAGGAAAAATAATGGTATAAAAGCCACAATAATTATGATGGTTGCATTGAGTATTGAAGCCCGTATCTCTGTTGAGGCATTGTACACAACCTTTAACGGTTTCAGTTTTTCATTTACAGGTTTAAGTACATTTTCTTTTAGCCTTTTATATACGTTCTCTACATCAATAATAGCATCATCTACGATGGCACCTATGGCAATAGCCATACCACCAAGGCTCATGGTATTAATAGTAAGGCCGAATAATTTCAGTGTGATTACTGCTACCAGCAGCGACAGGGGAATTGCTATAACAGAGATTACCGTCGTCCTTACATTCATCAGAAAAATGAAAAGGATAACAATAACAAGCAGTGCGCCTTCACTAAGCGCATTCCTAACATTATTAATGGCTACATCTATAAAATCAGCCTGTTCAAATATATCTTCGTTTAAGTTTACATTAACCGGTAATGTTGTTTTAATCTCATCAATCACCTCATGTATTTGCCCGGTCAGTTTCAGGGTATTTATTTCCGGTTGTTTATTAATGGTGATAACAACTGCGTCTCTACCACGGTAGGAGCCTTTGCCAATTACCGGAGATGAAGCCACTGTAGTAATTGCTACGTCAGAAATTCTAACAGGTTTATTGTTTGTGTATTTAACGATACTGCTACCAATTTCCTGGGTACTGGTAGTTCTTGAAACACCCCTGATAAGATATCTGCTGGCATGTTGTTCAAAAAAACCACCCGAAGAATTCATATTGACCTCTTCACTGGCTTTTATCAGTTCATCCATCGATACCTGGTAATAATTCATTTTAAGAGGGTTGGCCTGTATCTGGTATTGTTTGGGCTGACCACCTAAAATTGTTACCTGTGCAATGCCTGGAATTGATAATAAACGTGTCCGGATATCCCAGTCGGCAAGTGTTCGCAATTCCATTGGATTCATTGAATCTGAAGTGATGCTGATAATCATGATTTCACCGAGTAATGAGGTCTGAGGGGCAAGCATGGGTTTGTCAACATTTTCGGGTAATGATCCCACAATTCCGGCCAATCGTTCTGTTATGGTCTGTCGTGCCCTGTAAATATCAGTACCCCAGTTAAATTCAGCCCACACAATAGAAAATCCCATGGACGAAGAAGACCTTACGCGCCTGAGGTTATTTGATCCGTTGATGGCTATTTCTACCGGAAACGTAACCAGGCGTTCTACTTCTTCAGGAGCCATGTCATGAGCTTCGGTCATGATCACTACGGTTGGTGCATTCAGATCAGGGAATATGTCTATATCCAGATCCCTGAGCATAATCAACCCAACACTTAAAATGATGAGGGCACCGGCCAGTATGATCAGCCTGTTCTTTAACGAAAATCCTATCAATTGATTTATCATGATATTCCGTTTTTAAGGTTAATGTACATGGCCATGTGATGGTAGTTCCCCCGACATGGAAGCCAGTTTTATCCGGTAGGCACCTTCGGTAACAACCCGGTCACCTCTGCTTAAACCTGATTGTACAAGGACGTATTTACCATCGTTGCCCCCCAGTTCCAAATCCCTGCGTATAAAGCTCTCTCCACCTGTCTGTACATATACGAAGTAATCGCCTTCGCTTTCCATAACTGCTGAAAGCGGAATAACCAGGGCTTCACTGTTTGTTTCAAGCTGAAGATAGGTTTCCGTAAAGATCCCGGGTATTAATTCACCAGGATTTTTAATTTCAAAATAAAGAGGAATGTAATTATTATCATCATCGGTGATCCTGGAAACGGAAATAATCCTGCCGTTCAGTTCTTCCGTCGAAAAGGTTTTACCACCCCCTGAAATAATAAAGTTCGCACCCCTGATCCGGGTGATGTTTCTTAATTGATCCTGAGGTAAATCAACCTTCAGCAGAAGATTGTCTGTTTCCAGCATTTCCAGCAATTTTTCCCCCTGAACAACATGATCTCCGTTACTTTTAAATACCTCTGTAATAAAGGCATCTTCAGGCGATATTATTGGTGTTCCTGACTCAGCATAATTTGAGGAAATAGCGTTGAAGTTTGCTTCTGCTTTATCATACCTCAACTTGATCTCCAGGTATTCCTTTTCCGAAATGATCTTTTGCCTGACAAGTGGGCCGGCCCTTTCGATATCAGATTTTGCCTTTTCATAATCAGCTTTTTTCTCGAGATATCGTGTATTAATATTCTGATCCAGGAGGTTGCCAGGTATAATACTGAAAAGCAATTGCCCCTTTAATATCAATTGACCCGGCAACAGGGATCCTGCTTCAAGCCTTACAATTCCGTTGTTTGATGCAATTATGGTATGCAAAGCAGATTGAACAGGTAAAAGTTGCCCGGAAGCTTTAACCACCTCATGGAAGTTTTTCTCATTTACTTCAGCTGTTTGGAAATCAACCTCCCAGGCCTGTTCTTTTAAAAACACGATATCATCTGATACTTCCTGATGATGTTCATGTTCATGTTCATGCTCCCATTCTTCATGGTTGCAATAAATCACAATATCAGGTATCTCAAATACTACCTGTGAGGTATCATTTTGATAGTTTATTGTCAGCATCAGATTCTTCTGGCATTTGTGGGGGATCAGTCCGGCTCTGAAAATACCGGGCCTGGATATTTTTTCAATGATTTTATCCTGAGAAAAATCAGCACCTTTTAAACTAATGGATACCAATCCATCCCTGACAGGTTTATAATCCGAAAGTGTTGTCAAATGAACAATAAAATCAGAAGTATCATTCGAAATCAAAGGATCAAATTCCATAAACAATTCATAATCCCCTTTAAACAGCGTATATGAAATGGCCTCCGGTGATTCTGAATGTTGTTGTGTATGATCACTGTGTTGACAACCAGTTATGATGAGCAGAAAAAATATAACTGCAGATATAACATATTTAAACATTTTTATTAAATTTTAAAATTGAAATTAATTAATGATATACCTTACAATGCTATATGCATATGTGAGGCAAGGACACTTAATAAACAGAAATCGCTAGGAAGATTGGGGTGGAGCTCTTAAACCATTGCCGGAATAAATAACATCCGAACAACCAAAGTGTAATATATCGTGAATTGGTAGTTTTCTTTCAATGGATATATTTTGAAAAAGTTCATTTGGCGTTAAAACCCTAACCAGATCAATGTTTAATACTTTGAACAAAATAAAATTGTTGTGCAGTTGCTGATCATTCTCACAGGAGAGACAGTTGCTTTCCAGGTGGTTCTGGCAGCATGCTTCATGCAAATGATCATGATCTGATTCAGCTTTTGTATTTGTTGCATGGCAAACAAATTCAGAAGAATGGGTGCTGGGCATTTCATGATGGTGATGGGCAAATAAATCATGACATAGAAATGACAGGTATGTCATCAGGAAAATAAATGCGAATATTTTTTGTTTTTCCCTCATTATGATCATCGGATTGGAGCAAAAATAGTCATAATATTTTTATTTGGAATTTACCCCTGATACCCGGTCTGGCCCGTAAATCTCATTTTCCTCTTATTGGTTGGATTAATGCTTATATGTATTCTGATTAAAATTATTATCTTACCTTTGTTATTCCTGTGTTAACACTCCATTTTCACAGATAAATTATAGTTTTTAATCGTTAAAATATTACACAAACAATAACCAAATCAAATTTATGGAATACGAAATACTTAAAGTTGAAATTCAGGAAGGTATTGCACTGGTAACTATAAACAGGCCAGAAGCAATGAACGCTTTGAATACCAGATTTTTCAACGAAATGGATGATGTTGTTGAAACAATATCAAAAAACAAAGACTTAAAAGTCATGATCATAACCGGTGTCGGCAAGGCCTTTGTGGCAGGAGCTGATATTGCCGAGATGGTTGATAAAACACCCGAAGAGGGTACTGCTTTTTCAAAACTCGGACAAAACACTTTCAGCAGTCTGGAAAAACTTGAAATTCCTGTAATAGCCGCAATTAATGGTTTTGCCCTGGGCGGAGGTCTGGAACTGGCCATGGGATGTGATTTTAGAATTGCCAGTTCCCTGGCGAAATTTGGTCAGCCGGAAGTTAACCTCGGAATGATACCTGGTTATGCTGCAACACAAAGATTACCTAGATTGGTTGGATTGGCCGATGCATTATACCTGTTGACTACCGGTGAAATGATCGATGCACCAACTGCTTTAAGAATCGGATTGGTCCAGAAGGTCGTGGAACCTGAGCATTTCATGGAAGTGGTAATGAAAACTGCAAAGATTATTGCCTCCAAAGGACCGAAAGCAGTTAAAAAAGTAAAGTTTGTTACCAGGCAAGGATTGTTAACGGATTTTAATTCAGGCAGCAATCTTGAGGCAGAACAATTCGGCACCCTGTTTAAAGATGAAGGAGAAGAAGGGATGAAAGCATTTCTTGAAAAACGCAAACCGAACTGGTAGACTGGATTCTGGATACTAGATACGGGATACTGGATATTATTTGGTAATCTCAAGGATCCAGCATCAAGAATCCAGGATCTGTTTCTAAAAGCATAATAGTTTTTAATTATAAAATTAAGTTAAATAGATAAAAATATGGACTATACAGACCGACTTGAAAATGTATCAGTATTGGGAGCTGCCGGGAAAATGGGCAGTGGTATCCTGTTGCTGACTGCAGTTGAAATGGCAGACCTGAGCTTGATGCCTGAAAATAAATCCAGGACTTTTGTGCTAAATGCACTGGATGTTTCGCAGGAAGGGCTTAAGGGATTGATGGACTATGTCAGGGCCCAGGTTATAAAAATGGCCGAAAAGAAAACTGTACTGCTAAGAAAAATCTATGCTGACAGAGCAAACCTGATCGAGAATAGCGAATTTATCGATCAGTATGTTTTTGATGTAATTAAGATCATAAGGCCAAGCATAAGAATGGAAACGGCCTACGATTCAAAACTTATCTTCGAAGCAGTTAGTGAGAGTAAAGGATTGAAGGTGAAATTGTTCAAAAAAATAGATACCAATAATCCGAATAAGCCATGGTATTTTACAAATACTTCTTCTGTTCCAATCAATGAGATGGAAAAAGAAGCAAACCTGGAAGGCAGAATTATAGGATTTCACTTCTATAATCCACCTGCTGTGCAGAAGCTTGTGGAATTGATCACAACAGACAAAACCAACGCAGAAGCTGCTGAATTTGCGCAGATGTATGCCAAGAAACTCAGAAAGGTAGTAGTTCCTTCTAACGATTATGCCGGATTCATTGGTAATGGTCATTTTATGAGGGATGCCCTGCATGGATTAAAAGAAGCTGAGGCACTGTCGAAAGATTATTCTTTACCTGAAGCAATTTACATGATCAATAGAATTACACAGGATTATCTTGTCAGGCCAATGGGTATTTATCAGCTAATGGATTATGTGGGCATAGATGTTGTAAGTTTTATCATGGGTGTTATGAATCCTTATTTGCCTGAAGAAGAATTGAGCCATTCATTGCTTGAAAAAATGCTTGAACTGGGAGTTAAGGGCGGGCAAAATCCTGATGGCTCTCAAAAAAATGGATTCCTGAAATATGAAAAAGGACAGCCGGTTGCCATTTATGACCCTGAGAAAAAAGAATACATTAACATTGCTGATTTCAGGGCAAGATGTGATGAAAAACTGGGGCCATTACCCGAAGAAGCAATTCCATGGAAAAAGGCAGTACGTCATCCGAAGAAAGATGAGGCCCTTGGAGCTTTCTTTAATGCACTAAAAGCTTCAAAACAATTTGGCGCTGAAATCGCAGTGAGATATGGTATTAAATCAAAGGAAATTGGTTTACATCTTGTTAATAGCAATATTGCTCATAAAGGGGATGACGTAAATACCGTCTTGCTCACCGGGTTCTTCCATGCTTATGGACCGATTAATGAGTATTTTTAGGGCTATGGTAAATTCGATGGTTATACAATGGTTAATCAATGCTCATACAATGGTTATACAATGGTCATTCAATGGTCATTCAATGGTCATTCAATAGTCATTCAATGGTCATTCAATTGTATACTTAACCAATAATAAAATGGAACTTGAGGAACTTAATGTTTATAAGATATCGATGGAACTAGGGGAAACAGTGTGTGATATTGTTGAAAATCTTGATTACTTTCCTAAAAAGACTCTTGGAGTGCAATTGGTAAGATCAGCGGACTCAATAGCAGCAAATATCAGTGAGGGATTTGGAAGATATCATTTTAAGGAATCTATTAATTTTTATTATTATGCACGTGGCTCTTTATTTGAAACCAGAACCTGGTTAACAAAAGCAAATAACAGAAAGTTGATTTCACAAAATGAATACGAACTGTTGATTGCTTTACTTAAAAATTTAAGTGTGAAATTGAACAATTTTATAAAATCTATTGGTAAATAGTTGATAATTGACAATCGTATGACAAATGTATTACTATCGTATTACTATTGCATGACAACAAATAACCTATCAAATTCAATACACATAAAACATTTGATAAATAAATAAAAAGTAAAATGACGAAATTGAACAAAAAAGTATATATGACAGCCGGATACAATACTGTATCCTTGGGTACCGGTAGAAGGGAATTCCACCCCAGGAAACCTCGTCCGGGAATAGAACACTACATTAAGGAAGCGGGTGAAAAAACAATGAACAGAATAGGTGGCCCGCAAAACGTTGATGAAATTGTAGTTGGCAATTTCATGGCAGAGCGATTTGTAAAACAGGGTCATTTGAATGGTTTTGCCGGAATGATAAATAAGGATCTCGAATATAAGCCTTCCATAAGGGTAGAAGGTGCCTGTGCTTCTGGTGGACTGGCGTTGATTACGGGGATGAAAAATGTGCTTTCCGGCATTTCAGATGTAGCCTTAACACTGGGGGTTGAAGTACAAAACAGCATGAAAGCAATCTACGGTGCAGATGTACTGGCAGGAGCAGGATGGTTCCAGAATCGTAAAGACGGACATGCCTATTTCTTCCCTGGCCAGTTCAGTGACCGGGCTGGTGCTTACTACGAGAAATATGGCTTTGATTACACACGCAAGGGTCTCTGCAGATGGTTTGTAAATGCTATGGAGAATGCCAGGTTATGCCCAACTGCCCAGGAACATGAAAACAGGTCTCCCGACCTGGAGGCTCTCTATATGAGTAGAAAGCCTGATGGTAGATTCTTTGTGGATAATCTGACAGTTTTTGATTGTTCTAAAGTTTCTGATGGTGCCTCATCTATTGCAATCGTTTCAGAAGAAGGGCTTGCAAAAACTGGAATGCCAAAAGATCAAGCCATTGAAGTTGTTGGTTTTGGACATTGCGTTAGAAATATAACGGAAGATCCACCTGATCCTACTGAAGTTACTGCAATTAAAAAAGCTGCTGCTGAAGCCCTCGAAATGGCAGGGATAACAATAGATCAACTTGGAACTATCGAAACTCATGACTGTTTTTCAATTGCCGGAATACTGGGTGTAGAAGCATTTGGTTTTGCCAAACCCGGCGAAGGTGCTCAATTTGTTGCAGATGGTCATACAGCCAGAGATGGGAAAATACCCATGAATACCACCGGTGGTCTTATCGGCTGGGGACATCCCACAGGAGGAACAGGTGTTCATATGGCAGTTACCCTCTGGGAACAATTAACCGGCAATGCCGGCGAAGCTCAGATAGAGATCAATGAAGACCGGCCCTACGGGATGATGGTGAATATGGGCGGTGATGACGTAACTGTAGTTGCCATAGTTTTCAAAAAGGCAGAATAATAAGATTATATAGAAAGCCTCTTTATTATAGGCTTCTTGAATGTGTTTCTTTAATAAAATTAATTTTTTATTAAAAATCAGGTACTTGTAAGTTTGTTACTTGGAATAAATTTATTATCTTTATAAAATAATTGCATGTATCTGATCCACTCCTGAGAGTATCTGCTATCAGGTTTGTTAGGATTCATTGCAATTCAAAAACATTAATTATTATTTATAACTAAAATCTATTTATTATGTATCAAGGCAAAATTAAATGGTACAACGATGAAAAGGGTTTCGGATTTATAATCAATGAAGAGGGCAAAGATGTTTTCTTTCATCGTTCAGGTATCGTAGCAGAATCAAAAAGCAAACTCGCTGATGGAACTTCTGTATCCTATGAACTAACACAGGGATTAAAAGGGCCACAGGCGACAAACATCACGGTAGTAGAAGAATAGGCATGTACATCGATATTAAGAAAGCCACTTCATCACGGGGTGGCTTTTTCTATAAATTTATATTAACAGGCTTTCACAGATTAATAATGAACATTTACTATTTTTGATATTTATAAACTAATTTGACAAAAATAATTTATCGATGAAAAAATTTGCCGTTGTGCTGGCAGGGTGTGGTGTTTTTGATGGCGCAGAAATTCATGAAGCCACTCTTACAATGCTGGCAATTAAACAAAGAGGTGCAGATTATCAGTGTTTTGCTCCCGACATTGATCAGTATCATGTGATCAATCATATTACCGGTGAAGAAATGAAAGAGAATAGGAATGTCATGGTTGAAGCATCGCGGATTGCCCGGGGAGCCATTAAATCATTATCAGATTATAAGGTGGGGGATTTTGATGCCCTTATTTTTCCGGGAGGTTTTGGAGCCGCTAAAAATCTATCCACCGTTGCATTTGATGGACCTGTTGCAAAAATAAATCCTGACGTGGAGAAAGCAGTAACAGATACCCTAAAAGCAGGTAAACCCATCGGGGCCATGTGTATAACTCCCACATTTATCGCAAAAATAATTGGGGATGTTAAGGTAACCATAGGGCAGGATAAGGGAACCGCAGAAGCCATACAAAAAATGGGTGCCACACATGTAGAAACCAGTCACGGAGAGGTGATTATTGATGAGAAAAACAAGGTGTTTTCTACTCCATGTTATATGCTTGATGCAGATATTGTTCAGATTTATGATGGGGCATATAATATTGTGTTTGAAATGTTGAAAGTGATGTAATACCCCCTATAATCCCCTCAGTTAGGGCGATGTTTTAGTACCATCAAACCATAATATTGCATAAATGAATAAAATCACTGAATTGTTTGAAATCAGATATCCCATCATCCAGGGTGGAATGATCTGGTGCAGCGGCTGGGAACTGGCATCAGCTGTAAGTAATGCAGGTGGATTGGGATTAATCGGTTCAGGTTCGATGAAGCCCGATATTCTTCGTGAACATATAAGAAAATGCAGGGAAGCTACCCAAAAACCTTTTGGCGTTAATTTGCCATTAATATATCCCCATGCAGAAGAACATATTAAGGTTATCCTTAATGAAAATATCAAAATCGTTTTTACCTCTGCCGGAAATCCAAAGAAATATACAGGATATCTGAAAGAAAAAGGGATGAAAGTTGCCCATGTAATCGCCAATCTGAAGTTTGCACACAAATGTGTTGAGGCAGACGTAGATGCCATTGTTGCGGAAGGATTTGAAGCTGGTGGTCATAATGGTATTGAAGAAACAACAACAATGGTTTTGATTCCAACCATCAGCAAAGAAATAGATATCCCATTAATAGCAGCCGGGGGTATTGCTTCCGGCAGGGCAATGCTGGCAGCAATGATACTGGGGGCTGATGGTGTTCAAATAGGAAGCAGGCTGGCTGCTTCTGTGGAATCATCAGGACATGAAAATTTTAAAAAAGCCATTGTCGAAGCTAAAGACGGAGACACAAAACTCACCCTGAAAAGCCTTATTCCGGTCCGCTTAATAAAAAATAAATTTCTTAGCGAAGTGGATAAACTTGAAAAAGAAGGAGCATCGTTGGATTCGCTACAAATTTTGCTGGGAAAAGGCCGGGCTATGATGGGTATGTTTGAAGGAGACCTGGATGAAGGTGAACTTGAAATCGGGCAGGTTTCAGGAATGATTGATGAGATAAAGCCGGTTTCGGAAATATTCAAGGGGATAATTTCTGAGTTTAATCAGGCGCAGAAAGATTCTACAACCATTAATTTGAAATTGTGACGATTGAAACAAATGAACAATATTTCATACATTTGTTTCATACAAATATGACAGCAAACTATTTCTTTAATTTATAAAAACCATAACCAATGGACTTTAATCTGACCGAAGAACAAATCATGATCCAGCAGGCTGCCCGCGATTTTGCACAGCGCGAATTAATTAAGGATGTAATAGAACGAGATAATAACGGAATCTTTCCAACAGCGCATGTAAATATGCTGAGGGAATTAGGTTTTTTGGGTATGATGGTATCTCCTGAATATGGTGGAGGTGGTATGGACACCCTTTCATATGTCCTGGCTATGGAAGAAATCTCAAAAGTGGATTCATCGGTTTCCGTGATCATGTCGGTACATAATTCCCTGGTATGTTATGGGATTGAAAAATGGGGTTCTGACCAAATTAAAGAAAAATATCTTCGACCTATGGCCACAGGGGATAAAATAGGGGCTTTTTTACTCTCAGAACCAGAAGCGGGTTCCGATGCAACATCACAGAAAACCCTGGCCGAAGATAAAGGGGATCATTATCTTGTTAATGGCACAAAAAACTGGATTACCAATGCCAACTGCGCAGATTATTATATCCTCATTGCCCAAACCCATCCTGATAAAAAACATCATGGTATCAATGCTTTCATTGTTGAGAAAGATTCTCCGGGAATATCATTGGGGCCTCATGAAGACAAAATGGGTATGCGCAGTTCTGATACACATTCGGTGATGTTTAATGATGTAATAGTCCCAAAAGAAAATCGCATTGGAGAAGATGGTTTTGGGTTTAAATTCGCTATGAAAATTCTTGAGGGAGGCCGTATCGGAATTGCAGCCCAGGCTCTGGGTATTGCAGGAGGCGCCCTGGAGCGTTCTGTTCAATACGCTAAAGAGAGAAAAGCTTTTGGGAAAATCATAGCTGAACATCAGGCTATTGCTTTTAAATTATCAGATATGGCCGTTAATATTGAAGCCGGTAAAAACCTTTGCTATAAAGCTGCCTGGTTGAAAGATCAGGGCCAGCCCTATGGTATTGCCAGTGCAATTGCCAAACAATTTTGCGCTGATATGGCCATGGAAGTTACCACCGAAGCCGTCCAGATCCACGGTGGTTATGGCTATGTTAAAGAATACCACGTTGAAAGATTAATGCGTGAAGCCAAGCTTACCCAGATTTACGAGGGAACTTCGGAGATTCAAAAAATTGTTATATCCAGATCATTACTCCGGGATTAGATCGCTGATTATTAGTTTCTTGTTCAATTGCTCAATTAATACATTGTTCCATTGTTTCATGGTTTCATTGTTAATTCTTACAAGATGCAAACTAATTATCTTAAATTAAATGATATTGATGCATATAAGATTGCATTTCATTTAAGTAATTATGTATAGGATATTGTAATAAAGTGGGAACATTTTTCCAGAGATACAGTAGGGAAGCAATTTGTAAAATCAATAGATTCGATACCTGCTAACCTTGCTGAAGGATTTGGTCGATATCACAAAAATGACAAGGTAAGGTTTTATAGATTCAGTCAGGGATCTTTACAAGAATCATTTGATTGGAATGAAAAGTCGAGAATCAGGCAACTAATTACTGAAGAAGAATATAAACACATTTTTGAGAAACTCCAAAGCCTTCCAAAACTCATTAATCAGCTTATTCAGTACACCCAACAAAAGTTAAAGGTTTAATTACTTACTAAAAACCATGAAACCATGAAACCATGAAACCATTAATCATGTTTTCCAGATTTTCCGTAATTTTGACACCAATTAGATTATTAAAAATTTTTAGATATGAAGATTTTAGTTTGTATGAGTAATGTGCCGGATACTACAACCAAGATACGGTTTAAGGATGACAACAAGGTGTTCGATACAACAGGTGTTCAATGGATTATCAATCCATGGGATGAACTTGCCCTCACCAGGGCGCTGGAATTGAAAGAAGCTTCAGGCGGAAAAATTGAGAAGGTATCTGTAGCACTTGTTGGTCCTGTGGGCGCAGAACCAACCATCAGAAAGGCACTCGCGATTGGTGCAGATGATGCTTTCAGGGTGGATGCCGAACCTTTGGATTCTTATTTTGTAGGATCACAATTACAACAGGTGGCAAATGATTTTGATATCGTAATGTGCGGTATTGAGTCTGCAGATTACACCTCCTCTGCCGTTGGGGGTATGCTTGCCGAATTTCTTAACTGGCCTTCTGTATCATCGGTTTCTAAACTTGAGATAACCGGTGATGAAGTAACTGTTATCAGGGAAATTGATGGTGGAAAAGAAGTGCTTGAAACTCAATTGCCTTTTGTTGCCATCGTGCAGAAAGGAATTACCCTTGAACCAAGAATACCTTCTATGAGGGGTATTATGATGGCACGCAAAAAACCACTGAATATCATACCGGCTGTTGAAACTGAAGCACTAACTGAATACGAAGAATTTGAACTTCCACCGGCAAAAGCCGCCTGCAAAATGGTTGATGAAGAGCATGTGAAAGAACTGGTCGAATTATTAAAAAATGAAGCAAAAGCAATTTGATTTGAAAAATGTAGAATAGTAAAAAACAAGCATTAAAATATTTTGAAAAAATGTCAATATTAGTATTTACAGAGAATTGGGACGGAAAATTTAAGAAGTTAAGTCATGAATTAGTGTCCTATGCTAAGGCAATTGCAAACAAGACAGGGGATGAAACAATAGCAGTTTCAATTGGCAATGTTGATGCGGCTGAACTGGAAAGTCTTGGAAATTTTGGCGCAGATAAGATCATCTGCATTAATGACGGGAAACTGAAAAATCTTGCCAATCAACCCTATGCTAAATCCATTGCACAGGTAGCCGAAAAAGTTGGAGCAAAAGTTGTTATTCTGGCCAACAACTTTAGCGGTAAAGCATTAGCTCCTCGCCTTTCAGTTAAACTAAAAGCAGGACTTGCAACAGGAGTAACTGAATTACCCTCAAGCTTAGATCCATTTATTGTTACAAGAAAGGTTTTCACAAACAAAGCATATGCCAGTGTTAAGATAAATTCTGAAGTAAAAATCCTTACCTTATTCCAGAATTCATTTGGAATACATGAAACTGAAAATAAGGCGGTTGTTGAAAATTTTACCCCTGAGCTTGCCGAAGGTGATTTCAGAACCAGAGTAAAAGATGTAAATAAAATAACCGGCAAAATTCTGCTGTCAGATGCAGAAATTGTTGTATCAGGAGGCCGTGGAATGAAAAGTGCTGATAACTGGAAGCCTCTTGAAGAACTTGCTGAAGCGCTGGGTGCTGCTACAGCCTGTTCCCGTCCGGTATCAGATGAGGGCTGGAGGCCCCATGAAGAACACGTTGGCCAGACAGGAAAAATTATTGCCCCTAACCTTTATTTTGCCCTGGGAATATCAGGGGCTATCCAGCATCTTGGTGGTGTTAGCAGTTCAAAAGTTATTGTTGCTGTCAATACTGATAAAGATGCACCTATTTTCGAAGCTGCCGATTATGGCATTATTGGTGATGTACAGAAAGTATTGCCCGAATTGATTGAAGCTGTAAAGGAGGCAAAAGCTTAATGCAGAAATACTGTGTTATAGGTAAAAATACCTTTATTGCTTTTATCTGTCCTAATTGCTAACTTTGACTTCAAAATAACCAATCTTTTTATTCATGAAAAAATTTACACTTCTATTGTTGCTATTAGGATTGACAATTCTCACATATACACAAATAGTTATCCTGGAGGATGAACTTGTTATTACAGGTGACATTGTTGTTGAAGCCTATGATGAAATGCCCGATTCACTGTTAATACCAGGCCTCCCCGGACCTGATAAGGTTTGGGATTTCACAATGCTTACCGAAAATTATTCAGATACTACCTGGTTTATCAATCCGGACTGGACACCCTATGATGAATATTTTCCGGATGCTAACTTTGCAATGATCGCTATTGAGGATAGTTCATACATTTTCTTTGAGCGAACACCACTTAAATTTTCTGCTGTAGGAACAGTTTATGAAATTGATACCTTTGGAATTATACCTATGCCTGTAATCCCCGAAGAAATTATTACTGACCTTCCGATGTTATATGGCAATGCGGATACCGGATTTTTTTACCAGGAGTTCAAAGCAGCAGTTCCGGTTATATTTGTCGATTCAATGAAATACAAAATCGCAACCACAAAAACTTCTGTGATCGATGCATGGGGAACCATGTCCATACCTTCTGGAACCTATAATGTACTCAGAATGCATGTTATCCGTGAAGAGGTTGATAGTGTCTGGATCAAATTCCCGATATTCGGTTGGAGATATATTGATTCGCTCAGGGTTAATCGCATTATTGAACATTACACGTGGTGGTCGAATGATATTGGAACGGGCACCATCATCGTTGATATGCTGATGAATGAATTGAGTGGGGATGTAGAAGGAATTTCCTATTTGAAAGAAGCGCCTTTTCAGGATATTGAAGAAAACAATCCTGCCACGAACATCCGTGTTTTCCCAAATCCTGCATCTACAGAAGTTTGTTTCGAATTTCCAGGCTCATTTGAAGGGATTCTGAGGATAAGTAATGCTTCAAGTAAACTGATCACTGATAAAAATATTAAGGATGAAAATCCTGTTTGCATCAGCCTGAAAGATAATGCCACCGGGTTTTATGTTTATCATATCCGTGATAAAAACAACAAGCGTTTAAAATCGGGAAAGATAATCAAGAAATAAATTTTTGTGTTTGCAGATTGAAAAATAGCCTGGTATAAGTAAAAAACCGGAAGAAACCACAATGGATCAACAAACAACAAAAAAAATTTATTCCTGGTTATTCCTGAAATATTGATTATCGAAAGTTTTTAGCATGCCTAAATCCACCAGGTTCTCAAGGTTCCTGTATATGGCCTTTAGCTGAACTTTGTTATCTGGCAGCAAACTGTCACGGTTAGCCATAAAGGTTGCCCAACCGGGTAGCAGCGATCCCTTGCGGTCAGCAAATTTACAATAAGCCACAAAGTTATAATAGGTCGTATCAATAACTGTACAATTGGCTACAAGGGTTATCTGGTTGTATTTTGCTTCTATCACAACAACATTATCAATTTTATATCTTCTGTCGTAAGCACCCTGCTCAAAAGGGATACGCACCGGAGAGGGAAGTTCAAGAAAGTTTTCATGTATTTTAATATCTGCATCCTGAG
This sequence comes from uncultured Bacteroidales bacterium, assembly GCA_964468645.1. Classification (GTDB taxonomy): domain Bacteria; phylum Bacteroidota; class Bacteroidia; order Bacteroidales; family JAIOZK01; genus JAIOZK01. The sequence goes on from CAYXUU010000004.1 coordinate 72,795, forward strand.
TAATCTTAATAATGTCTTTCTGAAGCTCAATGGTTTCCTGGGGATTTTCCAATTTAAGCTTTCGCTCATTAATGTTTGTGATCTTATCAGCAGCGGAACTGGCAATGTCTGGAATATTCCCTAAAGGACTGTCTTTATCTGACTGACATGATACGATAGTCGCAACAACTATTAATAAACTCAGATTTCTAAGTAATTTGCTCATCTTCTTATTTATTGATTATAATCAGCAAAATTATAATATTTCAGGGATGCACAAGGTGATGTGATCATATTAACTGATATAAAAAACATTTCATCCATTCTTAATCACTCTTCTTACATATTTAAATTGATCAATATCCTACAATCCACGTTCAGCCGTACCTCCATCAATGTTTAATAAAAACTACCATGCTTTTTAATATTGTTTACTATCTTTGCTTCCAAATTATCTGACCATATGGAGAAAAAAAATAAAGGTGAAATATCACAGATCATTGGCCCCGTTGTAGATGTGGCATTTGATCAGGATACCAAACTCCCAAATATTTACGAAGCCCTTGAGGTTACAAATGAAAAGGGTGAAATAATTGTGCTGGAATGTCAGCAGGACATTGGAGAGAGCACAATTCGAACCATTGCAATGGATTCTACTGACGGTCTTCGTCGTGGTATGGATGTAATTGCCACTGGAGCTCCTATTTCAATGCCAACCTCACCTGAGATCAACGGCAGGCTATTTAATGTGATTGGTGAGCCTATCGACGGACTGGGGCCGGTATCCAAAGAACATACCTACCCTATCCATCGCGAACCTCCAAAATTTGAAAACCTGACGACAACAAAAGAAGTGCTTTTTACCGGTATCAAGGTCATCGATCTTATTGAGCCTTATGCAAAAGGCGGAAAGATTGGTTTATTTGGTGGTGCCGGAGTTGGCAAAACCGTAATTATCATGGAGTTAATCAACAATATAGCCAAAGTATATTCAGGCCTTTCGGTTTTTGGTGGTGTTGGTGAAAGGACCCGTGAAGGAAATGAGATCCTCAGGGAAATGATTGAATCCAATGTTATTAAATATGGTGATGAATTTCTTAAGAACATGGAAGAAGGCGGATGGGATCTTTCAAAAGTTGACCGTGATTTATTGAAACAATCGCAGGCAACGCTGGTATTCGGCCAGATGAATGAACCTCCCGGGGCACGTGCACGTGTAGCACTTTCAGGACTTACACTCGCCGAGTATTTCCGTGATGGGGATGAAAAATCAGGAGGAAGGGATATTCTCTTCTTTATGGATAATATTTTCCGTTTTACCCAGGCCGGCTCCGAAGTATCAGCATTGCTTGGACGTATGCCTTCCGCTGTTGGTTACCAGCCAACACTGGCTACAGAAATGGGTGTAATGCAGGAGAGGATCACTTCTACTAAGAGAGGATCTATTACATCGGTACAAGCTGTTTATGTGCCCGCTGATGACCTTACCGACCCTGCACCTGCAACAACATTTGCCCACCTTGATGCAACCACCGTGCTGAGTCGTAAAATCACCGAACTCGGTATATACCCCGCAGTTGATCCGCTTGATTCTACATCACGGATCTTATCACCTGATGTTGTAGGTGATGAGCATTATAAATGTGCACAACGTGTGAAACAAATATTGCAACGTTATCAGGAGCTTCAGGATATCATCGCCATCCTGGGTATGGAGGAGCTTTCAGATGAAGATAAAGAAATTGTTCACCGGGCAAGAAGGGTTCAGCGGTTTCTTTCACAACCATTCCATGTTGCAGAACAGTTTACCGGAACTCCCGGGGTAATGGTTTCAATTGAAGATACCATCAAAGGCTTTAATATGATCATGAATGGTGAAGTTGACGAATATCCCGAATCTGCTTTTCTGATGGTTGGCACTATCGAAGAGGCTATTGAAAAAGGTAAGAAGATTATTGCCGAAGGTGCTGATGATTAAGAATAATGTAATTCGATTTTATGAAACTTGAAATCATAACACCTGATAAAACCATTTATACCGGAGAAGTTGAATTGATACAACTACCTGGTCTGGATGGATCTTTTGAGCTTCTTAATAACCACGCACCTCTTATTTCTGTTCTCAAACAGGGAAAAATAAAAATCAGGGAGAAAGAAAAAGAAGTACGTTTTTTTGATGTTGAGGGAGGTGTTGTTGAAGTGCTTAACAACAAAGTATTAATCCTGGCAGAATAAAACACTGCAAGGATCTTTAATTTCATTACCGGCAGTAAGCATTCAGAACCCTATCACAGTTTTCTGAACCAAGGCTTTTGGCCTTCGTCCAATCCTCACAGGCCAATTTAACCTTATCAAGCATATAATAGGCATTGCCACGATTATATATTGCATCCGTATAATCAGGTTTGATTTCAATGGCCTTGTTGAAATCAACCAGGGCTTCTTCATACTTTTTCATATGTGCCAGTGTGGTTGCCCTGTTGAAATAGGCATTTGAAAACCTTGGATTTACCGCCAGTGATTCATCAAAAAACTTCAGTGCATTATCGTAATCTTCCATATAAAAACAGGATAATCCACAATACAGAATTGAAACAGTATCCTGGGGATTAATGGCAACTGCAGCCTTATAATCTTCAATTGCACTGGCATAATCCTGCTGCAGGTATTTGCCCATAGCCAGATAATAGAATGCTTTATTATTATCCGGTTGCATTTGAACAACCTTATTAAACAGCTCTACCCCCTCAGCATAATTATTCTTTTCATAGGCCTGTAAACCCTGTATATAAAACTTTTTGGCAAAAGGACTGACATCAATATTTTGGGGTGGTTCATACTGCTGGGTAATCTCCGGGTCTTCAGTTTCTTTTATCGTGGTATCGGCTCCTTCAATTGTTTCCTCAATGATTTCAGGTTCCGGTTGACCAGAAACAATAAAGCTGGTTGTAGAATCAGTACTTATTGTGGTATCTTTAGTCTGGCTGTTATTATTCTGGTTGCCGGGTTGATTTCCGCATGCACTTAATAATCCAAGAATAATGAATAGAACAAAATATTTTTGCATGTTAAATGAATTTTTTGCAAAAATAATAGATTATTCTTGTTCAATATCAACTTCTGCAGGAATAGAAAGATGCCCCTGAATTAATTTCCAGTTATCATTTGCCTTTTCAAGGACACCGGTAAACCTTATTCCTTCATAACTTTTTGCTTCGCCCTTATAGATAAAATTATAACTTAACTCCTCGGCAAACCAAGCAGTATTACATGTTTCGTTGATCTTAATGTATTGCTCCGTAACTGAAATATAGGTGCTCTCGAATGATTCGAATTGTTTGTTGATGGCATTTTTAATTTGTTCCCATCCAATCAGCGATTCATCGCTATCAGTTCCAATCAGAATAATATCATTATTATTAGCCCATATTGCCTCAATAATACTGAAATCCTGATTCTCATTGGCCACAACATATTGTTCTAATATGTTTTCAATTTTTCTTAATTCTTCATCCTTATCTGTCACTTCCCGGGCATTATCGCACGACATTATTAATAATATTGAAATCAGGGAGAGTGGAAAAATTATTTTTTTCATGACTGAAATAGTTTGGTTTACATACATTTTAACTTCAAATGTGAAGTTACATCATTTTTAAGCAATATCAAATTTTTAACAGAAAATTAATTATACTGGTTGTCTTATTTGTAATCATTCTATGCATAAAAGCCAGCTATATATGCATCTTTTTGAATACCTTATAAAAATACTTTAATAATTCACGAATTATTCGTAAACTTGCAGGCGTTTTTAAACAAAGAATTATATTGTAAATGACCAGGATATTTCCCCGAAAATCAACGTTTTTCTATATTGGGATCTTAACTATTGCAATAGTTTTATTCAGTCAGTTTGCCTATGCTGATACCCAGCATAAAGATACTACTGATGGAAAGCAAGCTGAAGAATGGCATTCAGATGTTGAAGAAGAAGAATTTAACGCAGGTGAAAATATTATTGAGCATATTATCGATTCCCACGACTGGCATATTGCCACCATTGGTCATACCCATTACAGTATTCCCTTACCTATAATATTGATCAATAAAGGAAAACTTCATGTTTTCCTGTCCAGCAAATTTCATCATGGACATGATACCTATAAAGGCTTTAAACTTGAGACAGAAGGGGAATATAAAGGTAAGATTGTACATTACCCGGAGTATAATTATCTCGAGGATACGATAGTCAGTACAGAGGGAAGTTCATTGCCTTTAGATCTTTCCATTACAAAAAATGTCGCAGCCATTCTTATCAGTATGTTTTTCTTATGCTGGATTTTTCTTTCGGTTGCCAAATCGTATAAGAAACGTAAAGGCGAGGCACCGAAAGGACTGCAATCCTTTCTTGAGCCACTTATTCTTTTTATCAGGGATGATATTGCCAAGGCTGCAATAGGCGAAAAAAAACACGAAAGATATTTGCCGTTTTTATTAACATTGTTCTTTTTCATTTTCCTGAATAACCTGTTGGGATTAATACCCTTTTTCCCGGGCGGGGCAAATATTACTGGTAATATTGCAGTAACAGGTATTATGGCACTGTTCACATTTCTGATCACTACCTTCAGTGCCAACAAAGCTTACTGGAAGCATATATTCAATACACCGGGTGTACCCATCTGGTTAAAGCTTCCGATACCCATTATGCCGGTGGTAGAGTTCATGGGGATCTTTACAAAACCTTTTGTGCTGATGGTTCGTCTGTTTGCAAACATTACAGCAGGCCATATTATCGTATTGGGATTCATCAGCCTGATTTTTATTTTTGGGAATATTTCTGCAGTTGCAGGATATGGTGTTTCGGTAGTTTCAATATTATTTGCTGTTTTTATGGGACTGCTTGAATTGCTTGTCGCATTTATCCAGGCCTATGTATTTACCCTGTTATCGGCATTATATTTTGGCATGGCCATCGAAGAAGAACATTAAAAGATTTTTATAAACACTAATTAATAACTAAATAACAACAAGTCATGGACGCTTTATTAGCAATCTTATTACAGGTAGCAAATGATTTTGCACCTTTTGCAAAGATGGGGGCCGGGTTTGGAGCAGGTATTGCTGCGATAGGTGCCGGTATAGGTATCGGACAGATCGGTAAAGGTGCGGTTGAATCCATTGCCCGTCAACCGGAAGCCGTGGGTGATATCAGATCTAATATGATCGTTGCAGCCGCGCTTATTGAAGGTGTTGCTTTCTTTGCTATCGTTGTTTGTCTGCTTATTGTTTTCTTATAGGCAGCTTCGTCTTTGTATTTCAGCGGTTGGCTGAAATACAAAGACTTTTTATTTGAACTTGTAACTAAAATAATAAGTTAACATGGAACTCATACAACCCGGATTAGGTTTGATTATTTGGATGACCCTGGCTTTTGGCATCCTGATATGGATTTTAGGCAAATTTGCCTGGAAACCTATCATGAAGGCGCTGAAGGAAAGGGAAAATTCTATTGACGAAGCATTGCATGCTGCTGACAGGGCCAGGGAGGATATGAAAAAGTTGAAATTCGACAATGAGCAATTGCTGGCCGAAGCTAAAGAGGAACGGGATGGAATATTGAGGGAGGCCCGGAAGATCAAGGAGAAAATTCTTGAAGAAGCCCGGCAGAAGGCAAATGAAGAGGCCAATCGTATTGTTGAAAATGCCAAAGACAGAATCGAAAATGAAAAGATGTCGGCAATGACAGATCTGAAGAATCAAATAGCTTCTTTATCCATAGAAATTGCCGAAAAGATATTGCAACAGGAACTGTCAGGTGATAAACAACAGGAAGCTTATATACAAAAGCTTATTGACAAAATTAGTATTAACTAGGATTACCTTCTGATTAATGAGACAAACACGGATAGGAAAACGGTATGCCACAGCTCTATTTGACCTTGCCCAGGAAACAAATACGCTTGAAAAGGTAAGTGCCGATATTGGTTTGATACAGACAGTCCTGAAGGAAAATAAAGATTTCCGGAATGTGCTGAAAAGTCCCATAATCAAACCTGATAAGAAGGAAGCTATTATCCGTGAAATATTTGAAAATAAAATTGATCCCCTTTCTATTCAATTCTTATTAATTATCACCAGGAAAAAAAGGGAAGAATATATTGAATCCATTATCAGGGAGTTCATTGAACTATATAAAGAATATAAAAATATTATTACAACCTATCTTCAAACTGCTATTAAAATTGATTCAAAAATTAAAGGCGAAGTTGTTGACCTGTTGCATGGGCAAACAGGCGGAGAGATTCAACTTATTGAAGAGGTAAAAAAGGAATTGATCGGTGGCTTTGTGTTGAAATACAAAGATTACCAGTATGATGCAAGCGTTTCCAAGAAAATCGCCGATCTGAAAAAAGATTTCAATATCAATTTATACGAAAGAAGAATTTAAGATTATTAAAAAATAATATCATGGCTGAAATTAAACCTGCCGAAGTATCTGCAATTTTACGACAACAACTTGCCGGATTTAAAGACGATGCCAAGTTAGAAGAAATAGGAACTGTTCTGGAAGTTGGAGATGGAATTGCCAGGATTTACGGATTGTTGAATGTAGAAGCCGGAGAACTGATAGAATTTGAAAAAACCGGCGTAATGGGTATCGTTCTGAATCTTGAAGAAGACAACGTTGGTGCAGTTCTCCTGGGAGAGAGCAATGAAATTAAAGAAGGTGATGTTGTTAAGCGAACCGGCAGAATAGCCTCAATACAGGTATCTGAAAATATGCTGGGGCGCGTTATCAACACCCTCGGTGAACCCATCGACGGTAAAGGTGAAATTAAGGGCCCCTTTTATGAAATGCCACTTGAGCGAAAAGCACCGGGTGTTATTTTTCGTCAGCCTGTTAATGAACCCCTTCAAACCGGAATCAAGGCAATAGATGCCATGATCCCCATCGGACGTGGACAGCGTGAGTTGATCATCGGCGACAGGCAAACAGGAAAAACTACCATTGCCCTGGATACCATTATCAATCAAAAAGAGAATTACGATAAGGGAGAACCCGTTTACTGTATTTATGTTGCCACAGGACAGAAAGGATCTTCAGTGGCCAATATTGTTAAGTCACTCGAAGATCACGGCGCCATGCCCTATACCATTGTGATCTCTGCAACGGCTTCCGAGCCGGCTGCCATGCAGTTTTATGCTCCATTTGCAGGTGCATCCATTGGTGAATATTTCAGAGATACCGGCCGGCCGGCTCTTGTGATTTACGATGACCTGTCGAAACAAGCCGTAGCCTATCGGGAGGTTTCTCTTTTGCTGCGTCGTCCTCCCGGTCGTGAGGCTTATCCGGGTGATGTTTTTTATCTCCATTCAAGATTGCTTGAAAGAGCAGCTAAAATCATCGAAGCGGAAGATGTGGCTAAAGATATGAATGACCTACCCGATTCCCTTAAAAATATCGTTAAAGGTGGCGGATCATTAACGGCCCTGCCTATCATCGAAACCCAGGCGGGTGATGTATCAGCATACATCCCTACCAATGTTATTTCGATCACCGACGGACAGATTTTCCTTGAAACCAACCTGTTTAATGCAGGTGTTCGCCCGGCTATAAACGTTGGCATCTCTGTATCAAGGGTTGGTGGTAATGCGCAGATCAAATCAATGAAAAAAATCGCCGGAACCCTCAAACTTGACCAGGCACAATTCCGTGAACTGGAAGCTTTTGCAAAGTTTGGTTCAGACCTTGATCCTGCAACGATGGCTATCCTCAACAAGGGAAGAAGAAATGTGGAGATCCTGAAACAGGATATTTTTTCACCTATGCCCGTCGACCATCAAATTGCAATTATTTACTGTGGTACTAAAAACCTGTTAAAGAAAGTTCCTGTTAACAGTGTCAGGGATTTTGAAACGGAATATCTGCACCTGATGGAAACACATCATCAGGATACATTAAAAAGCCTTGCCTCTGGTAGATTAACCGAGGAAGATATGAAGGTTATGACAAAAGCTGCCGAAGATGTGGCGAAAAAATATGAAAAAAGTAAAGTCGAATAGGCTCCTTTAAAAAAGAATAAGTATGCCCAGTTTAAAAGAGGTTAGAAATAGAATTACATCTGTTCAATCAACACAACAGATTACCAGTGCCATGAAGATGGTGGCTGCCTCTAAACTGAGAAAAGCCCAGAATGCCATTCTTGCGATGCGGCCTTACGCCTCTAAGCTTCGTGAGCTGATGCAAAACCTCAGTTCAAGCTTTGAAGATATGGATGAGAATGTTTATGCTGACGAGAGAAAACCGGAAAACATCCTGATCATTACAATTACATCTAACAAGGGTCTCTGCGGTTCCTTCAATGCAAATATTATTAAGGCTACTAACAGACTTATTAGGAAGAATTATTCGGAGCAGTTTGCTGCTGATAATCTGCATCTTTTCTGTGTCGGGAAAAAAGGATATGAGTTTTATAAAAAATCAAAAATTAAAAACCTGACATTTAATACTGATATTCTTGATCATCTGAGTTTTGAAAGCACTATTCCGATTGCAAAGGACCTGATGGAACAATTTGCCCTAAAAAAATACGATAAGATAGAGATTGTTTACAACCAGTTTAAAAATGCCGCTGTACAATGGTTGGTTGTGGAACAATACTTACCCTTGATCCCTCCTGCCGAAGGAGAGGATAATGAAATCGTAAACCAGGCTGATTATTTTTTCGAGCCTAATAAGGTTGATATAGTTACAGAATTAATACCAAAGACGCTCAAGATACAGCTTTACAAGGCGCTTCTTGATTCTTATGCTTCCGAACAGGGTGCAAGGATGACGGCGATGCATAAGGCCACCGATAATGCACAGGAATTGCTTATCGATCTTCGCCTGAAATATAACAAAGCTCGCCAGGCAGCTATTACCAGTGAATTGCTTGAAATAATCAGCGGTGCAGAGGCACTTAAGGGGTAGAAGTATTACTACGTATTTTTTCTTGAATATTTATTTGATCATTCATCACTTTCTGAGTTCAGATCGTGACTTTGTGAGTTATTTGAAATTGCATGGAGATTTTATAAGACACCATTGATTTCAATTCATTAATTGATCCCCATCCGCTTTTTTCATATATTTGAATCAATACTAATTCAATATCTGTGATAAAATATGCGTTTTACATATTAACAATCTTTCTCCCGGATTTCGTTTTTCCACAGTCTTCAAACATCTCTTCGAATAATTCAAAAGATACCAAACCTATCGACTTATATCATTTGTCCGGTTCGCCTGTTGAAACTTCCAAGGAAATAAAGCATATATTCCCTGTATATGACGCTATCGATCATGAAGAACATAATTGTTTTAGTCAAAATCAAAGATGGGAAGTATACTTTGGCCTGCAAAACAGGAAAGACTGGGTGAATGATGTAATTGAAACTTATGATAAAGGTTACTTTATACTTGGAGGATATGAATTGGGTTATGGAGTTGACGAATGGGATATTAAAACCGATCTTAATGGAACAATACTATATGAGAAGATTGTACAATATATTGATAATATTGCCTTTAGGGCTGCTGCCCAGGATTCAAATGGAAATATTTATGTTAGTGGAGTAATCGTAGTTGGTGGGCAAACTTGGCCAAATATCGTCAAGTTTGATTCCTGTGGTAACAAACAATGGTGCAGGATTTACGTATGGGATGGTGAATTTACAGATGGCTGGGCACAGGATATTGTAATAGGTCATACTGGCGAGGTTGTTTTACTTGTCCATTTAAATAGTATTGAACAAAATAAACAGGAATTTCTTTTTGGACTCGATACAGAAGGAAATTTATTGTGGGCTAATGCATATGCAACAAAAGATAATTATCCTTTAATCGGTTTAACAAGTAGTAGAAAACTATATCGATTAAATGATGAATATTTCATTTGCGGCTATTGTTACTGGCCTTTTCCCGGAAATCCGGGCCATAAGTTCTTAAGACCTTTTTATATAGGAATTGACAGCAACTTCAATGAAAAATGGATATTGCCTTTTGCGGTATCGGATTCGATTTTTGGCATAGCATATTCATGCATTGCTCTAAACAATACCCTAATTATGGGTGCAGGTAAACGGAGATATTATGGACAACCCACAAATTCTTTGCTTATGTTCTTTAATACAAATGGTGATGAACTTGGTTTTAACAATATTTATAATGAACAAATAGGCCCTGATATTATTTCCAATGTCATCAGCGATGTAGAAAGAATTAATGATACTTTGTTTATTGCCAGTGCGAGTGTTGAAAATTATCCGGAGAATTATGTACTGAGTGAATTCGTCTTTGATACTGCTGCTACATTACATAATTTGCAGGTTAGACAATATATTGGTGGATCACCTAATCTTATTAAAACAACCAACAATGAATTTTTAATCACCGGCGATGTTATAATAAATAGTAATGATTGGGATATTTTATTATACAAAATCAATGAAAGCCTTGAATCCGTGGCTTTTGATACTACACAACAGACCTATGACAGCTTATGCCCTCATCAAATACCATCAGACACAATAAACCTAACCGATTGCCTGATTATTGTTGATATTGATGAGGTTCCAACACCCAGTGAATACTATGCCGGGCTTGGTACGATTCCCTTTATAATGTACCCTAATCCGGCTAAAGATCAGATCAACCTTTCTTTCGAAAACACAGAACATCACAATAATATTCAATTATTTTGCTATGATATCTATGGCCGTTTATTGCATCAGGAAGAGATTTTTTCCGGTCAGTCTGAAAAAGAACTTGACATTTCAAGCTGGGGTAGAGGAATGTATGTTGCCGTTATCACAAGTAATTGTAAGTTTGTTGGAAAAGGCAAGTTTGTTAAAAACTAAAACAATGACAAATTATAAAGGAGTTAATGATTTTGACGAGTTGCTCGACAGAGAATACGGAAAGATTGGTTCCGATGCCCGGAATGAATATGAGGAAAAAGCCCAGATGTTCATTATCAGCGAAATGTTAAAAGAGGCTAGGAAAGAAGCAAATTTAACACAGGAGCAATTGGCTGAAAGGGCAGGAACCAAAAAAAGCTATATTTCCAAAATTGAAAATGCCAAGGGGAATATTCAGCTTTCAACGCTGATTAGGATATTCGAAAAAGGATTAAACAGGAAAATAGGCCTAACTTTCCTTTAAGTAAAGAATTATTAATTTTGGTGCCTGAAATTTAAAAACAAACATCATGATCAAATCAATCATCGAAGACGCAATTAACGAACAGATAAAAAAAGAAGAGTATTCCTCACGCCTATATCTTGCCATGGCTTCATGGTGCGAAAAAGAGGGTTATCCTGGTGCTGCTGATTTCCTTTACGAACATTCGGATGAAGAACGCCAGCATATGCTCAAATTTGTCCATTACCTTAACGACAGGGGCGGATATGCAGTGCAAAAGGATATCGAAGCGCCTCCAACCAGTTTTGAATCGCTCAAGACAATGTTCGAGGAGATATTAAAACACGAAGAGTTTATCACTAGCTCTATCAATGAATTGTTTGGCCTGGTTAATTCAGAACAGGATTTCACCACGGCAAACTTCCTTCAGTGGTTTATCACCGAGCAGATAGAAGAAGAAAGCCTGTTCAGGGGAGTCCTTGATAAGTTCAATCTTGCCGAAGGCGCCAAAGGCGGATTGTTCCATATCGATAAGGAACTGGGCGGAATGGCTGTTACACCAGCGGAACCGGAAGCCTAAGATTATTTTGATATCCGAATTTCGATTAACGATATGCGATTTTTGAAGTATTTATAAATCGTAGATAGATCTAAAATCGTATATCGTTAATCGGTGTTCGTTATTCAAAAACAAACAGGCTGAATTTCTCAAAGAATCATAATGGCTTTTGATATAATCTTTTCTGATGAATATCCTTATTCATCCTCCTCAATCTGCCGGCAAAGCTTATCATACCATTCCTTCCCGTATTGCCGTACCAGGGCATCTTTGCAAAACTTATAAATGGGAGTGCCTTTATTCTTCCCCTTGGCCAGGGCATCCTTGCAGATATGCCACTGGTGAAAATTTACGGCATCATAATCCTTATAATTAACAATTCTTATCGGATACAGGTGACAGGAAATGGGTTTCCTGAATGAGGTCCTGCCATCCATATGGGCTATCTCAATGGCACAATAAGCCATGCCATTTTCCTCGAAATTAGCGTAGGCACATTCGTCATTGCCAACCAGGGGGGTAACCAGGGCCCCTGATGCATCATAATCAAAAACACCATATTTTTCCACTTCTCTTCTTCCCTTCTCTGTCATGTATGGTTTAATATAGTCTATATCATCTTCAAGTAATGCTACTTCCTCTTCTTCCAGGGGTGCGCCGGCATCGCCATCAACGCAGCAGGCACCAAAGCATTTATCAATATCGCAATGGAAGCAGACATCACGGATATCGTCTGATACGAATTTGTCGTCAACAATGATCATATTGTAAAAATAACAAAATACAAATCCCAAATCCCAAATAAGCACCAATATTCAATGATCAAAATCCCAAACTCCTGAAAGTACACTGTTTTGGTCATTGGTTATTCTTATTTGGAATTTATTTGAGATTTGGGATTTGTTCATTGGAATTTTGAATATACAGAAGTTGTATCGTTTTCACTTAAAAGTTCTACTTTTGCACTCCGAATCAAAACATTAAAAAAGATACAATTATGGCATTCAATTTAAGAAACCGCAGTTTTCTGAAGTTGCTCGACTTCACCCCCAAAGAGATCAAATTTCTCCTTGATTTATCCGCTGACCTGAAAAAGGCAAAATATGCCGGAACAGAAGTACAGAAATTAACAGGAAAGAACATTGCATTGATTTTTGAAAAAGATTCAACACGCACAAGATGTGCTTTTGAGGTGGCAGCGCTTGACCAGGGGGCTCATGTCACCTATCTTGGTCCAACAGGCTCACAGATGGGCAAAAAGGAAACCGTAAAGGATACAGCACGTGTTCTCGGAAGAATGTATGATGGCATTGAATATCGTGGCTTCGGGCAAAACATTGTTGAAGAACTGGCTGAATATTCAGGCGTTCCTGTATGGAATGGCCTTACCAATGAATTCCACCCTACACAGATCCTCGCAGACTTCCAGACCATGATAGAACATTCTGACAAACCATTACACCAGATCTCTTTCTGTTACCTCGGCGACGCCCGTAATAACATGGGTAACTCATTGCTTATCGGCGCTGCCAAGATGGGTATGGATTTCAGGGCTGCCGCCCCCAAGATCTGCCATCCAACCGATGAGCTGGTTGCACAGGCCAATGAAATTGCAAAGGAAACAGGTGCAAAGATCCTCATCACAGACGATCCCGAAGAAGGTGTTAAAGGTGTTGACTTCCTTTATACCGATGTATGGGTATCGATGGGTGAATCAGATGAGGCCTGGAATGAAAGGCTGAAGGTGATGAAACCCTACCAGATCAATAAGGAATTGATGGAAAAAACAGAAAATCCAAAGGCAAAATTCCTCCATTGTCTTCCTGCATTCCACAACCGCGATACCAAAATAGGTGAAGAGATCTACCAGAAATTTGGCTTTGACGGAATGGAAGTTACTGAAGATGTTTTCGAATCGGAAGCGTCGGTTGTTTTTGATGAAGCAGAGAACAGACTGCATACCATCAAAGCGGTGATGGTGGCTACCCTCGGTAGCTAAATGAATCCGGGAGGGAACGCGCCCCTGTATGAATATTGAATGATATAATACCCGGAAAATACGAATTCACTCCGAAGTCGATTGAACTGCTGATTGTTATATCAGGCTATAGTAATGTGACTTATCCGAAGTCACCACAAATCTTTATTTCATACCAGAACACCTCAATTACAATATCAACCATCATCAGCAAAAAATAGTCCAGCCTTATCACTTCTATTAACAAGGAGTATGGCATCAGTAAAGCCTTATTGCTCGGACTTTATATTTCGGTCCTAAGGTCTGGCTAGTATTCTCACATATTACCTTTCATCATCACGTAAACCAAGAGCCCAACAAAACCAATTATGAATAGAATGTAAAAGAGTTTTACAAGAGTGTTTATTTTCTTTTTGAGCTTTCTTTGTTCATCAGTGTCGCTTTTCTCCATTGGCAAAGGCAATGGGAACCAAACTCTGCCAAATACAAATGAAATGACATTATCTGTTTTATTTTCAAAACGATGTATGTGTTTGATCCTAAAATATATTTGGACAAAACCAATAATTATGATGATTATTCCAAAAATGTATAATGTAAGTTTAAAAGTTTCCATAATTTATAATGTATTTCCAGGGCATAGGCACACCTGTTGTTTCATAAAATTGCTGTCTTTAGGAGGTATTATAATTTATTTATAACTCAAAATAATCATTCTGCTGTTCATACCTGCGTAATAGTAGAAATAATATCCTTGTCAAAATAGTTTTTATATAAATATAGATGCTTATTGCAATTTAGGGCAACTTTCCAGCCTTCTTCCGTTTCTCTAAAATTAATGCGAAATTTCTGAGCAGACATTTTAAGTTCATTTCTATTAATTTCTACAACTATACTTTTCAAAAAGAGAACACTAAAAGTTGAGAACTTAATATTGTTATCTGCGCTTAATTCAATACCTGAAATTGTCCTGTTCAATCTTTTTGCAAATAAAAACATTGCTACAACAAATATCCCGGATAGAATGAATATAAGGAAAACAGAAAGATATAATTGAAGTGTATTTCTCGCACCAATTACAAACAACAGTGATGCTACCACAATAAATATAGGCGCGACATAAAAGTATTTATATAATTCTTTCTTTCTTTTTTCATAAAACAACATCCCTTTTTCATTAATTATTGAATCCATAATATTATTCTTTTAAATTTTTCCCATCAATTAGGTCTGATTGAAAATTAAATCAAAGAACGTTCTGTATATGTTGATATGCTTTAATTATAGAAGATTTTATTGTTTATCAACCGAACACTGGTGATCTTGTTTCTAAAATAAATCTTATATAACCTGGTTCCCAAAATAGAAATGAGGTTGTAATTACAAAAAACAGAACTGTAATCAGTATTGATAATACATGACTATTAAAAAACATTGGTTTTTGTTTGACAATTTCCCTCGCTTTTCCAGTCCGGTATAAAGTAAAATATAAAACAACAATCATTAATAGATTAATTCCAAACATTGCATAATTACTTAATTTCTCGTTAAACAAATAGGCAATAGTTATAGCAATTAAACCTATTATTGGTAATGAAAATGAGAACCCTAACACCATTGTTGCAAGCATGTGTGGTTCACTATCTTTAAGTATCTTTTTATAAAAAAGATAGTAATAGTAATATGATGTGCTAATCATTAGATAGTTGTTGGTATTTATCTCCTGTTTCATGTAACTTTATAGTTTCACGATCTTCCGGGTAGTGGTATTGTCAGTCATGTATAACCACTACTGAAATAAGCATTATCCCAAATAATGCATTAGAAAATAACTAATGCCTTACGACTAAGAAGATGTATGCATTTCATCATATATCGATATTCACCTGAATGATGAAATGCGACATCTTCTAAATCGGGATAATCCCAACTAATACATTGGTTCATTGCATTCCCAATGCATAATTTGGGATTATGATAAGTTGGGAATTCATGATGTTCTTATTTTTATCGGGCATTTTTGTTATCCCTATCTCACTTTTACAGCTGATTACGATGTATTTTTCCTAAGTATGTAATTAAAGCGAAAAACATTAACAAAGTAATGACAATGAACACTACAATAAGAATGCCTTTATTTCTTCGTTTGAATTTTTCTTCTTCGTTCCATTTCTTTGCCAGATTTTCATAATTGGTTACTTTATTATATCTGAAATAGTTAAAGACAAAAAAAACTAAAAAAACACCTATGTAATATATCTTTCCCAAACCTATTTCAACACCATTAATTGCTGAATAGATTAATACTGGTATTACAACAACCAATAAACTCTGTAAAAGTGTAACCAAACTAGTTGCATATGCTCCAGGATTATTATCTTTCCATTTAAATTTGTAAATGTGATATACCCTGTAATATATATAATCAAAAGCTCTAATTAAAGCCATCATCATAAATCTGATTAACCAAGCCGTTGTTCATTTTTCAGGCTATAATATATTTCAAGTTATTTGATACTAATTATTCTAAACTCTGATTACCATAGAATCCACTATCATCACACACCAGGCCGGTTCTTTTTTGGGGTATGATGTCAAGCAATTCATCAATAAAATCACTAACGCCGATACTGGCTGTGATACGCAATATTGTTTTCACATCTCAAGTGTTTCTATAAATTGTTAAAATAATTCCTGTAACTATTTGCAATGAAAATGAAAGAATAAAAAACACAATACCTTTTAGTTTTAGAATCCATTTTGGTGCCGATTCATACCTTTTAAGATTTCTTCTTAACCTTTTTTGATTTAGAAAGTACCATCTTAAAAAAACAAAAAGTACAGCAAAAATGGCCAAAACCGAAAACAAATTAAGTATCCGTATTTTCAAATAGTATTCAATCCAGAGAGTAATGGATACAATGATGAAGAAGAAAACAGAGGCAAGTAATGTAACAGTGATTTGGCTACGTCCGAAAATCGCATTTCTTGGTACAAAGCTATAGATAATGATAAATAGGTAATTCATAATATCATTTTTCCTGGTTGAATCCGCCGGTAGGCGGACAAGGGTTCATTCCCCGCCCCTTGGGGCGAAATCATATTCTCCTTTTGATACCCCGTTGCTAAAGGCGGCGGGGTAGTTCATTCCTAACTTTTTATTGATCCAAACATTTCATAACTTACTCCTATAGCTTGCGTAATTTTTTAATCCGTATATTTTATTCTACGTTAGTATTCCATATAAGATTGCCGTTACAAAAGCCAAAATTGCAACAGTAAACGAGTATATTGGAGCATATCTAGTTTTAACATTTTTATATTTCCGGGTAATTTTTTCATATCGGTTATTGTAAAAAATCAAAAAATAGTTGAGCAACCCAAAGGGTAAGGCAAATTCTATTGTAACCATATAATAGATATTGTTCATGTATTCTCGGTTCAAACAAATTCTGACAATCTTTAGTTAAATGCTAAAGTGTACTTTCCTCTTTATCAGGGATTGTAATCCAAATCCTTTCTGGTTAAAATTTCTGTTATTTTCAAATTTATTCATTTTTTATTTTACCGTTGACAATACTTTTAGACTCAAAAAAGTATCCAATTACAATAATTTCCTGAGAAATCAGGATACCAAAAGTTAATAAAATATAGCAACACTAAAAACCATAATAGCAATACTGCTGTTAAAGCTACTATTTTGTTGCGTCTGAATACTATCAGAAAAAAGGTTGTTATTAAAAAGATCCCTATAGGTTTATCAACTTCTGTATCTAAAAAGTCAAAATAATAAAACAAAGCAACTGCTATTGCTCCAATAATTCCTAAAATGCTGTATGTTTTCATATTAAAAAATCGACGAACGCACTGTATATGTTGATATACTTCAAATGCAAAAGATTTTTTTGCTTAACAACCGGACACTAGTGATTTAAATTATATTCTCTTATCAGCCAACCAATCAGAAAGAAACTAATAATACTGATTAATATATAGATTAAACTAACAATTTTCATTGCTCTTTTATCTTGTAGTTTGTGTTTGCAATTTTCAATAATTTTTAGATCTCTCTTTTTATAATTAACGTAAATAAGTGCTACCACGTAGAGAGCAAGTGAGAAATACCCAAAATAATCACCATACCAGTTAAACCTGTAAGGTAACATAAAATATTCTATAAATGAAAGAATAACATAAATATTAGATCCTGCTAACATGGTAAGAACAGCAGCTGCAAAATACTCAGGGAATTCCTTTTCTTTAAAAATATTAGTGCAAAGAAAGTAAGCTCTATAAAAAATATAACTATATAATTTACCCATTTCTTCTAATTATTAACAGAAAATTTAATTTCTAAACCAATGAGTAAATAAATATTTGTCTCATCGTTTTCGAAATTGATAAAGATAAATCTTGTCTTTCTTGATTAATTTCAATGTGTCTGAATATGGCTTTTTAATAACAACATCTCCCTTTTTTGCAATATTGTAGAATAATTTATTTTCATTTAAATCACTTGTGATCGGGTAGAACACAAATTCCTTTTCTACTTTTTTAATTTTAAATACACTTCCATGATGTCCAATCTTTGAATATTCTAATTCCCCATTAATACTTGTAGTATCGAACCTCATAAAAAAACTCTTTTCCCTGTTAACACCTATTATCTGACTAACAACAAGGTAAATAGCTACAGAAATTATGAAGATAATTAAAACTTTAACAAATTTCATTTTTATTGTTCTTTGTGAATAAATCATCATATATCGATATTCACCTGAATGATGAAATGCGACATCTTCTAAATCGGGATAATCCCAACTAATACATTGGTTCATTGCATTCCCAATGCATAATTTGGGATTATTGATTATTCAAGGAGCTGTTTTATGGTTTGAGCCTTTTTCAAACTTAAAATCCATTGTTGCTCAGCTTCGTCTCCTTTTAGATCGTTTATCCTATCTACCATTATTTTTTGTAGCTCATCAAATGTTATTTTAGAGTTTGTTTTCTCAAATATTAACCTGCTTCGTTTTGATGTAAACAAAAGTGTCCAAAAACCCTTTATTGCAATCTTTCCAGTAATTTTATATATATCACCATTGCAATCGATAAATTCGTTATTCAGTAAATATGTATTGAAAAATTCTTCATTACTTGAATAATATATATCATTTTCCCTGAAAATTTCTTCAATGATATCATTATTCCACTCTGATATACTTATGTTTAATATTGGATATATTATTCCCATTTTTTACTTTTTAGTAGATTCCTTTATACATTTCAAATGTGCCAATTTCAACATCTTGTTTTCCCTTCTTACTTTTGATGCGGGATGGTGGTGGCTTAATTTCTTAATATTTGTCTATTACTAACCGGTTGAACCTGTCGAATTCGGAACCACCCAGCAAATGGATGTTCAAACATGTCCAAGCTAAGTTGATTTTGTGGTGAATAGTTGATCATATCTGCAAAAAATTTTTAAGTAATTTACGAAAATCTTTGCATTCTCTTTACAACCTTTGTAAATCCTAATAAAACGTGAATTGCAATTAACACTAATGTAAAGAAAGAAAGTATAGAAGCTTTTAAATCCAATTGATGGGTATTGATGAATTTTATGATAAAAAAAGATGCTACAAATCCAAGAATAATATCTGAATATGTCCGAAAGTTATTTCTCTTTTCTTTCTTTCTATACGACAAAACCTCTTCAACCACGTACCATAAAAACAACAATACTCCAATTAGTAATACAGAAAAACTAATTGTTAATACCTCAAGTCCTGAATAATAAAAAACTAAAATCCCAATTCCAATATATGTTTTTAATGTTCTTAATGCGTTTAACATAGCTTATATTGTTTACAATTGTTACTAGTCAATATTAATATT
This sequence comes from uncultured Bacteroidales bacterium, assembly GCA_964468645.1. Taxonomy (GTDB): domain Bacteria; phylum Bacteroidota; class Bacteroidia; order Bacteroidales; family JAIOZK01; genus JAIOZK01. The sequence goes on from CAYXUU010000004.1 coordinate 92,397, forward strand.
TCTCTGTTTCTATTCTACGCCGCCAAAATATTGTTAGAATCACAAGATTGTAAATAATTATTTGTCCAAAAATGGAAAACTTAAAGTACCACTAATTATACCGTAAATTATTGGACATATGAACACAAAAAAAACTGGAAATAAGAATATTATCCAAATGGGCACTTTGTGTTTTTCCTTTTGAAATTTGATCTTTAGATCATTTAAATTTTCGCTCCTTAATTTTCTTTTTATCAAATATGAATTTAAAATAATTAAAATGATAGCTAATGGAACTCCTATATAATATTTAACATTATTATCACCCCCTAACATTTGTGGATCAAGTTTTGTAAACATATTGAGTATTAAAATCAAAGGCACTAACAATGATGCCTGAAGTATTACCATGAAATTAATGGTATTTGATATCGCCATTGAAGCACCCTTTTTATTAAAATGCTCAAAAACTCTATATATTATACAACTAAACATAACTCTATTTGTTTTCCGTTTTTCTTAATAATCCCAATCTAATAGAGGTGCACCAACCGAGGTATCTGTTCTATCAGATAAAGAAGTTTCTGTTATCAGCTCTATTCCAAAATCAACAACAAACCAAAGACCTGAGTTTGGAGCTCCCCATCCTGTAGATGTAATTCCCGTCATAGTTTTAATTCCACCATTGATTAAGCTAAAAGAGTTTCAAAAGGAACTGTGTTTTTTTTCTTAAAGAACTAAAACAAATTGGTCAATTTAGCCAATAGCTCATAAAACGGTTCTATTAAAACAAGCAATAAAACAAAAATAGCGCCAAAGAATAAATATGTATTAGCTAAATATTTATCCAGTCTCTTACTAATTCGACCTAAAATTATCGCTGTAATTAAAAGTACAAACCAGGAGACTGATGGTAATGCTGTTTCATATTTATTATCTAATAATAAAAAGCATACAACCAAAATGACACAATAACCAATTGTTAAAAAAATTCTAACCATAATTTTTTAAGCTGCAAGACACTGTTAGAAGATCCAATTAAAATATCCTTCAATAATTTCAGGGTGAGTAATATTGAGGAAGTAGATTAAAATCAGCAATAATTCAATTCCCATAAGGATTATTATGAGGTATTTCTTTGAACAAATCAAAGAAATAATTCCAAGCCCAATAAGTATTAATATGGGCTTATCAATATTACTATCGAAAAAATCAAAACCATATAGCAAAAACAAAGCCGCTATTATTATCAAGTTTATGATTAACAAAGTTTTCTTTTCTATTTTCATTTGTTTTTATATTAAAAAATCGACTAGCGCACTGGATACGTTGATAATCTAAAATTACAGTAGATTTTATTGCTTAACAGCCGGACACTAGTGATTAAGATTATACTCTCTTATCAGCCAACCAATCAGAAAGAAACTAATAATACTGCAAAAAATATAGAGTAAACTAATAACTTTTATTGTTTTTTCATCCTGTAGCTTGTGCTTACAATTTTCAATAATTCTTTTATACCTCTTTTTATAACAAACGTAGAGAAGCGCTATCCCATAAAGTGCAAGAGAAAACCACCCAAAATAATCACCATACCAATTAAACCTATAAGGTAACAGGATATATTCAATAAATGAAAGAATAACATAAATATTAGATCCTATCAACATGGTAACAACAGCTGCAGCAAAATATTCAGGGAACTCCTTTTCTTTGAAAACATTAATACAAAAAGAATAGGCTCTGAAAAAAATATAACTAATAGGATTCATATTATTTCAACACTCCTCCAATATTTGGAACCGCGTATTTAAAAAATAACCAAACTGTTAAAATCATATAAATTAAAGTTAAAACAATTCCTGCAATCGAAGAATTCCTGCTTTCATCTTTATACTTTTTGATAATCCTTAAATATCTGCTCTTACGATAGAAGTAAAGAAAGTGCAACATGATAATCAAGATAGTAAAGACAATGATACAGCTATAAAAATATATTGTCAATTCTCTATTCTTAATTACGCAACTTATTATTGTACAGCTATTAAACAAAAACAACCAGCACAAGACCAGTATTGCAGCAAAACCTGGAGACTTGTTAAAAACACTTAATATCTGAAATGTCCTGTAAAATATGTAATTGTAGGTTCTCATTCCTGATTCATATAATTTTACAGTTTCACAATTTTCCAGGCCGTTGCGCTATCCCCAAGAATGATCTTGAGGATATATGTGCCTTCATGTTGTTTGCTTATATTTATCTCTGTTAACTCATTGAAATCTTCCGCCCGGAATATCTCTTTACCTGTCATGCTGAAAAGCATCATACTTCTGATCAAGCCTTCCGGTATATTGGTGATCCTAACGGCAAATGCACCTCCGGTTGGATTGGGGTAAATGGTGATGCTTTGCTCTCCTATTGTTTCATTAAACTTTGAATCTTCTTCATAGTAAGGAAGCATTTTCTCCTGTACTATTGTACTGTCCGGTAATGGCTCATCGGATGGTGTAGATTTGTTCAGGTAAACCACCCTTGAAGTGCGGTTGCCGGCGTTATCGTATGTAAAGTCTGTTGTTTGGCTTTGGCAGGTTAATACAGATAAGTTAACTGTTATTAATCCTGAAAGCAGGAATTTGATTACATGTGTTTTCATAACATTAAATTTATGTATCTCTTTTACCAACCAGGTTTTGCATGTTGAATTAAGCTTTGGTAGTTTATCTTCATTCAAAAGAATAGCCATTCAAATTATGCTGTAAGATTGAGATGGTAGAAGGGATACGATTAATAGGTTTACTCATTTTTTTGAAAGTTCCTTAGGTTCATATCTTTAATAATTTTCTTAATAGAGTGATTTTTCTATTAATACCAGTAAAATAGTTAGTGCCACTATCAGTATTGGAATTACAAAAACCTGCCAAGTCTTTACTTTTGTATTTAATATGTTTCCTTCATATCTCTGAACTATTTTTTCGACATGGCCTTTCCGACCATATCTAAATACATTAAAAAAGAAAAGTAAAGCAAGGATACTTCCATAAAGCATCCAAAATTGTATTTCCGCGATATAGCTTTCAGAGATAATGTTACCAGAGAATAAATTTACTGTAACTCCAACCAGGAGAATCGTACAGAACTCAATTACAAAAACAAATAAGATTCCTCGGTATATGGGTATGTTTTCTTTGCTCTTGTAATATAAGTAAATTCTAAAAAATATGTAATCCATATTTTATATGTTGATTAATACTTACCACTCCAAATTATGCCTCCATTAAAATGAACTTCATTTAAAAAGGTTATAGACAAATTCATGGAGTTCAGGTATGAATAATACTAATCCTTGAACAAGGATTAGTAACATTGCCATACTGATTGTTAGTACATAACTTAATGCTACAATCCTTGGGTTTGGATTTCTCTTTCGTGATAACTGGTAAAAATAAACAAATGTTAATCTATACATGTTCCTTCCGAATTTATGGTTAGTCAAAACACTTCCTTGTATCATTAAATCTGCTGTATGATGATTTTGCCACCAATTTGAATTTGTAAATCCATCAAAATCAGTTTGCCCGCTTGAAGTAATTTTTGAATTTGCTACCCGGGCACCATCAAATATGCTTTCTACTGCCTTGAGCCCATTGCCTGAGTCGTTATTACTACCAACGAGATTTGCCATTTGTCTACTGTCATGAAGCATATTCTGAACACCATCTGTGAAGTTCTTAAATACATCTTCGGCTGTTAAATCATATTCACTGTCTGCGAGTGCTTCAGATGCATTCTCATAGGCAAAATTCACAGCTTCCTGGTCAGTGGCTCTTTTTTGAATAATCATGTTGTTATTACCAAATGAATAATATATCTCTACAGCTTCACAATCTTCCAGACCGTTGTGCTATCCCCAAGAATGATCTTGAGGATATATGCGCCATTTTGTTGTTTGCTTATATTTATCTCTGTTAACTCATTGAAATCTTCCGCCCGGAATATCTCTTTACCTGTCATGCTGAAAAGCATCATACTTCTGATCAAGCCTTCCGGTATATTGGTGATCCTAACAGCAAATGCACCTCCGGTTGGGTTGGGGTAAATGGTGATGCTTTGCTCACCGATTGTTTCATTAAACTTTGAATCCTCTTCATAGTAAGGAAGTGTTTTCTCCTGTACTATTGTACTGTCCAGTGATTGCTCATCGGATGGTGTAGATTTGTTCAAGCAAACCACCCTTGAAGTGCGGTTGCCGGCGTTATCGTATGAAAAGTCTGTTGTTTGGCTTAGGCAGGTTAATACAGTAAGGTTAAGTATAACGAATCCTGAGATAAGCATTATAATTAGTTGTGAACACATAGTAGAATAATTTTTAATTTTATTATTGGGATTTTGTATTTCTATTTCACTTTTACAGCGCCTCGCGATTTATTTTCCCTAAGAATGTGACTAGAGCGAAAAACATTAATAAAGTAATGATTATGAACAGTATTATATAAATGCCTCTTTTCTTTCGTTTATCTTTCTCTTCTTCATTCCACTTTTTTGCCAAATTTTTATAATTGGTAACTTTATAGTATCTGAAATAGTTAAAAACAAAAAAAACTATAAAAACACCTATGTAATATATCTTTCCCAAACCTATTTCAATACCACTAAATGCTGAATAAATTAATACTGGCATTACAACAAATAATAAACTTTGAAGAAGTGTTACCAAACTAGTTGCGTACGCCCCAGGGCTATTATCGTTCCATTTAATTTTGTATACGTGATATACCCTGTAATAGATATAATCAAAAGCTTTAATTAATACCATTATTCAATTTGTTTTTCGGGAATAATACTTTCATTGTTTACTAAAACATTGTTGGCAAAATAATTATTGCTGTTGGCAATTTTCGTAAGATTATAAGTCCTGATTGATTTCTCAAACGGTACTATTTGCTCCACTCTTACCCTTTTTATTTTATTATTTTTGAATTTCAGACATAAATCAGATATTTCCAGTTGTCCCGTTTCTATACCATAATTACTATATGTTTTGTCGGGGTTGAATGAGCACCAACCTTTGTCCTTTACATAATACGGATGGTCATCTGTACTAGTAATTTCTTGCCCATCACTAAAAACAATTCTTACAAGTTTATCATGAACTACGATATTTATTTTTAGCACTGGGTTCGTTTCCAACTCCCTGGTAATGAGGTTGTATGTTAAGACTGTGTCGCCAATCTCAATATTTTCTATATTACAGAGCGAAAAGTCTCTCATTAATACTTGGGTGCCTTCCACAAAACAATAGCAGGTATTACTAATTGTATTCCATCGTAAATATTCACTCGGGGATTCATTTATTAATTGATTTGAAAACTCAACATTAAACTTACCTATCGAGTAAACTCCTGATACCATCCAGCCCCATACAGGAATAAAAGCAACTCCATTAAAGAATAAGTCAGTAATGTTCTGAGGTGTCCATCCTTCCTTATATATGTTGACACCTGTTAATATAAGGTCTGCTGAGTTTCCTGCTATTCCAGCCCATTTCAAACCGTTTCCAAACCAACTAGTCGACCTCATTATATCCTTAATGCTCCCTGTTGGCAAATCATTATTGATTGCACTCCGCATTATACCTATATTACTAGATTGGAAAGCTTTTGTTGCACTGTGAGCTCCTTTATTGACCAGTCCAAAGAAAAATAAGGCAATTCTTGCTTCACTATTCCAGTCTTTATCTGAACTTGCATTCCCCATCGTCATTTCAACAGTAATTGTCTCCATCGCTTCAGATTGCGAACTATTTAATGCAATTTCTGATGCGTAACTCGAAAAATCAAACTCAGTTTGTCCATTTGCGGTAAGTTTGGAATGGGCTGAATGTAAACCTGCAAATACTCCATCAATAGCTTTTAATCCGTTACCTGCATCTCTTATGCTACTATTAAGATTTGCTATCTGATTATTATCATGGAGCATTCTTTTAATCCCGTCTTGTACATTTTTAATACCATCCTCAACAGTTAAGTCATATTCACTGTCTGCAATTACAGCTGATGCTCTTTCATTGGCGAAATTAGCAGCCTCCTGGTCGGTGGCTCCGTTTGCAAACGCTAGCTCAAGTGCTCCGGCATATACACCCATAACAAAACTTGTTCCTGCATCTATATATCCATGGTTTGCTAAATAGATAATAAAATCAACAAGAGGCCCACCCCCAATATCAGCAACCTCGGATTCTAAAAATCCACTTGGATCAATGTATGATAAGGGGTTGTTATTGCAGTATGAATATAAGTTAAATCCCAGGGTGTTTGCAGGGATACGTAATAATGGATCCGGGCTGGAGAAATAGCCTATTACGGGATCATACACCCTCCCGTTCATATTGATCATCGCAAACAGATCAAGATGCTCATGTCCGGTAAATCCATGATCAGTTATGGTTGTAACTGGCGAAGTATATGGCAGCCATGTTATGGGATCTCTCCGTAAACCCCAGGCATCGTAACTATACTCCTCTATAAGATTACCCTCTTCATCTGTCAGGGACTGGACAGAGCCCAGGTGGTCCTTATGGACATATGAAAATTGGTTCTCTGAAGAGCTCTCTGCCTCCGTGAATATGGCAAATAAACCATCAACTGTGGAGATATAATGGACTTTCTGTGTTTGGCCATCGTTTGTTATCTCTTCGTAGCTGCCGCCAACATATATTTTGGTTTGCTCGCTATTGTTCACATAGTTATTAATCTTCTGTACTTTTCTTGTGTGGCCGGCGCCATAAAAAATATCTACCTCATATTTTGGATCTTCAGGGTCGTCAACCCATTGTTTGATATTTGTGATCTTATCAAAGGGTGTATAGGATATGTCCTGATTTTCATCCTGGTACCTTAAGGGTTTATTGTCTATCGATAACAATTTGTAGGGATTCGTACCATTATCATCGTATGAATAATTATCAGCCACATGAAATAATGGATCTATACTTTTCTTCTTCAATATTCTTCCCAATGCGTCATAATCCATTTCAAGCAGGGCCTGCCCGTTGTTTAAGTTAACCGTAATCAATTGATTTAATTCATCGTATTGAAAATCCTCCGAGAGGATGCTTCCATTGATATCCTTTTCTCTTCTTGTTAAATTTCCAATATCATCCCAGGTATAAGTAAAATCCTGGATATCACGAACATCGTCAAAGGTATTAATGGTTTTCAGAAAACCTGTTTCACGATAATAATCATAAACTGTTTCCAGGTTGTTCCCAAGCTCTATTTTATTTATCTGCTGTTGGGCATTCATCTCTTTCAGTTCCCAGATAGTGGCATGGTCATCGCCTCTGATAACCCTGTTGTGATAGCCAAATGAATTGTAGGTATAAATAACGGAAAAATCCGACGGATAAACAAGCTTTCCGGGCCTGCCATATTCATCGTAGGTGTTTTTTGTTATGAAGGTTTTCTCAATTTCATTATGTCTGACGTATTCAGACTGTTTCAGTACCCTGCCATATTCATCATAATCAAATGAATTTGAGTTTTCATCATTATTCATGGAACTGACAAACGAAACCTCATCAGGCAAACCAATGAGCTCATTATCATATACCCACGCTGTTGTCCCGACACCGGGTTCATCCATTGAAAGCATACGCCCAAGTTTGTCATATACGATCTCCTTTGATTCAACAACTCCGTTGTGTTTTGTTTTTGTCAGTTCCCCGAAGGCATTATACTCAAATTCAAATACACCAAGGGCAGGATCGGTAACTTTAATTAAATTTCCGAAATCGTCATATTCGTGAATGATCTTAGTATTGTTATGGCCTTCTATCCAGGCCCCGATAATCTTACCATCGGCATCATATTGGTATTTTACTTCATTTCCATCATTATCTATCAGCGATACCTGTTCATCATTTACATTGAAAACCTGCGTATTTTCCTGTCCATTCGGATTGGTTATTGTAATATCCAGGCCGTCAAAGCTCTTTTCAAGGATCCTGTTTCCGGGAAGTACTTTTTTTACCGGCCGGTTTAAATTATCATAAAAAATATCTGTCTGATATGATTGCTCACCCTTGAAATACGGTTTCGTTATAGAATTTAACCTTCCATAATCCGGGTCATAGGTATAATCAACAAATATCTTATTCCCGTCAAAACCGGTGGTTACCGTTCTCAGTTCCCTGTTCTGGATATTATAGTATGTTTTTGTTGGTGAAGAACCTGACTGTATTTCCCATGAATAATATAGTGCATTGGGCGGTGTTTCTTCGTCACCTACAACAACCCAGCGCAATACAGCATATTCTGTATTGCCATCAGGGGCAACAGTTTTGTACAACCTGCCAAAATCATCATATGAATTATTTGCCTCAAGGCCATTCGGGTCTGTTGTTTTTACCGGCAAACCCCAATCCGGATCATATTCAACTGCAGAAGTATGCAGCAGGGGATCAATGGATTCTGTAGGAAATCTGTGATTATAATCTTCACTGTAAATTACTTCACTTTGCCTTTCCCGATTCGGATCCGGAGAGTTATATAAACCGATATTGGTTGTGGTGATATTACCAAAGTTGTCGTATGTGTATTCTATTCTTGTTGACGAATCAAGATCGGGTAAATATATTTCGGATTTTAAGCTACCATAAGTCGATTCCCGGCTATCCTGATAGAATTTAAATTTCGAATGTCTTGTTATGGTTGGTACATCAGGGGCTTTCTTTGTAACAGTAAGGTCATACATATTCCCCAATGCCCATTTATCATGATCATTCCAGTAAAGGAAAACCGATTCGCTTTTGAATGGATAACTTTCATCATTTGCTGCCTCAACAGGCCCTTTCAATAATGTTACTTTGCCCGGGTTACCATATATATCATAGTTTTCATTTTTGGTCTTATTCACCCTCAGCAGGGAGTTATCCTCATTGCTGTCAAATTGTTTCGTAATACTCTCAACGGTATATGGAAAATATATCCTGTCCTCTCTGGAAGCAACCGTATTAACGTGTCCCATTGTTTTGGTCGTTTGTGAAACGAGTTTATCAATGTCTTCGTTTAATAGAGTATACAGTTCCGTTACTGCTTTGTAGGGATAATAATACCTGTCATCTTCCCTCCCATAAAAATCAAATTCATGTTTGATATAACTGTTATTCCGGAAATCTTTATTCCCGAATTCGTGAAAACCAAGAAATCCCTTACCTGTAAGATGAAAAAGAGCGGAATTATAATAATAAAGCGAGGGCAATAAACTTCCGCCATAACCATTATCGTGCTGTACCTGAGTAACTACATTAATTGGTGGATTTGTAGTTATTAAGGGGTAACTTGTATTTCCGTCACCGGGAGTATAGTGATCGGTTTTCGGAAGATGGTCGTAACTTAAAAAAGTGTTTCGTCCAAAACCATTTGTGATACCAGAGATCTTTGATACGGAAATGTCTCCTTTGTAATAAACAGTCAGGGAACCTGTAAAGTCATCGTATGCTCCCGATTCGTAAGCATAGCATATAAAATCATTTTTCCCTGTTCCGGTAAAATTACCAAAACCGGTTACTCCTATCCCATATACAGGAGGAGGATTCCCATCTCCAAAAATTTCAAAGGAATAGTTATGTGAAATTGTTAATCCATCTTTATTTAGCAGGTTATAATGTACTGTGGTTTCATTTATCCTGATAATATCCTGCATACCATCACCATTCACGTCGCTTGATAGAACTTTTTCCACGTCCAGGTCCATGGTTTGCTGAAATTCAAAACCGTATCCATAGGAGAAATAGAAACTCAGGTTATCTTCTTCCGGATTTGCCACAATGACATCAGTTTTTCCGTCACCGTTGAAATCGTTAAAAACATAATAGACATCATCGTTTGAAAAGCTGCTGAAGTTTAGGTCCGGTTCATATGCTGTGAATTCATTGTTCTGGGCATTCAACTCAACAATCTTAATGATCTCATGGTTAGTATCAACAACCAGCAATTCGCTTTTTCCTTCACCATCAAAATCACCGGTATAAATATCACAATCCCTGCCTGCAATTTCGGTTTGAATATCACTGTACGTTAAGTAAGCTTGCGTTGAACCCTGATACCATTTTAAAATACCAAGCTCATATGTAATACAATCTCCAAGGCCATCTCCGTCAAAATCACCATAAAACAAATCATTGGTTGTCTCATTGATAATATTTCCTATATGCACTATTTCATATTCGCCAGTAATGTTGTTGTATATAAATTCAATCAGGTTGGGCTTATTGTTTGCTGTTTTGTAGATCAGTTCAACTTTTCCGTCACCATTGAAGTCAGCAGCCATAGCCCCTTTTAACTGTATCGCTCCTGTAACAATATAAGATGCTTCATCGCTAAAATTGTTTGAACCATTGTTTATTTTCAAAATAATTTCGGATGTGCCTGAAAATGGAACGCGTTCCAGACTAACAACATCGTCAAAGCCATCATTATTAAAATCCCCCACTACTGGTTTTGATACATTTAATTCGTTTGGATTGTCAGCCCAAGAACTCATCAGTGTAACTTCTTTATTCACAGATGATTCGTTGTAGATCCAATCAAACCTGGTTTTGTTAAAATGAGAACCATTCGCCTCAAGCAAAATATCATTCAAATAGTATGAATTCAATAATCCATGCTGAACATATCCTAAAGTATACTTTCTTAACTCCTGTGTGTTATGATGAATCGTTATCGTTTCTAATCTTTTATCGATCCTGAACTTAACAGGGGTACCTTGCACGCCATTGCTTAGATGAATTGTTTTAATAAACTGATCCTCAAGAGGTGCATAGTTAAACTCAATTTTATATTCGGGTAATATTTGATCTCTCAATCCTTCATCTGAATGTCCGGTATATTCAATTGACGAAAGATAGACCGTTCCGTTTACCAGATCTTTTTCATAGTTATACAATATGTAATTCCCGAACTTATCCCTGATCTCAGTCAAATGATACCTCAATGCAGGATTATCGTGGCTTTCATGGGTAAGCTGGGAGTTTTCTGTTCCGCCATAGGTTTTTACCAATCCTGATTTTGTATACGTTTCGAAGTAAGGTATTGAGGTCCCATTGCTGTTTACGAAATACTTCTTCAGAATTCTTGTTAAGTTATCAACCTCCAGGCGGTATTCTTCATTATGCTGATCGATCAGTATCATCTTCTGGCCATCCAGTACCAGCTGGTCATCTGTGAAGTTCACCTCTTTTAAGAAACCATTGAAGTAGTAAGAATTACAGGTTCTGGTAATTGCTGATATTCCACCCAGCGCCCATCCTTTTCCCATAATTCCATCATCTCCCTGGCTATTGTAAACAAGTCCGATTTCGGGAACCATACCTGCAATTCCGGGTGGTAATTCAATCGGAATTGAATAAATTGCCGCACCGGTAGATGAAACGGTTAAAGCACCAGGTATTGTTCCGACAACTCCATGATCAGCTCCACCCAGTTTACCTCTTTCAGGTGGCAGTATCAAATACGGATTAATATGTGCATTAAAAAAGTCTGTATTTTCTGCTTCATATTCAAAACCGGGATTCATATCAACAAAATCGCTCGCTTCAAATATGTGACTGCCAGTTCCGGTATATGACTGATCAAGCTCAAAGTAAACACCCTGATGTAATTGCTGACCATTTATATTGAATACTGCAAAAAGCAGCAACAAGGATATTAGTTTTCTCATGGCTGCTTATTCTTTGAACCTATTCATTTCATTTTTAATTGCTTCGATTATCTTCTGCTGATCTATGATATATAAGGTGAGTTCTTCTATTTTCTGCAAAAGCCTTGCATCCATTTCCACCAGATCAACACCATCCTGTTTTACTTCTTCTGCCGATGGCATTTCAGGAAGATGATTATGTGTTTTGATAAAGGATTCGAGTTCTTTTATGGTGATCAGGTCATAGTTATCGTCAAACACAAAGTCTGACCAGTTGCTGACCAGTTCGGCTTTGAACTTTGTTGCTATCACCGCCCCTTCAACATATAATTTGTAACCACTGGGTAATCTCGGGTTATCTCCGATTAATACATCTCCATTGATATGTAGTTTTGTGTTTGGTATGTTTGTTCCAATACCGACACTGCCGGAAATTCTTGAAATGTCATCATTTGATTCATTTTTCCAAGTTTTTGGTTGCCAGTATGATTCACCCAGCTCATTTACACAGGTAAGAACATAATCTTCATGGGCATTAAGGGGCAACAACAAAGCATGGCTTATTCTCGCAATACCGTTTACATCTAAACTGTAGGCAGGATTAGCGACACCAATGCCAACACCTCCATTATATGATAAACTAAGGATGTTGACATTCGTTCCATGACCATCGTCATAATATCCCAGATGAAATCTCCCGTTAGTTCCAGGATCCCAATTGATTCTTGATACTGGATAACTGAAGTTGATTTCATCGTCAAGTTTTATATTGCCTTTTACTTCTAACCTTTCCAAAGGCCATGAACCATTGTAGCCAATAATAATTTTATCTCCGTCTTCTTTCATCAAACTGTTTTCAATTGAAAAAGAGGGATTTTCATTACTCCATTTAGGAATAAAACCAGCCACTCCACCATTTGTTTGAACATTTTGTTGTGCATTCAGACTGAAGCCGGCTAACATGAATAGCAACAGGAATAGGATCATTTTAATTGTTTTCATAGGATAAGGAATTATGGGGTTTAACATTAATTGCGATAGAACTGTTTTTTCAACATTGTTTACCCTTAATACTTTTTACCCCCGAAACGTTCCACCCTTTTTAAATGTTTTTTTGCGAATCACTTCTAACTATCTGTATTTTAGTTGTTAAAAATGATAGCTGTTTTCCTTTTCGCAATGGAATGAACTACCCCAACGCAGAGTATCGGGCGGATATCGAAATGATTTCTTGTTCCTGGTTTTTTGTTATTTGTTCCTTGTTAAACATCAATTGATTCGCTATATTTGTTATAATTCGATAAATATGAGCAAATACACTTATGCAATCTGGATTATAACGATTCTTATATCCTTATCTTCTTGTAAAGAAGAAGATGATACTGATCCTAAATGGGAAGAACTAAAAGAGATTTTTGAATTTGTAGATCTGGAATGGAGGGATAATATTTCTTTATGGAAGCCTTACTACCTGAAAAGTACAGACACGAGTATTATATTCGCACATTTAGATAATAGGCTAATAGAAATAGGTGAATCGAGTTTTTACCATTCTGGTCCATTTATCAATGATCCTAATGTAGAATTCCTGACTAGTAAAGCTAATGGACCTGATAGTACATTGTTATTTCTTGGTATTTCCTCAACATACAATAGTGTTTGTGCAAAAGTCGATTATAATGGAAGCATAATCTTCATTAATTTCTATAATTGGACAAGGTCCTGGCAATATTATACATACCTGTCCCGGATTTTTTCAATAAACGATGGAATAATGATTTTAGTAAAAAATGATACTTCTTCCGTTTATAATTATTCCCTCATGAGATTAAATGAGCATGGTGATTCAATTTGCACAAACAATATATTGAACACTGATGAGGAATTCCTTATTAAGAATATGCATTCTTTAACTGACAGTTCTTTTTACATGGTTGGGGAACAAAACAATATTTATCTGGCAGAAATTAGTTATAGTGGAAATATTATCTGGGAAAGAGATGGCATTGAGGAGGGCTTCTCTTATTCAGATTTTACACTCATTTCTATTAATGACAACTATTTAATATTTAGCAGAAATGGTGAAAGTTTCTTTAAAACTGATCTAAAAGGTAATTTATTGGAAACTTACTTTATTCAATTGGGGCCATATAAGGTTAGTTCAAAGCTTTTTAAATCTATTAACAATGAAATAATACTGGCGGGTACACTTTGGGAATATACTGGTGGTAAATATATGTTTTCAACTCCTGTTGCATATTTTGTTTGTAAGCTTAAAAATGATTTCACGCCCTATTTGAAAGTTTTATCACCAGTTTCTTGCAGGCCCCCACCATTTTTAAATTACGCAAAGGAATATATCCCTAATCATTTCTTCGTTCAAATGCAAAATGTTCATGGGAGTGACGGTTCTTTTTATGTTCATAAGGAATAATTTTATATGAATTCCTAAATATTCTGCAGGGGTATTATTCCGAAAGCACAAACTATTTTATTCGTTAGCTTAAGTATATATTAGGCAAATGAATTAGGATGAAGGCCATTGTTATATTTTGTTTTTCCTATGATTCTATCAAAATTCTTCTTTAGTCCTCAACGTTTCTTTGTACTTTCCTTTTCATCATCTAGGGAAATGTATTTTTTTCTACAAAAAAGCAACAGTTGTCTTTTGCGAAACTGAGAAAAGACTTCACCCATTAAGGCTGTGATGTTAGCCACGCTGGGGAGTTAATAGGTGTCTGCCCCTTCTGGATAGATGTAAAAAAAATGTCCAATGTAGAATATCCAATTATCAATGTCCAACTTGCCTTGATTCAGGGAAATCTGTATCAGAGACCAATAATTGGACATTGGATATTCATTATTCGTTATTGGATATTTCTCGTTACCAACCAATAGTTTTTATAATTTTACTGTACAATAAAATGCCGAAGACTATGAAAAAACTACAAACCGCTATTATTTTGATTTTTTCGATTATAACGATCACCGGCATCAACAGCTGTAAAGATGATGAAGGAAATACGACTATAAATCTTTTTACGGTTCAGGATGATATAGAATTCGGGCAGCAGTTCCAGCAGGAAATAGCAGCCAATCCACAGGAGTACCCTGTACTTAATCCAACTCAGTATCCTGAAGCTTATCAACACCTGTATCGTATTCGGGATTCTATCATGAACACCGGTGATGTTGCTTATGATGATGTTTTTGTCTGGGATGTATATATCATCCATAATGATGAAACTTTGAATGCCTTTGCTGTTCCGGGGGGATATATGTATTTCTATACCGGCCTGATTAAATATCTTGATAATGAAGCCCAGTTTGCCGGGGTACTTGCCCATGAGACGGCTCATGTTGCTAAAAGGCATACTACCAACCAGCTAACAAAAGCCTATGGTTTATCAATATTATTATCCATTGTTCTGGGTGATAATCCGGGTATGATTGCTGAAATTGCTGCAGGTCTGGCCGCAGGTTTAACAACGCTGGCTTTCAGTCGCGACCATGAATACCAGGCAGATGAATATGCTGTAAGATATCTTTATAACACGTCTTATGATGCCCGGGGTATTGCAGGTTTTTTTGAAAAAATGGAAGACGCTCCGGGTATCCCGGAATTTATGAGTACACACCCTTCGCCCGAAAACAGAATTGAAGAGATTTATGCTAAATGGGAAGAACTGGGTGGTAAAACCGGCAATACCTACGAAGAAAATTATCAGCAATTTAAAAATAGTCTGCCTTAAAGAGATTGGAGTGTTGGAGTAATGACGAAGTCAGCAAACCTCATCCTAAAACTCCACGACTCCAGTTAAATAACTGAATCCAAAATAAAAAAAACATAAAATGAATCAACACAAATACACTTGTCCCAAATGCGGCAGCAAACAATATGAATTGGATGAGATCCGTACCGTTGGCGGAAGATTGGCCAAACTGTTTGACGTCCAGAATAAAAAATTTACAGTTGTAAGTTGCTCACGCTGTAAGTATTCCGAACTTTATAAAGGCGACACCAGTACGCTTGGAAATATTTTTGACTTTTTTGCTGGAGGATAAGTTAGCTTATCTGGTATTGTATTGACCTTGAATTTAAAATAACAAATCCCAAAACTCTACTTAGCGAAGCGATCTCACGAACACCATTAGATCAATGAATGCGAGAGTAAATAAACACCAATAATCAATGAACAAAATTCAAAACATTGTTAACAGAAAGGATGTTTGGATCATTGTATATTAGGATTTGAAATTTATTTGGAATTTGGAATTTGGTGCTTTATCCAGCAGGATTTTTTCTGTTCAATTTATTCTATTTTTGCAGCATGGCAAAAAATGAAGATTTATTAAAGAAGATCATTGCCCATTCCAAGGAATATGGGTTTGTATTTCCATCAAGTGAAATTTATGATGGATTAAGTGCTGTTTATGATTACGGGCAATATGGGGTTGAGTTGAAAAACAACATCAAGGACTACTGGTGGAAGTCGATGGTTCAATATCATGAGAATATTGTGGGGGTAGATTCAGCGATTTTTATGCATCCCACAATCTGGAAAGCATCTGGTCATGTTGACGCTTTTAACGACCCTATGATCGATAATAAGGACTCCAAAAAAAGATACAGGGCCGATGAATTACTTGAAGATCATATGGCTAAACTCCAGGGTAAGATTGATAAAGAGGTTGAAAAAGCAAGGAAAAGATTTGGCGATAGCTTTGACGAACAACAGTTTCTTGATACCAATCCAAGGATTCTGAATAACCGCGAGAAAATTGAAGACATTAAAAAGAAGATGGTCCAGGCACTTGAGAAAGATGACCTTGATGGGATCAAACAACTGATCATCGACCTTGAGATTTCCTGTCCTGTTTCCGGTTCAAAAAACTGGACTGATGTCAGGCAATTCAACCTTATGTTTGAAACCCATATCGGGGCACTGGGTAGCGATGCCAGCAAAATATACCTCCGGCCCGAAACAGCACAGGGTATCTTTGTCAATTATCTTAACATCCAGAAAAGCGGAAGGATGAAAATCCCATTCGGAATTGCACAGATCGGCAAGGCCTTCCGGAATGAGATCGTTGCCAGGCAGTTTATTTTCCGGATGCGTGAGTTCGAACAGATGGAGATGCAGTTTTTTGTAAAACCGGGAACAGAATTAAAATGGTTCGAATACTGGAAAAACCAGCGACTGAACTGGCATCTCGGTCTGGGTATCCCAGAATCATATTACAGGTTTCATGAACATGATAAGCTTGCACATTATGCCAATGCGGCTTTTGACATTGAGTTTAGGTTCCCAATGGGATATAAGGAAATAGAAGGCATACATTCAAGAACTGATTTTGATCTTAAAGCCCATCAAGAGTTCACGGGAAAGAAAATTCAGTATTTTGATCCCGAAGTAAATGAGAACTATGTACCCTTCGTCGTTGAAACTTCCATTGGGCTCGACAGGACCTTTATGTCGGTTCTTACTTCGGCTTACACTGAAGAAAAACTCGAGGATGGCTCCGAAAGGGTTGTGATGAAGATACCACCATTTTTAGCTCCAATCAAAGCTGCTATTTTGCCATTAACAAAAAAGGATGGGCTTCCTGAGAAAGCAAGGGATATCATGGGTACTCTGAAGCACGACTATATGTGTTTTTACGAAGAGAAAGATACCATTGGTAAAAGGTACAGAAGAATGGATGCCATTGGCACCCCTTATTGTATTACCGTTGATCATCAAACACTGGAAGATAATACGGTTACTATAAGGGAAAGGGACAGCATGCAGCAGGACAGGGTTCCGATTGATAAGCTTGCAGATATTATAGCAAAGAGAATAAAATTGTAAAATTCCAAAAATCAAATTACAAATAAGCACCAATGTTCAATGACCAAAAATCCAAACTGTTGTTAGTAAACTGTTTTGGTCATTGATCTCTGGAATTTGAGATCTATTTACTCACGAGTCAATTGATTTTATGATGTTCGTGAGATCGCTTCGCGAAGTTGTTATTTGGTGCCTGGTTATTGGAAATTAACATCATTACCAATGGAAACACCTGTCTCCCACAAAGAAAGAGAAAAGCTTTTTGGAGTTGTCTTTTATATGGTTCTTCTGAGCTGGATCTCGATTAAAATTGTCCTTCCGATTTTACCCAACCTTGATGATATTCTAAAAACCACCAGTAACAACATTCAGCTATCGGTTACCATTTTTTTGCTTTTCTTTTCATTATCAAGACTTATCTGGGGGCCCATAGCTCATGTAATAGGTAATACAAGGACACTTCGTATTGCTATAATTATTTCTATAGCTGGCAGCGTTCTGGCTATGCTGGCCTATAATTTCCCGATGTATTTGATTGGCCGGAGTCTTGAGGGTCTTGGTATGGGTGCTATTCCAATAATCAGTATGGCAGTATTGCCTAACCTTTATGACAAAAAAGGGCTATCAAAAAAAATGGCCTATGTTACGGGAATATCATCTACCATGCCTGCTATTTCCCCAATTATTGGAGGTTACCTTATGAATTTTTTCGACTGGAGGGCAACTTTTGTATTTCTCCTGTTATTAACCCTGTTTCTGTTATTTCTTTCTTTCAGATACCTTGGAAAAGTTAACCGGTTTAAAGATTCAAGAGAGCATAATGTCAGGGGTATTTTCAAAGCATATGTAGAGATCATCGGCGAGCGCAAATTCTGGGGTTATGTTTTGCCTGCTGCTTTAACGAGCGGTGCTCTGATAGGTTATTATTCTGCAAGCCCATTCTGGTTTGTAAAACAAATGGGATTCGATACTCATGTTTTCTCATATTTCCTGCTCCCAACTGTTGGACTTTTAGTAAGTGGAAGTTTTATCATATCAGCATTTGTTGGAAAGTTCAAATATCAAAATCTTTTTCTTTTTGGAATATTACTGAGTATTGTTGTGTCGGTACTATTCTATGTATTCTCCCTGTGGGGATTCAGCAACAGTATACTGATTATAATATTTATGTCTCTTTTCGGGCTGACGTGTGGTATTATCGTGCTGCTTACTACAGCAGCTGTTCTTGCTCATTTTAAGGAAATCTCGGGTATTGCCTCAGCAGCCATGACCTGTTTTATGTTCTTTATGTCATCCATCCTCTCCACCATCAGCATGAAGTTGGTTGCAACAAATATCAACTCCATCATTTTTTACATGGGTTGGGTATCGGTGCTGAGCCTGGTTATGTATTTTGTTTTCCTGGCGAGGAAAGAGAAATCATCTACTCCTTCAACAAATTAAATAGTCAATTGAACACCCAAGGTTATTGATTGATCTTCTGCTCGCTTTTTATATGGGGGAATTATATTCCAGTAACCCGGGGATTGAAGAAAGTTATTAAATGGGGCGAAATATGTGGAAATGTCCAATATCGAATGTCCAATGACCAATAATCAATGTAGGGTGTCAGAGAGCTAATACCTTTAGAGCAGAGCGTATTGGACATTGAGGATTGAGCATTGGATATTGGAAATTTATTTGAGGAACAACAAGGAACAAAAAATAAGAAACAAGGAATGGGAAAGTAATTGAAGATAACAACCAATTCCTGATTTCTTGTTCCTTGTTCATTGTTTCTTGTTTAAAAAGGTTTTTTAAATCTGGGTACTATCTGTTGTTGAAATGATTCATCGTATAATCTATTCCCCTGGCCACAAAACTTTGTATCATTTCAACAGCAAGTTTAACTCTGGGTATCATGATCTTTTCTTCTTTCTTCGTCCATTGGCCAAGCACATAATCAACCTGGTAGCCTTTATGGAAATCATCTCCTACACCGATTCTTAATCTGGGGAATTCGTTGGTGTTCAAATACTCGATAACACTGATCATCCCATTATGCCCTGCATCACTCCCTTTTTTTCTCATCCGCAAGCTCCCTGTGGGTAATGCGATATCATCAAGCACAATAAGACTATGTTCAATTGGGATGTTTTCTTTTCTGATCCAGTAGCGAACAGCTTTTCCGCTATTATTCATATAGGTAGAGGGTTTTACAAGAATAAGTTGCTTACCTCTGAACTTTATCCGGGCGACGGATGCATAGCGAGATGGCTCAAAGCTTACATCAGAATCCCTGATCATGGCATCAAGGACAATGAACCCGGCATTATGACGTGTATTGGCATATTCCGCACCAATGTTTCCCAGTCCAACTATTAGATACTTCACTTTTAATAATAAAAAAGAGGTATAAAGTTATCGATTAACCTTATACCTCTGCAACAACAACTATTTATTTATTTATTCTTTTGCTTCCCCTTGTGATTTTTCTTCTCCGCCTTCAGCAGGTTTTTCTCCACCTTCAACAGCTTCTTCACCTTCTTCTTCTTCTTCTTCTTCAGCTTCAACTACCCTTGTAACCTTTATAGCCACAACCACTTGTGAAGCTACATCGATAAAATAAAGTTTCTCAGCAGAAAGTTCTTTAACTTTTATTGAATCACCAATTTCCAGTTTGGCAATATCAATATCGATATATTCTGGTATATCTTTGATCATTCCTTTTACCTGTAACTTTCTCAGATTCTGTATCAATCTGCCACCACGTAAAATTCCGATCGAATTTCCAACAAGGTGAATTGGTAAAGCAACCTTAACTGGCTTATCAGGCATTATCTCAAGAAAATCGGCATGCAATACCCTGTCAGTTACCGGGTGATACTGAACATCCTGCAGTAGTGACTGGTATTCCTTACCATCTATTTCAATATTAATAATATATACTTCCGGGGTAAAGATTAACTTGGAAAACTTCTGGTAATCGACTATAAAATGGATTTGTTCCTTACCTCCATAAAGCACACAGGGAATCTGCCCCTGAGACCTGATTTTCTTAGCATCTTTTTTCCCTACGTTCTCGCGGAGAGAACCGCTCAATGATACTGTTTTCATTTTAAAAATATTATGTTAATTATCAATTATTTATCTGAGAACTTAAACAACGAACTAATTGATTTTCTGTTCTCCACTCTGTTTATCACCTCTGCAAATAAATCTGCAGTGGATAGTATTTTTATTTTATCGGAATGTCCCTTCATAGGAATAGTATCAGTAACAACAACCTCGGTAAAGGGTGATTTGTTAATTTTTTCATAGGCATCCCCTGAGAAAATCGGATGCGTACACAATGCCCTGACACTCCTTGCTCCTTCATCAATGATCAGTTGTGCAGCTTTGGTAATAGAACCTGCTGTATCGATGATATCATCAACGAGCACAATATTTCTGTCTTTCACATCACCAACCAGTGCCATTTTTGCAACTTCGTTGGGTTTTGTTCTTTGTTTATAACAGATAACAAAATCAGTGTTCAATACTTTTGCATAGTTGGCTGCCCGTCGTGTACCACCGGTATCGGGTGAAGCTAAAGTCAGGTTCTCCAAATTCAACCCACGCAAATAAGGTACGAAAATAGAGGAAGCGTACAGGTGATCAACCGGAACGTCGAAAAAACCCTGTATCTGGTCGGCATGAAGATCAATAGTAATTATTCGGGTTACGCCTGCAGCTGACAACAGGTTGGCAATTAATTTAGAAGCAATAGAAACTCTGGGTTTATCTTTTCTATCCTGTCTTGCGAAACCAAAATAAGGGATGACTGCAACAATATTTTTTGCTGATGCACGTCTGGCTGCATCTATCATCATCAATAGTTCAAACAGGTTGTCGGCTGGTGAAAATGTAGATTGGACAATAAATACATCACGTCCCCTGATATTTTCTTCAAAGGAAGGCTGGAACTCGCCATCTGAAAATTGAACCAGATCAGATTCTCCCAATCCGATCCCATATCTCTTTGCAATTTTCTCAGCAAGATACCTGGTCTCTCTTCCACCGAATATACTCACCAGTTTTTTCGCCATACCTGTGAATTTTGTTTTTGTAAATTTGGGTGCAAAAGTACGAGTTATTTTCCTATCAGCCAATTTTTTCTGGGTGGTTGATTAGATCATTTAAAAACACGCTCCTTCAGAAAATTTTATTTAATTTTGCACGTTACATTGAGGCTGCCCGGGTGGCGGAATTGGTAGACGCGTTGGTCTCAAAAACCAATGGGGTAATTCCCGTGCCGGTTCGATCCCGGCTCCGGGTACAATCAATTTTTTAAGCTTTCCGGTATGGAAAGCTTTTTTAATACTTACTGATGTCAGAAAAGAAATTTAAAATATCCATTTATTTCCCGATATTCTTTGCAATAATCCTTATCCTGGGGATTTTGCTTGGGATTAAACTTGCCGGTGTCTCTGTTTACAATGAAAGCATCCTGAACCTGAAACCGGCAAAATCAAATAAATTTTCAACCATACTGGAATATATCAACCAGGATTATGTTGATTCTGTTAATAACCAGGAACTTATTGAACAATCCATCAATGAGGTACTTAATGATCTTGATCCCCATTCTCAGTATTTTCCTGCGGATGAATTCACCATGATCCATGATGAACTAGAGGGTAATTTTGAAGGAATAGGCGTTGAGTTTCGTATCGTTAAAGATACCATCACTGTTATCCATGCTATACCGGGAGGACCATCTGAGAAAGTTGGAATCCGGGGAGGGGATCGTATCGTTTTAATAGATGATTCACTTGTTGCCGGAGTAGGTATTACCAGTCGTGGTGCAATGAAGAAGCTTAAAGGCCACAGGGGCACTCATGTAGATGTGGGTGTTTTCAGGAGGGGTATGAAAGAACTACTTGACTTTACGATTACCAGGGATGTTATACCAACCTATAGCCTTGATGTGGCCTATATGGTAAACGACACCATCGGTTATATTAAGTTAAGCAAGTTTTCAAGCACTACCTATCATGAATTTATGGACGCCTTAAGAAAACTTAAGGATGAGGGAATGTCGGCCTTAATACTTGACCTGAGAGGTAATGCAGGGGGTTATTTACAGGCTGCAATCAGTATTGCTGATGAATTTCTTCCAGAAAAGGAATTGATTGTTTATACCCAGGGCAACAGCAGGCCAAAAAATACGGCACATGCCACAGACAGGGGC
This sequence comes from uncultured Bacteroidales bacterium, assembly GCA_964468645.1. Lineage (GTDB taxonomy): Bacteria > Bacteroidota > Bacteroidia > Bacteroidales > JAIOZK01 > JAIOZK01. The sequence continues at coordinate 115,117 of CAYXUU010000004.1, forward strand.
AACTTTGAAGACGAAGTCCTTGTTATATTGCTGGATGAGAGTTCCGCTTCATCCAGTGAAGTACTTGCAGGAGCTGTGCAGGATAATGACCGGGCTACTATTATGGGCCGAAGGTCGTTTGGTAAAGGCCTGGTGCAGGAACAAATCGAATTCGCTGATGGATCTGCCCTCAGGCTTACAGTTGCCAGGTATTATACTCCAACAGGCAGGTGTATTCAAAGGCCCTATGATGAGGGTTTTGAAGATTATTATATGGATTTTTATGAGCGATACACCAATGGTGAACTTCTAAATCCTGACAGTATCAGATTCAGTGATTCCCTGAAATTCATAACCAAAGGTGGTAACATCGTTTATGGTGGCGGGGGTATTATGCCTGATGTTTATGTTGCTATCGATACTAATAAAAATGAGTTTTATAACAAACTGATAAGAAAAGGCCTGATATTTCAATTTGCTTTTGATTATACCGATAAATACCGGGATGAGTTAAATCGTTTTGATTCCTTTAATCACTACAAAAATGATTTCAATATCAGCAATAAAGACTTTAAGGAATTTCTGGAATATGCTGCCGAAAATGGTGTAAAGGGAAGTGCTGAACAGATAGAAGAGGTAAAATCCAGAATCAAAACATTAATGAAAGGCTATATTTCCCAGAATATTTATAATGACCAGGGATTTTATCCTGTCTTTCATGAGATCGACGATATCTTTCAGGCTGCAATGAAACACCTTACTGAGAACGATACAATCGAGAATTAAAATATATCATTAACCAAAATCAATTAATCATGGCTTTTGAATTACCTGCATTACCTTATGCAATGAATGCTCTTGAACCTTATATTTCAGAGCAAACCATACAGTTTCACTATGGCAAGCATCATCAAACCTATGTAAATAATCTCAACAAGTTGGTGCCCGGAACTAAATTTGAAAATGCCAGTCTTGAAGACATTGTTAAAGAAGCCGAAGGCGGAATTTTTAATAATGGTGCCCAGGTATGGAATCACAGCTTTTACTGGAATTGTTTGAAACCTGATGGTGGTGGAACTCCGGAGGGGAAGTTCCTTGATGCTCTGGTGAGGGACTTTGGATCATTTGATGCCTTCAAGGAGAAATTCTCAGCAGCAGCGGCCACCCTTTTTGGATCAGGCTGGGCGTGGCTGGTAAAAGATGATCCGGGGAAACTTCTGATTATCCAGGAAAGCAATGCCGGAAATCCATTGAGAGATGGTTTTACGCCATTACTAACCTGTGATGTATGGGAACATGCCTATTATCTCGACAAGCAGAACAGACGCCCCGCATATGTAAACGATTTCTGGAAAATCGTTGACTGGAACTCAGTTGAAGAAAAATACTAAAAAAGAGGCTGTCTCAAAAGTGAAACCAGAGCCACAAAGACAGCCTCATTCTTTTATTGTAAGATCGTTGATGGATCAAGATTTTCTGACTCAATATCTTTAAAATAATTTGCAGTTCCAACTTTAAGTTCAACGGTAGCAGCATCATCACAAACGATGATACCCTTTGGATGCATTTGCAATGAACTGATGGTCCACATATGATTAATACTTCCTTCAATAGCTTGTTGTAATGCCCTTGCTTTGCCGTGTCCATTAACAATAATCATTACTTCATCAGCATCTAACACGGTACCAACACCAACGGTTAGGGCTGTTTTGGGAACTTTTGTAATATCATTATCAAAAAACCGAGAATTTGCAATAATTGTATCCTGTGTTAAGGTTTTAATACGGGTCTTTGATGTTAAGGAAGAACCCGGTTCATTAAATGCAATGTGACCATCTGGGCCTATACCTCCCAGGAATAAATGAATACCTCCGACACGTTCAATTTTTTCTTCATATTCAGCACATTCATGTGCAAGATCCCGGGCATTACCATTAAGGATGTTAACATGCTCTTTCTTGATATCAATGTGATTGAAAAAATTGTCCCACATAAATGAATGGTAGCTTTCAGGGTGATCTTCAGCCAAATTTACATATTCATCCATGTTAAATGTAATAATATACTCAAAGGATACCTTACCTGCCTTATAAAGCTTAATCAGTTCTTTGTACATTCCCAATGGAGAAGATCCTGTAGGTAGGCCAAGTACAAAAGGTTTATTTTCATCAGGTGCAAATTCATTAATTTTTGCTGCAACATAATTTGCAGCCCATTTTGACACTAAATCGTAATTTGGTTCAATAATAACTCTCATGATCGTTTTATTATAATTTATACATTTCGTTTTCTTATTCCCTCCATTACTTTTACTTATACAACTTTCTTCATTCTCTCGATCAATTCATTTCCAAGATTTGTTTTTGCAACAATGTGTTCTTTTATCTCCGAAACAGTGCCATTACTTTCAAATTCCCCCCTTACCTGTTCAAAATCAAGCTCTTTATCAGTTTCCTCCCCATCCATTCCAAATCCTGTTTTAGAATTTAGTGAAAATTCCTTTTTAGCATCTTCATAAAGCATATTATCTAAATCAACAACACTTTTCTTCCATATTTCTACATGGTCAATAATATCCTGTGAGGTCATTTCATCTGTTTTTTTACCCATACGTTTTTGTAAAATATCAATAGCCCAGGTCCATTCATAAGTATAATAATTATCATACATTGATTTGAAGCAATTATCTATTTGTTCCAGTGAACTGATTATACCATTTTCAATATCATTAAGCATCTTTCCAACGACCTCTTCAGGAGCAATCAATCCTGCTAAATCAACCCATTTTCCTACTCCAATAGGAGTGTCGGGTTGCAGTCTTTTCTGAATTTCTTTATTGTTTTTATAATTTGTTTCTTCAAGTCGTTTAATTAATGAGTTTCCCAGGAATTTATTAATTCCTATTTCGTACGTTCGAGCACCTCTTTTTAGTGCCGGATTATAAATCTTGCATTTTTGAAAGAAGTAATGATCCGCTGATTCCCCTGAAGATTCTACTAAGTTATTTAGGATCTCGCTGCCTTTGAGCATTTTCTGTATGGTATATGGGCTTAAAAGGTTGAAATTTATATAATCAAGCTTATTGGTACTTTTTCGCTTATCACGTTTCGGCCATTTCTGTGCATCCCTCACAGTACCAACACTACGTAAATTTACTCCGGGGACAAGAATACTATCATCGTGCTTTTCAATTAAATATGAAAATGGCAGGTCAGAAGTATCTGAGTTTTTATAATGTCGGCCCATCACCAAAGTAAATGCCCCGACTTTTGCCGGCCACAGCACGTAAGAATCACTGGTGGTTTTTGATCCTCTTTCTACAATACCCTGATGAATAGGTCCTAATTTATACATGTGATTACTTTGATTAGATCCACTTCCTGCATTTAAAAATGAAAACAATCCTGCAATTAATAATGTAGATTTATGATGTGTAACTGTATATGGTCCAGCAAAAATTGCACAGGCTTCACCATGAAAACCCTGACAATTTGCAAAAAACAATGAGTTCTCCGCTGAGTAATGTTTACTTAATTCACATCCCTGGCCAATAAAACAATGGGAGACCAATGTTGCATCAGATATTTTTGATCCTGAGCAAATGATAAAATCTTCCATGATCACTCCCGGACCTAAATAAACCGGATCTTCCACTGAACTGTTAACTGTACCGTTTGATAAACGATATACTCCTTCAATCTTACTGCCGGTTCCAATTTTTACATTTATAATTGTCCTGCAATTAATAAGGTTAGCACCTTGCGCAATTAAACCCTTCGATGAAGTAACTGATTTGGCATATTCGGTTATTACATGTTCCAGAGCATTTATAACCTTCGGTTTATGCCTGTACAAAGCTAAAATGTATGCCGTATGAGCCGAAAGATAGTCGTATATTGGGATTTCCCTGCCACCGCCTTCATTGATTGCCTCAATTCTTATCCCGTTTCCAAACGAACTTTCGCCATCAACAGCAATCATATCAACATTTTCAATGACCACATTATCTTCAACAATGTAATTTGCCAGATAGTTTTTAATTTGTCCGATGTAAACATTATTACCTATGGTACAATTATGTATCGTTGCATTGCTTATTCCAGCAGGTTTTTTAACTTCACCTAAAAAGGTAAATTCTTTATCAAATACACCCAATTTAATATGGCCTGAAAATTTTGTGTTGTGAACTGCTCCGGGATCAAATTTTTCGGCGACCTGAATTGTATCCCAATTACATGATTTGCAACCTTGTAATTTTAATTGATTTATTTCATCTCTGGTAAGTGAACGGTATTTCATTTTCATGGTGTTGATTTAAATATTATTTGAAATCTTGTTTGCAAAATAATGCTATTTTTTCAATATAAAACTTATTTCCACCCTAACAAATCCATAACATCGATAAAATAACTACCCTAACATTTTAACATACTCCAATCAAATTATTTGTTTCGGGCTCTTAATAATAACCTTCGTATATGTCTGTTTATGAGCCGATATTATTCATTGTTGTTTTTATAACAATGTTTTAGTTTGATTATCTTCAATCAATTTTACCATAATATAAATAATTTTAGTTTTCCACAACAGATATTATTAGCATAATATTCCCAGTAGAATGATACTTGCGGGTATCCGGAATAAATACCAAAGGTGATGAAATAGATAATAAGATAGTGGTTTTAGATGCTTGTAATAAACTTAACAAGGTTGGTTTCTTTGGCAAGGTTCATTTTTTTTCTAAGGCGGATTCTGCTAATTTCTGCACTTCCCGGGGTAATATTTAGTAATTGGGCTATTTCTTTTGTGCTGAAGTTCATTCTCAGGTAAGCACATAATTTAATGTCTTTGGGGGTAAGGTTTGAAAATTTTTTACTTATGTGATTGAAGAAACCCGGATATACATTTTCAAAATGAATTTTGAAATCCTGCCAATTTTTTTCCAGGCTTATATTTGTATTTATTTTGTTAATTACTTCATTCAATTTCTGTTTTGAATCGGAGTTTACCTCTTCTATTATTTTGCCAATATCTTCTTTTATTATTAAAAGAGCTTCATTTTTTTGGGCCACATTCATTGCAAAAGCAGACAATTGACGATTTTTTGCATCTATATCACATACAAATTGTTCTTTTTCTAATTGACTTGATTTCTGATGCTGTTTTGCAATTTTAATCTTTTCTTTTGCCAGTACCAGGTTGGTAATATCACGATTAGATCCCCGTTGCCCCAGATATTTTCCATCCTTTCCATAAACAGGCTGACAATGAAGTCCTATCCATCTCAGTTTTTTACTTCGGGTACTGATGCGAAATTCAAATTGTTTATCATCCGCATTCAACCTCAAAACTTTTTCTATGTGTTTTTTAAACTTTATTTTATCGTTTGAATGAATAATCCTATTCATTAATTCCATGTCGGCCATGAACTCTTCCGACGAATATCCTGTAATTCTTTTACATGCCGGGGAAACATAGAGATATACTCCTTCAGGGCTTAACCAATATTCCCAATCATATGTAAAATCCGCAATTAGCTTGTATTTCTCCCTGCTTTCAATCAGGCTTTCTGTTACTTTCTTATGTGTCTCAATATCAACAGATTTATCAGTTAAATCTTTAAGCTCTTTTTCAAGAACCTGAATTTGATTTTCAAGATCAGAATGTAATGGTTTTCTTCCCATTTAATATTATTCGACTGTAACCGATTTGGCTAAATTTCTTGGTTGATCTACATCGCATCCTCGTAGAACTGCTATACGATAAGCCAATTTTTGTAATGGTATTGTTGCCAGGAGAGGAACAAGGTGTTCTTCAGTTTCAGGAATTTCTATAACATGATCGGCAAGTTCTTTTACGGTTTTATCTCCTTCTGTTACGATGGCAATGATAATACCTTTTCTTGCTTTAACTTCCTGAATATTACTGATCACTTTTTCATACACCCCCCTGTTGGTTGCAATAAAAACAACAGGCATATTTTTATCAATCAGGGCAATCGGACCATGTTTCATTTCAGCTGCAGGGTAGCCTTCGGCATGGATGTAGGAGATTTCTTTTAGTTTAAGTGCTCCCTCAAGAGCAATAGGGAAGTTATACCCTCTTCCAAGGTAAAGAAAATGGCGTACATCCTTGAATTTGTCAGCAATTGATTTTACATGATGACTAACCTGTAAAGTCATTTCAGCTTTTTCAGGGATTGCCTCCAGCTCATATAAGATTTGTTGAAATTTTGATTTGGGGATCGTTCCTTTTATCTGAGCAATTCGTAAGGCCATTAATGTGAGGATTGTAACCTGGGCGGTGAATGCTTTTGTTGATGCAACACCTATTTCGGGGCCGGCATGCGTATAACTGCCTGCATGGGTGGCCCTGGGGATCGATGCACCAACAACATTACAAATACCAAGAATGGTCGCTCCTTTGGATTTTGCTAGTTCTATTGCAGCAAGTGTATCTGCTGTTTCACCGGATTGTGAAATGGCGATAATCACATCATTTTCATAAATTACCGGATTCCTGTATCTAAACTCAGAGGCATATTCCACCTCAACCGGTGTACGGGCAAGATCTTCAAATAAGTACTCCCCTACCAATCCGGCATGCCATGAAGTACCACAGGCAATGATGATTACCCTCTTGGCAGCAACTAGCTTTTGCTCATAGTCGATGATACCACCCAGCGAAACAACACCTTCATCCGCTTTCAATCTTCCGCGCATACTATCTCTTATGGAACGGGGCTGCTCATAAATCTCTTTGTGCATGAAATGTTCAAAACCACCCTTTTCAAGTTCGTTCAGATTTAATTCGAGTTTCTGGATATAGGGGGTTTTTTCCTTATTCTCAATTGTTTTAATTTTAAGTTTCTTACCCTTGCTAAGCTGTGCAACCTCTTCATCTTCAAGATAAACTACGTTTTTTGTATATTCAACAATTGGTGTGGCATCGGAGGCAACATAATAATCATCCTCACCGATCCCAATAACAAGGGGACTACCTTTTTTGGCAGCAATTAAAGTCTTTGTGTCATGTTCAGATAAAACGACGATAGCATAGGCCCCTACAACCTGGTTCAGGGCAATTCTAACTGCCTCAAACAAATCCACTTTTTCATTTTCCAGGATATCCTCTATCAGATAAATTAATACTTCAGTATCGGTATTACTCTGAAAACTGTAACCCCGGTTTATCAATTCATCCTTTAAGATGTTGTAGTTTTCGATGATACCATTATGGATTATCGATAATTTTTTGGATTGAGAGACATGGGGATGTGCATTCAGATCATTGGGTTCTCCGTGCGTAGCCCATCTGGTATGGGCGATACCGATATTACTGCTGGTATCTTTATTCTTTACAAATTCCTCCAGTTCTGCAACTTTTCCTTTTCTTTTATAAACATGAAGCCCACCATTCAGAAGTGCAATGCCTGCGCTGTCATAACCACGATATTCAAGCCTGTGTAATCCTTTAATTAAAATAGGATAGGCTGCTTTATCACCAATATAGCCTACGATTCCACACATTTTCAGATATTATTTTTAATACAAATATAGATATTTACACGGATTAAATCAATGAATTATGTTTTATTTAAATGAAGAAAGGAGGTAAGAAAACAATCAATCAACAATGGTATAGCTGATTTCCAGCTTCAGTTTTCTGTTTTCATTAATAAATTCAGGATCGGGGCCTGTTATAATGGTACGATAAGCATTATCATAAATTCCTGTAATAATCAGTTGTAACCCGTAATCCTTATAATCATGAAGCATGAGTTGCTGGATATACCTTGTAATCCTGAAAGAATAATCATTATCCACTGCATTATATTCGCCACCAAAATAATCTCCTCCCAGTATGTCATCCACCATAATGAGCAACGTTCCATCCTCATTATACCGGTACATCTTCAGTTGTGGGGGTTTTGAATAAATAGCCTCATAATCCTCAACCGGGATTACCAGACGGGCTTCATTAACGACAATTTTTTCAGTTTCAAACCAATCATAAATGTATGGGAAGAAAATCTTCGTATGTACGCCTGCCATCGATTGAAGGTACAGAAGATCATTACCCAGCAATGTGTCTTTATAAAGAACCTGATCTTTGAATACCTGATCAGCTTCAGCATAATCATTATGTTCAAAATGTGAATAACGGGCACATTTCTCATTGATATTCAACACGAAACTCAATGAATCAACAGTATCATTATGATAATAGATTGCAAGGTTTGATATTGCCGATTCCAGGTTAAAATAGATAATTGAACCGTCGGTTGTAACAGGATCAGCTGTAATATGGAGGCCATAAAAATAATCAAGGAAATTATCATTATCTGCCAGTATTGCCGAATCGGCATTAAGGATCTTATCGCCAAGTTCGGTTGAATATTTGCCCAGGTTTATCATCAATCTGGGAGATGATGCTACGGTATCATCACCAAGAAAAATGGGCGTTTTGGGTTTGGGGAAAAATGAAAAATTCGCATAATCAATCCCGTAATCCGGGATACTGTAATTAGAAAAATAGGTGCTATCCTCAAATATTTGTTTACTCATTTCATAAACATGCATGGTTAGGGGATAGGTGGTATCACCATAATAATTGAAATAGTCAAGTGTCAGTATTACTGAATCAACAGAGGGATTAGGGCCAAAATCCGGATTTGTACTTGCAAGCCTGCATTGTGTATAAAACGAAGCTGTATTTCTGCCAAACACCGGATCGGTATAACTGCCAAATAAGTTTACACTTGTTTCATCTGTCCTTACCGAATCGGTTAAAATAGAATAGGCGATGATGGTAGCTGTGTCAGTATAATTTAATCCGAGTTTACCACCTGGGGGAATAATTTCTGCCCCTACCCTGTCGGGATCCTTTTTACAACTCTGGAAAATAATGAATGAAATGATAATAAGAAAAAAACTTAGCCTGCAATGTTGTCCCTTCACTCTTTTTGAATTATTGGATTTATAACCTGATTATTCCTGATCCGCTAACAAACTATCATAAAAATTTGAATAAGAATCAAGATAAGTTTCCATTGATTGATATTCGAGGATGGGTTTTTCAATAGTTCCAAGATAATCTTCTATTTCGGGGTTTATCTTTTCACTGCCAATAACCACTGCATCTGAATAATCAATAGACGCTTTGATCATGTTAACGTAATTTGGATTTTTATAGTGTTCAAGATCCTTGTTGGTTATTCCGTCATATTTTATTTTACGGGCAAAGTTCTGACCGAGTGACTCGTCAAAACCATCATCATAAACCGAATAAACAACTTTGGAATCTGCGAAAAGTGGATTGTCTTTATAGGCAACTTTTATATAAAGCGGGACCAGGCTTGTCATCCAGCCATGACAGTGAACCAGGTCAGGGGCCCATCCTAATTTTTTAACAGTTTCAATAACGCCTCTTGAAAAGAAAATGGCCCGTTCATCATTATCTTCATAAAATTTTTCGTTTTTATCCCTGATGGTTGCTTTTCTTAAGAAATAGTCTTCGTTGTCGATAAAGTAAATCTGCATTCGGGCCTGTTGTATGGAAGCAACTTTAATGATTAACGGGTGATCAGTATCATCAATGATCAAATTCATGCCGGAAAGGCGTATTACTTCGTGTAACTGGTTCCTCCGCTCATTGATATTCCCAAATTTGGGCATGAAAGTTCTGATCTCTTTTCCTCTTTCCTGTATCCCCTGTGGAAGATGTCTTCCGATCAATCCCATAGGGCTTTCTTTCAGATATGGAGTAATTTCTTGCTCAACAAATAATACCCGTGCATTTTTCATTCGTTCTTCCAGTTTAGATTTAGGGGTGCAAAATTAATAAAAAATTGCCTATTATTCAATCAAATATATAATTGAGGCAGTGTTTCGACAAAAGAAGAATCGTTTTCATAACATTCAGAACCGGAATGTTTGACCTCTTTACTGGTTTTTGTTGCCTAAAATTAATCTATGGAACCAAAGGAAACTTCAATGCCCCTGAAAGAAAATTGGTTAACCTCTGATAAATATAGCCTTGATAATGTGACTGGCCACTTGGGGATTTTCTTTTAGTCGCCTGGTAGAATAAGCAAACCATTGCTTTCCGAATGGAACATATACACGCATCCTGTGCCCTTTATTAACAATGGATTTCCTCAATTCCGGGGTTACACCATACAACATTTGAAATTCATACATTTCTTTCGGTACATTGTACTTTTTAATCAATTCATAGGCGCCCTTAACAAGGGGTTTGTCATGTGTTGCAATACCCGGATATAAACCATGTTCAAACATATATTCAAGATCAAGCAAAAAATGTTTGTTAATTTCGTTATATTGTTTGTAGGCTATTTCTGCGGGCTCAACATAAATTCCCTTACACAGACGATAATTAACCGGATTTTTATCGGTATGTAAATCCATTAATCCTTTAATATCGTCAAGCGTTCTTTTCAGGTAAGACTGAAATACCAGGCCTACATTTTCAGGAAATTCCTTTTTTAATTTTCTGAACAAATCAATTTCCAGATCCGTACATTGTGAATCCTCCATATCCACCCTTACAAAGTTTTTATGCTTTGCTGCCAATGCAATGATCTCCCTAATATTCTGATAGCATGTTTCACTATCCAACAATAATCCGAACATGGTAGGTTTCAATGAATAATTACCATCAATATCTTCCGCCTGGATGCGTTGAATGATTTCAAGATACTGGTTCTTATTCTGCTCAGCCTGATCAAGATTGGTAATGAATTCGCCAAGCAGATCAATGGTTACCATAATCCCCTCTTTATTCAGTGCCCTGGAGGCTTTTATTGCATCATCTATGGTGGTGCCGGCAATATATCTTCTCGAAAACATCCATACAAATCGTTTAGGCATGTATGGCAATAGTGAAGCAATTATTTTATTCATACACATAATTATCTTTATAAATTATCAATTGTTACTTGTGTTAATTAATTAACAGTGCAAAGTTGCAAATATCCTTTTAATTTTTCGATTATTTGTATCATAATCTTAACTTTTTTTTGGTAATTATTTGAAAATGTGATTGCTTTATTTGTCGTTTTCATTTCTATTTATTTGTTATTCACATGATAAATCTTTAATTTTGCACGCCAAATTTTAATGCGTGGTATTATGGGATACTTAAACAACTTCGTAATCCCATATGAAGGATTAAGTGTTGGGATTCATCAGTTCGATTTTGAGATAACTGAAAAGTTCTTTGAAAATATTAAGTATGCTGAATTATCAAATGGTAAGCTCAGGGTTGACGTGAATTTAATTCGGGAGGGGAATATGCTGACCCTGGAGTTTTCAATTCATGGATCTGTTGAGGTACAATGTGACAGATGCGGGGATTTTTTCTTTCATCCTGTCGATACCAAAGAAATCTTATTTGTTAAGTTTGGTAAGGAGAAAGTTGAGGAAAACGCTGAAATACTTATTATACCCGATAAGGAAACTCATCTTGAACTGGGTCATTTGATATATGAATACATCATGTTATCACTTCCTTTAAAAAGGACACATTCTTCGATAGAAGAAAATGGGGTTAATTGTAATAGTGAAATCATTGATAAACTTACAACGCATACCGAATCAATAACTGAAGATCCCAGATGGGAAAAATTAAAAGAGTTGAAGGAAGGATTTAACAAAGAATAATAAAATAATTATATAAATCATGGCACATCCGAAAAGAAAAACTTCTAAACAGAGAAGGGATAAAAGAAGAACACATTACAAAGCTGAGGCCCCTACATTAACTACCTGTCCCACCACAGGAGAGGTACACAAATATCACAGAGCATATTATGTTGATGGTGACCTGTATTATAAAGGTAAACTTGTTTATTCGAAGGCTGAAGTTGAATAAATTCATTTAATTATTCCAAAATCAATAATTCAGGCTTGCGCATGAAAATCGGACTGGATGTAATGGGAGGTGATTATGCACCAGAGGCTACAATAAAAGGTGCAATAATGGCTCAAAAAGAGATAGGTGCGTCCGATAAAATAGTCCTGATCGGTAACGAATCTGTTATTCGTGAATATCTAAATAAAGAAGAAAGCAGTACTTCAGATTTTGATATTGTCCATGCTGAGGAAGTAATCCAGATGAGTGAGCATCCCCTCAAGGCCTTTACACAAAAATCAGAATCTAGTATTGCAGTTGGTTTCAGACTGCTCAAAAGCAAGGAAATTGATGCCTTCTCAAGTGCTGGAAATAGTGGGGCCATCATGGTTGGTTCTATGTATACTGTTAATACCATTCCGGGAATTATACGTCCGTGTACATCTGTACTACTCCCAAAAGAAAATGGTGGAATTAGTGTGTTGCTTGATATAGGTACCAATCCCGATCCAAAATCCGATGTAATGTATCAATTTGCAATACTTGGATCGGTTTACGCCCAGGAGGTTTTTGAGATTGATAATCCAAGAGTAGGATTGCTCAATATTGGTGAAGAAGAGGAAAAGGGCAATTTGTTATCGCAATCCACCTACCGGCTCATGAAAGGCACAGATGAGTTTAACTTTATCGGCAATGTGGAGGGCAGGGATCTCTTACAAGACAAAGCAGATGTTATTGTTTGCGACGGCTTTACAGGAAATGTTCTTTTAAAACAGTTTGAATCGATGTATCGTTTTATGATCAAGCGTGGCCTGACAGATGACTACGTAAAACGATTCAATTATGAGAATTATGGTGGAACACCTATTCTTGGTATAAATTCTTCAGTTGTCTTAGGCCATGGAATAAGTAGTCCGATGGCTATTAAAAATATGGTACTTTTGTCACAGGATATTGTTAAAGCAAAGTTATCTGAAAAACTTTCAAGTATATTTAACAAGTATTCCTAATGGACAGAACCTGAATTAAAAAGTAAAATTGATGGGAGATTTGAAAGCTGCTATTACTGGCATACATGGTTGGGTTCCCGAGTTTATTCTCGATAATGCTAAACTGTCAACCATGGTTGATACTTCAGATGAATGGATTACAACCAGAACAGGTATCAAAGAACGACATATTTTACAGGGCAATGGATCAGGTACTTCGGTAATTGGTGCACATGCGGTGCAGGGTTTGCTCGAAAAAACCGGAACATCGCCCGATGAAATCGAACTGCTTATTTGTGCAACTGTAACAGCTGACATGCAGTTTCCGGCAACCGCCAATATCATAAGCGACAGGGTAGGAATTAAAAATGCTTTCAGCTTCGACATCAATGCCGCCTGCTCAGGCTTCATTTATTCACTGATCACTGCTTCCAAATTTATTGAGGCAGGAACCTATAAGAAAGTAATTGTTGTGGGTGCAGACAAGATGTCTTCAATCGTTGATTATACCGACAGGACAACATGTGTAATCTTTGGCGATGGGGGTGGCGCCGTTCTGCTTGAACCTACTACCGAAAATGTTGGCATTCTTGATTCGATCCTTAGGACCGATGGTTCCGGAATGGTACATCTGCATCAAAAGGCTGGTGGATCAGCAAAACCTGCATCCCATGCAACTGTTGATGCCAAGGAGCATTTTATTTACCAGGAAGGGCAGGCAGTTTTTAAATTCGCTGTGAAAAACATGGCTGATATCTCTGTTGAGATCATGAAGAAAAACAACCTTACTTCTGAAGATATTGCCTGGCTTGTACCACATCAGGCAAACCTGAGAATCGTTGAGGCAACCGCAAGAAGAATGGGAATAAGGAAAGAACAGGTCATGATCAACATCCAACGCTATGGAAACACTACCTCCGGTACTATTCCTCTTTGCCTCTGGGAATGGGAAAACCAGTTGAAAAAAGGCGATAATATCATTTTATCTGCTTTTGGTGGCGGATTTACCTGGGGCGCCATCTACCTGAAATGGGCATATGATCCTGTTTAAGGGTTGATGGTTTGGCATTTAGGGTTTACGAAAGTCAACGTCTGAACATAATCACCTGCTTAATTCCGAATTTACCCCTTCATATCCAAGCTTGATTATTAACCTCTAAATTTTCTATCTTTGTTTAAGTATTATGATAGAAATTAAGAAGTTTACAACTGAAGAGCGGGAACTAGCTAAACTGGCATTTAAAATCCGTACCCTGGTCTTTGTAAAAGAACAGGGTGTTGATCCCGATATTGAATACGATATTTATGAAAACCAGTGTCAGCATTATCTTCTGATGCTTGATGACAAACCCGTGGGAGCTGCAAGATGGAGAATAACGGAGAAAGGCATAAAACTTGAACGGTTTTCAATCCTGCCGGAGCAAAGGAATAAGGGATTGGGTGATGAGTTTGTAAAACAGGTTCTTGATGATGTTCTCCCCTTGAAAAAACCAATCTATCTTCATTCACAGGTTAGATCAATCAATATTTATAAAAGGAACGGATTTGAGGTTGTTGGTGGTAAATTCGTTGAAGCAGGAATTAACCATTATTTGATGGAATATAAAATTTCCTGAGGTCAGATTGATCTGCTTATCCAATTATTATTATCCCATATAGTCAATTCCCTTATGCCAATGTCTTTAAGTATTTGTAGGGTTTCCAGGAAATATAACGAAATTTCATGCGGTTGATGTGCATCTGAACTTATGGTCAGGGGTATTTTCAATTCATGTAATTTTTTTAATATCCAGATATCCGGGAACAAGGCATCTGACCTTTTTTTATAGATCCCCCTGGTATTGACCTCAACTATTAACCCCCTTTCTTTTATAAGCTGAATGGTCTCATTTACCAGGTCAATATACCACTGCTCTTCCTCCCTGAAATAACGGCCCTGATTATGCATCTTGATCTTATCAAAATGGGCTAAAATATCAAAATCCTGTGTCAGGATCATCTCATTAACCTGATGATAATATGTTGAGACTGCTTTCTTAATATCACCCCCAAATAAATGTTCAAGACCATCATCATAGGTTTGGATGAGTGGGCCATCGATGAACCATAGGCGGTCATCCAGATTACTCTTAACAAGGTGTACCGCACCTATGATGTAATCAAGGGCCCCGGAGGCGGAATATTCTGTGAAATCAAAAGATACCGATGGTATAAAATCAAACTCGAAAGATTTATAAATCTTGATTTTACCTTCATATTTCCGTTTCAGCTTATCTATGTGTTTATAATATTCTTCAACCAGGCCTTCCTTAATGGCAAACGGTGTCAAAAATGGTAGTGGTGAATGCTCGGAAAATCCCAGTATATCAAATCCCTGCGCGATGGCTTCTTTCACATACGCTTCTGGGTCAGCATTTCCATCACTGTATTTTGTATGCGTATGGAGGTTGAAAAGTTTCATTAATAATTTGGTGAATTGTTGAGTCGTTTAATGGTTTAATTGAAAGAATTGCGTTGGAATACCTGTTCAACTACTGACCAACTCAACAATTCAACTTTGTTCAAATTCAGTATGTACCACTTTATATAATTTATCGGACCGTCTTAAAAAAGTTTCCAAAGGTATGGAACAAAGGTCACCCTTTTTTGCAATATCTACATTGATCAAATCAATCCTTATCTCTTTAATAGTATCATCAATAACCCCTGTAGTTGGTCCGGTGATTCTTATCTCATCTCCAACACTTATTGAATTGGTTTCTATTTTTACCTCTGCAACTTTAAGGTTAGTATAATAATTTGTGATCTTACCCACGTACATTTTTTTCCTGGTTGCCTGTGATCCATACCTGTCTGACCATTCACCAAGCTTTCTTCCCAGATAATATCCATCCCAGAAGCCACGATTATAAACTGACTTCAATCTATCATTCCATGAGGCTATTTTTTCATCTGTATAATTATCCTCCAGCCAGGCATTCACTGCCTCTTTATAGCATTCAGTAACCGTTTTAACATATTCAGGGGAGCGTCCTCTCCCTTCAATTTTTAATACCCGAACACCGGTATCAAGTATCCTATCAATAAAATCAATGGTTTTAAGATCTTTGGGTGACATGATGTATTCATTATCGACCTCAAGCTCCAAATCGGTTTCTTTATCCTTCACAGTATAGGATCTTCTGCAAAGCTGCAGGCATTCACCCCTGTTGCCTGAAGAATTCAGATTATCAAGACTCAAATAACATTTCCCTGATATCGCCATACATAAAGCACCGTGGGCAAAGATTTCTATTTGTATGAGATTACCTGACGGGCCTTTGATTTGCTGTTCTTCAATTGCTTTTGTAATTGCCTTTACTTTATCCAGGCTTAGCTCGCGGGCAGTAACCATGACATCAGCAAAAATTGCGTAATATTTTACAGCTTCAATATTTGTAATATTGGTCTGGGTTGACATATGTATTTCCATACCAACAGCATTCGCATATTGAATAACTGCCTGGTCGGAAGCGATAATGGCAGTAATGTTATGTTTCATTGCTGCATCTACAACAGAACGCATTTCCTCCAATTCCTCATCATAAACCACGGTATTGAGGGTGATGTATGATCTGATATTGTTTTGCTTACAGATTCCTGAAATTTGTTTCAGGTCATCGAGTGTAAAATTACGAGAGGAAGCTGAGCGCATGTTAAGCCTGCCAATACCAAAATAAACCGAATCAGCGCCACCCTGGATGGCTGCCATCAGGGATTCGTAGGAACCTACCGGTGACATTATTTCGATCTGTGGTTTATTCACTTATCTCCGATTTGCAGTTAGCAAAATTAGGATAAAATAATAAAAGCTGATTAATATGATTGTTATGATTCATTTTGATCGGATTTTACCTGGGTTTTGTTTGTATAACTTATACGTTTGTAACTTATAACATTATTAGTTGTCTTTTCAGGGGATGGTGGAGTCACTCACATACACACAAATTAATTTTCTGAGAGCATTGATCAAGAAAGATATTATAGATGATAAAGGGCAGAAAATTTTCATTCTTGATCAAGTATTTGCTGCTTGGTTAAGAAGATTTTATTATAAATTTTAATCTTTTAAAATATATCCATGAACAATCTAACCTGTATTCAATAAAGAAGGCTATATTTGAATACCAGATTAAAAACCATCATATAATTGCATGAAACGAATAATGCTACTAATAATCCTTTTTTATATTTCACAATGCTTTAATTCTGGAATTGTATATGGTCAATATTGGGAACATATTAATCCATATCCTACTTTCCGTTATTTATCAGGTGTTGATTTTGTTAATATTGACACTGGTTATATTTGTGGTTACGGAGGTGAAGTTTACAAAACCATAAACGGGGGAAACTCATGGGCCAAATTGGATATCGATTATTGTCAATCATTCCTTTCAATCAAATTTATTGATCAGAATACAGGAATATTGACCAGTAATGGAGGTTTAATATTAAGGACTGAAGACTCCGGGGAAAGCTGGGTTTTAAAACCAGTTTCAATTCCAACCGGTTTGACAGAAGTGTTTTTTGTCGACAATCTATATGGATGGATTGTTGGGGATTATTATACAGTACTCAGAACTGAAGACTCCGGAGAAAACTGGGAAAGGTTGCACCATAGCATCATGTCTGATATACACTTCTCAAACTGCGAATTTATTAATCAGGATACAGGTTATTTATGTGGAAGTTCTAACTACAATGAAGGAAGATTATTTCGAACAATTGATGGGGGAGAAAATCTTATTCAAATTAATATTCCCGAAGAAATTGAATTTATCAAAGGCATGGATGTAATTGATGATCAAGAGGTCTGGTTGGGGGCAGGTAATCAAGTCAACCCTGACGTTGCATTAAAAATTTATCACACTATGGATGGCGGAATCACCTGGGATACAATTACCCTGGATTATTTCAAACCCGGGGTTACCAGTATTAAGTTTTTCAATGACCAGCAAGGAAGAGTGTTGTGTATGGATTATATGTATCAAACAAATGATGGAGGCGGAACATGGGCTAAAACACATATTAATGAAAGAGGTTTCTTTGATATTTGTTGGTTGGATGATCAAAACTTTATCACCGTAGGATTGGATGGGTATATATTTAAAACTGAGAATTCAGGCAATTCGTGGACAGAATTATCCTCAGGAAATAGAAGTTCATTGCGTGATATTTCTTTTTATAATCTTACGGAAGGATTTATCGTCGGATATTACACTTTGCTTAAGACCACCGATTTAGGTGAAACATGGATGGAGATTGAACTTGATCCCGAACTGACAGGTAATTATTCTGCTATTGAATTCTCTGATGAATACAATGGCTGGATAGCTGCATGGGGTTTTTTATTAAAAACTGATGATGCTGGAAATGTTTGGGAGAAAGTTATACCGGATTCGCAATCTCATTATTTTTCTGATATCAGTCTGTTCAGGAATTCAGTATGGGTTGGTGGGGACTCGGCTAAATTATTGCGTTCAATTGATGACGGGAATACATGGATAGATATAAGCATTGAAGATGAGTTTTTCAGCGTTCAGCAAATTGAGGTGATCGACACGCTAACAGCATATGTTAGTTTAAATTATCATTATTATCCTCAATATGGTAAACTATTTAAAACGGTTGATGGTGGTTATAACTGGACTCAGGTTGAATACTACAATGAGTATCCCAATGAGATTTATTCAATCGACTTTGTTAATTCTGATACAGGTTATATCTCAGTAAAAGATCAAGGGTTAATGAAAACTACTGATGGTGGTGAAAACTGGACATTAATCGGGCTAATAGAGAACAATAATATTACTTACATAAAATTCTTTTCTGATGATCTTGGGATTATTTGTAGTTATAATTTATTAGTTGGTGTTACATATAATGGTGGTCAAAACTGGGAAACCAATCTAATTCCAGAATGTCATCTTTCAACAATATTCGTTACAAATTTTACCGACATCCATCACGGTTTTATTGTAGGCAACAATGGCCTGATCAGGAAATTTACTGGTAATTACACCAATATTAAGGAAGGACTAACTTTTAATTCTAAGCCATGCAACCATATTTTATTCCCAAATCCGGCAAAGCAGGTCATATACATTAATCCACCTCCTATAGATAAAACAATCGTTTTGTTTGATAAATCAGGTCAGGAATTACAAAGGCATAAGTATTCTTCAGGTGGACCTTTGGATATTTCAAAGTTGCCTGAAGGTATGTATTTTATTTCAGTCAATTCCTCTACTGAAAAACCATGCATTCTTAAGTTTATTATAATTGAATAAAATAAAACTCAATATCAGATATTGAATTACAATGTAGTCCTTAATCCCAATTCTTTCAATTGTTCTTCAGATATTTCCGAAGGGGTCTCTATCATGACATCCCGTCCGGCATTATTTTTCGGAAATGCAATATAATCCCGAATTGAGTCGGAGCCACCAAACAGGGCAACAAGACGGTCAAAGCCTAGGGCAATACCACCATGAGGTGGGGCCCCGTATTCAAAGGCATTCATCAAAAATCCAAACTGATTCTGTGCTTCTTCATCAGTGAAACCCAGTGCTGTAAACATCTTTTTCTGTAATCCTTTATTATGTATCCTGATAGAACCACCACCTATTTCAACACCATTAATAACCAGGTCATAGGCATTTGCCCTGACAGCGCCAGGATCGCTATCAAGAAGTTTAATATCTTCTGCTTTGGGAGAGGTGAATGGATGGTGCATCGCATGGAAGCGGTTGGATTCCTCATTCCATTCAAGTAATGGAAAATCAACAACCCAGAGAGGTTGGTAAACATCAGGATTTCTAAAACCTAACCTGTTGCCCATTTCCAGCCTTAAAACACTTAAGGCTGTTCTTGTCTGGTTCATTTCCCCTGATAAAACAAAGATCAGATCACCTGGTTTAGCCTCAAACTTTTCAGCCCATGATTTAAGATCTTCCTGTGTAAAGAACTTATCCACAGATGACTTAAAGGAACCGTCTTCATTATACTTTACGTAAACCAATCCTTTAGCCCCAACCTGCGGCCGTTTAACAAAATCTGTTAATTTGTCCAGATCTTTTCTTGAATAGGTGGCCAGGCCACTTGCACAAATCCCAACTACCAGTTCAGCATCATCAAATACTTTAAATCCTTTACCCCGGGCTACATCATTCAATTCAACAAATTTCATTTCAAATCGTATATCCGGTTTATCACTACCATAGTACTTCATGGCATCGGCATACGACATACGGGGAAAATTATCAACTTCCACATCTTTTATGGTTTTAAGCAGGAACCGTGTCATACCCTCAAAGGTATCCAGCACATCATCCTGCTTAACAAATGCCATTTCGCAGTCGATCTGTGTAAATTCTGGTTGACGATCCGCCCGGAGGTCTTCATCACGAAAGCACTTAACGATCTGGTAATAACGGTCGTAACCGGCAACCATTAATAATTGCTTGAACGTCTGTGGTGATTGGGGCAGGGCATAAAACTGCCCTTCATTCATTCTTGAGGGTACCACAAAATCCCTGGCTCCTTCAGGGGTGGATTTAATCAGGACTGGGGTTTCTATTTCAATGAACTTCTGTGAGTCAAGATATTTTCTGGTTTCAAGAGCCATACGATGGCGTAGCTCCATATTTCTTTTTACAGGATTTCTCCTGAGGTCCAGATACCGGTATTTCATACGTAATTCCTCTCCCCCATCGGTTTGATCCTCAATTGTAAATGGTGGAAGCTTTGAAGGGTTTAACAACTCAATATCAGAAACTTTGATCTCGATCTCCCCTGTTTGAATATTTGGATTTTTTGAAGCTCTTTCAATAACAGTACCCCGGGCACGGATAACGTATTCCCGTCCCAGCTCCCTTACTTTCTTGATCAGCGATTGATCCGTTACCCCCTCTTCAAGGAATAACTGTGTGATGCCATATCGGTCACGCAGGTCAATCCAGATCAACGATCCTTTATCCCTGATACGCTGAATCCATCCGGCAAGGAATACATCTTTATTTATATCTTCTATTCTAAGCTCTCCGCAGGTATGAGTACGTAACATATTTGAAATTTTAAAGTTTTACCACAAAGGGACCATTAGATTTATGGAACACGCTGTCAGCTTGTGGGCTGCGAAATTACAAAATACTTTTAGTAACCTGGTGAATTATACATAACTTACACAATAAATGACTGATTAGAATTTATCCGCCGGGTGACTTTTTCAAACTTTAAATCAGAGAAACAAAATACTTCCTCCATCAAACAGGGGGCCATCATACAACTCGATAATTTCAATGCCAGCATCTTGAACATATTTCTTCATTTTTTCACCATCACTATAATATTTTAACCTTCCGGAAAGAAACAGTTTATCTTCAAATATACCACAACATCCTCCAATAAATCCGTGTTTCATTCCCGGAAGGATGATTTCAATGGGATCTACGAATAAAACATCAAGATTGTATCTTTTCAATACCCTCTCAATGCCATGGTCAGAAGTAATAAATTTATTTTCAGGTAAAGGAATAAGATTGCAACGGGTATATCCCTGGTCAACATGGATTAATTCGACATCTTCATAGTTTCGGGTTATCATAACATCGGTATATCTGAAATTATGGATCAGTAATTCATCGGTGCACACTGCATTGTATTTTGCCGTTTCCGGATATTTGTTTCCAATGGGTTGTTCACCCTCAATAAAGGCTATATTACTATCCACAATGGTTTTTTTAATTTGAAGAGGCAGATTAGGTGCTATGATCAAATTATCATTTGTTTTGCAACAGAAAATATCAGGATGCCCTGATATAGCATCATAGGTTATTCCGTTTGTTTGGATTGAAAGAAGATCCCCATATTTCCCAAGATTTTTCTTGGCACTTTCCGGCAACCGATTGTCCAGGATGATTTTATTCATTTATTTTAATTTGAATGCTTTTCGTTTAACGCTAACAGATTATATTTAAGCCGCAAACTTATTAAATACTTTAATTATGGATGCCCTGGGAAAGAAAACGTATTATTTGGAGCCTATATTGGGCTTTTTACATCATTATGGACGATCAGGGTTTTTAGCAGCCTGTTCAACAAAAGGCATGATCCTTAACTGGTGACACGAAATTCCCTCGCCTGCAGGTTCAGATCAGGCCGAAATTTTACTTCTTTAAAATGCTTTAATAACATCTTCCTGTTTTCGGATTTATAACCAACAGCATAATTTATCTGATCGGGAGGAACAGCAATTATGAGCTTTTCATGCTCGTGAATCCAGATAAGTGGCCTTAATATCTCTTCCCATATCGAAGTCAGCATCAATTCTTTGAAGGAGGGATGAAAGGGCCCGGCAACCAGCTCTTTGCCTGTGAGTAATCCTTCAGAAGGATGCAATCCGATCCGGATAACATTAATTCCGGTGGCCTCAAAATATTTAAAAATTTCCTTTGACCATCCTATCGCCGTTTTTAGAGGTATGGGTACATATTCACCCTGTTTGTACCATACTTCAAGTTCAGTCCCTTTAATTACCAGGCAGGGATAAATTCTGGTATCCATGGCACCCAGCTCATTAAATAATTGTGCAGTTTTAAAAGATTTAGCAAAAGTATCACCGGGTAATCCTATCATCATTTGTAAGCCAAGCCTGAATCCATAATTCTTGATCAATCTGGCAGCAATAACTACATCTTCCGAAGTATGTCCCCTTACAGATTTTTGCAGAACCTCATCATCCAGCGACTGGGCGCCAAGTTCTATGGTTTCAACCTTATATTCTTTTAAAAGATCCAGAACTTCCTTATTAATATAATCAGGACGGGTTGACAGCCTGAAGCCATCTACCTTATTATTTTCAAAGTAGGGATAGGCAATCTCAAGAAAGTGTCTTTGGTTATCTAAAGGTAGTCCAGTAAAGTTTCCGCCGAAGAATCCTATTTCAATTTTACTAGCATCAGGAGGGATTGTTTTCAGATGATCTTCGATCGTTATTATAATTTCCTCCTTATCAGGGACTTTCCGCTGTCCGGATATTTTTCGCTGGTTACAATATACACATTGAAACGGGCAGGCCAGCTCAGGGATGAAAATGGGGATGGTGTAGTGTTTTTGTTTCATTGACCTATCAAAAATAAATAATCAGGGAACATTTCGGGTATAAAAAGTATTAATAATAATGGAACGCAGATTATCATGATTATCATGATTAATTATGATAACAATTAATAGATACATAATGAAAACTTTAAGCTTTAAACATTCTTATTTGACAAATAGAATTATCAAATGTTTCTACAAAGTCTATAATACATTAGGTTACGGATTTTTAGAAAAGGTGTATGAAAATGCAATGTCGGTTGAATTTAACAATTTGGGTATAAACCATTTTAAACAGTATCCAATTGATGTCTATTACGAAACCAACAAAGTGGGAAATTACTATGCTGATATGGTAGTTGAAAACAAGATAATTATTGAACTAAAAGCCGCTGAATCAATTTGTGAAGAACATGCAGCCCAGCTGACAAATTACCTAAAAGCAACAGACATTGAAGTGGGATTACTTTTAAATTTTGGGAAAGAGCCATTGGTGATGAGGAGGGTATTTTCCAATCAATACCAAAATCATAACAAATCATGATAATCATGATAATCTGCGTTCTATCAGGACAGACATTTAAAACTTCACTATATTTGTTACAAACTATACCAACCATGCCTATAAGACTACGAAGATTTTCGCTGGAAGATTATGAGGATGTAATCAATATCTGGAAACAATGTAAGTTATCCTATAAACCTTTTGGCCGTGATAGAAGGGACCGCATCGAAAAAGAGATGAACCGTGGTATCGCTATCTTTATACTTGCCGAAGATAATCATGAAATCATCGGCACAATCCTCGGCACCCATGACGGCCGTAAAGGCTGGATCAACCGCCTTGCTGTTTTGCCTACCTACAGAAATCAGGGCATAGCCAGAAAGCTTGTAAAAGAGGTCGAAAAACAACTCCATGAGATCGGGATTGATATTATCACCTGTTTGATAGAAGACAGTAATCCGGATTCTAGAAAAGTTTTCTCACAACTTGAATATATCGAGTATCCGGGAATGCACTATCTGACGAAGCGGAAGTATCCGGAGGTATAAATTAAAACAAGTCAAAAGGCAAAAGTTTAAAGGCAAAAGTGGTTGAGAAGGAATGTACCTTATCCTTCACTTTAGTTTTTTTCCTTTGTCCTTTATACTTGACGCTCTATCTTCTCCACCTGCTGCGGCCACCTCTACCATTATCCATCTGGCCAAATAAAATACCGAGGTTTAAACCGAAATTAGCGTTTTTCCACGATGCACCTGTTTCAGCCAGTGCTTTCCCAAAAATATTGGTCATGCCCGGATTATAAAATATATTTATCTGAAATCTTGATAACTGGACTCCTGCTTTTATATTTAAAGCCTTTTACTGTAGTAAAGATCCCTGTTCCAACAAACAGGCCTTCGTAGATAGGTGCCTCAAAACTGACACCAAATCTAGGTGTGATCAATGTTTTTTTACTTCCAAATTCCAGAGAGGTTCCTTCGGGATCCTTAAAGTTGGAATTTGCAATATTCATCCCTAATTTAAATCCTGCTTTCTGTGCCAATGATTCACCACCAGAAAGCATAACAAATACTATGACAAAGCCAAGTAAAAAATGTCTCATAAATATAACCAATTAAATTAAAATGCTTACTCTGAAAGGTTTTCGGCTTCCCCTGTGATTTTGGATTTAATACCAGCTAATGATATAATTGAGGGCATAAAAGTAATTGATGTCTATATATTGCTATCCCCAGCTATTAATTTTAATGAAGTTTAAATAGAGAGCGTGAAAACAGTTCCTTTGCCGATCATTGTGGTAACTTTAATCTCTCCATTGTGTAGTCTCATGATTTGTTGGGATAAATTTAATCCAATGCCGGTACCCTGTTCCTTGGTCGTATAAAAGGGGACGAAGATTTCCTCCAGTATTTCATCAGGAATCCCCGGGCCCTTATCTATTATCAGTATATTAAATTTACCTGTTGAATTTTCGTTAATTTCTAGTTTTATTGCAGGATCAGAGGTATTCTCCATTGCCTCTATTGCATTATTGATCAGGTTGATCAATACCTGTTCCAGCAGGTTTTCGTCAGCACATAAACTTAATGATTCGGATTTAATTGAAACCTCAAACTTTATATTTTTTGATTCCATGATTGGCATGAAAAGCAGCTTAACCTTATTACATAAATCATTTATAGAAACTTCAATGAAATTGGGATTCGGAAGCTTTGTTAGTTTTTTGTAGTTCTCTGTAAATCTCAACAATCCTTCACTTCGATTTTTGATCGCGCCTAAACCACTATTGATATATTTCAACGATTCAATATCAGATTCATTATTCTCAATTTTCTTTCTGCTTACATCAGTTAAGGTGCCTGCCAATGAGGTAATTGGCGTAATTGAGTTCATGATCTCATGCGTCAATACCCTGATCAGTTTATGCCATGATTCCATTTCTTTTTTATCAAGTTCAGCCTTGATATTCTGAACGGATATGAGTTTATAGGCCTTATCTTCCAGCTTGAATTCTGAAGCCCGTATAGCAAGCTGCAAAAGATTGCCAGATACACTGATTTTTACCAGTCGGTTCTGGCCTGTTTTAATTTCTTGCAAAACATCCCGAAAGGCTTGTGGTAAAACAGAAATATTAATATTCTTTCTGAGCGCTGGAATATTCAGCATCTTTTTAAGCGCAGTATTTACAAGTTCAACTTGGTTATTTTCATTATAAGAGATTATCCCAACTTTTACATGTTCAACCAGGGTTTGCAGGTATATAAAATTCATTTCCTTTTCTGAGCTGATGCGATGAAACTTGTTAATTAGCTGATTATAGGTTTTATAAAGTTGATCAAGTGATTTTTCGCCTTTGCTTTTTGAATAATACAGTGAAAAATCCTCATGAAGAATTGAATTTATAAATGAACAATAATCACGGTTTACCCTTGTTAGGAAATTAAACAATTCAACACATAAGGCCATCAGCAATACAAATGAAAATACAGTCCGTATGTAGTTCAATTCCACCACAAGGAAATAATAAATCAAACCCATTACCAGAAGCAACAGTGCAATCCTGATGATAATCTGTATTCTGAACTTATTAAATACCATGCTTATCAAGTCTTCTGTACAGGGCTCCTCTTGAAAGTCCAAGTTCCTCTGCAACCCTGGTTAAATTACCATTATACTTTTTAATACAATTTTCTATAGCCCATTTTTCAATCTTATCAAGATTAAAATCCTTTGCTACCGGATGATGTTCCGTTTTATCTTCAGTTTTTGACCTTCCCTGTACATTATTAAAATAAAGCAAATCCCCCTCACTCATGATCACCTCCCTTTCAATGGCATGTCGTAATTCTCGTATATTTCCCGGCCAGTGATATTGTTGAAGTTTCCTGATTTCACTTTCTGAGACTCTGACCTGTGGTTTATGATATTTCTTACCATAGATTCTCAGAAAATAATTCACCAGCAAAGGAATATCTTCTATCCTTTTTCTTAACGGGGGAATCTGTATTTCAACGGTATTGATCCTGTAAAGAAGGTCCTGTCTGAATTTTTCTTCTTCTATCATCCTTTTAAGAGGCATATTGGTAGCACTGATGATCCTTACATCTATTTCAATTTCTTTATTTGAACCTAATCTGGATACTGATTTTTTGTCAATAACCGAAAGCAATTTTGATTGCAGATCAGGTGTCAGGTTTCCTATTTCATCAAGAAAAATACTACCTCCCGAGGCTGCTTCAAATCTTCCGATCCTGTCTTCCTTTGCATCAGTGAATGCCCCTTTCACAAATCCAAACATTTCACTTTCAAATAATGAACCAGAGAGGGATCCAAGGTCAACATTAATAAATGTTCCTTCTGAGCGATTTGAATTTCTGTGAATGGCCCTGGCTACCAATTCCTTTCCGGTGCCGTTTTCTCCAAGTATTAAGATATTGGCATCAGTACCGGCCAGTTTGCTAATTGTTCCGAATAGTTCCCTGATTGCTTTTGAGTTTCCGATAATTTCTGAAAACCGTTGATCTACGGTTGTTGCAAGTAACTTTTGCCTGTCCTTTAGACTGGATACCTGCCGCCTGGATTGTGAAAGCCTGTAACCGGCATTCAGTGTGGCCAGTAGTTTTTCATTTTCCCAGGGTTTTACAACAAAATCCATTGCTCCCGCTTTCATGGCCTCAACAGCCAGCTTCACATCACCATAAGCAGTGATCATCACCACACTTGTATCCGGATCCTGTTTTACTACTTCCTTTAACCATTTCATACCCTCCTCGCCGCTTGTCATTCCCTTCTGATAATTCATGTCAAGCATTATTACATCAAACGAATTTTGCCTTAAAAGGACAGGCAGCGTTTTAGGATCGGAGATAGATATCACCTCCTTAAAATGCTGTTCAATAAACATTTTTAAGGTGAGTCTGATGTATTCATCATCATCAATAATTAGAATATGGCCAGGGATTAACGACATGGTTATTAATTATAAAAACAAATCCCAAAATTCAAATATCAAAATCAAAATAATCAAAACGTGAAAGATAAAAGCTTTTTAAATACATTAAACCTTGCTTTTATGCTTGAATTTTTGATCATTGGGTTTTGGTGCTTATTTGAGTTTTGTAATTTGTTGTTTCACAATTAATGCCAGTAAAAGCTTCAAGCTAGTTACCAGCTATTTATAGCATACTAAATTACGTAAAATTGGGGGATTTTGTCCATTTATGGACGAAAGTTCGTCCAACTCTGGACGATCAATTTTTTAAACTTGCTTAAGTTGTTTTGTTTCAGGGCTTTATTTCGCCTGGCACAAAAGTTGGCAATACTATACTGTTTTAAAAATTCAAACATGTTAAAAAACTATTTCATCATTGCGTTCAGAATGCTTTATAAAAACAAATTGCACAGTTTGTTAAACATTCTTGGTTTATCCCTTGCATTATCCATCTGTTTTCTGATCATTTCACATATCGAGGATGAACTCAGCTATGACAGAAGTTACAGTAAATCGGATAGAATTTACCGGCATACCATCAAGGCCTCGGAAGGAGACATCGTCAGGCACTGGGCTACCATCGCTCCCACCACAGCGGAATACCTTCAGAATTATTTTCCTGAAATCGAAAAAGTTGTCAGGCTTTACAATCTTGGTGATATTAAGTTGATGTTCGAAAAAGAGGGCGAGGAATACGAGTTTCAGGAATCAAGAATATTGATGGCTGATTCAACAATCTTTGATGTTTTCGATATCAATCTTATCAGTGGATTTAAAGAAAAAGCATTTGAACACAGTTATGCTGTTGTTCTGAGTCGGTCAATAGCCAAAAAATTATTTGGTAATGTAGATCCTATAGGCAAGGTAATCTATATGGATATAGCGCCTATTCCGCTTCAAGTAACCGGCATTTTTGAAGACGTCACTTTTAAAACACATCTTCAATATGACGCCCTCCTCCCTTATGGTGTTTTTAAAGAAATGATATTCCAGATGGGCCTGCAGGATTTATATTATTCAAAAACCTGGGCAGGCCTGTATACCTATATATTACTTAAAGATAATACATCAGTGGATTTTGTGCGGAGCAAAATGGATGATTTTGAAGCATTCTTTTACGAGGATCTGGATGAATCCGAGCAACTGATTTCGCTCAGGGAAATGATACTTCAACCTATTTCAAAAATACATCTGCATTCTAAACTCGAACAGGATTCGGGTAACAACAGCGATATTCTTTATGTTTATCTGTTCACCATAGTTTTGATCCTGATATTAATTATCGCAACTGTAAACTATGTAAATATTTCAACGGCACAATCACTTAAACGAATGAAGGAGGTAGCAATTAGAAAAGTAGCTGGGGCATGGCTGCCACAGATCCGTTTTCAGTTTCTCTCCGAATCACTTATAATTACTTTTATTGCAGGCCTGCTGGCAATATTGTTTGTTGATATTTTTCTCCCATATTATAATCAATATGCTGATAATAATCTGACAATTGGCAATGTGTTCATCCTGAAGAATATCATTATTTTCGTATTCCTGTTATTTATTCTTGGTTTCCTTGCAGGTATTTATCCGGCTTTCTTTGCCTCAAAATTTACAATTACGGATGCCGTAAAAGGTTTCAGAAATCCTCATTCAACTGCCGGTAAGCTCCGAAAGGGACTTGTTATACTACAATTTATTATTTCAGTGTTCCTGATCTTTTTCACTATTGGTGTTTATCGGCAAATGGAGTTTTTCAGGAATACGAATCTTGGTATCAACAAAGACCATGTTGTAGTAATGAGCATGTCAGAGGAAGTTGGAAACATTGCCCTGAACGATCCACATTCTTTCAAAGCGGAATTGATGGAAAATCCCAGGATCAAAAATGTTGCCCTGGCATCTAATATAATGGGCGACAGGATGAGCGTTGAAAGACTGGGGCCTGATGGGGTCAATATCGATTCTGACACAAGGCAAATGAGGTTTTTTCGTACAGATAAAGATTTTATTGAGCTGATGGAAATTGATATTATTGAGGGTGGAAATTTTACAAATACAAAAGGAGGCGTTGAATTCCTGATTAATGAAGAAACAAGAGAGATCCTTGACCAGGAAAATCCGGTTAATCTGACTGCCAATGATTCATGGGGCAATTCAGGAAAAATCGTCGGTGTTATTAAAAATTTCCATTTTGCTTCACTGCATAATACAATAGAGCCTTTGGTAATAGAATCTTATGAAAATTTTCCGCTGAAAAATAATACAATTCCATATATATACATTAAAATTGACGGCAAGAATATCCCTGAAACCATGGATTACCTTGAGAAAAAGTTGCAGGAAATCAGTGCCACATATTCATTTGATTATGTGTTTCTTGATCAGCGCATGGACAGTCTATACAAAAATGAAGAAAAGATCAGTATTATATTCCGCAGCTTTTCAATATTTGCCATCTTCATAAGCTGTCTTGGACTATTTGGTATATCAGCCTTTGAATCTCAAATGAAATTTAAGGAGATAGGCATTCGTAAAACTCTTGGTGCAGGATCCCTAAAAACTGCTGTATCATTTGCAGGCCATTTTTTCAAGCTGATTATTATTTCACTTGTCATTTCACTCCCTTTGAGTGGTTATGCCCTTTATACCTGGTTAGAGAAATTTGCCTACCGCATTAATATCGGGTGGATAGAGTTTATGATTGTAAGTGCCGCTGTTATCCTTATCGCATTGATTACCGTCAGCTATCAGACAATCAGGGTGTCGAGGCTGAATCCGGTGGATTATCTTAAATATGAGTAGAACAGGGCAAAAGTAAAAAGGCAAAAGGCAAAAGGACTTCACTTTTTAACTTTGAATTTTCATTAAGTATCGAACACCGATTAACGATATATGCAGAAAAGACGTGTTCCCTCCCGAATACAGAAGGAAGGAATTCGGGGACAAATGTTTACCAGAAGGAATATACCCCGACATAGTCAGCAATCGGAAGGAAATCCGTCTCTTGAAGAAAAATGAAAAAATTCCTAAAAAACTTGCATTATTAAAAAATATATATTTACTTTGTATTTCAAAGTACTTTAATTTTTGAAGCATGAATTCAAATAACGCTAACATTCAGGATCTTAAAGAGATTCGAAACCTTATGGAAAGTTCAACAAGATTTCTTTCTTTAAGTGGCTTATCCGGGATAGTTGCCGGTTTGTTTGCAATAATCGGAGCCATAATAGCATACATGGTTTTAGATTACGGAAGTATTAAGTACGATGAGAACTTCATGATAATTAACGATTATTCAAATTATAATGTGAAGTTAATGCTGGTTCTTGTTTTTATTAGCGTATTGGTTTTAGCTGCTATCTCAGGGGTATATTTCTCGTGGAGGAAAGCGAAGAAAAACAAAACAAAATTGTGGAATAGTGATGTATTATAAGTATGAGAAATGAAGGATATTATTTCCAACATCAATAAGGTATTTGAAAGTAGAATTCGATTAGGTATTATGTCAATTCTTGCAGTTCATAGCTGGATTGATTTTAATACCCTGAAAGAATTGCTGGATATTACTGATGGGAACCTGGCAAGTCATCTTAAATCACTGGAACAACATGGTATGATAAAAGTTAAAAAACAATTTATCCAAAGGAAGCCCAGGACAAGCTACAGCAAAACAGACCTAGGCTATAAAATGTTTAAATCACACTTAAATGCATTAGAGAAACTTATTAATAATACATAATTTTTTTTATTCATTCACTTTGTGTCTCAAAGTACTTTTAATTTAATATTATGAAAACAATATCAGAGTTACAAAACAAAGCGAAAAATTCCATTACAGTAAAGGTAATCGTAATTGGAATAATGGTGTTAATTCTTCTAATCCCGATGGGAATGATAAAAAACCTTGTTCAAGAAAGGGAATTTACCAGAGATAATGTTATTAATGAAATAAGTGAGAAGTGGGGTAATCCCCAAACACTTATTGGTCCAATTTTAAACATACCATTTGAGGAAAAATTTTACACGGATGGTAATGTTAATTCTGTAAGAAAATATGCTCACATTTTACCAGATGAATTAACTGTGGTTGGAAATATGTTACCGGAAGAGAGATACAGGGGTATCTATAAAACCATTGTTTATTCTGCCAATATTCAAATTAAAGGCGTCTTTTGTTTCTCAAAAGTTGATTTGCCTGATGCTGGTAATATCTCAATTTATTGGGAAAAAGCATTTCTTTCTTACGGAATTCCTGATATGAGAGGAATACAAAATGAATTGGTTATAACCTGGAACGGATCAGATTACCCGGTTAAACCTGGAACAGAAAGCAATGATGTCATTCACTCGGGATTCAATTCAAAGGTAAAGGTTAAGCCGGTTAATAATTCCGAAAGTAATTATAATTTTAGTTTTAAGCTTTCCCTGGATGGGAGCAAACGATTATACTTTGTGCCTGTCGGGAAAATCACTGAGATTAATATTTCATCAACATGGAATAATCCTAGCTTCGATGGTGCTTTTCTTCCAGATAACAGAAAAATAGATGGCAGGGGATTTACTGGTGAGTTTGGGATTAGTGATTTTTTATACCTTATTGGTCTCTCTTTCAGAACAGATCGGTTTCAATTATGCGTATTTGATTTCAAGTGTTGCTATTATTCTATTAATAACAAGTTATGTTTATGGGATCTTTAAGAATATAAGAATAACCAGTATTTTGAGCTCTGTATTAATAATTCTGTATTTATTTCTTTATACAATAATTCAATTACAGGATTATGCATTACTAATGGGGAGTATCGGACTTTTCATCACTTTATCTGTTATAATGTACTTTTCAAGGAAAATTGATTGGTACAGATCTGAGAAAAAGGATTAGACAAAAGGCAAAAGTATCCGTAACCTACGTAAGCGAAAACGTCACTTTTGCCTTTTGCCTTTGTTCTTTCTACTTTACACTAATGCGTATGCCAGCCGAATGACTGGAAAACTCCGGTGCATACATACATTGTATGGTTGATATTCCATTTGAGAAATCCCCTTCCTGTGATACCACAAGGGGATATTCAAATACATAGGTTCCCTTACGCATATATTCTATGAAAAAGTTGGTAGAAGCATCGCGGGTCGATTCGTAGTATCCCAGTCCGCCCTGCCATTTATACCCTGAAAGTACATTAACCGGTTCAAATGCGGATGCCCGCATATCTTTCAGGTGAACAAATTCAAGGTCACGGTCGGTGCTTAATATTATTCTGACTATGATCTTATCCCCGATCTTTAAGGCGCTGTTTTCAGTGATCAGTTCAATAACCGGACCTGCGTCAGTATTTCTCTCAATGAAAAGATCTTTATTTAATCCCAGTGGTGTTTCATGCGGTGTTATCTTATCAAGATTTTCGAAATATTGCCAGTACAATGCACCCCAGGCAATACCTTTATCATTCTTGGTTACCGTCACGTCTCCCATTTCCGGTTTGATCTCACTGCCTGCCCAGGAAGCCTGGAAATATCCGGTGCCTGCCTCAACCTGCACATCATCCATTTTCCGAGGATCAACCTTTAAATCACCAAGTGTAATTTCAACCAGTTCATCACCTGCCAGTAAATTTGTACCTCTTAATAATAAAGCATAAACAGCTTCCACGGTTGATTTTGTTGTGCTCCACGACTGGGTTTGTTTTTGTTTCAGAAGCCAAATTTTCATCTCTTCAACTGCTTTGGTATCCAGGGCTACTTCATTAAAAAATTCAATAAACAAAGCCTGACGTTCTATGGGCGCCTCATACCAGTACCAACTGTTTTCGCTTCGCCAGTACATTCCCATCTCTTCCGAATGATGAGCTTTTTCCTTCAGGGATTTAATGATATCTGAAGGGATTGACTTAATGCCAAATCGATCAAGAGCCAGTCCAATCATTCCCTGCATGTAAAGATTCTTCTTTACCCAGAATTCAGTCGCCTGGTCACGATAGTAGTTAAAAGCTTCTGTGTTTCTTTTATTGATTTCTATCTCATCAGTAAAGTAGCTTCGTGCATACAAATATTGTATCTGGAAGTTCCGGATGTGGTCTTTGTCCAGTTGCTTTGGATAATCTCTTTTCAACCTTTCATAATCCTCTCTTATTCTGTCATCAAGATAAAGGACGGCTTTCTTTACCATGTTCCAGGTTCTGGGATCATTTTTTACATCCAGAATACCCAGGTTCATCAAATGTCCGAACCCTGTAACAATATGCTGGGTGATATACCTGTTTTCGGGCATCCCCTCAAACCATGGCCAGCCACCATTGGATCGCTGCGCCTGCTGAAGTTTCAATAAGGCACTCTGCAGTTCACCTGCCATCTTGTTAAAATCGAATAATAGTGCAATTCGTTTTTTTCTCTCACTTTCGTCTTTTGCTTCCCTCACCCATGGTGTTTCCTCCAGTAATACATATTTCAGCTCCTGGTTCTTCTCAAGGTTTGATAATAAGGCATCAGGTGTAAGGTTTTTCCAGGCTTCGAAAACCTGTCTAATTTTAGGATCAGCATTGGCAATATGTGTTGCCAGGCTGTTTGAATAAAACCTGCTGAATATCTGCTCTGAACATTCATAAGGATACTCCATCAGGTAAGGTAAAGCCTGCACTGCATACCAGGCCGGATTGGAAGTAAATTCAAGTGTCAGTTTATAATTTCTTAAGGTGGTACTGTTTCCTGATTCAAGCAATTTGTGAAACTTAAAATGTTTGGTTTCTTCACCTCTCACTGGCAATGGTAACGATTCCGTAAGCAACATACGATTAGGAAGTACCGGAATGGCCATCTCTTCCCCATCGGAAAAGTTATCAGCTTTTGCGACTATCCGGTATGTGATTGCCTCCAGGCCTTCAGGAATATTAATATTCCACCCCAATGATGCACTTTCCCCTTTGGCAACATGAAAAGAAATTTCGGGGTTAACATTTCCCATCTTTTCATCAAGTGGTTCCATGGTTAAAGCATTAAAGAAGTGCAATTCCGCCATTCCCGAAATTTCTTTTTCAACAAGGCTGGAAATTTTTGCAGAGAAGATCATCCTGTCACCTTCCCTGAAAAATCTTGGGGCATTCGGCATGATCATCAGTTCTTTCTGGGTAACCAGTTCTTTTTCAACCTGGCCGATTTTCAGATCCTTTGTATAGGCCAGCCCCAGCATCTTCCAACGTGTCAGGGCTTCCGGCATGGTAAAAGTTATGATCACCTCGCCATTTTCATTGGTTTTCAGGTCAGGATAGAAAAAAGCGGTTTCCCTGAAATCGCTGCGTATTTTTACTGGTTGTGATTCTTCTGTTTTTTGTTTTTCAGGCTCCTCGGGAGGTTCAGCCTCTTCATCTTTTTGAACAACGACAACTTCATCCAGTGAAGCACCGTCCATTTCCACTGCCATTAAGGCTTCCGGTTCGGTTGCCATTCCCGGTCTTGCATTGCGATAACTGAAATAACTACCCCAGAATGAAAGTCCGAACCAGTTCAAACGATCATATTCCCTGTGGACAGGGGAAAAATAAGAATCCGGGGTGCTCAGGAAATAACTGCTGATGCTTTTGAAATCATACCAGCTTTCCCATACCGGATCAACATTGTATGACGAGTAAAGGTAAAAATACCAGCTGTTTGCCCTGAAAACATCAAGAGAGGCATCATACATGGTAGCCAGCATTTCTGCCGCCACTTTCTCGCCATCCATAGCACTGATCTTTATCTGCCATTCTTCTGCCTGGCCCGGTTGCAGTTTATCTCTGAAAGTCGCAAAATTTAGCTCGAGTTTTTTATCCGTATGAGGGACAATGAATGTTTGTGTGTTTTGATAAAATCTGTTATCCTTGATGAAGGCTATGTTGATCCCAAAATTCCCCCTGTATTTTTCTAATACGGGTAAGCTGAAGAACTCCTGCTGTTCATCAACAGTCAGCCACTCCCTCGAAATTATGGTATCATTGATCATGACCTCATAGATCACATGCAGGTTTTTATCCCCGGTTCCAAAAACAAATGAAACTTCTTCTCCGGGTTCTGCTTTCTTTTTTAATGCTGTAAACCAGTTCATTGTTTTATCTGGTATCCTCTTGTCCTGCGGTGAAAACAGGGTGAAGTATTTTTTGGTTTCTACCTGCTCACCGTATTTATCATTCGTTGACAATTCCACTACATAGGTGCCCGGTTTCCAGCTTTTAAGATCATTCAACTCCAGATGAAAGTCCTTTTCCGTCACAACCGTTTCTTCCATAACAGTTTTATCAACTTTCCATGTTTGAGGTTCGTTTTCGTCTTTATAAACATCCCCAGGAAAAAGAGTGTGGAATTCCTTTTCATCCATAAGAAAAACATCAGGCTGGGGCCATAACCGCTTTCTGAATATTCGATCAGGTTGTTCAAGCCTGGATATCTTCACACCAACCATTGCCTTTTCAAATTCACCATTCAGGTTGGTCGAGCTTAATTTGAATTCATTTTCTGAATCCTTATTCACTTTTTCACTGATATCAATATCTATCAGCAAGGCTTTATAACCAACACTTACACTGGTTTCTGCCGAATGCGTTTCACCATTGATGTCGGTAACATCAGCATAAATGCTATAGCTGAATACAGGATTATATTTTTGATCGACACTCAGGTCAGGAATAGCTGTGAATTCAATGTTGAAATTTCCGGTCTTGTCAGTAAGCGTTTCCCCATTAATGATCTCCATACTTTCACCCTGCGGGAAATAAGACCTCCACCACCAACCCCAGTATGGGAACCTCACCTCCCTGACAACCCTGTATTTTACATGGGCATTGTCGATAGGTGGTCCAGCATATGCCATGGCTAAACCGGTAACCTTAACTTCTTCGTTCAGTTTATAGGAGCCCTGAACAGGTTCATAGGTAACCTCAAATTTCGGTCTTTTGTAATCTTCAACCGAAATGTATATTTGTCCGCTGTTGTTGTCAATTCTCATCTGCCCGTTCAAAACTCCTGAAGGTGCTGTAAAACTACCGTTGAAAGAACCATATTCATTGGAGACAAGATCAAGGTCTGATATCAACTGTCCGTTTACATCATAAAACTTTACTTCGGTTTTTTTCTTCTTCAATATCTTATATTTTTCCCCGGTTTTCTCAAGCATGATTCCCTTGAAATATACGGTCTGTCCGGGTCTGTATATCGCCCTGTCGGTGAAGAAATAGGTAGTAACCCTTGGCTTCTTATCCTTTGGATAATAATAGCTATAAAATGAAGAGCCTACGTATAGTGTATCATCATCACTTACAAATTCAATGTAATAAGCTTCGTTTTTGGTTTCATTATTGGGTACCTTAAAGTATCCGTCTTTATTGCTGTAATAATCCTTAAACTTTGTTTCGATATACTGCCGTTGATTGTAATCATACTTGTTGAGGAAAAGGGTGGCTTTGACGCCTTTTAATGGATTGCCACTAACCCTGTCCAGAACAAAGAATTCCTGGTTTCCATCCCATGTTTTATGGTTGAAATAACTGATGTTGGTGAGGTTCATGGTTGATAATCCCACAGCGCCCTTCTCCTGTTCGAAATCAGGATTTGATCCGATAAGAATTACATAAAAACCGGCAGGAAGTTCAGACAGTGACAATTGTATGGAATGCTGCTGAAAATCCCCATCATTAGGAATATCCAGTGACCATTCTTTAATAGCCTGGTAATCTTTATATATCCCAACCAGTTGTTCATGCCTGTTATGATTACTTAAGTCACGGAATTTCCTATTATCTGTTTTTATTATCCTGAAATAGATTTTTGAAATATTCTTATAACTCAATAATCCTAAGATGGGAAGGTCAGGAACATTATTTCTTTCACTTTGTAAACTTAAATATGGTTTATTAATTTGCTGAAGCAAAAACTTGCAGTTATTAGCTCCATCTGAGTTGGGATGTTTTTCAATGGCTTCCGTACAAATCCCATGGGCTTTTTTCTTATCCCATCTGTTTTTTTCTGATCCAAGAGGGTTATAATTATTACCCATTTCGAAGTATAGGTTTGCCAATTTATAGGAAACATCGGTTGAAACAGGATCAGAAAAATATAATTTTAGCAAACCCTCCAATGCTGTTTGATAAAGCTTATTTCTGTCGCTGATGGCAAATGCATTTTGATTGACAAACTCCAATCGCTTCAGATCAACATCCACAAATGCTGTTGGATCCTTGTCCTGTAAATGAAAAGCAATAAGATCCTGAAGCACAATTAAGGCATAATATTTTAATGAAAGGCTATCCTGTGTTTCGAATTTAAGATCCACAAAATCATCAGCCGGATCAAAATAAGAAGGATTATCAATTTCAAAGCGGTAAGCTGGTTTGGTAATTGAATTCTCATCATTCATAAAAAAATCAACCGCGCGGTGTGCAAGGAAATCATAGAGGGTGGGTCGATAAATCCCCGATTTTTTCACTTCAGTAAGAATGGCCTTAAAATCATTGATTGGAATATTTTTGAGGTTCCCGGGTTCACGGATGGAGGCCATATAGTTCTCCACAACCATATCGAGTATCTTGTTCAAATCCCATGTCCTGATATCATCTTCAACGATGCCGCTTGTAACTGTACGGTCAAGAAACAGATGCCTGTTTTCTGCATAATAATTCCAGTATAATTCGGCCAGTATTGAATGTAGTATGTTATTTACCGGAAATGTTGTAATCCCGATTTCTTTAGTAACATCCTGTATTATCGTAACAAGGAATTCTTCTTCATAATCCCCTTTCAGGCGTAATTTATAAATAATGGCTTTAACCAGCTGAGGGGAATTATGGTGTTTCCTGGCCTTATCGTAAATCTTATCTACAATTTCAAGGGCTGATTTTGGCAGGCCCTGACTGGAAAGTTCTTCAACCTTTTTCCAGTCTTCTTCATAATCATCCTGAATTATTTTTTGATTTGACATGATGGGTTGATTTTTTATGTTCTTTATATTAGGCATTGTTCCAGATAACAGGACTACTGATAAAACAACAATAATACCTGCAAAGATTTTTGATTTCATAGTTATTCACTTTTGTTGAACAAGATAAATCTAATTTCTAAATGGTGTAGATTATTTCGATGCTGGAATGTATTTAGATCAATATTAACATCAAATTTCATACCTTTTTTCAATGTTCAATTGTTTCATGGTTCATTTGTTTTATTTTGATCAGTTAATCAGGCTGATCCATAATTAAAAAATATATTGGCCAGAAAACAATATGATCATATATCCTGCGTTTTCAGAAAAACAAACATCTAATCCAGATTTATAGATAACACTTATACACCATCAAACCAAAAACAAAGTGTTATGAAAAGAGTCCTTTTTTCCTGTGTTTTCATGTTATTTATTGTTTTCACTCAAAGTCAAACTTATAATGATGTTGCTGTTATCATGAACAGCAATAATGATGCTTCTATCGAGATTGGTGAATATTTTGCATTGCAACGGAATATCCCTGCCAGGAACCTGATTTATGTTGATGCAGAGATAAATGAATTAATCGACACCACAGAGTTTTTCAACATTCTTCATCAGATTAAAAACCATTTCATCAATTATGAATTGGTTGACAGCATCAACTACATTGTTACCACCAAGGGAATTCCGCATAATGTACGAACAGGTGATAGTTGTACCGGGGTGACGGGTGCGCTGAAATGCTCATCTTTCGATTCGGAATTAACGCTGATGTTTAGTAAAAAGGAAGATGAGATGTTTCATGGAGGTCTAATTGGAAATACTTATTATAATTCACATTTGAACTTTAATAGAACTGATTTTGGAATTTATCTTGTTACCAGGTTAGATGCTTATTCAACCGAACAGGTGTTTTCAATAATCGACAAAAGCGGGCCAAATCAACTAATTAATAAAGAAAGTGCCAGAATTGTATTTGATATCAGCCATTGTGATACTTCACTGATCGGTTTGTTTTCAGCATACTATCAATATGCAATTGACTTTTTGAATCAAAACAACTGGATAGTTATTTTTAATGATGATTCATCAATGCTTACAAATGAGCAAAATGTTTTGGGTTACGCCAGTGCAAATTATGGTTTGGGAAAAAAACTGCCTGAATTTGACTGGTTCAACGGATCTTTTGCTTTTCAGGTAGCTCCGGCGGGAGAAATATCATTTTTCGATAGCTTAAGCGCTTCATTTTTAAACTTGCCCGACTTTATTGAGGATGGGGCAACATCAGGTTCAGGATATGCCAATGTTATTTATTTCAGTCAATCACCCAGGCTTGAAAACTTCTATTCTCATTATCTTCAGGATACTTCTGAAATAAAATTTAATCTTGCGGAAAGTTATTATTCAAGCATTGGGGAGTTATCAAAAAATTATATCCTCATCGGTGATCCCAAAACTACAATCCTTATCACCCATACAGGTATTGATGACCCCAGGTATGATATTTCAAACCTGATCCTTTCCCCAAACCCGGCAACTGATTACATCAATGCCCGTATGAACTCCAAAAAATCTAAAAGTGTTTCAGTTACCATTGTGAATATAAATGGTCAAATGGTTATTAATCAGGAGCATCACCTTAATCAGGGAATAAATAATATTTCAATAGATATTCAGAACCTGCCAAAAGGTATCTATGGAATTATCGTCGATGATAAAGATGGGTATAAAGTATCTGATAGAATAGTCAAGATTTAAGATTGGTCATTAGCCCTTAATTATTTTGTTATTTCCTGGTGATGAAGTTTAATTATCCCAAATAATGCATTAGGCATTGTTACGAAATAACTTACCCATTCAGGCTTGTTCTTTTGCGCGCTAACTGCGTTAAAAAGCCTCGCCATAACAACTGCTATGCCTGCGTTTTTTGCCTTGTTATCGCACAAAATAACTTCGCCTGCTTTGTCCAACTTATTTAGTAATAATGCCTTAGAAAAGGACAAATGCATTGGTTCATTTCAATCCCAATGCACAATTTGGGATTATTGTAGTCAGTACTACCAACCACTAACCACCAACTGTTCACCTGGTCATTCATGCCAGTCCTTGTAATTCGTGGATTTATTATTTATCAATCCAATTTAGCCGTTAGCGGATTGGCCAGGTTTTCGTATTCAGAGAGTTCAATTTTAACAGACCCGATGATGACTTCAGATTCCAGCATAATAGGAACATGATTCAGATCATCGGTAACCCAAAGGGTCATTGGATAATCCTCATCAAACATTTCCCCTTTTACCATCATGGGTTTAAAAGCCAGGCACCTGAAGGTTCCTGTTTTTACGGTAATTGTATCAATGCCTGCAAATAAGATACGTGATGTATAGACTGAATCATCAAGGTGAAAATCGACAAACAGTTCTTCATTTGGTTGGAGCCCTGAAAGATCAAATGTTCTTACATAATAGAAAGCAGAAACAATGTCCTGAACATAAGGAGGTACATCCCGTTCCATGCGCCGGCTCTTTGCAATGTTTTCAAACTGATTATAATCAACATCATCCTCAAATCGATAGCTTCCTTCCCGGGTTCTTCGTACAAAATGCCAAGGTGCAAGTGTTTCTTCATCAACATAGGATTCAAATCTATCGCGAACCTTGAAAAATAAGTTGAACAAGCCTTTTGAATCTCCATTGACAACAATATGATAGGTGTCTCTTTTATGAAATTTTTTGTGCTCATCTTTTATTTGCATCGTTCCAATCCCGGCAGTCATCCATGCTGTAAGCCATGAATCATAGTACACCCTGTAAGTGAGTTTTTCCCCGCGTTTAAATGCCCTGTTTTTCACCTCCCTTAACGTATCAGCATTTGAATTAATCACGCCGAAAACAACGACAACTAGGATAACCAAAATTCTTTTCATAAAATTATTATTGATTCTTTTGTGGACTTTTGAGTTTTAATGACAAAACTATAAAGGATTTTGTTTATTTATAAACCATGTTTTTGAAAGTAACCTGATAATAATTTCTGTGATTTATCAGACAACCACATTGATTATTTTCTTCGGCACAAAGATGATTTTTCTGGGTTCTTTCCCGGCCAACCATCGTTGTGCAGCTTCTGCCCCCAATACTGCCTGCTCAGCATCTACCCTGGCAATATCAAGGGGTAATTCAAGTTTAAACCGCAGCTTACCATTAAACGACACAGGATATTCAAAAGTATCTTCTTTGATATATTCTTCATTAAAATCAGGAAAAGCTTCACTGGCAATACTTTCATCATATCCCAATAAATGCCATAGTTCTTCTGCGATATGAGGTGCATTGGGAGAAATCAGAATTGTAAGAGGTTCAAGAATTTCCCGTTTGTTGCATTTCAATTCCGTGAGCTCATTCACACAGATCATATAACTGCTAACAACCGTATTGAAAGAAATTCGTTCGATATCTTCCCTGACTTTCTTAATGGTTTTATGCAATACCTTTAACTCTTCTTTTTCTGCAGATTCTTCCGATATATACAGTTCGTTCTGATCATGGTGATACAATCGCCACAATTTCCTGATAAAACGAAACACACCTTCTATTCCCTGCGTATCCCATGGCTTGTGTGTTTCGAGGGGTCCCAGGAACATCTCGTAAAGCCTGAAGGTATCAGTACCATATTTTTCTATCAACTCATCCGGATTCTGCACGTTGTGCTTGGATTTGGACATCTTTTCAATTTCCCATCCACAGATGTATTTGCCTTCTTCGAGTATAAACTCAGCATTCTCAAACTCAGGTCGCCACTTCTTAAAGGCCTCCTGATCCAGGATATCATTTTCAACAATGTTAATGTCAACATGCAGGGGTGTTGTTTTATAATCCTTCCTGAGGTTATATGAAACAAATTTGTTTGTTCCGGTAATCCTGTAAACCAAACTGCTTCGCCCCTGTATCTTCCCCTGATTAATCAATTTTTTAAAAGGTTCGTCTTCACAGGCAAGTCCTAAATCAAAGAGGAACTTATTCCAGAATCTGGCATAGATTAGGTGGCCGGTACCATGTTCATCACCACCGATATATAAATCCACATCACGCCAGTACTCATTGGCTTTTTTAGAGAAATATTCTTTATCATTATGGGGATCCATATATCTCAAATAATATCCACTCGATCCGGCAAAGCCGGGCATGGTGTTGGTTTCGAGAGGATATCCTTCTTTGGTCTTCCAGTTCTTAGCCCTGGCCAGCGGCGGTTCACCACTTTCTGTAGGTAAATATTTATCCACTGCAGGAAGTTCAAGCGGTAATTCCTTCTCATCAAGAACATAGGGCATACCATCTTTGTAATATACAGGGAATGGTTCACCCCAGTAACGTTGCCTGCTGAAAATGGCATCTCTCAGGCGAAAGTTAATTTCCCCTTTTCCAAAACCTTTTTTCTCCAGCCAATCTATTGTTACCCTTATGGCATCTTTTACTTCTTTCCCGTCAATAAAACCCGAATTGATCATGATACCCTCCTTTGCATCATAGGAATCATCCCAGGTCAAAGGATCAGAAGGTTCTTCATTCTCCTTAGTAACAACCTGTATAATCGGAAGATTAAAATGCCTGGCGAATTTAAAGTCCCGGCTGTCATGCCCCGGAACGGCCATGATAGCACCTGTTCCATAACCCGATAATACATAATCGGCAATCCAGATAGGTATTTCTTCCCCATTCACAGGATTGATAGCATAGGCACCGGTAAATTCACCGGTAACGTTTTTTACTTCGGCCAGTCTTTCTCTTTCGGATCTGTTTTTTGTCCAGGTCACATACTTTTCAACATCAGCAAGTTTATCAGATGTTGTAATTTTCAGGACTAATTCATGTTCCGGTGCCAATACCATAAAAGTCGCCCCCCACAAAGTATCCGGTCTTGTGGTAAAAACTTCCAATTTATCGGCATGACCTTTCA
The DNA here is from genome assembly GCA_964468645.1 of uncultured Bacteroidales bacterium. Classification (GTDB taxonomy): domain Bacteria; phylum Bacteroidota; class Bacteroidia; order Bacteroidales; family JAIOZK01; genus JAIOZK01. The sequence continues at coordinate 158,490 of CAYXUU010000004.1, forward strand.
GATTGAAGAGAGTGGAAGAACCTTCGGACCTTCCAATCCAATTCCTTTGAACCTCCTTAAGCGAATCAAACCAATCAACATGATCCAGGCCATCAAGTAATCGCTGTGCATATGCTGTTATCCTTAACGACCATTGTTTCATCAGTTTTCTTTCTACAGGGTGTCCACCCCTTTCCGAGAATCCATCCTTAACCTCATCATTGGCAAGCACTGTACCCAGGGCCGGGCACCAGTTTACCCAGGTATCCGAAAGATAAGCAAGCCGGTAGTTCATCAAAATCCCCTGCTGTTCTTTTTCTGTTTTTACTGACCATTCCTCAGCGGTGAATGGCATCGCTTCTGAACATGCAGCATCAATGTGATTACTTCCTTCTTTTCCAAACATTTCGATGAGAGAGGTTATAGGTTCCGCTTTTTGTGTTTTGTTGTTATACCATGATTTAAAAAGCTTAATAAAGGTCCATTGTGTCCATTTATAATATCTCGGGTCACAGGTTATTACTTCACGGTCCCAGTCATAGGCAAAACCAATTTTATCCATCTGCTCACGGTACCTGTCAATGTTCTTCTCTGTTGTAACTGCCGGATGTGTTCCTGTCTGGATGGCATATTGCTCTGCAGGAAGTCCGTAGGCATCATAGCCCATAGGATGGAGCACATTATACCCTTTATGTTTCATATAACGCGAATAGACATCGGAAGCAATATAACCAAGAGGATGTCCGACATGAAGTCCGGCCCCGGAGGGATAGGGAAACATATCCAGTACGTAATATTTTGGTTTCGAATAATCAATATCTACTTTAAAGGTCTTGTTTTCTGCCCAGTACCTTTGCCACTTTTTCTCTATATCCCTGAAATTATAATCCATCTATCCAATTCTTTATCTAAAAAAAACAAGTTTATAATCTATTTTATCCAGCTCATCGAACGAGATATCCATCAGTTTAAAATTCTCCCATCCCGTATAATCAAAATGCCACCATTCATGGGGATATACTGAAAATCCATATTTAGTCATAATCCCTATCAGGGTCTCCCTGTTCATCAGAATTTCATCAGGCAGATCCGTATAGTTAACACCGGCTTTTTCCGAGAAGTCATCAAATGGGGTAGGCATTGGAATTTCATTACCGGTATCCAGATCAACAAGGGTAACATCAACAGCACATCCCCTGTTATGCCTTGATCCTTTCCACGGTGCCGCAACAAACATAGTATCAGGATATACCTCATAAAATCGAAGTGTTGCTGCATATGGCCGGTAGGCATCAAATACTTTCAGACCCAATCCATTCTCCTTCAATTCTTCCTGAATCCTCAATAACGCCCTGGCTACAGGGATTCTCGCATATGCTTTTGGTTCCTTATAAATTACTTCCCCTGTAAAATTGTTATCTGTTGCATATCTTATATCCAGTATTATTCCCGGGATATATTCATCAATGTTCACGAGCATCTTCATACTATCTTCCCTGATGACAGATTTGTAATCACCAATCCTGGTAATGATATCCAGATCGTAAGGATTCCTGGTATCGTGCTGGCATCCTGTCAATGAAACAAGCAGGAGAATCAGCAGGATATAAACAGGGCTTTTATGCATAACTGATTATTTTTCAGCTTGCGAAATTAGAAAAAAGATGCCAAAGTATTTTTCATTGCATGCTATTTTTCATTATATTGGGTAGCTAATCTAACTTTCCGATTTTTAATCCGGAACAGCTACATATCGATAATGAAAGATTCTTTAGGAAAAAACACTGAAAATCGAATTATCTGGGCGGCGACCCGGTCTGTTCTCGAAGCCGAGCGTTTTAAGACCAAACGAAGTGGGAAGAAAAGTAAAAGACGCTGGGGATTGTTCACCAGATTACTAAAGTATTTTATCATATTATTAAAATTGTTCAAGCTATATAAGAAAGGTTTGTACAATGCCAAAATTGTGAAACTAAACAACATTGATCTCCACTACCATGGGCTTGCAGAAGCATTCGAGGCTTACACTATTTTACACCTGTCCGATCTTCACCTTGACACATTACCGGGTATCGAGGATTTTATTGCAAGGAAAGTCAGGGATCTTACACCAGATCTCTGTGTTATAACGGGTGATTACCGTAAAGACACTCAAGGCAGGTACAGGCAAATTCTTAAACCACTCCAGACAATCCTTAATAATATTCAAGCCAGGGATGGTATTATAGGTATCCTGGGCAATCACGACTCTTACCTTATGGTTCCGCATCTTGAGGGGATGGGTATCAGGGTTTTAATTAATGAAAGCCATATTATTCAAAAAGATGGGTCTTCACTTTTAATAACAGGCACCGATGATCCTTACTATTATTATACCGACCAGGCAATAAATGCTTTTGATGATACGAAGGCTGGTTTTAAAATAGCCCTGGTACATACTACTGAGTTGTATGATGTGGCCGCGGAAAACCAATTCAACCTTTATCTGTGCGGACACACCCACGGAGGTCAGATATGCCTGCCAGGTGGAAAACCACTGATAACCCATCAATTTGAAGGCAGGCAATATTATAAAGGACAATGGCAGTATAAAACTATGAAAGGATATACAAATGTGGGTTGTGGTGTTTCAGCTATCCCGATCAGGTTTAATTGTCCGGGGGAGATTGCGGTGTTTACGCTGAGAAGTTAGCGACTTGTTGATAGTAATGCTAATTTAATCATTGGAATTATGAGTGAGAAAATCAAAACACATAGGGAGCTCAAAGTTTTTCAGCTTTATTTTGAGGCGGGAATGGAAATATTTTTCTCCACAAAAACATTTCCGAAAGAAGAAACTTACTCATTAACTGATCAAATCAGAAGAAATCTTTACTTCTCTAAATGACAAATATGAACATATAATTTCCATGCTTGTAAAATTGTCCAGCAAAACCGAAGACTGGTCATGGTAGTTATCTGTTATTGCATTAGATTCGCTTAAGTCTCTTCGTTCACTAAAGTCGCTTAAGTCGTAAGTTGCCAATTTGCAAAATAGTCATCAAGAACTTTATTTAATTTACTAATTTAGCTCCGGAAAAAAATGGCCAAAAAGGAAGAAAAATATTACAAAAGACGGTATCGTGCTTCATTCATGACTTCGATTGTAAGTATCACGCTGGTTCTGTTTATGATGGGTATGCTGGGATTGATTATCTTTCATGCGAAGAAGCTATCCGATTATGTAAAGGAAAATATTGGCTTTTCTATTATCATGAAAGATGGTATAAAAGAGGCCGGCATCATTCAGCTTCAAAAAACCCTTGACGCTTCACCTTATGTAAAATCAACAGAATATATCACCCAGGAGAAGGCAGCAGAGATTATGGAAGAAGAATTGGGTGAGGATTTTATAGGATTCCTGGGATACAATCCCCTTCTTCCTTCAATTGATTTAAGATTACAGGCCGATTATGCCAATGTTGACAGTCTTGAAATGATTGAACAAACGCTGCTGGTGAATCCCAATGTTAAGGAGGTATGGTATCAAAAATCACTCGTATATCAAATCAATCGTAATGTTCGTCGGATAGGTCTTATTATTCTTGGATTCAGTGCCTTATTGCTGATAATTGCTATCGCACTGATCAATAATACAATCCGGCTTTCTGTTTACTCTAAAAGGTTTCTTATCAGAAGCATGCAACTGGTTGGAGCTACACAGCACTTTATTCAACGACCATTTATTATGCAGGGAATCATGCAGGGAATTTACAGCGCATTTATTGCGCTAATATTGCTTGTTGGTATTCTGTATTTATCCCAGCAGGAGATCCCTGAACTGATCAATTTGCAGGATTATCAATTAATATTGTCGCTGTTTGGTTTTGTAATGGTCCTCGGATTAATCATCTCATGGCTTTCGACATATTTCGCTGTCAGGAAATATATAGTTATGCATACAGATGAACTTTATTATTGATTCCGGGCTTGGGGTGAAAAATATCTGCGCTCTTGTCTGTTCGTTAAAAATTCTTAAAAAATCCACTACATTCGTAAATTCCTCTTATTTTTGGTGATTCAAAAATCAATTGAAAATGAGCAAGAAGAAAAGTATAAAAGCTGTATTACCCAGGCAGGAAAAAGAACAACCAGAAGTTAAATCAACCAAAATCAAATCCACCAACCCGGCTGGTACTTTTGCCTTCACCAGACAGAATTACAAACTTTTGTTGATTGGGCTTGCTTTAATTGTTTTAGGATTTCTTCTGATGATTGGAGGAGGCTCTGATGATCCTGATGTTTTCAGCGATAAAATTTTTAGTTTCAGAAGAATGACCCTGGCACCTATACTAATCCTGGCGGGTTATGTCGTGGAGATCTTTGCGATTATGAAAAGACCCAAGGAATAAGCTGGCAAATTAGACTTTATTATCCTTATCTGAAATCAATAACTAATGTTTAATAAATAAACAAGTACTCAGTCCTCGGTCCTCAGGCTTCAGTCGGCAGAAAAAAGGACTGAAGATTGAGGGCTAAAGATTGCCAACTGAAAATGAACTGGTTAGAAGCACTTATTCTCGGGATAGTACAGGGATTAACAGAATTCCTCCCTGTGAGCAGCAGCGGTCATCTTGAATTGGGCAAAGTAATTCTTGGAGTTAATGCTGAAAAAAGCCTCCTTTTTACTGTTGTAGTTCATGGAGCTACTGTTTTAAGTACCATTATTGTATTTAATAAAGATTTGTGGAAGCTGTTCAGGGGCCTGTTTAAATTCCGGTGGAATGAAGAAACCAGGTATATCGCAAAGCTTATGTTTTCAATGATACCTGTTCTTATAGTAGGTTTTTTCTTTGCCGATGAGGTTGAATCGTTTTTTACAGGTAATGTGGTTTTTGTTGGTTCAATGCTTCTTGTAACAGCACTGCTTCTTACCCTTACCTATATTCCAAAAAGAACAAGGAGAAAGATAAATTTCCTGGATGCTTTAATCATTGGTATTGCCCAGGCAGCAGCAGTTTTACCGGGCATTTCAAGATCAGGTGCCACCATTTCCACGGGATTGATACTGGGCAATAAAAAGGAAATAGTTGCACGTTTTTCATTTCTCATGGTGCTGATACCCATAATCGGTGCAAATATGCGTGATCTGTTATCCAGCGACCTCAGCAGCAAAAGTGATGTGACGGCATTACCCCTGATAATCGGTTTTCTGGCTGCTTTTATTTCTGGCCTGCTGGCCTGTAGGTGGATGATCAATATCGTAAAGAAAGGCAAACTACTATATTTTGCAATATATTGTTTCCTGGTTGGTATAACAGCCGTCATTGTGGGAGTCCTTTAAAATGCAAAACGATCCTGAAAATAAATTTGATTTCCTTAAAGGGGAAGTTCTCCTCATTGACAAACCTCTTACATGGACATCATTTGATGTCGTCAACAAAATCAGATTACTCCTGAAGTATGCCTGTGGAATCAAGAAGATCAAGGTTGGTCATGCGGGAACACTTGATCCTATGGCTTCCGGACTGTTAATTGTTTGTACCGGCAAAGCAACCAAGGAGATTGAGAAATACCAGGCTCAGGAAAAGGAATATACGGGTTCTTTTACGCTGGGGGTTACAACTCCATCTTTCGACTCAGAAACCGAAACCGATAAGGAATACCCGGTTGATCATATTACCCCGGAACTTTTACAATCAGCAATATCCAACTTAACAGGATGGATTGATCAGGTACCTCCTGTTTATTCGGCTATCAAAATTAAAGGTGAAAGGGCTTACAAATTTGCCCGGGCAAATGAAGACATTCAACTTAAATCCAGAAAGGTCCTGATCAGTGAATTTGAAATTACAAATTTTCAATTGCCCCTTTTGCAGTTCAGAATAGTATGCTCAAAAGGAACATATATCAGGTCAATTGCCAGGGATCTGGGTAAAAATCTTAACTCAGGTGCTTATCTTTCATCTCTCCGAAGAATCCGGATCGGAGATTTTAAAATTGAGGAAGCTTTAGGTATTGAACCTTTTCAGGGCCTGGTTGAGGGGCTTTACAAAAATAATACTTGACAAAGCGTTGTTTATTTCTTAACTTAGGATAACGATTAGATTGATATTGCCGGTAAATTTATATATCTTTGCCGGCCATTTTTCAGAAAAAATACAGTACTGACACTTATGAAATTATCACAATTTCGCTACCATTTACCCGCAGAACTTATTGCAAATTATCCTCCGGATAACAGGGATGAATCAAAATTAATGGTTTTAGACAGGAAGACCGGGGAAATCAAACACCAGGTTTTTAAAAATGTCCTTGATTATTTCAGCGACGGGGATGTTTTTGTTCTTAATAACACAAAAGTATTTCCCGCCAGACTTTATGGAACCAAGGAAAAGACCGGTGCACGCATCGAAGTTTTTCTATTGAGGGAACTTAACCGGGAAACCCGTTTATGGGATGTCCTGGTCGATCCTGCAAGAAAGATCAGAATTGGTAACAAACTTTATTTTGGTGAAGATGAAACACTGGTTGCGGAAGTTATTGATAATACAACATCAAGAGGGCGCACGCTCAGGTTTCTTTATGACGGCCCTTATGAAGAGTTTAAAAAAACCATTCAAAGTCTCGGGCAAACGCCACTACCTAAAATTCATCAGCGACCGGTTGAGCCTGAAGATGAAGACAGGTATCAAACCATATATGCAAAACATGAAGGGGCTGTGGCAGCTCCGACTGCAGGGCTTCATTTCAGTCGTGAACTGATGAAGAGGCTGGAGCTTTTGGGTGTCAGTTTTGCTGAGATCACCCTACATGCAGGCCTGGGTAACTTCCGGAATATTGAGGTTGAGGATCTTACCAAACATAAAATGGATTCCGAAGAGATGATCGTAACAGAGATCAATGCAGAAAAGGTTAATGAAGCAAAAAATGCGAAAAGTAAGATCTGTGCTGTTGGAACTACTTCCATGAAAGCTCTCGAAACTTCAGTTACCATTACAGGAAGAGTTAAACCATTTAATGGGTGGACCAATAAATTTATTTTCCCCCATTATAATTTTCAGGTTGCTGATGCCATGGTTACCAATTTTCATCTTCCACAATCATCGATGATGATGATGGTTGCTGCTTTTGCCGGATATGATCTTCTTATGAAAGCCTATGAGGTTGCAGTAAAAGAGAAATATCAGTTCTTTACATATGGCGATGCCATGCTGGTTGTATAACCATATAATTTTTTAATTATTTCTTTAGTATTTGTGGTTATTACAATCGCTGTAAAAATTCATCAAAGAAATAATTAAAAAAATTAATAGGTGAAAAAATATGTAATCATTGTTGCAGGTGGAGCCGGGAAAAGGATGCAGTCGGGTATCCCCAAGCAATTTATGCTCATCAAGAACAAACCTATTCTGTGCCATACAATTAACAAATTCTATAGTTACGATCCTGAAGTACAAATTATTCTTGTTGTCCCCCGCGACCAGATTGATCAATGTAAAGATCCGTTAAAATCACATGATTTTAAAATACCTTACCGTGTAGTAAATGGTGGAAGTGAACGATTCTTTTCGGTGAAAAACGGTTTAAATGAAATCCCTGACGAAGGCCTTGTAGCCATACATGATGGGGTAAGGCCCCTGGTATCAATAAAGGTTATCAGAAATGCATTTAACCAGGCAGCTAAATATGGTAATGCTATTCCTGCTGTTAAGGTTTCCGAATCAATAAGAAAAAAATCAAAGAAAACGAATAAACCTGTTGTTCGGGATGACCATTATCTGATACAAACCCCCCAAACCTTTAAGGTATCACATATTAAGCATGCCTACGCTCAGAATTACAGGAAAGAATTTACTGATGATGCAACGGTACTGGAATCTATTGGAAAAGAGATACATCTTATTAAAGGGAATGTGGAGAATATTAAGATTACCACGCTTGTGGATTTGAAGATTGCGGAAGCACTTATGTAAAGTGTTTCAAGTTTCAGATCCGGATTAATAAGCACAGAGCTCAGAAGGTAGATTATACATTATAGGTTTACAAGTTGCGTTTCCCCCTTTGGAGGTGGAACAAAAAGGAGGAATTTGAGTTCACGATTAGACATTTCTTCGGCTTCGCAGGACAGGTTATTCAAAGGTTGCGAATCGGAAGGTTACTTAGGGCTTGTTCAAAAATAACTTCCGTATTTTATGACCATCTTTTGCACACAAGCTTCGTTAAAAATACTCACCGTAGCCCAGCTATACTTACGTTTTTTGCCTTGCTTGTGCACAAAATATTGTCCCTAAATTCCCGGGCTTATTTATGAGCAAGCCCTTAGTATGTCGGGTATAAGAACAATTCATCGGATGACTAATACTTGCAGAAAACATGTAAGTTGGACATTATAGAATATATGAGCTATCAAGTCATCCGATGAATATTGTCTGGTTTATGGTTAACATAACACTAGTAAAAGTTATCATCAAGGTAATATTGCTGTGTGAACGAAATACTGCCTGCTTTTATATAACAAACCAATAACAAGCTGACTATCAACACTTGTTAGGTTCTCTGTGTAGCCGGCTTACCGGCAGGGGGACTGTCATCTAAAAGATTGTATATTTGTAGTAGTAAAATAATTTTGAGGTTTTTTAAATGATTCAAATATTAAATAATGAAAGGTGCTATTTTTTATCTAATACTCTTTTTTATAATTTTAATTTTTTCAAATTGTAAAGAATCGAAGAAAAATCCAAAAGAGTCACATGTAAGTTTAGTTGATAAGGAATTAAATTTATTTTACAAGGATTATCCTGTTAAAAATTACATTTTTAATATAGATACAGTAATATTGAAAAAATATGGGGGTGAATTTTTTAGAAATATTTATTCAGGTAGACCTATGAAAATTGTAAATGAACTTGATGAAAATAATATTCAAAGAACTTTTATTTATCGAATGAATTATTCAACAGGACTTTTTATAAAAGTTCCTGCTGATACAATTGTTAAATTTTTTGCATCAATAAATAATTGTTCTTGGAGTGAATTATTTGAGTATTATTGTGATTCATGTACTAAACCCACAAATTTATTGGAAGATTATATTATTAAAGATTCTAGCATTTCATTTATCGAGGGGTTTAATCTAATTAAAGCAATGAATAAAAATTATTTTAGATTCAAATCTGATAGTCTAATTATTAATAACGTACACATGTCTGATGCAACTAAAAAAGAAATTAATTTATCAACATATTTTACTAATTATTCATCTAAAACTGTATCCGGTATCTATGTCTTAATACTTTTAACCACGTATAAAGATCCATCTGGTAAAAATAAAACTAATGAATTTTGGTTTTGGAATATTAATCTTTTGCAGACACCCATACCGCCAAAATCTTTTGGTATAGTAGAGACTTCTATAAATAATAAATATTATAACCAAATATGGTCAGGCGCCAGTAAACGTCACTTTTTGGATGATCATGATATGTGGGGACAAGTAACAAGTTCATATTATGAGCATCAAATATATTTTGATAGTGAGGTTAGTCCTAATTATATGGAATATTCACATAATCCTATAAAATATGTATTTAAAAAAACGAAGTAATATTGATTGGTTATTATTGTATTTTTCCCTTAGTTTTAATTAAAAAAATTCTAGTGGAGAGTTCTAGAATTAATATATATTATTATCGTGGCTATATCGCTCCGCGTTTAAAGAACTGCCTACTTCCCTCGTCTCCCTTTCCACCTGAATCCAACAAAATTTCCGGCAAATCCAATAATGGAAACATAAAAAACATATAAGGCCTGTAATGGTAAAAGATACCATAATAGATATCTTTTATTTACAAAATCAGTTATTCCATAATAAATGGGAAAGTCGACAACCAACTTCAGGATGAAAAGAATAAGTGTCAGCAAAAGCAAACCAGGTATCCAGATTGAAATAATCAGTCCGGCAAAAAGTGCATAATTAAACAAATATACAATCAGCGAAGTAGTAATGATCTCAAAATTAGTATAGCCTTTGGCTTTGGAAATCCAACGTATCCTTTGCTGCAAAAACGCTTTCAGGTTTTTTTGAGGGCTGGTAGAAACGATCGCATCATTATTTTTCAGAAAACTGATGGCGCTTCGGCCATAAGATTGCCTGATCCTCAATAAAAGGAATATATCATCACCTGAAATATATTTTTCTTTTATCTCGTAACCTCCAACTTTCTCAAATGCCTGTTTTTCAAAAGCAAGATTAGCACCGTTACATAATATGGGGGAATTGGCTGATATTGCCCCGGCACCCGATGCAATTAAACTTAAAAACTCCAGCGACTGTATCCGTTGAAAAAAATTCCTTCCTTCAGAAAAGATAACAGGGCCAACGATCATTTTCGAACTTTCTGTTTCATATGCACCGGATATCATCCTCAACCAATTTTCTCCAAATCTGCAATCAGCATCTGTAGTAATTATTAATTTTCTTTCTGAGCTTGCTATTCCGATCTTGATAGCAGTCTTTTTTCCGGTTTCTGATTTATTTAACGATAGGAGTGTTATGTTTTTTTTGTTCCCGGAGAATTCTTTAACAATTTCTGCAGTATCATCTTCAGAATGATCATCAATTACAATAATCTCAAAAAGATGTGCGGGATAGTTTTGTCCGGATAGATCTTTCAGGCAGTTCAGGATATTATGCTCTTCGTTTCTGGCAGGTACCAGAATGCTTATTGGTGTTGAAGGATCAGGAATTGAGCCGGTTGCTGTCTTCAAAGTGTACCATCCATAGGTATATATAGAGATCAGGATTACATAAAGCATGCAGAAAGTGATCATCAGAATGAATATGGTCTGGTAGATGGTTTCTAACATCATGATTAGCTTTCTGTTGTATTGTAGGGTTGTTTATTGTTGAATTAATAAATTGATATGCATTAAACTTTAAATTAATTCTATATCTTAACCTCACTTTTTCCTTTGTCCTTTTGTCTTTTGCCTTTTATCTTGCTTCCATTATTTCTCCTGAAAAACTTCAGATTATATACAAAGATAGTACCTGCCATGGCAGGGATCACAATGTTGATCAACCATAATGCAGATGCAGCAGATAATATCCCAAGTTCAATTTTGTTGGTCAGCAAATCTGCATGCGTAAAAAACATGCCGATAATAAAAATAGATACACTGCCCCTGACCCCTAATTCTGCAAGTGCTACCGTTGGTATTGCCGTTAAGAAAAGATATACGACAGAGATCAGTATAAACGCATCCATCACGGGAATCTTTACAGAAAAAAACCGTAATAACAGATAAAACTGAAATGAGAAAATCAGATATCTCAGGATGCTGATGAATAAAACATTTAACAATTCTATTTTCGAGAATAATGAAAAGGCATGAAGGTTTTCCCTGAGTTTTATCCAGTTGGGCCTGGTAAATTGCCTCAGGAAATTTGTAAGAATTCCTATATTGAAATAAAATAAAAGTATTAAAAGATTACCGATAACCAGAACCGCAAGAATCCCATAATAAAAATAGTTCAGGAAACTATCATGCTCCATATAATCAGGGATGAAGATGAGCAAACCTACTGATCCGATGATAATGGTCGTGATAAGCTGGCTGATACTTCCAACAATAGTAATCAGGATCCCTTCAATATGATTGGCTTTCTCCAATATAAACACCCTGCCAAAATAATCGCCTACCCTGTTGGGTAAAAATGCACTTACAGATATCCCTGTGAGGATGGCTTTAAAAGCTTTCGGGAATTTTACCTTTTCGATTTTTCGTATCAGGAATTGCCATTTAAAGGTTTCAATACCCCAGTTGATCAGCATCAAAGCAAAAACCAGAATTATGCCGTAAACAAATCCCGGCTGGTTTATCAGATCTTTAAAGCCAGGATACAGATCCTCAAGTTTTCTTTTATGGAATATCTGGAAATACAGGAAAGTATAGGTTGCAACAATGATAATAATCCTTATTATGTAATTGTAGGTTTTAAGTACTTTTGTCTTCATCTCACGAATCAATTAACAGCTCTTATTTGGCAACTGACAAAATCATATTAGGTATAGATCCGGGCACAACAATAATGGGTTATGGCCTTATTCATAACAAAGATAAAAAGATTGGGATGATAACCCTGGGTATCCTGAAATTAAACAAATACAGCGATCATCCTGTCAAACTTCAAAAAATCTTTGAACGGGTATCCGGATTAATCACAGAATACCATCCCGATGAACTCGCCATTGAGGCACCTTTTTTTGGTAAGAATGTCCAGTCAATGTTAAAACTCGGCAGGGCACAGGGTGTTGCTATGGCAGCGGCACTGGCAAAAAACATTCCCATTTTTGAATATTCCCCCCGCAAAATCAAACAATCGATAACAGGTAAAGGTAATGCCAGCAAGGAGCAGGTATCGGCCATGTTATGTACCCTGCTGAATATCAAATCATCCCCTCCATACTTTGATGCTACAGATGGTCTTGCAGTAGCCGTTTGTCATCACTTTCAGCAAGGGCCGGAAGCTGGTGGTAAGAAATATGGAAGCTGGAAGTCATTCTTAAGTGATAATCCTGAACGGTTGCATTAAATGGCAATTTTGGTGGTGAATGATGTTCCCTGTAAGCAAGGGATTTGACTTTAGCTAAAAAAGCGACTTTAGAGATATAAGCGAAAACAAATGAAGGTCAAACTTTTCAGGAAATTTCGAAAAACATATCCTTTCTATAAACTATCTCACAAAACTTTCGCATAGCAATAACCATGATTCTTAAATTCTTTCTCCAAATTCATCAGGCAAGAATTTGTCGAAAGATAAATATAACGTGAAATTTCTCCCAATCTGTTTACATGTCACTTTCGCTGAGTTCGCTTTGTTCGCTATAGTCGCTTTCGTCTCTTCGTTCGCTCAAGTCATTAAAGCCCGACATTGCCAATTACCTACTACTTTTGCCTTTATCCTTTTGCCTTTGTACTTTTGCCTTTGTACTTTTGTCCTGATCCCTACATCAGCTTCTGATAAGCCTGCCACCACCTGTCAGGTATTTCATCATTCAGGGCTGTTTGATAATCATTATATGAGCAGGGGATAAAATGGTGTCGTTCATATTTAATTCTCAGGCTGGCCCTGACCGGGACTTCCATCCACCAGCGATCGGAGACTTTGCTTTTATAAAAGACGATTTTATCTTTATGATCCCTGATCGAAACGGTGTACCTGATAAATCCTTCTTTATTTTTATGAGGAAAGTCTTGGGGGCGCTTATAGAATCCATCAATAAAATACCATATCATCTGGGCAGTAAGATGTGCCGTTTGTCCATTAATATCCTTTTCGGGATTCATTTCAAAAAATCCGATACAGTTGAGTTTATCGCTCAGTCCTGCATAACGTGCTATCTGACAGGCCTCTTCACCGTAAAATCCGTTTGGCGTGGCATTATTATTTCCCGGGGCATCGGATTGCCTGATCGCGGAAACATCAAAACTGATCAGGTCTGCATTTCTTACCATGGGCTCAACCTCTTCAAGATCACTTCTTACTTTTCCAAGACGGTAACAATCGAAAAACAGGTTGTTCATCAACTCGATGGCCTCATGATCGACAAAATAGGTCTGATAGCCGATATTTGTATAATTGAACAGAAAGTTGGGCTGGTGCAAAATAATTTTGCTCAGAAAAGACCTTGAATAGATCTCCTCTTCCTTGTCACCCAGATCGAAAACCGGATCAACAACAGCAATATTGATTATCTGGCCAATCTTTTCAAATGCTTTGTAAATGGCATAGGTTAAATCCTGGCTGCCACCCAATATTACAGGAATAATTTCATGTTCAATAAGTTCAGAAACAACCTCTGTAAGCGCAAAATAGGTATCATTGATTGTATTTCCTGCCCTGATATTTCCCAGGTCAGCTATCCGAATCTCCTCATCGCCCTGGTATAATGGAAAAAGATATTTCCTGATCTCATCCGGAGCCATGGCACACCCTTGATTATTATAGGCATTTCTTTCTTCATTAACCCCGATCAGTGCGATATCAATACCTTCAAGATCGGGAAAAGCCCCTTCCTTGCTATAGCTCCTCACAACATCACCCATTCGCTTTTTATGTGTACGGTCAGCGTATTCGTAACCAGCCATGGAGATGGGGTTGAAGTAAATATTTATGTCCATTGGTAGTCTATAGTTTAATGGTAGCAAAATTAATTAAATCTATTAATGAAAAGGGTTGATTTTGATTTTTGCTACAAAGGAGGTTGGTGAATATTATTGATGAAATGGTAGTTTGCAATATTTGACTTGAGCGTATCAAAAGTATCTCTATTAATGTATTCACATTCAAGGGCATAATCAAGCCAAACTTGTGTTTCGGCTGCTTCACCCTCAGCATCAGATAACTTTGCAATGAATGACTTTGGATATCTTCTTTTACGATAAGCTTCAGCAATATTACCAGAAACAGAACGAGATGACCTTCTAATCTGATCTGTAAGTGAATATGTTTCTTCTTTGGGAAATATTTTAGAAATCCTGAATATTTCTATTCCAGCTTTAAACGAAGTCTGAAATACCCTAAGGTCCCTATGTGTCCTTATTTTATCACTCATAGTCTCAGATCTAGAAAGCATTATTATCGCTGAAGTCGCTGAAGTCGAACTATGCTATCTGCCAGCTACCCTTTCTTCCGGAACCTCTTCTTGGGTGTATTTGCCGGGTCTTCAGCAATCTTATAAATTTCTTCCAGGGTAAGGGCCGTGGGATCAGTACCCCTGGGGATTTTAAAATTTTTCTTGTCGATTTTTATGAAAGGACCATAGCGCCCCCTGAGAACTTTCACCTTGGGATCTTCATCGAATTCTTTCAGGACATTGTCCTTTTCCTTTTGTCTTTTTTCTTCTATCAGTTCAATAGCTGCTTCCTGCGTGATTATCGATGGATCGGTATTTTTAATAGAGTAGAACGCATTCTTATGTTTCACATAGGGTCCAAAACGTCCAATATTAACTGTGAGTTCCTCTCCTTCATATTCTCCAATGGATTGGGGATAATCAAATAATTTCATAGCCTCTTCCAGCGTAATGGTATCAATACTCTGATCTTTGCGCATCCCTGCAAAGCGGGGTTTTTCTTCATTATCTGTATCGCCAATCTGGATCAGTGTGCCGTATCTCCCGATTTTTGCAAAGACATTTTTCCCTGTTTCAGGATCCTGTCCAAGCAGGCGTTCACCACTGAACTTTTTGGTTTTTTCCTGGGTATCTTCTATTTTATTATGAAATGGACCGTAGAATTCCTTGATCATTTCATTCCATACCTTTTGCCCTTCGGCAATTTCATCGAATTCCTTTTCAACATTGGCAGTAAATCCGTAATCGAGAATATCATCAAAATGTTGCATCAGGAATTTATTGACCAGGTTACCAAGATCGGTAGGTGCCAGTTTGCCTTTTTCAAAGCCAACATATTCTTTTTTCTGTTCTTCGGTGATATGATCGTTCTTTAGTGTGATATGATCATAATTGCGCTGCTTGCCCTTTTTGTCTTCTTTAACTACATACTCTCTTTTCTGAATGGTTGAAATAGTCGGGGCATAGGTTGAAGGCCTTCCAATTCCCAGTTCTTCCATTTTCTTAACCAGGCTGGCTTCGGAATATCTCCAGGGTGCCTGGGTATATCGCTGGATGGCATTCATTTGTATCATATCAAGAAGATCTCCAACTTTTAATGGTGGCAAAACAGAAGCCTGATCTTCAAGTAGGTCATCATCGACTGATTCAAAATAGACCTTTAGAAAACCATCGAATTTAATCACTTCACCTCTGGCAACAAACTTTTCCTTTGTTGTTGAAACACCAATATCTATCGTTGTTTTTTCCAGTTGGGCATCGCTCATCTGGGAGGCGATTGTTCGTTTCCAGATCAGGTCGTACAATCTTTTCTCCTGCTGGTTACCACCGATAGTTTTTTTATTCATATCGGTTGGCCTGATCGCTTCATGAGCTTCCTGGGCGCCTTTTGACCTGGTGGTATATTTCCTTGTTTTAACATATTTTTCACCGTATGACGCTGTTATCTCTTCCTTTGCCATTGCAATGGCCAGATTCGAAAGGTTCACAGAATCGGTCCTCATATAGGTAATCTTACCGGATTCGTAAAGATTCTGGGCTACCCTCATGGTATTTGACACCGAGAATCCCAGCTTACGACTCGCCTCCTGCTGAAGTGTAGATGTAGTAAACGGCGGTGCCGGTGATTTTTTGGCAGGTTTCTTTTCAATCTTTCCAACCTTGTATTCTGCACCGATACAGTTTTCAAGAAACTTAACCGATTCTTCGCGGGTTTTAAACCGTTTGGGAAGATCAGCTGAGAATTCTTGATTTTTGCCATCTTCTTTTAGGGTAAATTTTGCAGTTACCTTATAGGCAGAAACAGGTTTAAAGTTTTTGATCTCTTCTTCTCTTTCAGCAATGAGCCGTACAGCTACTGACTGAACCCTTCCTGCAGATAATGCCGGCTTAACTTTTTTCCACAGCAATGGTGATAATTCAAATCCTACCAGTCTGTCGAGTACCCTGCGGGCCTGTTGGGCATTTACCAGGTTATTATCAATATTCCTTGGATGATCAATCGCTTCCTTGATGGCATTGCGGGTGATCTCATGAAATACAATTCTTTTAACTTTCTTTTCGTCAAGTTTCAATGCATTTACAAGGTGCCATGAGATCGCTTCCCCTTCACGGTCTTCATCAGTTGCCAGCCATATTATCTCCGCATCTTTTGCCGATTTCTTTAATTCACTGACGATCTTTTTCTTATCCAATGAAACGATATAATTGGGTTCAAAATCTTTTTCAATATCTACACCAAGGCCCTTTTTTGCAAGATCCATCACATGTCCCATGCTTGATTTAACAACGAAATCCTTCCCAAGAAATCCTTCTATTGTTCTTGCTTTTGCCGGTGACTCTACGATTACAAGGTTTTTTATCATTTTCTTTTTGCTGTTTCTGTTTTAAAAACGGGTACAAAACTATATAAATTATTGTTGAACTGTTGAATCGTTGAAATGTTTAACCGTTTAATTACGTACCTGCCGAAGCTTTTGCTTTGAAATGTTTAATTTTTCCGATTGATGATATGTTGGTTCCTACATTCATTTTTCTATTAATACTTTTTTAGGGTGAAATGTTCCGGTGGGTAATGAATTTTTTTGATCAAATAAATCAGCGTTCCATATCCAAAGCTAATGTCTGATTACTGCCACTTTTGCCTTTGTCATTTTACCTCGTTTTTAATATCATCATAACTCAACTTTTTTACTTTTTACAATGAAATATTTGACTTTTTTATAAATATTGAGTAAGTTTGTAACTCGAACTTGAGTTACGTCTTTCGGAATACAAGATTCGGGTTATGGGGAATTACTAAGATCTTGATTTATCTAACTTAGCTTTTGAGCTTGTTATAAAGGTTCATATGAGTTCTGTAAGCAAGGCAGCCAGGTAAGAAGAAAATTGGAACAAATTCATCCCATAACCCGTAACTCATAACCCGACACAATTAACCAGAACCAAAAACTATGCTCGACACTCTCATCACCTCTAAAACCCGGATCAAACTGCTGTTACGCTTCTTCCTAAATAGTAACGCAAGTTCTTATTTAAGAAGCCTTGCCTCTGAATTCGATGAATCCACCAATTCGATCAGGGTAGAATTAAACCGCTTTGAGAAAGCAGGTCTTCTTGACACCTATCTGGAAGGAAATAAAAAAATGTTTAAAGCCAATACCTCACATCCTTTATTTCCGGATATTAAGAGTTTGCTGATGAAGCATATTGGCCTGGATAAAATCGTCGAAAATGTGATAAAGAAACTTGGTGAGGTAAAAAAAGTACTTGTTGCTGGTGACTTTGCAAACGGAATGGACAGCAAGATCATTGATCTGATCTTTGTTGGTGAGAAGATCAATAAAACATATTTGATTACTCTGGTAGAAAAAGCAGAGAAAATGATAAAACGAAGGATCAGGTATCTGATCATGAGCGAGGATGAATATAATGATTTTGAGAAACTAAATAACGAAGAAGGAATGTTGGTGATCTGGGGAAAGTAAGGCAGTGAGTGGTGAACAGTGAATAGATTGAAAGGGATGACATCCGCGAAGAAGGAGAGGATACCATCCCTGGTAGGTAAGACAAAAGATAAAAGTAAAAAGATTGAGACAGCATTAAGGATACGGGACGAACTTAACAAAGGAACAATCGAACAATGAAGCAATGAAACAATGGTACGCCATATACACAAAATCCCGCACCGAAAAGAAGGTGGTCAAACTCCTGGATGATTTCGGTATAGAATGCTATTTACCCTTGATCAAGAAGTTGAGGCAATGGAGCGACAGGAAGAAGTGGATAGAGGACCCGTTAATACGTTCATATGTATTTGTCAAAATTGCTGATGACAGGGAATACTTAAATGTTTTGCAGACCGATGGAGTGGTTCGTTTTGTTACTTTTGCCGGCAAAGCAGCCATGATCCCTGAAAAACAGATTGAAGATATCAAATTGCTGCTGGCATCGGAAAAAGAACTGGAAGTTACAACCGAGAACTTTGAACCGGGAATGGATATCATTGTTCATGCCGGGCCACTTAAAGGCCTTGAGGGAGAGCTGATTGAGAAAAGAGGGAAGAACAAGGTCCAGGTGAAGCTGGAAGCGATAGGGCAGAGTATACTGGTGGAGATACCGGTGGTTTACCTGAAGAAGCGAAAGGAAGCAATAGTTGAATAGTCTTCATTTCTTAGTTAGCAGAATAGAAGGCAAAAGGCAAAAGGACAAAGGCAAAAGGACAAAGGACAAAGGCAAAAGGACAAAGGCAAAAGTGAGGGGATTTAAGTGACTTTAGAGACTTAAGCGAACTAGGCGACAAGGGAAGATAACCCCGAAAAACCCCAGTATCCGGGATCACGTATCCAGGATCTGATTATATAAAAAACAAACGCCTGAAATTCAGGCAAAAACAAATTAGAGCCTTGTTCGGTTCCATTCAAAAGATGGGACTTAGGAGGCGGAGCTGTGGGCAGTGAACGGTGAACAGTGAATATTGAGATGGAATAAAGATTAATTAAAAGGACGATATGAATCATACAAAAATAACAGTCATAGGATTAGGATACGTCGGATTACCCCTGGCAGTGGAATTTGCAAAAAAACATCCTGTAATTGGATTTGATATAAACGAAAGCCGCATCAACGAACTATCAAAAGGCCATGATAGCACGCTCGAGGTGGAGGAGGCAGATCTGGTAACAGTGATAGTTGATGAAGGAAAGACAAAAGATAAAGGTAAAAAGATCAAAGAACAGCAACCTGCCAGCATAAACCCGCAACCTGCAACCCGCAACCTGCAACCTGCAACTGGTTTGCATTTAACCAGCAATCCTGACGAGCTGGCTTCCGCCAACTATTTCATCATCACCGTCCCCACTCCCATTGATAAAAACAAACGGCCTGACCTGACACCTTTGATTAAAGCATCTGAAACTGTCGGTAAAATATTAAAGAAGGATGATATTGTAATTTATGAATCCACCGTTTATCCCGGGGCAACGGAAGAGGATTGTGTTCCGGTGCTTGAGAAATTCAGTGGTTTAACATTCAACAAAGACTTTTTCTGTGGTTATTCACCTGAGAGAATAAATCCCGGGGATAAGGTGCATACTTTTACCAGGATTAAAAAAGTTACTTCAGGATCTACCCCGGAGGTTGCCGAAAAAGTTGATCAACTGTACAAATCGGTCATACAAGCCGGGACATACAAGGCAAGCGCTATTAAAGTTGCAGAGGCGGCGAAAGTTATCGAAAACTCTCAGCGGGATATCAATATTGCATTTGTAAACGAGTTATCAGTTATCTTTGATAAACTGGGTATTGATACCCTGGAAGTACTGGAAGCGGCAGGAACAAAATGGAACTTCCTGCCTTTCAGGCCCGGGCTGGTGGGTGGACATTGCATCGGGGTTGATCCTTATTATTTAACACATAAAGCACAGGAAATCGGCCATAACCCTGAAATCATACTTTCCGGTAGAAGGACAAATGACAATATGGGTATGTATATCGCCAACCAGGTGGTTAAGCTTCTTATTAAAAAAGGACACCGGGTAGCAGATACCAACGTACTGGTTCTGGGTATCACTTTTAAAGAAAACTGCCCTGATATCAGAAACTCAAAAGTTATTGATGTAATCAACGAGCTAAAAGAGTTCGAGTGCAATGTTGATGTTTACGATCCCTGGGCAAATCCCCAGGAAGTTAAACACGAATATTCACTCGACTTAAGAATCCCCCCCCCTTCAGGGGAGACCGGGGGGGGTACCCGATACGACGCCATCATCCTCGCTGTTGCCCACGATAAGTTCCATGAATTGGACATCGACAAACTGAAGAATGGCAATGCCATTGTTTACGACATCAAAGGATTTTTTCCGAAAGAGAAGGTTGATGGGAGGTTGTAAGAGTTGGTAGTTGGTTGTTCGTAGTTGGTAGTACCGACTGCTACTCATGAAACTTAATATTTCAATTATTCTTAACCAAAAGAATCCAATGATAAATATTCGCACAAACCTGCAACCAACCACAAACTACCAACTACCAACAGATTTATTATGAATAGCAAACCAGAAAAAATACTAATAACCGGCACCGCCGGCTTCATCGGCTTCCACACGGCCATGAAATTCCTCAAGGAGGGAAATGAGGTGGTTGGTCTGGATAATGTAAACGATTACTATGGTGTTGACCTGAAGTACGCGAGGTTAGCAGAGATGGGAATAGATAAAAATTCAGAGAAGAAATACCAGTTACAGGTTGCAGGTTACGGGTTGCAGGTTGGGGAAAACCTGCAACCTGCAACTCGCAACTTGCAACATCCTGCTACCATCAAAACAATGTCCGAAGACAGTCCTTTAGATTACGCCGCCATCTACCAATCAACTAAACACCCCTCCTATCGTTTTATAAGACTGGCTTTGGAAGACAATGAAAGTATTCAGGAACTTTTTAAAAAAGAACAATTTGACAGGGTTGTACATCTTGCTGCTCAGGCAGGGGTGCGGTACAGCCTTACCAATCCCTATACCTATGTTAACTGTAACCTGAACGGACATATCAACATCATGGAGAGTTGCAGGCATCATAATGTTAAACATCTGGTTTATGCAAGTAGCAGTAGTGTTTACGGGTCAAATACAAAGATGCCATTATCCACGTCAGATAATGTAGATCATCCCATAAGCCTGTATGCTGCAACAAAAAAGGCCAACGAATTAATGTCACATACATACAGTCATCTGTATGGTTTACCAACAACAGGATTACGGTTTTTCACAGTCTATGGCCCCTGGGGCCGCCCCGACATGGCACTGTTTCTTTTTACAAAAGCCATGATGGAAGATAAACCGATTGATGTATTCAACCATGGGGGGATGTGGCGGGATTTCACTTACGTAGATGATATTGTAGAAGGGGTATTCAGGATTACATTCAAAATTCCAACTGCCCAGCAATCTGATACAATTGCAAGTTCCAGGTTACATGTTGCAGGTGAGGAGGAAAACTCGCAACCTGTAACTTGCAACCTGCAACCGGATGTTTCATTAACCGCCCCTTACAAAATCTACAACATCGGCAACTCCTCCCCTGTCAAACTCCTCGACTTCATCAAAGCCATTGAGAAAACACTTGGCAAAAAGTCTAAGATGAACATGATGGAAATGCAACCGGGGGATGTGATAAAAACCTGGGCAGATACTACAGACCTGGAGAGGGACGTTGGGTATAAACCTGATACGCCGATTGAAGTGGGGGTTGGAAAGTTTATCGAGTGGTATAAAGCTTATTATAAGGTTTGAACCATTAATATACAAGAAGATAGAAAGTAGAAGATAGAAAGTGGAAATGTTCGATTTCTAAATTGGAGATATAACGAACGAATATTAACAACTCTTGAACCGATGAAAATAAGATTGATTAACACAAATCAATTATTCTCTACTTTTCTTTATTCTCTTTTTTCTATTTTCTATATTCTAACATCTAACAATAATGGCGATACAAAACGTCAAGGACCTTAAAGTATATAATCTCGCATTTAAAACAGCAATGGAGATTTTTAAGGTTAAAAAAAGTTTTTCTTCAGATGAAAAATATAGCCTTATAAGTCAGATTATTCGTTCTTCTCGTTCTGTTGCTGCAAACATACGTGAAGGCTATGCAAAGAATAAATATGAACAGGTTTTTATCAGACATTTGAATGATGCATTGGGATCAAGTGAAGAAACACGGTGCTGGATAAATTTTGCTTTTGAATGTGAATATATAGATAATGAAATTTATAATGAATTGGATAGAAAACATGAAGTAATTGGTGCAATGTTATTTACGCTCCAAAAAAACTGGAAAAAGTTTTAATTCCACTATCTATTTTCTATCTTCTATCTTCTAACAAATGAATCAATATCAACTAAACAACCTACGCGAACTCGAAGCAGAAAGCATTCACATAATAAGAGAGGTTGCTGCCGAATTCGAAAATCCGGTGATGCTTTATTCTATTGGAAAAGACTCATCGGTAATGGTCAGACTGGCTGAAAAAGCATTTTACCCCGGAAAGGTTCCTTTTCCATTAATGCACATCGATTCGAAATGGAAATTCAAAGAAATGGTTAAGTTTCGTGATCGTTATGCCAAAGAAAAAGGATGGGATCTTATCGTTCATTATAATAAGAAAGGTTTCGAAGAAGGTGTGGGGCCCTTTACTCATGGCAGTAAGGTTCATACCGATATTATGAAAACCCATGCCCTGCTGGAGGGACTAACAAAACATGGTTTCGATGCTGCATTTGGGGGTGCCAGAAGGGATGAAGAAAAATCAAGGGCCAAGGAAAGAGTTTATTCTTTCAGGGATAGATATCATCAGTGGGATCCGAAAAACCAGCGTCCCGAATTATGGAATATATATAATGCAAGAGTCCATAAAGGTGAGTCCATCAGGGTATTCCCATTATCAAACTGGACAGAGCTCGATATCTGGCAATATATCAGGCTGGAAGAGATCCCGATTGTTCCATTATACTTCGCCAAGGAAAGGCCAATCGTTGAATTCAACAATGCCTTGATCCTGGTGGATGATGACCGTATGCCCAAAGAAATCGCCGATAAGGCAAAAATGAGAATGGTGAGATTCCGTACACTGGGATGCTATCCGCTAACCGGGGCTATCGATTCCGAAGCCGATACTATTGAAACAATCGTTGAAGAGATGATGACAGTAACAAAGTCAGAGCGGACGACAAGGGTGATTGATTTTGATCAGGAAGCGAGTATGGAGCAGAAGAAGAGGGAGGGATACTTTTAGTTGGTGGTGATTAATGCCAACTTTTAATGCTGAATTATAACTAATGATATGGAAAAGGCTGATTTTGAAAATTTGTTGATATGGCAAATAGGGATGGATTTTGCTGAGCATTGCAAATCAATTAGTGAAATGGTTTCAAAAAATCAGAAAGGACATTTCTGAGTCCTTGAACAGTTAGAAAGTTCTTCACTGGCAATTCCACAAAATATTGCAGAGGGTAAGGGGCGAATATCAACAAAAGAGTTCTTGCAATTTTTATATTACTCAAGAGGTTCTCTCAACGAAGCTTTAACGCAATGAATACTGTTTCATGGAAGCGAATGGATTTCAGACCAGGAACTTAGTCGAACCAGGGAAATGGCTTATGAATTAGGAAGCAAAATCAATGCTTTTATCAATGGATTAAAAAGAAAATTATAAAGAAGTAGATGGTGGCGAGTTGGTTGACAGTACTACCAACTACCAACCACCAACTACCAACAGTTTAATTATGGACATTAAGGAATTTTTAGATCAGGACCAGAAGAAAGATTTGCTACGTCTGCTTACAGCAGGTAGTGTGGACGATGGAAAATCAACATTAATAGGCAGATTATTATTCGACAGTAAAAAATTATATGAAGACCATTTAGCCGCCTTGGAACGTGACAGTAAACGCGAAGGCCATGCAGGTGGGGATATTGATTATGCATTATTGCTTGATGGACTCAAAGCAGAACGTGAACAAGGTATAACTATTGATGTCGCATACCGCTATTTCTCTACAAATAAAAGAAAATTTATCATCGCCGACACCCCGGGTCATGAGCAATACACCCGCAATATGATTACAGGTGGCTCTACTGCAAATCTGGCAATTTTATTGGTAGATGCCCGTCTTGGAGTAATTACACAGACCAAAAGACATACTTTCCTGGTATCCCTCCTGGGCATTAAACACGTTATCGTGGCAATCAATAAGATGGACCTTGTCGATTTCAGCGAGGATGTTTACAATAAAATATGTGACGATTACCATGCATTTGTAACACAACTGGATATTCCCGATATTAATTTCATACCACTTTCGGCATTAAAAGGAGATAATGTTGTTGATATATCCGACAGAATGCCATGGTATCACGGGAAAAGTATGCTTGAGTTTCTTGAAACGGTGCATGTTACAAGCGACAGAAACTTTGAAGACCTGAGATACCCGGTACAATATGTCGTACGACCCGATTTAAAATACAGGGGTTTTGCAGCCAGGGTTGCTTCTGGGGTGATCAGGAAAGGTGATGAGGTGATGGCATTACCCTCAAGGCAAAAAGCGATTGTAAAAACGATAGATTCATATGACGGGAAAAAGGAATATGCTTTTCCACCTGAAGCCGTATCTGTTACCCTCGACAGGGAAATAGATGTCTCACGCGGGGATATGCTGGTCCATCCCAACAACCTGCCAAGAGCCGAAAGGCATTTCGAAGCCATGCTGGTATGGATGGATGAAAAACCAATGGATCCCTATACACAGTTTTACATCAAGCAAACTTCCAATAATACAAAAGCCAGGATTGACAAAATCCGACATCGTATTGACGTAAATACCCTTGAAAAATCTGATGCCGATTACTTCAAACTGAATGAGATCGGAAGGGTGGTAATTACAACTGTCAAACCGATATTTTTTGATCCCTACAAAAAGAATCATAATACCGGTTCCTTCGTCCTGATCGATCCTGTATCACACAATACAGTCGCTGTAGGAATGATCCTCGATAAAGTGGCGGATATTGACTATTTACGATTGACGATTGACGATGAGAAGAAGATTGTCAAAGGTGAGAGTCTCATTAAACCCAAAGAACGCATAAAGAAATACAACCAGCAAGGTGAAACCATCTGGATCACCGGCTTACATGGAAGTGGTAAAAATGATCTTGCCTATACCCTCGAAAAAAGATTGTTCGAATTGGGAGCAACTGTAGTATTACTGGATGGTAAATCAGTCCGTTCAGGCCTCAGTCGCGAACTTGACCACTCCCCTGCCGACAGGGCCGAACACCTGCGAAGAGTTGCTCACATCTGCAAACTCCTCAACGATCAGGGAGTCATCACCATCTGCTCTTTTATTTCCCCTGATGAACATATAAGAAATCAGGTTGCAGAAATCATTGGCGAAGAAAGATTCAACCTTGTTTATCTCAAATCAACAATCGACTTCGCCCGCGAAAACGATAAATATGGGCTCTACGAATTAGCTGACGAAGGTAAACTCAAGCATATTCCCGGAATAGACACCGAATACCAGGAACCGCAGTCCCCGGATATTTCCCTAGATTCCACAGAGAATGGAAAAAACATCGAAAGCATCATCGAATATCTATCAACAAAGATGATATTTCCAGCTGAATAATATCTACTGATAGTTTTTAATGATCCACGAATTACACAAATTTGCACGAATTTTATATCAAAAATTATTCGTGTTCATTCGTGTAATTCGTGGACAGAAAATAATTATTTGTTGAAAATGACCACCGACCAAATCATAGTAGCCGCAGTAATCGTTTTTCTCCTCGTATCCCTGTACAAGAATTTTTTCGGGCCTGGAGTTACTTTTATCATTGGGGTTAGTGTTCTTGGAATCAGTGGGATTCTTACCCCGGGGGAAATCCTTCGTGGATTCGCCAATGAACAAATTGCGGTGATCATACTGCTGTTGCTGATTGGTGAGATCATTCGAAAATCGACCCTGATCGATAATATGTTTAACCGGTTCTTTAAAAGGACTTATACTTATAAAGGATTTTTGTTGAAATTACTTTTCCCTGTTGCCGCCCTTTCATCCATGATTAATAATACACCACTTGTGGCCATCATGATGCCCTATGTGCATAATTGGGGCAGGCGAAATAATATCGCATCATCTAAATTATTGATTCCGCTCTCTTTTGCTGCCATGCTTGGGGGCACCGCCACATTGATCGGAACCTCCACAAACCTTGTTGTTAACGGATTGGTGGCAGAACAGGACATTATACCCGGATTTAATACCTTGGAGATCTTTGATTTTGCTCCTGTCGGATTAAGCATGATCATTTTGGGAGGTTTGTACCTGGTATTCTTTGGTTACAGGCTGTTGCCCAATAATCCTGATATCAAAGAAGAATTAGCTGAAAACTCCCGCGAATATCTTGTTGAAGTAAGGGTAAACAAGGATTCGGAATACCATAACAAAAGCATTGAAGAAGCCCGTTTGAGAAATCTTAAGGGTTTGTTTCTGGTGGAGATTGTCAGGGAAGGGGAGATCATTTCCCCGGTATCCCCCTCAACCATTATTTATGAAGAAGACAATCTGATCTTTGCCGGAAATACCGAAACCATCGCCGATATGGTGGAAAGCAATAAAAATATCCAACCCTCAGAGCTGGGTATGTATGCCAGAAGAAGCAAAAAGGAAGTGGTTGAAGTCTTTATAACACCAAATTCAGGGCTGGTCAACAAAACCGTCAGGGATAGTAATTTCCGTGCCCGTTTTGATGCGGCAATACTTGCAGTACACCGTAATGGTGAAAAGATAAAAGGAAAGATCGGAAATGCGGAACTTGATGCAGGAGACCTACTTTTACTGGTCACCGGTGATGACTTTCATGGTATTGCCAGCGACACCAGCGACTTCTTCATCGTTGATAAGGTGCGTAGTATTGAAAAAATGCCTATGCTGCAAAGTTTGTTGATCATTGTTGGTCTGGTATCTTCGGTATTGCTGGCATCTTTAAAAGTTGTCCCATTGTTTACCTGCCTGGTGGTGTTCCTGATTGCATTGTTATTATCCGGCATCGCCAAACCCAAGGAGCTTCATAAAGGATTGAATTTCAACCTGATTTTTATCATTGCGCTGTCGCTTGCCTTGGGCATGGCCATGATCAAGACAGATATTGCATATATTTTGTCTCATGCCTTTTTAGGATTTATCAAACCCTATGGGATCATCACCCTATTATTTGGAATATTCCTCATAACGAATTTACTGGCATCAATCATCACGAATATTGGTGCTGTCGCTATTATATTCCCTATTGCCTTAAGCCTTGCACAGCAGCTGGATGCCAACCCAAAACCTTTTGTATTACTTGTAGCATTTGCTGCAGCAGCCAGTTTCATCACCCCCATTGGTTACCAGACAAATCTTATGGTTTACGGTCCCGGGGGATATAAGTTTAAGGATTATATGAGGATAGGGGCACCGTTGAGTATTTTGTTTATGGTGGTGGCCGTGTTGATGCTGGTGGCGCAGTTTGGGTTGCATTTCTGATGAATTGACTTAAGAAAAGGGGCGACTTGAGGGGCGTAAGAGATAAGGGCACGAAGATTTTTCACCGCTAAGACGCGATGGGCGCTAGGAAGGATAGGTTGCCAACCTTTAAATGGTTGGCTACCTTATGCAAATAATATTAACAATACCTTGGCTTCGCTCAGAATGACAGATCCGGGGGTTTTTAAAAGATTTTTCGACTTCGCTCGAAACACAAACCGCAGAGAACGCAGAGAAACGCGAAAGAAGACAAAAGAAAAAAGTAAAAAGATAAAAGAATCGATTAACAAAACCAAGGATTTCTTTTTCGTGAAGGCCTTGTGTGTAAGCAATCCGCAATGACACAAAGTAGCAAAGTAAACTACGACACTCATACACAAGCATTGTGTCATCTTGGATTGTGGGAACAAAATATATCCGTAGCTTTTGTTCAAAATTTTAAGAAGCCTTGATTTTTTCGTTCTTTTTTATCAAGAAAAAAGGACATAAATACCAAATCATGAAAAAACGTGATATCATAAAGCAAACCATTTCCATTATTTTAAAACACTGCACCCCAGAACGGATTTACCTTTTCGGTTCTCAGGTTGATGGTGAAGCTGGTGAGCGCTCTGATATTGATATTGCTTATGATGCAGAAGGATTTAAGAATGATCTGCTGATTAAAGAGGAATTAAAAGAGATGCAGACATTATTTAAAATTGATGTTGTGAATTTAGCCAGGACTGAGCAACGTTTTCGTCAGCGGGTACTGGATACAGGAAAAGTAATGTGGTCCAGAACTAAATTGATGCGATTTGAGGATGGGTTATACAATTTCAGCAAAGCATTGGAGAGGTTCACAGGAATAATTGAACACAAGGAAAGTTACAATAGAGATGGTTATGGTGATGTTTTTCTTGACGTTGCAGTAAAACGATTTGAATTCACTTTCGAAATGGCCTGGAAAGCATGTTACCGTGCACTTGCCTATCTTGGTTTTGACTGCAAAACACCGCGTGATTGTCTCAGGGAAGCTTTTAACCAGAAGCTAATTGATGATGAAAACGTATGGTTAGAAATGCTCGAACAAAGAAACCTCTCATCTCATACTTATGACGAACCAGTAATTAGTGAGTTGAATCAGGACATGGATCGGTATCTCGAAGCGTTTGTTGATCTTAAGGATAAGCTTGAAGAGTTGTATAGAAAACAAAATAATATTTGACTTAAGCGAAGGGCCGACTTGAGTGACGTAAGCGATAAGGGCACGAAGATTTTTCACCGCTAAGACGCGATGGGCGCTAGGAAGGATAGGTTGCCAACCTTTAAATGGTTGGCTACCTTATGCAAATAATATTAACAATACCTTGGCTTCGCTCGGTATGACAGATCCGGGGGTTTTTAAAAGATTTTTCGACTTCTCGAAATACAAACCGCAGAGAACGCTAAGAAACGCGAAGGAAGACAAAAGAAAAAAGTAAAAAGATAAAAGATTCGATTAGTAAAACTAATTACGAAGAGCTTGGATCGCCCTTTTATGTCAAGTCGAAGCGAAGCGGAGATCCCAACTATGGTCGGGGACAAAAGGGCATCAAATAATAATAAATCATTTATACAACACTATGAACAAAGCGCAAGCAAACATCCACCCTGTTTTTCACCAGATCCTCAACCGCGCCGACAAGGAAAGATTCCTTAACCAGCGTGCCTGTGTAATCTGGATGACAGGATTATCAGGATCGGGCAAAACAACAATTGCCCAGCATATTGAAAGGGAACTGAATAAACGGGGACACCTCACCCAGGTACTCGATGGCGACAATATCCGTACCGGCATCAACAACAACCTGGGATTTTCCGAAGAAGACAGGATAGAAAACATCCGCCGAATAGCAGAAGTATCCAAACTCTTTCTCGATTGCGGTATCATCTGCATCAACAGCTTTATCAGCCCCACCAGGGACATCAGGCACATGGCCATGGAGATCATTGGTAAAGAAGACTTTATTGAGGTTTATGTAAACGCACCCCTGGAAGTTTGCGAGCAAAGGGATATCAAAGGCCTTTATGCCAAAGCCCGGGCCGGCCAGATCAAGAACTTTACCGGTATAGACGCACCATTTGAAGCACCGCAAGAACCACAGATTGAACTACATACAGGCATCCAAAGTATAGAAGAATCTGTTGCGCAGGCACTGGGATTTGTTTTGCCCAGGGTAACTTATTAGTTGGTGGTTGGTAGTTGGTGGTTCGTAGTACTGATTACTAAATTTAAAAGGATAATTTCATCGAAAATAATTTATCATCGAATGAATCTAATTTAACGAATAATAAAGTCCACGAATTACACTAATTTGCACTAATATTTAATACGAAAAACAATTCGTGAAATTTCGTGCCATTCAAGGATAAAAATATCGTTCTTTATTAATACCAATCTGTTGAATCTTAAATGCTGCCAAGACAAATACGAAAAGAACTATTCTGGGATGTCAATGATCCCGATATGGAAAGAAATAAAAGGCTTGTCGTGGACAGGGTTTTGCAGTTCGGCAATTTGTCGGAACTCAAATACATCATTGACTTATATGGTATTGACCAAATCATACAAGAGGTGAAACATATTGGGTATCTTGATCCCAAAACCCTTGCTTTTGTCATCAATTATCTACAGATCAACAAAGAAGACCTGAAGTGCTTCACAAAGAAACAATCGACACAACAACACTGGAGTTAATCAAAAACCTGCAGTCAGATCCTTATTTTACGGACTTTAACCTGGTTGGAGGTACAGCGCTGTCATTACACATTGGCCACCGTAAATCCATCGACATTGATCTGTTTACAACAAAGGATTTTGACAGCCAGCATTATTTGGAATATCTTGAAGAGCATTTCGACTTCCAAATGCAATATCAGCATCGGAATATAATAAAGGGATTGATCAACAGTGTTTTTGTTGATTTGATCAAGCATGAGTATCCTATCATCAATCCAATAATTTCTGAAGAAAACATCAGGATATTATCAAAACCCGATATTGCTGCGATGAAAGTCAATGCGATATCAGGTGATGGCACACGTTTCAAGGATTTTATAGATATCTATTTTCTCTTAAAGGAATACTCCTTCGAAGAAATATTGAAGTTTTATAACAAAAAGTATGGATCCAGGAATGAATTCCATGCCATAAAAAGTCTGGGATATTTTGATGACATCGTCGCTGAAGACTGGCCAAAAATGATACAGGAAAAGGATCTTACGATTGATAAGGTAACAAGTACCATCATTGATCACCTTAATCAATATCTTGACGGTATCATCAAAGAATAATCATCAGATGAATTTATTGATCATCAAATATTTTTTTTCATCGAATTAAACGAATTAAACGAATAATTCATGATATAAATGAACATGATCTCCCTGATAATACCAAATGAAGCCATAATATTTAAACCAGCGCTACCTCCTATCAACCACCAACAAATATTTCGTGGAAATCCATGAAATTAGCGGAAACAAACTATCTTTGAGTATGCGATTGAACAACAATGAAATAGATACAATCCGAACAACAATTCTTCATATCGATCCAAAAGCAAAAATCAGGTTATTCGGATCCAGGATAGATGATCTGGCCAAAGGTGGTGATATTGACATATTGATTATCAGCAACACCCTTACATACAGCGATAAACTTTTAATCAGAACTCGTTTAAAAGAAAAACTGGGCAACAGAAAAATAGATATTATCATCACAGATAAACCTGATACAGCTTTTTCCAGATATGCCTTTAACAACAGTATATTAATATGAGTAAAACAGATTATTTATCAATACTGAATGAAAATGCGGGTTCACTGAAAGATGCTGTTAAATGGCTTAAAAGATCGTTGAAATTATGCAAGGAGTATAATATTAAGGATCTTACCCCTGAAGGCATGGATGCCTTCGAAAGTTTAACAAGCCGTTTTGCCAGGGTTTGCGATATTCTTTTCAGTAAATTGTTCAGAAGTATTTTTTATCTTGAAGAAGGGGAAGCTGGCTCCTGGCTTGACGTAGTACTATTTATGGAAAAAGAGCATGTCATCGAATTGCACTAATTACACGAATTAAACAAATAATTCATGAAATAGGCGAACATGATCTCCCTGATAATACCAAATGAAGCAATAATGTTTAAACCAGCACTACCAACTACCAACCACAAACTGCCATCCAATTAATCTGTGGCATCTGTGGCTATTAATTAGATAAATTAGCGAAATTAGATGATTAAAAATATTGGATGACCTGTAATTAGATGATAATTTGATTTGGATGATCGAAAATGAGTATTTTTATACTAAATAAGATGACATCACAATGAAAACTATTAAATACATCATATACAAAGAAGGCGAATACTACGTATCACAAAGTTTAAATGTTGACGTTTCCAGTTTTGGAGCAACGGTAGAAGAAGCAACTAACAACCTCATAGAAGCTTTTGAGTTATTTTTGGAGAAATAAAATGGAACAAGATAAACTAATACAGGAAATTGCATTAATCCTGAAACAGCAGGGTGTTGAAAAATTAATTCTCTTTGGATCTTTTGCAAAGGGGAATCCCAGGGAAGATAGCGATATTGATCTTTTAGCTATCGCCGATATTCCTGCTGACAATGTAAGGGGTTTTAGAATTCAACTAAAGAAACTATTATGGGAAAATCTACATCCTTATAACCGGTCTTTTGATCTTGTTGTTGATAGCGAAAACCGAATAAAAGACAGAATTCGTTTAGGTGATGGTTTTTATGAAGATATCTATACTAAAGGGAAAATAATATATGCCTAATAAGCAATATGCATATGAATGGATTGAGCTTGCCAGAAGAAGCCTTGAAACTGCTGAATTATTGATTCGTGAAAAGCATTATACCGATATCATCGCTATCGGGATTCAACAAACCCTGGAAAAAGCATTTAAAGCAGTCTGGGCATTTCACGGAGCCCGTATTCCGAAAACACATTCTTTGCCAATGTTGTTTTATTATGTAAACGATAAAGCAAAACTGAGTAATATCGCCTTTGAAGATATTGTTACCATAAGTGACTACTACGAATCAGGGCGATATCCTGGCCCTAAATATCAATTACCTTCAAGAACAGAGGTGGAACAATTTTTTATGAAAGCCCAACAATGCTTTATTCATATTGTCAACTATATTGACAACCATAAATCATGATATTGAAACCTCCGATGAATTTGTTGATCATCGAATATTTTCTTCATCGAATTACACTAATTCACCCTGTGTAACGCTCATAATAATCATGTATGTATAATATATCATCGTTTATTACACAGGGTAAACGAATAAATATTTCGATAAAGCTACAAACCCCAACTAAGAAAACAATTAGATAACTTAATGTAATTAGATGTTAAAAAACATTGCGTGACAAAACAACCTCAACGAAGAACAACAATTAGTGTAATCCGTGTAATTAGATGAAAAATATATTAGATGACCTGGTTTTAGATGATCAATGCGGCTCAGCCAAGAAATAGCTAGCTTTCTTAAAGACGGTTT
>CAYXUU010000005.1:0-3788 GCA_964468645.1 uncultured Bacteroidales bacterium
CGTGAAAGCGAGTTCAACGAAAAAGCCTCGTTCCCGGTTGGGAAGAGGCTTTTTTCTTATTTCTTTGTGAACTTTTCTCTTTTATAGGTCAGTAATCAATTCGTTAGCTTTGTCCAAAACATTATCTTCAAAAGAATCAAGATATACCTGGGTTATCTTTTCAGTACTGTGGCCAAGTCCTTCACTTATTACTGCAGTTGAAACACCACTTCTTTTCGCAATCGTTGCCCAGGAATGTCTTGCAACATATGATGTTAATGGTACCGGGCTGTTTACCATTTCACCTATCCTACTTAAATCCTTTCTAATATTTCTAAATGTTGCCTCATACCTATGATATTCATCACTATTTCTAAGCATAGGAAAAACATACTTTTCAGGATCTTTTTTTTGACTATATCGTTTGATAATCTTTAGAGCTTCAGGGACTAGTTTTACATTCATAGGTTCTTTAACTTTGCTACGCCTATAGTAAATCCTACTATCAATGATATCCTTCTCTTTTAAGTAAAATATATCAATGAAGTTTATTCCTCTGTTATAGAAGCTGAACATAAAAATATCCCTGGCGAGTGCTATCCTGGTTCCCTTCTTTAGTTTTAGTTGTTTTATTTCGGCAATTATGTTCTTAGTGACAGCTCTTTTTTGAGTCTTTTCAGTTTTTATCCTTATCTCACTAAATGGATAGAAATGCTGTGGAATGATATTATCTTTTATTGCTTTATTATAAATGGATCTAATGTTTCTTAAGTGTACGGCAATGGTATTAATTCGCTTATTCTCAATCAACAAATTGCTCTCAAAATCACGACAGAATTTTGGAGTAATATGCTTAAAGTCAACATCATGTTCATTGGTATATTTAAGTACAGCATTAAGAGTATCCTGATATGATTTTGCATATTTATTACGGTTCTCCATCTTTAGGGTATTAATTACCTTCTCGGTATAATTCTTAAATGAACCAGGTTTAATTCGTTCATTAATACTATGAGCGATATCTTCCAGAGTATATGGCTTCCCAATGTTATCAAATCTCATTATTTCTTTCTCAGCCCTTAGCTTTTTTGTTTTAATAACTTGTTTTAGTTCAGTTGCGTGAGGATGTTTAGCTGTAGGGATGTTTTTATCAAAGTTCCAATGATTCTCATGGGAGCTATAACCCAAAGAAATTATCTTTCTTTTTCTGTCTTTCACTATGGACATTACAACAGGATGCCTGTTATCTTTAAGAGTCTTATGCTTATAAAGTAAAATTTTTACAGATGCCATTTTAATCTTGGTTGAAACATGGTTGAAACATTTGTTTCGCGAAGTTACATTATCTTTCCATTAATTGCAAGAAAAACATTCTATATATCAATGCAATACAAGAAATTGCAAAAATTGGAATTCATTAATAAACACAAAAATACTGACTCTTAATCAGCGGGTCCTAGGTTCGAATCCTAGCGGGGAGACCAGAGAAGAAAGGCAATTCAGAAGATTATATTTGGATTGCTTTTTTATTTGCAAGCCATTTGCAAGCTATTTTATAAAGAGGGGCTTGCTTTTTACAAGCCCCTTTTGCTAAAACCTTCTTAAGTAGTCTTTTTCACTTAATCCGCTTCCCTCAAATAAAAATAAAAAATCAATGTCTCCTTCCAGACAACCTGGATCATCGAGATACCGAAGCCGAAGAAATCCGATAATAGGTGGTGCTGCTTTTTCCAATAGTACGATAGCTCCCTTGCAAATGTTGATATCATCATCTGTCAGTTGCTTTTTCAGAACAACCTTTTTCATGGTGAGTTGGCTAAGAAATAAGAATCCCGGAAAAAAGGTGAAATATTTAGGTTAAGAAAAGTAATCAGG
Organism: uncultured Bacteroidales bacterium; assembly: GCA_964468645.1. Classification (GTDB taxonomy): domain Bacteria; phylum Bacteroidota; class Bacteroidia; order Bacteroidales; family JAIOZK01; genus JAIOZK01. Next base: position 1,855 of record CAYXUU010000005.1, read on the forward strand.
GACAATTAAGCCCTGTCCAGGGGAAGAAAGGAGTATGCATATAGCAAAGAGATTGATACTGGCAAAATATTTTCTGTGGAAAATTTATTTTCTTAATGAAAAGTAATATACCTACAAATGAATATTTGCTACTATTTGACTGCCTCTTAGCTTCTAATAATGACGATAAAAGAACAGGAAAGCGTGATTGAATCCTTTTTAAAAAAAGATTCTATTCCCAAGGAAGGCAAGCCAATTTGCGCCATCCTCACAGGAGGCCCAGGTTCAGGAAAAACAACCTATAGAAAAGAAAATCTCCCCAAGGAATATGCTGTAATTGATGCAAATGAGATTTTTATGAAAATACGCCCAAGTAAGGATGTAAAATATGAAGACTTCAAAAAGACTGTAAATGAAATAGGTTTAGAAATAGCTTTGAGGGCTTTAAGAGAAAACAGGAACGTTGTGGTTGAAATATCAGGTGGAACCGAAGAAACAGACCTTTTGATGATAGCTCTTAAAAGATTTAACCAATACGAAATTCAGTTGCACCCAATAATCTGTGACATTGCAAAAGCATGTTTCCAGCATTATGATGCAACCAATAATGATCCAGACTACCTTTCCAGTTATTACACGGAGAATACACACATCATTTAGGTTGTATCAGCGATTTTGAAGTTGCTATAGGTTATGGAGTCTATTCTCCCATATTGAAACTTGAATGGAATTGTATTTGAAGCCTTTTTAGCAACTCAAAGTCATCAATAAATTCGACATCAAGCTCCTTACAAATATGAGGAATTTTAGCAGGTTTGAAGTGTTTTGGAGGAACATCAAGACTTTCCTTGGTTACCAGAACATATTTATTTGTTGGGAAATAATTTTGGTAAAATAAAACAGTGGCTATAACAAACATATCCTGATCTGAAACCGGCTCTCTTCTGGGCCAGTTCCATCCGTTCCTTCTTTTCCTAATTTTCGATGTATTTTTTGTTTTAACTATTTCATAGGCTGCTTGTACTTTCCTAAAATACACATCTATATCTTTCAAATCATTTTTTAGAAAGCATTTATTATCACTGCTTCTGGACCACTCATATAAGAAATCTTCTTCTGGATTGTTTTCCTTTGAGCTTTGAGGCTTATTTTGACTTTTAATTTCATGAAGTACCTGCTTCGGCGATTCTATGGTTTTTTCTTTGCCTAGGAATTTGAGGATATCCCAATACACAGGGACAATGTCCGGGTGGTAATAACCTTTGTATGCTTCAATGTAAACATTCGTATCTAAAATGTATTTCGTTAACATATCAGAGTGTTGCAAAATAGTTCTCAATGTTATTAGTCTTGATTTTAAGCAGCTTACTTAAATCTAAACTAAGAATTTCTCCGCTTTTATAGGCGGAATAGGCCAGGTACGAAAACAACACCCCATTCTTTGATCTCATATTATTGTAATAACTGCCACCACTACGTTCTTTTTGTTCCTTTTCTTTTTCTAGTAAAAAATCCTTAATCTTCTTTTCAATACTTTCATAATGAAACCGATATTCATCAAAAGAAATTAAATTTAACCTCCAAAGTTTCACGCAAATTGCAAGTTCACTTACAAAGAAGATGTTAGACAAATCAGTGATGACTTTCTCCAATGATTCATTACATTTAGAGAATTCTTCAAGAAAGTCGTTTTTTGGCATTAAAACTTCTCCGGCAACATTATTGCAAAAGTTCTCTATTTCATCCTCTTTGCATTCAGGTTTTCTAAACCGAAGAGCATCCTCAGAAATACCGGATTCATTCAGGAATAAATGAGCAATTTCGTGTATTAAGGTAAATATTTTAGCGTTTGTGGTATTCTTCGTATTTACAAAAACGAAGGGAGCAATAGGATCAGAAATTGCAAATCCCTGGGCTTGTTCAAGACTGATTCTTTTATTCGATTGGTTACTACC
>CAYXUU010000005.1:3888-157617 GCA_964468645.1 uncultured Bacteroidales bacterium
TTGCAAATCCCTGGGCTTGTTCAAGACTGATTCTTTTATTCGATTGGTTACTACCCGTGATTGAAATAAAAACTCCACGTTCTTCCAGCTCAATTTTCAGTGCCTTTAGATAATCATTCCTGTTGCTGAAAGACCTATAATGAGGCAGATTTAACCTCTCTTTTATATTATTGGCAACTCCATCTACATTTTCAGTAATAGATATACTGCCGATAAAATCTAATTCCGTATTCCCTTCTGATAAGAGATAATTTCTTGCCCAATCTTGTTTATCTTGAATGTCGCGAATAAACATAGCTAAAGAAGAATCATAATCTGTTTGATTTTCTTTTCTAAAAAAGGGAATTTTCTGGTAATCAGTTTCAGGTATTTTGTCTCCCAGGAGGACACCAAGCGATCTCTCATATTTTGTTGCTAATCTCTGAAGTTGAGTAAAAGATGGAAAATCGGTTCCTTCTTCAATTTTGATCAATAAATCAGTCGAAATCGTTGATTTCGGTATTTCACTAATATCAAGATGAGCGGACTCACGTGCCCACTTTAAGACCTCCGGGTTAATTCTGATTTTTTTTGGAGCCATCTTTTCTCTTGGTATTGTAGATTAGTATTGGTTTACTTTCAGTAAAACAACAGAATTTCAGTAGCGAATTTAGAAAAAAGTTTGTAAATTTCAATTAGATAATGTTAAAAATCAGAATCTTTAACCAGAAAAATACGCTCGAATGAAGTATATTCACACAATACAAACAAATGAATTCTTTAAGATTTTATATTTGACACTGGTAAAATTTCCCAGTACCCTTTCCGTTGCCCGAAGATCACACATTTCTGGGCAAAATAAAAATCGCAATTTCCGTTATCCCTTTGGTAGAGCGGGTTTAGCAGGGTTTTGGATCAGACTCCCGGTCTCATAACCCGATTACAGAACTCAAGGAGTTGACACAAGAAGCGATAGAAGACTGGATTTTGTATGGAAAACTGGAACGCAACTGGAAAGCTCACACCATAAGAAAGCGGTTACAGTCTACGGGTATATTCTTAAAATGGTGTGTACTGTGCATAAGCCGACGGTATTGACCACCCCGGGCCAATCGGAACAGCTCGGTATAGACATAATAAATTCAGAAATATACGGTGGTTAATTTAAACTGGCATATTATGATCAAATGAATTGGCCTTTCCATAGCTATTTTATTCATTTAGCTGAGTTTCAATATCCATTCTTTGATATAGAATTCTGATAATATCAATTTCTTCATTCCTACGACTCATTCTATAGAAAATAAAATGTGATTTTATTCGTGAACGAAAATATCCTTTTCTTACTTTACTAGAATCTTTTCCTGATTTTGGATTTTTAGCGAGGTATTCAATTTCATCCATTATCAAGTTAAAATATCTGTCTGCTTGTTCAAGCGACCAATTTTCAAAAGTATAGAGCCAAATGTTTTCAATATCTTGACTTGCTTCATGACTGATTTTGTAATTCATTTTTCAGCCAAATGTTTTTGATGAAGGTTATCTAAAAAAAATGTTCGGTTAGTATCTTCAATAAAGCCTGATTTTTCACCTTTTTCCAGTTCTTTAATAAGTTCCGCTTTTTTTGATTCTTCATATTCGAACATTCTTAAAGCTGCTCTGACAACTTCACTTGCAGAAGAATATTTACCAGTTTTAATTTGTTGATTGATGAATTTGTCAAAATAATCACCCAATAAAATTGATGTATTTTTCGACATAACGTAATATTTATAACAAAGATACCAAGTCTTGGTATATTTTCAAAGTTTATTTTCTGATGTCGTCAGGAAACCATTTCAAATAAATATTATCATAAGTACCATCCGCTTTCATATTATCAAAAGTTTGCTGCCACCGTGTTACGGTATTGCCTGAGGTACCCAGTGAGAATGCAATATAAAAATCGGATGACATCAGTGCATATGATGCTACTACCTGCTCGGGTTGATAACCGAGAGACCTGAGAATGTCAGGAAAGGTAAGGGCGGAGCAAACAAATGCATCGATTTCGCCCTGCATCAGCTTTTCGGTCACAACCAGGGGATCACCGTCTGAAACCAGGTTGGTAAAACCCAGTTCACGGAGGTACTGATCTGAAAACCATGAACTCACCGTTCCAACAGCATCCAGCTCTTTTGCTTCTTCCAGGGAGTTGATCGTAATTCCTGATCCTACCTTTGTGAAAAAATATGTCGTGTTTGAACCCAGTGGCCCCACCCACCGGAAAAGGGTATCGCGTATGGCAGTACGATCCATGGTGAAGAGGCAAAACTCAGGATTATTCAGGGCAAGTTCATAACCTATGCGCCACTGGGATAGCTTAATACTGGCGTATACATTGTTCCTTCCCATGATCTCCCGCACGATGTCTGTACCAAAACCACTGATCTCACCGTAGCTGTTCATAAAAGTCAATGGGGGATAATCTTCGGTATAAATAAGAAGCTTTCCCGGATATTCAGAGGATTGTATAAACTCCTGGTATAATTCTTTTAGTCTCCCGTTATCTTTCAGCTGGTTTATCTTTTGTTGAAAGTCTGCAACAACTTCATCAGAGATGTTTTTATTGAAAGCAAAATACATCAGGTCGGTCAGCACCCTGAATCTCGGGCTTACTGCATAATATGAGTATCCGAGTTCCTCCAGGCTAGCTGTAATGCTTAACCTGTCTGAGGGGAAGAGGTCAATTTCACCATTCAGTAATTTATCCAGAACCTGTGCATTATTTTCAAAATACACCAGGTTTGTAAATCCCTGTCCTTCCAGGTACTGGGTGATCCCATAATCTGTTACCACACCGATCTGACCAACGTTCCTGGCATCTTCAAAGGAATTAATAATGAGGTGGTTCTGTGCTGTCGAATAAAAATCATAGTCGAGCGAAGCGATGGGCCCGGCCCATTTAAACAGGTCTTTCCTTTCAGCATTCAACACTGTTGAAAAAAGTATCGCATTAGCTGTTTGCAGGGTAGTTTGATAGGCTTCATTCCATGGCAACACTGTTACTTCAAAAGGAATCTTCAAACCGGAACAAATCTCTCTTAATACCTCAGGACCGAGACCGGTTAACCGCCCATCTTCCGTGTAATTGAAAGGCTTATATTCCTCGGTTAAAAACAGGAATGAGTACAACTGATTGTTATCTTCAACTTTCCTGCACTGGATCAAACCAATAGTGATCAGTAAAAACATTACGATAATTATCCGTTTCATAAAATCTTGATTTTAGGATTTGTTAGTTTAAAACAAAAAAAACTAAAAGTAATATTAAAGATACAATTTTATCTGATGCTGATTATTTCTTTCTTGCCCTCATTGAAAATAAATAGGGTATTTTGCCTTTATACTTCTCCAAAATCCATTTGTCAGTTGCTATCTCAATCATAATTGAAAAACAATGATAGACCTGGTACTGAAGGGGTGAAACTCAACCATATGAAAAACTTCCCGGCTTAAGATACTTATAGATAAGCTTCACCCATTTTTCAAGGTCATTCAGCCAGTTGATGGCACCATATGATGTTTAAACAATATCAAACTTTTCCTCTAATATGCTTTCGAGTTCAATATGGTTTAATAAAGTGTTGCCTTTTTAAAAACTTTCAACATCAAAAATAATCCTCTCGCTTCAATCGAGTGGCTTTATTATTTAGCGACTGATAGATATCAGCATGTAACCATTTGAAAAATTGAGATATACTAGCAGGGATATTTGGCTTTTTTCAGATGTGCAGTAAAGGAAGATGGATTATTTACATAATTAACATATATATTTATTGCACTTGTGTATAAATAGTATTATCTTAGCAATGTAATATCAACCAAATCCAATCAAAATGAGAACAATAATGATCTTTCTATTATCAGTTTTAATATGTATTAATAGTAGTTTAATTGCACAGGTTGCCATAAATGAAGATGGAAGTAATCCGGATAGCTCTGCAATGCTTGATTTAAAATCAACAAATAAAGGACTTTTAATCCCGCGTATGACAACACCCCAACAAATGCAGATCAATGATCCAGTTAGTGGATTATTGATCTTTAATACTGACTCTGTTGATTTTTATTTCTACAACGGAAATTATTGGTTAGGATTAAATGATAATACTGATACTCTTGATCCTGGTGTTTGCGGATATCCTGTTATGTATCAGGGAAAATCGTATAATACAGTTGAAATTGGAACCCAGTGCTGGATGAAGGAGAATCTCAATGTTGGGATCCGCATTGACAGCACCACCGATCAATCCAATAATGATATAATAGAGAAATATTGTTATCATGATGAACCTGACAGTTGTGATATTTTCGGTGGTTTATACCAGTGGGATGAAGCTATGCAGTATAGTACTTCAGAAGGAACACAGGGTATTTGCCCCGATGGCTGGCATATCCCAACAGAATCAGAATGGTGTACTCTGACTTTGTATATCGACCCAACCGTAAATTGTTCTTCACTGGGTTGGAATGGTACGGATGTAGGCCTTAAAATGAAATCAACTTCCGGATGGTTCAATAATGGAAACGGAAACAATAACAGTGGATTTACTGCTGTTCCGGGTGGGTACCGGCATACCAATAGTACTTTTAATAATCTTACGCTTAATGCTTACTTTTGGACATCGTTGCAATACGATGCAACCATGGCGTGGCGCCGGGTATTCCATTATAATCTCCAGACTGTGCTCAGAAACTACGACACCAAGGCAAATGGTTATTCGGTGCGCTGCATTAGAAACTAAAATCATTTTTTCAATTTAAAAATGGATTATTTTATTTACCGCAAGATTACCTGGCCCGATATTTAAATCCATTGACTTAAGTTAAGAAATGAATCGTATTTGAGTTTTTTATCAGGGATACACCATATACATCCAGCAGAATACCGTTGCATCCTATCCCCGTTTTTGGCAATATTAACCTAAAAGGTTTTTTCGCTCCTAAAATCCCTGATAACATAGCTACTCCTTGTTCAATAAATGTTAGAGGTAGTTTTCTTCTTCACATATACCATTAATACTTTGAAAGCTTGATTTGTTCTCCTTAAAATGAAATAAAATGTTTGTAATTGGTTGGATGGTGCAAACGGAAAATAGATGAGGTGTTATTTTATCAGGATGATCTTGCCTGAATAATTGGTATTCCCGGCAACAACGTTAACATAATATATTCCCGGAGGGGCTTTTGCACCATAATCTGTAATCCCACCCCATGTGTGGCATTTTTCCCCTTCAGATATATGTTCATCAGCAACTGTATATATTTTCCGGCCATGCATATCATATATTTCAATGCTTATCTCACAATGAATTTCCTGGGTGAACATAATATTAACATAGTCGGAGAAAGGATTAGGGTATATAATTACCTGATTAGTCTGAGGTTTATGGAGAGGAAATTCATCCCCAACAAAAAAATCTTCAGAAACCGGCAGATTAATATAATCCACAAAAACCCTGTCCTGTCCTGATGAACCCGAAGAGTCTTTCTCAAAAGTCCACTGAAAGGTATGTTCCCCTTCGTTAACCAGGCAACCAAACCTTTTCCATTCCGATTCTCCCGACCAGCATCCCCTGGTTTCATCATCAATGGTAAATATCAGAAAGTCTTTTTCAATCTCTGTTGATACTTTATAATAAAATGAGATACTGTCGGTATGCGTCACCTCAGCGCTTAGCTTAAGCCCCGAAGTTTCAAGGTTCCCAATTTTACCAGACCTTGTACAATATTGACCTTCATAGGGATCCAGCATGCTGATGTACCAGTTATTATCACCAGTATGTTCCCAGTCAAATACAAAGAATCCAGCTGTTTCCCAATCCTCAATCACCCGGCCGATCTTTAAACTGAATACAGAATCACTCTGATAGGGATCGGCGCTTATGTAACAGTTAAAATCTGCAAAGGCTCCTGTTACGGGGATCCAATCATCAATTATGATCGTAAAATCTGCAATAACTGATGAATCAGGATTAATTATCCCAACGTTTACAACATCTTCTATAATGGTCAGGTACGGAAAGCTAGATCCCAGGCTTACAATTACTTCACTACTGGCAGCATGGCCGGTATTTTTAGCATAAAGCATCAACTTCCCTGTTTCGCCGGGTTCGGGAATACCATTACCATTACCTGTAAACAGATCCTGAAATTTAACCTTATCCAGCTTTAAAACCGGGGCATTGACCTCTGCGCTCAAAAAGCTGGTCCAGGTGGTATCACCCTCAGCTTTGATCATAAACCTGAAATAATGCTGATCCATTACCAACTCTTCTATTTCAAATGAAAATCCATCATCGATTGTGATCACCTGTTCAGGTTGAAAATCACCATAGTATTCCAGGTTATCCGTGAGATTAATGGTTTGCGTGAAATCAGCGATTGAAAGCTTTACATTCACATTTTCGGCAAATTCGGAACCTATGTTTTTCATTGAAAGGCTCAGGCTTACAGTTTCTCCATAATCAAGCAAACCATTTCCATTGCCATCCTGTTCGTAATAATTATGATTATAATAAACCACAAAGGGCCCATCTTCTGATACACAAATTGTGCTGGAATACCTGTTTCTGTTATGGGCAATAATGGAAAGATCTATTTCATCCATCTGGCTGAGGGGATTAAACAGTTCAAGCAGGAGGAAGCCGGATTCATCGGTAATACCCCTGCCAATGATCTCCCCGTTTTGCTGAAGTCCTATTCTTGCTGCCGGAGCATCTGTTTGAAATGAAATCTGACTGATCCCGATTGGAACGCAGAGAGGATAGGTGGCAAGAATATCTACCGGTAGTTTTGTCCAGATATCCATCGAAGGATCACCCAGCAGGTTCGATCCGTATATAACCCACCGCATCTGCCCCCATGAATTCATAAAACCGGCATTGTCTTCCCTGGCATCGTTAATGGTATTTCCAATGGCTGTGATTCCCTCTCCACAAATAGCATCAAAAAACTGCCTGTCAAGATATTGTGAGGAGCTGTTGGTGTTGTTGTAAGCATAAAAACCATAACGGGAATTAGCAACCATGGCTACCTCTCCACGAGAGAATGTTGTGATGTTTTCTGCAAAACAATCACTTGACAGGTAAGTACCATTTGCATCCCTGTTATCGAAGGAACCACTGTAGCAACCCTGAGAGTATCCGATAACATAACCCCTGGAGATTCCATCATTTTGGAAATTTGATAAATTGATCTGACTGTTTCCTATCTTCATATTGCTGGTGACATGGGCATGACCCAGATGGTTTAAAAGGTTTATACCTGTAAGGTTGAAATGTTGAAAAACATCCATGTTATACCAATCATAATCTCTGTCGAAGAGTGTGTTAACCGAAAAATAAACCGGCAATCCTTCTGTTGTAAACCCATGCGCTGATGAACCATTGGTGATTTGGTCTTTACAATCACCACCATAACTACCTAAACCAAGATATTCACCAAGCATTAAAGCCTTTTGAATATCTGGTTTTACCGGGGCATTCTGATAAAAAATAAGCTTATTGGTAATGTTAGCGATTTCTGTCGCATTATCCACGCATAGTCTGCCAACGGCAACTTCGGCATAAATATCGTACTCGCCCGGCTCGCCCCATTTGTTGTTATCATTGTTGTTCCAGTTGCCATCAAGGCAGGCATAATACATATCTGAAGGTATGTCAGCATCCGACCAGGTACCATCATTAACGTAAAGGCCACGGTGGGGAATAATGTCCTGGTTAGGATCAACCGGATCAGAATCCCCGCCAAGGATCACATAGGATGTACCATAATTTTGATAATGGCTGATAATGCAGTTCCGTATCTTTTCCTGTTCATCAGCACCGGTATAACCGGAATATATTGACTCAACCCCAAGCACTTTAACAATAAAACCTGTGGATCTCTTAAAAACAGCATAATCGTTGAAAGCACTTTTAAGGTTGTTTGCAGTTATGAGTAAAATATCATTTTCGATCAGGACACGGCCATTATGATAATGATAGGATTGAAGTGCATCGGGATTATCAACTATCCCCCGGATTCTATTTCGGATGGTATGAGAGGTTCGAAGATTCTTTTGAATCTGCAGGCCTGGTTCAGTATAATTATATTCCAGTAAAAAGGTAATCTCCTCAAGCCATTGTACTTTTTTACCTGCAGGATAATATATTAATGGACAAAAAGTAAACAAACCGATCGAATGGCCCGATAAATATTGGGTTACAATATTATTGACAGACAGCTCAGGATATGCCTGTTCATAACTGTAAAGTTCAGAATGGAAAGGTACCTGGTAATCTTCGGGTATTCCCTTTGAGATTGGAAATGATTTTGATGCCGGCTGCAGGATAATATCTTCGGCAATCTCAGAATGTCGCATTGAGACAATCTGAACCCCCGTTAAGTTAGTATTTTGGGGTAATAAAACCTCAGCAGTGAAATGAGGAATCAGGGGTTTGCCTTCTTCATTGAAGTTTGGGGCATTTTGGAAAATCACCTCTGTGTAACCTTTATCATTTGTTATTAAAACAGGTTTGTTGAAAGTATAGGTTACTTCAATTGTCTGTGAAAGGAGGGTGTTGATGAAAGCCAGAAAGAATATACACAGGGATATAAGTATTCTTGTTTTCATACCAGAAATATAATTACAATTGGGAAATACTTACGTATAAGACAAATATTATTATAAAATCGTTGTATCGAAAATAATTAAATTTTAGAAAATCAATCAAATATCAGCATTTGTCATTGAATGTGGGTTTCCTGGCATATCAATAGCAGATATTCTCTTAGCTTATTGATATTGGATGTCAGACAGGCGTAAAATCAAGCATCGACAATCTAATGCTTATTTCAATGGTATCGAATCCAAACGCTGAACTAATCCCCCGGCCGTTATTCATTCCTCAATGAATCAATCAAATTCCTCTTTAACAAATAACGTACAGGGAAATAGACCGAAAGAACACCAGTAAGGATAATGACCAATAGAATTACTGCTATACTTACCAGGTCCATATTAAAGGCCGGGCTTAGCAATGAAGGCAATATACCGATTGCGGCACCCAGGGTTCCGCAAAGAATGCCGGTGATAAGGATGAATGCATTTTCTATCATGATCAGCCAGAAGATGGTTGATTTTTTATAACCCAGCGCCAGTAAAAGGGCTAGTTCATTTTTTCGTTCTATGATATTCCTTATCATGATAATTCCCAATCCAAGTGTACCGATAATAACACCCAACCCACCAAGTATAAGAAAAACGGTTAGATAAGTGTTCGTAACAGAATTAAACGCTGCCAGTCGTTGTGTGGTGGAGGTTATCTCAATACCATAGTCTGAAAGATATGTATTTAAAATTTCATTCAGTGATCCCTTGTCTTCTGTATATGCATCAACCAGCATGGTTCTTGAGCCACTGCTGGATGGGAAATGTTTTACAAAAAGGCTATCGGCTATTAACACATTACCCTGAAAAACTGAGGGTGCTAAACCTCCGACAAGAAGAAGTTTAAGCTGATTTCCGTTTTCATCGAGGTAAATCAGTGTGTCACCAATTTCTTTCATCAAACCCCATGTAAGCACCGTCTGGTCGGCGATAGCAGGAATTATATTACCTCCGTAGTCTTTCTCAAGTTCCAGCCAGGGATGGCCGTGAGCATCATCATTCATTAACTTAACAAAGGTGAAGGCTTTTTGCTTATCAAGGTATTGAGGATCCACCCCGAGAACAACAGGCGTACTGACCTGATTCAGGTTAAGGCAACTTGCATCATCACCATCAAGGGTATGCATTTGCATAAAGACTACATCATCAAGAATGCTTTCATCTTCAAGGCTATATTCTTCCCTGCCATTCATAGTGTTCAGGTTATACAACAACGGCATTGTTGTCTCTGCCCAGAACAGAAAACCTCCGGTACCCGACTGACGTAAGTTTTCCATCCCCTGGAATGTCTTTTTATTGGCTCCGGTAATTATAAAACTAAAAGTTCCAAGGGCAAGTAATATAATTGCTGCAAGGCTTCTGTTGCGGTTTCTTCCGGCGTTTTTAACAGCAAAGCGAAACAATCCCGGTGAAATGCCCGGAGGATCTGTAAATTGTTTCCTGAATTTATATGCTATACTGGCCAGAGCACCTATCATAAACAATCCCCCTGCAGAAAGAAATAAACTGGCATTTTCATATTGTGCGGTAAAAATTGAATATAAAGCCAATGCTATAGCTCCAGCGATTCCGGCAACGGCAATAAGGGGCACCAATATTTTCTTGAACCCTGTGGCCCTGATCAAAATAAAGGGTTCTTTTTTTATAATTATCGAAACCGGCTTTTTAAGTTTACGCCTGGTTACAAGGTAGATTGAGATCATTGCAAGCAGGATTCCTGCAACAGCAGAAATTATCAATGTTCCTGGAAGGATGAATACTTCAAGCATATTGGTCCTTACAATATCCTGCCATACAGTATTCAGTGCTGCGATCAGCGCATAATTATAAAGGATCCCTGCACCCGTTCCGGCTATGCCACCAAGCAATGCAATAACAGCAGATTCAGCAAAACGAATCCTGATGATCAATCCAGGCTTAATACCTGTAGCAGAAAGAACACCTGCCTCCTGAGAACGCGACTCGGTATTAAGGCTGTAAATCATGATTGTCAGCAATAAACCTGCTACGATCACAAAAAAGCTCAGGCCGATAAACAAACCAGCAAAGTCAACAGAATTGTTTGCCGCCCTGATACCTTCCTTTTTAATGTTGATGAATTCAAGGCCGAGCATTTCCGGATTCAGGTACTCTCTGATCATTTCAGTAAAAGATGTTAGGTCCATCTCATCCTTGCTGAAACGCAGGGCGGTAAATTCACCGAAACTGTTTTCCCATATCTCGCGGGCTGTGGTAGGGTTAATAAATGCTTTTGGTGTTCCACGGTAATTATTCCAGTAGGTTTCATCTTTATCCCTTATCCTGTCAAGATCGATGGGAACACCGGTTTCCCATTCACTGCAGCTTCCCGCATCGGTGAGGCCCGGTATAAATGGCATCAGGCTTTTATTAACCTGGCTGGACCGGGTTGGGACGATATTTTTTATTGTGAATGTTCGGCTTCTTTCGTCAAGGGTACGTAAGGGGCCAATAACATAATAATCGAGGGTGAGGCTATCACCTTTGCTGAGGCCCAGGTCTTTGGCAAGCCATTCAGTAACCACGATTTCATCCTTTCCTGGCGAATGAAAATCAGAAAAACTGGTAACAGCAGAGACAAAAGAATAGGGTGTTTGTTTGTCATCCCTGCCAAGGGTATTTACCAGGTATGTTAATACCGTTCCCCCATTAAGGTTTTTTTCAAGAAGTGCATCCGAAATGGATTTGTCGATGAATATTCTTCCCGATAAAATTTCAAACTCATCACTGTCTTCCAGCCAGTTTGTTTTCAACGCCAGGTCGGCGATGTTATAATGTTCTGCAAAAACCTTGTTGAGTTGGTTTTTATCTAAATCGGGATCCTTATTCCCCGCAACAAGTAAAAGGTTGACTTTCTCATTTATTTCCATTCTGTCAGAAAGCGTTCCAAGGGAAAGGAAAATATTATCAGGGGATGACTGGTTATTACTCAGGCTGAATCCTCCCATCCTGTCGTCTCCAACGATAGATTTCACCCGAAGAAGTATGGCAATGGATGGCTGGGATTCTTTAACGAAAGGAGCGTTAAGGGGTATGACTGAAGCTTTGCGGATCCTCAGCAAGAATTCATCCCCTGAACTGAGGCCAAGTTTTTCTGATACATGCCCATTAATGATGGCTTCATTGCCTTTCAGTTCATCAATCGCCATTTCTGTCAGATCTATGAAATCCTGATCTATTCCATAAATATTAACGGTGTTGACCCTTTTATTTACTTCATTGTTAATGGCAATACCCTGAAGCATCAACAAAGCTGCAGTGTTTAATTCTGTTTCTGAAGCAATTTCATTGGCAAGCTGTGTACGGAAAAAGCGGTCACCACCTACCAGTGCATATTCAATATCCCCAAGCCGGGTCTCTACCATTTTCACAAGACTCAGTCGTACTGAATCGCCAATGACAAGGGCACCTGTCAGGATTGCCGTACTCAGAAGGGTGCCGAAGAAAACTGCGAGGTGCTGGCGTTTATAATAATGAAGACTTCTTTTTATGTATGTAAAAAGATTCATATTATATTTAATTTTTGGACAGATCACATAGCAATTTCATCTTTGTGACACCTTTGAGTCTTCGTGCCTTTGTGGCTGTAATATTTTTTGCCACTAAAACGTAAAGGCACCAAGGATACACAAAGATTTTTATTACTGTATTGAGTTTTCTCCATTTAATTATGAATTACGGTTATCATTTATTCTTTATGAGTTTTCCATTTTCAAGACGATAATCAATATCCATCATCTTTGCCAGTTGGATTGAATGGGTAACGGCTACCAGGCTCACCCCGAATTCTTTGTTTATACCCACCAGCAAATCACCCAATTGTTCTGAAGCCTCCTGATCGAGCGAACCGGTTGGTTCATCGGCCAGGATAAGTCCGGGTTGATTGATCAATGCCCGTACCACTGCTGCACGCTGACATTCACCACCTGATAATTGTCCGGGAAACTGCTTCATATGATCACCAAGCCCGACTTTACCGAGCAATTCCATTGCCCTGGATAAAGCAGCTTTTTTTTCTGATTTGTTATTATTAGGAATAACCGGGACAAGGATATTCTCGAGTAAAGTTAACTGTGGTAAGAGATAATGCATCTGAAAGATAAATCCGATATCCCTGTTACGGATCCCGGCTATCTTTTTACCATCAAGTTTCTGAATCTCCTGATCATCGAAAAATACCTGTCCTCCCGATGGTTTATCCAGTGTTCCGATAATATTCAGCAAGGTGGTTTTTCCCGATCCTGAAGGCCCGACAACTGCTATCGAATCACCAGTATTAATAGTTAGTGAGATATCCTTTATAACTTCCCTTTTCAGTTCTCTACCAGGAATCTCAAAGTGTTTACGGATATTTTCAAGCCTGACGATCATATCATTTGTTTTATGCTTAAAGTCATTATTCTTTGTTGATAATCTTATTATATACTTCAGTCATATTGTTTATTACAGCGTAGCTGCTGAAATCACCTTCTGTTGCTTCTCTTCCCATCCGGCTCATATGCATGAGGTTTTCGCTGTTGGATAAAACTTCTTCAAGTTTCGAAGCGAGAGCTTCTGCGGTATTGGGTTTATAAATCGCCCCACCCCCGGTTGCCTCAATAACTTCAGGAAATGCCCCAAGTGCAGGTTGTACCAGCGGGATCCCTGAAGCAAGCGCTTCAAGCTGATAGAGGCCGAAAGCCTCCCCTTTAAGAACTGGTACTGACAGAACGGTCATCGATTGAAAGAAACTTAGCAGGTGCTCACCACTGTAATTATCGACAAATTCCACATCTTTCAGATAATTTTTCTTTTTGAGTTTTTTTACCTGCTTCCGGATGAATGGCTTGTCATCACCGGTCATGCCTCCCGATAATCTTAACCGAAGGTTTTTAAACCGGGATTGATCTTTCAGTTGAATAAATGCATCTATCAGTATCTCCAGGCCATTGCTTTTACTCATTCTTGAAAGATAGCCTATCGCCGGAGTTTCAGTGTCCGGTACGTTCACATGATACCTTTCCGGATCAACACCTATTCGGACCACCTCGAGTTTCTCATCCGGAATATTCATTTTCTTCTGCATGATTCCCCCAAAATAATGACTTACTGCTACGAATACGTCAACATTAGCTATGTTCTCGTGCAAGAGATCCCAGATCCTCTGCCTGTGGGGTTCATCCATGGCATCCACCCAGACATCTTCATCCTGCAGGGTACATACGACAGGAATATTAAGTTCTTCCTTGATTTTTCCGGCCAATCCGGTTAATAAGGCATTGGAAAGATGAACCATGTCAGGTTTTTCATGATCCCTGAGGAAATCGATCAGCTGCTGCAGCTCTGCCTTCTGAAAGCCATCTGCCCCTTTCAACATCGAAATAGTCATACTTTCCAACCCGCCGGCCCGGGTTGAACCAGCTTTTTTGGCGGCATATTTCAGTATGGGTTGGGAATTAAAAAATTTTTCCAGCCACCCGGGCATATGCCTGAACATTTTGTAATTCTGTTTGAGGTATATGTTAACAGCCCCATAGAAAACCGGCATCTCTGTTTCGTTGGGATCATCCTCCATCGTGAGTGGAAGATATACCGGGAGTGTAATGGCATCATGACCCCTGTCTTTCATTGTTTTTACCATGACACTGTCGCGCAGGCAATTCCCGCAATAGAAGGTTCCACCAAAACCAGGTACGATATTGACTATTTTCATACTATTAAATTTGAATACTAAGAAATCTTCTCAAGTGCATATGTTCGATGCCCTCAACATTTCCTCCTGAAGGCTCATCCAGGCTTACGACTATTTTCCTGTGATTGTCTTTAATTTTTAGCAAGTTACCATATTCTCTTTTTCGGGTACTTTCATCGGGGATTAAATAGGCACACTGGATATAGCTTCTGATACCTTGTTTTTCAGCGATGAAATCAACTTCGGTCTCTCCCAACTGACCGATACTTATATTGTAATCCTGTTCTAATAAATGCCTGAAGACAGTATTTTCAATAAGTTTGTTGATATGATCAGGGCGGTAGCCAATCCATGCATTCCTTAAACCTATATCTTCAAAATAATATTTTTCATTAATTTCTAAAATCCTTTTTCCTTGTAAATCATATCGTTGTAGCTTACAAAGGTAAAATGCCTCCAGGATATATTTAATATAATTTGATAATATAGAGGCAGATATTTGTTGAGATTGTGATTTTAGATATTTGCTAATGCTGGCGGCTGAAAATAAGCTGCCTGTATGATCAGCCAAAAATCGTATCAGGTTTTCAAGCATGGTAACATTCCTGATTTGATGCCTTTTTATGATATCCTTGAGTAAAATTGTAGCATTAACTGATTTCAGATAATCAAATACTATATTTTCCTCCAGAGAAAGGTTTATTAAGTATGGTAATCCGCCGTATTTTAAATATTTGAATAAGTTATCATTATTATTTCTTAAGGAATGAAAATTAAGGAATTCAATAAAGCTAAGGCTATGAATACGGATTTCAATAAATCTGCCACTTAACATATCAGCCAAGACCCCTGAAAGAATCTGAGCATTACTGCCTGTACACCAAATATCAGCAATACTCTCATTAAGTATGCTTCGCAGGGCTTTCTCAAACCCAATGATCTCCTGGACCTCATCAATAAATAAATAGTTAAATTGGTCTGGCTTGATCTGTTCTTTCAGGTATTCTGATAAATCTAATGCGTTTCCAATAAAATTGAAGGCCATTAACTCCTTGTCAATAAAAATAATATTTGCCTTTGGATGGATCTCGAGAATTTTATCCATGATTTGCAACATCATGAAACTCTTACCTGAACGTCTTTGCCCTGTGAATATTTTTATTAAACTTTTATCTAGAAATGGCAGCGCTTTTTTAATGTATTCCGGACGGGCAATATATTTTTCTTTAAACAAAGCCATAAAGCAAATTAAGTATAGTTAATGTTTAATGCAAATATACGAAATAAAATAAGTATACTTAACACAACGAAAGAAAATTCAAAATAACTAAGTGTACTTAATTTATTTAACACCAAAACTATATATCCGTCCATCACCTGCACCTATGACAATTAAATCCTCAGCCACTGCAGGGGTGCTGATCACCGGGCTGCCGATCTCATACGACCAGGTTTTCTCACCGGTTTCAAGATCAAGTTTGTATAACCTTCCATCATCCGAACCAACAAGCACCGAATTTCCTGCAATAACCGGAGAACTACTGACTTTTCTCAGTGTCTTGAATTTCCAGATCAATTCACCTGAATATTTGTCGAAACAATAAACATACCTGTCTTCGGAACTGATAACGACTTTATTATCTGCAATGGCAGGTGAAGCAATAAACGAGCCGGCACCATCGAATTGCCAGATGATCTCTTCCTGTTTAATATCAACCCCATAAAACCCACCATCATAGTTACCGAAAAAAGCGAGATTATTATCAAGGCTTGCTGAAGAAGCGATATAGGTGCCGATATTAATTTTTGCTTTTGCTGTTCCATCACCTGTGTTTAAAAGATGTAGCTGACCGTCACAGCCACCGAAAGCAATAACCTCTCCATCAGTTGCCGGGGCGCCATTGATATAATTGTCTGATTCGTATTTCCATTGAACTTCACCCGAGCTTGCATCAAGGCAATGGAGGAAAAAATCATAACTACCGGTAATGATCCATTTTTTTGTTTTATCGGGAGATAATATCCATCCGGAAGATCCTGAGATCTGTCCATCGGTTTCATATCTCCAGTTCTCGGTTCCTGTTTTACTGTTAAGGGCGTAGATAGTACCACCCACACTTCCAAAATAAATGGTGTTATCAATGATCAGTGGCGGTGCTTCAACTGAAGTTTCGGCATTGAATTTCCAGATCAATTCCCCCTGCTCATTCAGGGCATAAAGATATCCGTCATCAGATCCGAAATAAATTGAATCATCACAGATTATTGCAGAAGATGCAATTCTGTCACCTGTTTGAAAGGACCATAATAAACTCAAATTATCCGGCAGTTTAATATCTGTATAACCTGACAGTTGGGGATTTCCCCTGAAGGAAGGCCAGCAATTTGAATCCTGGGCAATCGTGAATTGATAAGAAAATAGCAATAAGAGTGAAATGTATTTCTTTAAACCACAAAGAACACAGAGAATTCTCTTTGAACTCTGTTCTGCCTCCTCTGTGTTTTCTGTGGTAAAATTTGTCATAATATATTCTATAAAATTTAAAGTCTCTAAATTTTTTCACTGTTTTTGAATGCCAGCGCCCCGGTAGGGCAGGCTTCAACACACCTGGAAGCTGTATTGGAAAGCGCTTCATCCAGTGTTTTATTAAAAGGGACTTCTATCTTAACGTTAAAACCCCTGCCAATGTATGCCAGCCCTTTTAAAGCTTCTTCCCGTTCCGTAATCTCTACACATAATCCACACTTGATACACTTTTCCGGCTCATAAACCACCTGATCATGCTGGAAGTTTTTAACCAGGCTTTTTCTTTCAACTGTTGTAAACTTTCGTCTGTCAACCTGATACTCATCACTGAATAACCTGAGCCTACAGGTATGGGGTTTCCGGCAATCACAATGCATACACCGTGTAGCTTCTGCGATGGCTTCGTCATCTGTAAAACCGGCTAGCTTCCCACTAACGGGTATCCTCCGGTTTCCGGCAACGCTCTCTTTCATATATTCAATTAGTTCAGCATCATACAGCGCACCTATCTTGGAATTGAACATCCTGTGTATCCTTCCGGGGGTTTTCCCGATCATATAAACGTGAGCAGACCACGCAGCAGTCTTACCCTGGGCCAGCGATCTTACAGCCATACGCTGATTCTTTACCACGCTGCCACATGCGAACACACCAGGAACTGTGGTTGTATAGTTTTCGTAGTTTGCAAAGGTGCCTGAGGCATTGGCTTCCAGTCCGAATTGCTGCAATCCGGAATCCATAGTCTCACCAGTTGCGATAATAATTGCATCGAATTCTTCTTTCAGTTTTTGTTCATAAAGATCCCTGGTAATCTTACTGTTCAGGATAAACTCCACTCCATAATTTTCAATCGTTTCTATTTCTTTATCCAGGATTTCCTGAGGCATGATATGTTCAGGAATATGATGTCGCAATGCTCCGCCAGCCTCTTCATCTTTTTCGAACACCTTGCATGTATATCCCCGCTGGGCAAGATGATAGGCAGCAGCAAGTCCTGCAGGGCCCGATCCAATAATAGCTACACTTTTACTACCGGCAGCAATACGCCGCGGCATATAGTTCCTGAAATGTTCAGTGTTATTACCGGCTGCGAACTTTTTTAACAGGCATATGGCTATCGGCTCATCAACAGCTGCTCTTCTGCATACCTTTTCGCATGGGGCCGGACAGATGTATCCGAGTATTAATGGCAATGCAATTTCTTCTTTGACTATGGCAATCGCATCGTCAAATTTTCCAGCTGCAATCAGCCTGTTCATTAGGGGGATGTTCATATAAGCCGGGCAAGCAATCCGACAGGGAGCCTCACAGTCGCCTACATGATCACTTAACAACAACTCCAGGGATTCTCTCCTGGCCTGTTTAATCTCATTATCATCACTGATAACCTCCATCCTGTCAACTACCTGCATGGCACATGCGGGAAATAATTCACCGTTACTTTTGTTCTTGACCATACACAGCATGCATGAAGGATGATTATGGAATCCTTCCTTATAACACATCCTCGGGATATAAATTCCCAGCTGGTCCGCAGCATGTAACACTGTGGTACCGGAAGGAACATCTATCTCCCTGTTGTCTATTTTAATTTTTATCATATTGTTCAATGATCACAGCATCAACCGGGCATACCTGTCGGCAGCCATCACATTTGATGCATTCCTCTGTTTTAATCTCGTGTTGCTCGTATGGTTTGGATTCTATGGCATCGGCAGGACAATTCTGCGCGCATTTTGTACAACCATTACAATCATCAGTTATACTATAAATGATAAGATCCTTGCACTTTCCTGTCGGGCATTGTCCGTTTAAATGTGCTTCATATTCTTCCCTGAAATATTGCAGTGTTGTTATAACAGGATTGGGTGCTGACTTCCCAAGTCCACAAATACTTCCTTTTTTAATGCTGACTGCCAGTTCTTCCAGTTTTTCAAGATCGTTGGGTTTCCCGTTACCCTCGCATATTCTATTCAGTATATCCAGCATTTTTCTGGTTCCTATCCTGCAAAAAGTACACCTCCCGCATGATTGATCCTGGGTAAAGGAAAGAAAGTACCTGGCAATATCAACCATACAATCTGTTTCATCAAGTACGATCAGGCCCCCTGAACCCATCATGGCCCCTGCCTTTTTTAGTGATTCAAAATCCACAGGAGTATCCGACATCGAGGCAGGAATACATCCTCCGGAAGGGCCACCGATCTGTACTGCTTTAAAAGCTTTACCGCCGGCAATTCCTCCACCAATATCCTCCACGATCTTTCGAATAGTTATCCCCATAGGAACTTCAATCAAACCTCCCCTGTTAATCTTACCTGCAAGGGCAAATACCTTTGTTCCACTGCTTCTTTCGGTTCCGATTTTTCTAAAACTTTCAGCATTTTTATTGATGATCCAGGTTATCAATGAAAAGGTCTCTGTATTATTTATAAGGGTAGGTTTATTATTATAACCACTCATTGCGGGATAGGGTGGGCGAACGATGGGCATACCCCGTTTTCCCTGAACGGAAGCAATCAGCGCGGTTTCTTCCCCGCACACAAAAGCACCTGCTCCTTCAAAGATCGTTAAGTTGAATGAAAAATCACTACCGAAAATATCCTCTCCAAGTATCCCTTCGGCCTCACAGATTTCAAGGGCCTCCCTTATTCGCTTCACCGCAAGAGGGTATTCGGCACGGATATAAAACAGGCCTTCACTGGCCCCTACAGCATAGCCGGCAATAATGATCCCTTCAATGATCCGATAAGGATATGACTCAAGGAGCATTCTGTCCATGAATGCACCGGGATCGCCTTCGTCGCCATTGCAGATCACATATTTCACTTCTGATTCCATGGCGTTTACAAGCTGCCATTTAATACCTGATGGAAACCCTGCACCCCCACGACCGCGTAAACCACTGGCATCAATCGTATCAATGATCTCAATGGGTGTTAATTCATGAAGACATTTTTTCAGGGCTGTAAATCCTCCCAGGCTTTTATATTCTTCAATATCGGATGGTTTTATAACCCCACGATATTCTGTAGCGATATTAACCTGCCCATCTAGAAATTCTGAAACCGGTGTGTCTCTTTTGTCTGCATCGTATCTCTTCGTGGCCAGTGGAAATCCATCAAGGGTTAAGCGGTCGAAGAAATTATAGAGGTTGTTTTTAATCCTTGCGAAAGGATTTGCCGGTTTAAAATGACGGTAAAAAATATCATAAACCTCCTCGGCTTTGATCTTTGTATAATATGCCGGAGTTTCATCCGGTTTACGAATTTCAAGCATCGGCACCTGGTTGCAGATACCCACACATCCAACATGCTTAACATCAACGTTCACTTTAAGTGATTTTATCGATCTTTCAAGTTCTTCTTTTACAAGGGCACTGCCACTGGCCACACAGCACGACCCAAGGCCTACCCTGATCTCTCCCTGCAAGGCATGATGGGTTTCTTTCGTTTTTGCACCTGATAAGGTTTGAGCTTCTTTTTTATTCAGGAAATCTTTCAACATCTCAGGAACTGTTGATGTTGAAAGATGACCATAGGTGGTATCATCAATCTGGACTACCGGGGCTATGGTACAGCAGCCTAGACAGGCTACCTTTTCAACAGTAAACAAACCCTCAGGATCGGTATCATTACCTTCAGAAATTTGGAGTTCCCTGAAAATAGCATCATAAACCTGCCCGGCACCTTTCACATGGCATGCTGTACCCACACATACCCTGACAATGTGCTTCCCAACCGGACGATGACGGAATTGCGTGTAGAATGTTGAAACACCATATATAGTCGCAGGAGTTATATCAGTAGTTTCACACACATGGTTAAGGGCTTCTTCAGGCAGATAGTTGAATTCTTCCTGGATAGCCTGCAAAACAGGGATTACCTTATCGGTTTTCCTGCCGGTACTTTCAGTTATTCTGTCAACAATATTTCGAATATCCTTATCCATGTTTTACAATGATTCACCAGATGCTTTTATGATCCGATACAATATAGATTATTGCCGGCCCTGATATAGATTCTGCCATCGGAAAATGCCGGTGTACAAACAGATTCTTCCCCCAGGGCGGATTCAGCAATAAAAACAAATTCCTTATCCGGTTTAAAGATGTGCATGACCCCTTTTCTGTCGAGCAGATAAACCTTATCTTCCACGATCATTGGTGATGAATAAAAACCATTGTCGAATTCTTTTTCCCAAAGCAGGCCCCCGGTTTTCATATCATAACACACCACAACACCATAACTGGTAGGCAGTATCAAATATCCATTCATAGCTACCGGGCTGGGAACATCCGAAAGATAGTTATAATCATCCCATATTACTTCAGGTTTATCACCTAATTGTATGGCCTGCAGAATCGCATATTCGTTACAGCCAAAAACCATTCCATCGGCATAGACCAGTGAAGGGCCCACTTCTCCCGACATACCTGACACCCGCCATAATTCCTCACCTGTTTCCGGATCGTAGGAGGCAGTGTATGGATCAGCAATAAGCATTACTTCCATACGATCACCTGTTGAAACAAGAATAGGGGATGCCCAGGAGATCTTTACTTTCCTATCGACACGCCACAACTTCTCACCGGTAGGACCGTCAAAAGCCAGCAACTTTGCTGAGGTGCCATGATCATACTGTACAAGAAGCCTATCCTGGTACATGATGAGTGAAGAAGAATGGCCATAATGATTCCTGGGTTTACCAAGATTCATCGCCCATACCCTGTTCCCCTCCATATCAAGTGCTATCAGGTCACCATTTGCGAAAATGGCATAAACCCGTTCTCCATCTGTGGTCATGGTAGGTGCAGCCTGTCCTGTATCTTCCGTAACATCAGGTGATTTTTCAGGAGACCCGGGAATGTTATCTGCCTTTGCAGTCCACAACAACGCTCCGGTGTTTTTATCATAACAGTAAATTTCCCTGTTACCGGAATTGGCCCCGGTCAGAAATAACTTGTTTTCCCAGATAATGGGAGAATTATATCCATGCAACGGAACTTCAACTTTCCATAAAATATTTTCACCTGTAGCTCCATCCCATTGAACCGGTATGTTTTTCTGATATGCAATCCCATTGCTTCCATACCCCCGGAATGAAGGGAAGTTTTTACGTAGCTCACTTTCTGATGGGAAAATACGTTGACGTACTGGCTTTGTTTCTGTTATGACCTCAAACTGTTCTTCAATCACCGGATCTTCCTCAAGGACTTTCAGCTCGTTTTCCTCTTCCTGATCACTTTCGTCTTCCTCTATTATGAGGGTTTCTGATTCAGTGATTTCAGGTTCAGCTTCCTCAACAGCAGTTTCAGTAATAATTGGTGTTTTCTCTTCTTCAACAGGAAGCACATGCTCAGCATCAGTAACAGCAGCAGCCCTGAAAGTGCTTCCAAGTTTATCATGTGACAGGTAGGCAAAACCCAGCGCAGTTAAAATGATGATTGCCCCACCAATAGAAATCCACGTACGTGCTTTTCCTTTGACCAGCACAGAATCATCTGATCTATCAGTATCCACAACCGGGATCTTCTTTTTATTAAGATTTATAACCTGCAGAGCAATAACCATTAAAGCAAGGCCAAGGATCAGCAAAAGTCCACCTGTTCTTATCTGCCACTGGTTTGTGAAATAGGCTTTACGGGCAAGCAGATCAAGTTCCCTGATCTGTTCCCTGAGTAATTCATCTGATGGATTCTCGCTCAAACGTTGTACCAGGGCGTTGATGGTTTCAACCTCCACCGGATCATGTCTGTTGATCTGAAGGTAATTGACAATAAGAAGCATACAGATAATAAACGAAAAAACACCCGCTACGATGGCTATTCCCCTCCATACCTGCATATTTTTCTTTGAGCTTTCAATTTCCTTGTTCATGATAATAATATTTCATTTTAGAAAGCATAGGTTATTCAGGTTTCTTTGTTTTTAATCGTTCTCTTTCAAATACATTATTGTACGAAAATGAGTCCAGCTTAACTGCCTACTCAATGCGTAGGGAATTTCTTTATTTGGAAAAGTCTCCGCAATGCGTTGACAATGTCGAAGTTGATTTTCACTCCAACCTCTTCCATATTCCTGCGTTAGTTCTTTTGATAAAGATTTAATTACTTCTTGCCCATATGCAGCACGTTTATTGTCAAGTATATCCTTGTGTATCTGGTTGCCAATATTCCAGTAAAGTAATGTTAATGTAGCGCTTGCCGTAATGGCAATTGATTGCCTAGCGTCATCTATGGGATGTTTTATCTCAGTAAACAAGTTCTTGATATTTTGTGGTTTGTTTATCATTGCATTGGTGCTATTTATTTTGGCTTCATTTATGCATATATGGTAAATTATAATTTTGCCTGATTTGTATTCTCCGGTTCCACCGGGCAATAATCCACACAGCGGGCACAGCTGTAGCAGTTCCCCTTATTTGGTGTATAATCGGTTCTGTATTTATATCTTGAAATCCGGGTCAGTGTTAGTCCAAACACCAGGCCAATGAAACCTCCGAGTATCCATCCTCCGGTATAAAAATCATCCATGATCCCGGCAGCTTCAGCATAAAGATCAGCAACCGGCCTTCCGGATGACCTGAATGCATCGATCTCCACCGTTATGTTTTCGTTATATTTTTTATCAGGATTCAGCAGATGTTCCGCAAGACGAACTTTAGGATTCACCTTCGCCAGGTTCTCATGAAAGCGGGCGCCTGTCCATCCTCCAGCAAATATCAGCAGCGGTATAATAAGACTCAGGATGATAAAACGGCGAACCATCTTCCGGCGGTTTTCAGGTAATTTCTCAGGAGATGGAAAGTCGATGGCGTCATACGGACATGAATCCTCACATAACCTGCACTGAATACAATTGGAGGGTGTAATGGTAAGATGTTTACCGGAGATCCTGCTGACCAGGTTCAGGATCACTCCATACGGACAAAAGAACCTGCAATAGGGCCTTCCTATAAAGATGCCCATCAACAACAAAGCACCACCAATAGCAAACATCATAAAGGTGCCGTCAAATCGGAAGATACCTACAAAGGGATCATACCTGCAAATGATAAAATCGGTAGCTGTTGCTGCATATAAAATGGCAAGCCCCAGGTAAATGTAGGGTATTAATCCAAGAGCTGATCGCAACCATTTTTTCATGCTTATGGGTTGGAACAGGAAAAGATCCTGTATTGCCCCCAGCGGACATATCCCTGCACAAAACGTTCGTCCGAAAAAAAGTGTAAACAGGATAGGAATTGTAAAAAAGATAATCACTGTTACAGGGATGGTATAATCAGGATTAAATAATGCCAGTGTCACATTTTGCAGCGAACCAACAGCGCAGACACAGCCCTCACGGTAAAATCCAAAATAGGCAAGCGAAAATATCGTCATAAAAAACACCCCCAGACGGGAACGTTTCTTCAGGACCAGCCAGGTCATAACAGATAAACTTACCACCAGTACAAAGACATCAAGATATCCCATCAGGTCATCACGGGGTTCGGGAGTAACGGTTGGTGGCTGGGTATGGCCTGATTCAAATTCAGGTTTCGGAAAACGCTGCTGGGCATGTAAACCGGCCATCTGTAAAGATGTAAGGAATAGAAGTAATATGATCACCCATCTTTTTTTCATCAGTATCAATCTTCTGAATTCATTACTTTGATTTCTCCGTTAAATCCTTTAAAAATATTTGGTTGATCAACTGGAACACGCTGGAAGGCATCGGCAGGACAATCCCTGGCAATGGCACATTCGTTGCAATTTTTGCACAGATCATGGTTAACCTGTAGTTGGAGTGATCCGTTGCCGAACGAACCGCAACCCTTGACACATTTTCCGCAGCCGATACAGAGATCAACATCAATATCGTATTCAAAGAACGGTTCTTCAATAAACTTGCGTTTGATGGCACTTGTAGGGCACAACTGGTTTTCGGCACCTGTTGTGAGCTGTTTGGCCTCAGGCCTGAAATAACCTCCACACAGATCGCAATACCCGCACATATCATAAACATGAACACACTTAACTGCCGAAGGTGTAACAATACAGTTCTTTGCGCAACGGCCACACTGGATACATTTTGACGGGTCAAGCTGCCAGACCGTTTCGCCAGCCATGGATTTGCGGGCAAGGACAAATCCCAATCCACCAAGGCTGATGGCAACCGTGAACCGCATTCCTGTATTCAGAAAGTGCCGGCGGTTTATTTTGTTATTCTCTTCCTGTTGATCCATGTTTTTTATTATTTATAGTGATATCTTTCCATCTCCTTTTTTAATTGTTTGTCACCCTTCGGCTTCGCTCAGGATGACCAGAATTTTTGACGGGTACAAAGGCTTCGGCTCCGCTCAGCCATTACCATGAGCAAGGCATGGCAGAGCGGAGTCGAAGCCGGTAATATCAGATTTAAAGATGTCACCCTGAGCGAAGCCGAAGGGTGATGAAATGAACCTGATTTATCGATATAAATTGTCATTGTTCTATTTGCTTTTTAACATTGGTTTTATGCCTTTCTGCTTCCGGCAGCTTACACGATGAAAGCTTCCTGCAATCTTTACAGAGGAAATCATAATTACATACCCCATCCGGTTCAGGCCTGAATATCAGGTAGCCTGATCCTGCAACAATTCCTGTCAGAACCAATCCTCTTGCAAACACCTGTAAAAACTCCCGCCTGTTTTGTTTCTTTTTCATATCCTATTCATCCTCCGTTTTTTCGAAAACCCTGATCAATCCCCGGTATGGATCCATAACAATGATCCTGTCCTCAGAGTCAACAGCAAGATCAAGGTCTTTGGTTCCTGATGTAAATTCATTCGGACCTGCTACCAGGCATTTGAATTCACCTGAAGGCATATGTATTTTTACCCTTTCGATTCCTTTTTCGCTTGTAACAAATGAACCATCAGCAAGTAATGATATATGGGAAGGATTACAACAACCACTGAAACCGTCAAGCTGCATCGACGATCTTTTCCAGGTGGAAAGAAAGCGTCCATCCGGTTTGTATGCCTCTAACTGGTGCAATCCGGAATTAACCACCCAGAGTTCTCCCTCTCTCCCGATCAGAAGATCAAAATAGGGGCTGGGAATGATGAAACCCGGAATTCCTTTTTCAGGATCCTTTTTTCCAATGGTATTCAATATTTCTCCATCCCTGTTATAATGATAGACCAGTTTTGTTCCCGCATCCGCAACAAATACACTTCCCTCATTTATTGCTATGGAAGTGATTATTGATGTATCTGTTATAGATGGCCATTTTTTCAGCATGTTACCCTGAATACCCCAGACTTCAATATGATCGGGCATGCCCATATAAATATTCCCGGACTCTCCTATTGTCAGACAATAGGCATTATTACCAATCTCAAATTCATCAACAAAGGTTCCTGACAAATCAAAGACTAAAACTTTCTTTTCTCCTGCAACATAGATATTATCCTCATCATCTGTTGCAACTCCAAAAAGTCTTTCTGTAATTGGTTTGATCTGCAGCGTTTCGGAATAACATTTTATCCCGGATTCTGTAGCTTTATATGCTGACAGATTATACTCATAAGGATTGTCGGGTTCACTTACAGGAAAGAAAAAATCTCTCAATATGAAAAATAAAACCGCTAACATGAGTAGCACTGAAGAAAGTATGATGAGTTTATTTTTCATTGTTTACCGGTTTTGTTCAGACTTTATATTAAGACAAACCATCTTTTTTGAATCCCGCATCAATAAATACCCATCAGCTATGGCAATCGGCCCCCAGGCATCCTGGCCTTTGATGATCCTCTTCTGATCCATTATCTTAAACTCCGAAATACTGGCTTCAGCGATAGTCAGTGTTCCGTTATCGTTCAGGATAAAGAATTTATCATCAGCAATAATGTATGGACCAAGTCCGAACCGCTGGTCTTTGCTGCTGGTCCACAATATTTTCATACAGTTATTCGGATCAACACAAACAAACTGGTTTCTCATCGGGCCGGCATCTTTAGGAAGAATACAAAACATCCTGCCCTGATAAACTACGGGGGTTTGTTGCTCTGATGCTACCCCTTCTTTTGGTTTATACTGTTGTATCTTCTCAGCCATATAAATACCATTATCCTCTTTCACCTGAAACAGCATGGCACCGGCCCCATAACCTGCCGTAACGAAAATCTTTCCATTCTCGAAAATCACCGGAGAGGGTGCAACCACATTGGGTGAAAAATTACTGATCTTCCAGAGTATCTTTCCTTTGTCTTCCTCATCCGCTGAAACACCCACAATTCCTCCAATTGCGAAATAAACATACAACTTCTTGCCTTCGAACGTCATGGGCATTACCGATGAATGAGACATTTTCCAGTTATCAGGATTCGGTGTATCCCAGACCACCAATCCTGTAGCACAATCAACGCCGATGAGTAATGATGTTCCACCCGGAGCGAATACAGCAATGTTATCATCGATCAAAGGGCATTGTCCTGTGTACCAGAATGGAACTTCTGTTCCGTACTCCCTCACCAGGTCACGCCCCCATAGATATTCACCTGTTCCCGGATCAACACACATTACATGACAGCGAGGGCCAATTGTAACAATATAATCCTCATTGATAGCAGGGATCGTGCGCGACATACCATGGTTACGTTTCACATGAACTTTATACCACCTGCTCCAGAGTTCTTCACCGGTTTCAAGGGCAAAACATCTGAGGGCATCAGCCTGGGCCTCTTCATTGTAATCAAGGAGATAGGCTTTTCCGTTATAAATAACCGGGGCGGCATGGCCCTCTCCAAGTTCAACCTCCCAGAGTATTTCAGGCCCATCATTACCAAAAGTGTTGATCAGTGGGATATCCTCTTTAACAATATTATCGAAATCCTCACCTCTGAAACGGGCCCATTTGCCCTTTAATGGTGAGTTTAAACTATTAAATAAATTAAAATCAGATCCTATCCTGATCAGGTCTCCCGAGGTAAGATCAACAACTGGCCTGTTATCCATCCCTGGAATGCTGGCAGCAAAATCTTTAACCGGATTATAAAGCAACCAGAATATAAAAACCGCAATACCGGTAATAACTGTAAAAAAAACAATGCTTATTTCTAATCTTCCTTTCAGCATATGAGCCTGATGAGTTCATTTAGTATGATACAAAGTAAAGAATATTTATTTTCTCGAAAGATCATATACCATAATGCTGTTTTTGTAACGCAGGTAAAGCCATTTAATTTTAATAACAGGGTGAGCCTGATGATTTCTTCGTTTGCCACCTGCCTGATATGAAATGATATGCTCAAATCCGTTGCCCAGTGGCCTAAAAAGTGACATCAGCCCATATCAATATAACATATGATGATTTAATGAATACTGGTAAATTATATTGCAAATCCGGTGTATTAAACATATATTAGAAATATACCTTCTCCTTTATATCATAAACTCTCAGGATGCTGTCATGCCTTATGTATAAGCGGCTATTATGTATCACTGGATGAGAATAATGTTCATTGCATGTATGGTTTCTTCTGTCACTGTGGCCAGGAAAGTTATTAGTCCATTCACGTCCCAGTTCATTATATTCCCATATTAATTCAGGCCCGTTTTCGGGCCATTCTATTAATAATCCTGTATCGGGATAGATGCCATTTCTGTCGGGCCCTCTCCATTGACTTATTTCTGGGGGATTTGTAGTACAGCTCTGAATAATAACTGAGAGAATCACTATGATTATCTGGTGAATTCTCGATTTCATGGCCGAAAATTTAGGATATTCCTTTTTCCTTAATATCATAAACCTTAAGGGTACTGTCGTTTCTGATATATAATCTTTTTTCATGAATTATAGGTTGTGAAAAATGCTCTTTACCACCCGGAAACTGGAATGAACTGTGAATTTTTAATCCGGTTGAGTCGTGTCCAATCAGGGAAACTTTACCTTTAAATGAATAAGTATACAGCATATCATCCGCTGCAAATACTGTTAATGGAAGTTCAGTTTTCACAGAGTCAACAACTTCTCCCGTTTGCCAGTCAACAGCAACAAAATGTTTTTTATGGTTGCTGGTTCCGTATAAATAATTATTTATATGAACCACATCTCCCAGGCCTGTGTCAAGATACTTCATTTTCCACACTTCCTCCACCGAGCGGCCACTATCGTTAACCTGAAGCATAACTGATCCTATACGGTAATCTGCCATAACAAAAAGATTGCCATTGTTGAATACCGGAATATTGGAATGAATGTCAGAACCCCCTTCCAGGACATATTTCCACGCCGTTTCTCCGGTTTCAATGTCTATGGCAATAATACTTTCAGCATAAACAGTGGTAAAATATTTCTTCCCATCCAATTCATAAATTCCGGGTGAACAATAGGCACTGACCTCCTCACTACCTTTACTTGTCCATAATAGTTCTCCGGTAAACCTGTCCAGGCAAATAATATTATTCTCTTCTCCACCGGGCGTACAAAAGATGCGGTCCCCATCAAACAGCAGGTTTTCTGTAATTCCAAAGCGGTTGTTCTTTCCTTCGTATTCTTCAATGATGTTTTTATTCCAAATGATATTACCGGTTTCGGTATTAAAACAGAAAAGATCACCCAGCCCGTTCAAAATATATCCTTCAGTTCCAATGATCAGCGGTGTTGATCGCATTCCAGGGAAGTTTGTCATCCATTCCTTCCCCAGTTCTTTTTTCCAGAGCAATTCACCATTATGGTTAAATGTGAAAATGTAGCTGATACTATCGATGGTACCTACCGTATAAACTTTTTCGGATGTTGCTGCAGCAGATGAATATCCATTACCCAGTTCGTTGTATTCCCACACCAGGTCAGGACCATCCTCGGGCCATTCTTTCAGCAATCCTGTTTCAGGGTAAATACCATTTCTGTCGGGACCTCTCCACTGGCTTATTTCCGGTGGGGGATTGTCACAACTTTGAAATAGAAGAATGGGTAAAAACAGGATTATAATGATATTGAATATTGATTTCATAATTTCTTTTTTTGAATTTACTCACTGATATTATATGCCCATAAATTGTCCTGGTACCTGAGGTATAGTTTTCCATCATAAACCACGGGATGCGCACTGTGATCTTTCTTTGGCGGGCCGGGTACTTTAAACTGTCCTTTAACCACAAAACCATTTTCTGTCGGTTCTATCAGGCCGGCTTTACCTGTAATGTCATACCAGTAAAGTAACCCATCAGCATAAAGTAATGCTCCCGGAAGGAATTCTTCTGTATTGTACTTCTCCTCTCCTGTTTTCCAGTTAACGCAACTCCAGCTCTGATGCTCCCAGTTAGCACCATAGAGATTGTTACCTATAAGTATAGCATCACCATTTTCGAGATCCATCAGGTCGTTCTTCCAGGTTTGTTCAACCGACTTTCCGTCATTTGCAATTTTTAACTGGAAACTTCCCATCTCCCAGGCATCCATGACGAAAATAAGCCCATCATGATACAGGGGAGAATTACCATGTATATCATAAGGATATTCCATAGGAAATGTCCATGCAACCTTTCCGTTTTCAAGATCCAGGGCGAGAACTGTTTTACCAGTAACTGTTGAGAAGTATTTTATACCATTGTGTTCGAAGATCACCGGGGCACAATAGGCACTTGCCTCACCGTTACCCTTGCTTTTCCAGATCAGATCCCCATTAAATCTGTTCAGGGCAACAATATTGGTATCTGCCCCTCCGGGAGTACAATAAAGGATATCCCCATCAATCAAAAGATTTTCTGTTATTCCGAAACGTATATTTTTTCCCCCGTATTTTTCGATAAGATCTGTGCTCCACACATGATTTCCGTTCTCAGCATCAAAGCAATAGAGAACTCCCAGTCCGCTGAGGATATAACCCCGGTCTTTAACAATTTTAGGGGTTGTCCGCATACCCGGGAAATTGGTCATCCACTCAGGCCCTATCACATTTTTCCATAGCAGTTTGCCGGAATGATCCAGCGCATAGATATAACTGATGCTGTCTTTTGTACCTGTAATATAGATTTTGTTGTTTGCAAATGCAGGGGAACCAAATCCGGTTCCCAGTTCTTCAAATTGCCATAGCAATTCGGGGCCTCCTTCAGGCCATTCTTTCAGCAGGCCTTTATCAGGATATTTTCCATCCCTGTCAGGACCACGCCAGTAACTTTCTTCCTGTGCAGTTAAAACATTAACTGCCAGGTTCATGATTAATACAATTACAATGAATTTCATCTTGATTTATTTTTTTGTGCTTCAGTTGTTTATTGCTTAACCTTTTATATCATAGGCCATCAGCGTGTTTTCATACCTGAAGTATATAACACCATCATGAATGACGGGATGGACAATATGTATCTCTTTCTTTTTTGGTATCCTGAAGAATCCCTTTTGAACAAAGGCAGTATCCGCTGGTTGCACCAGGCCCACCAGACCACCATAGGAATAACAGTAAAGATGATTGTCTGCTGCTATGACGGTTCCCGGAGAAAACCTGCGGATTTCATAATTTATTTCTCCTGTTTTCCAGTCGACACAAAGGAATTTTTTCTTTGTTTCGGCTGCGCCGTATATGTTATCATCAATAACAACCCAGTGCCCGTTTGTTTCATCCATCATTGGATTTTCCCAGACCTTTTCAACGCCCTGTCCATCATCGGCAATTTTCAGCATGGTACAACCAAACTCAAAGCCATCTGATACAAACAGTAATCCATCTTTGTAATATGGAGTATTGGCACGTATCTCACTCTTCTCTCCCCGTAACGGAAAACTCCAGGCGAGTTCTCCATTGTTTGCATCGACAGAGATAACCGATTTTTCTGTCAGGGTAACAAAATACTTTTTACCGGAATGAATAATATGAATGGGCGAACAGTATGCATTACGTTCACCATTGCCTTTGCTTTTCCAGATAAGATCACCGGTAAATCTATTGAGTGTAACAACATTATATTCCTTTCCTCCGGGTGTACAGTATAGAACATCGCCCTCCACTAGCAGGTTTTCACAGGTGCCAAACCGCGTTTTCTGCGCGTCAAAATCTTTTGAGTAATCTATAGTCCAGATGACTTTTCCATCATCAGCATCAAAGCAATAGAGTTTGCCCAATCCATTCAGGATATAACCGTATTTTTCATAGATAAGCGGCGTGGAGCGCATACCAGGGAAGCTCTCAATGAATTCTGGCCCGAGTTCCTTTTTCCATAATACATCTCCATCATGACTGAAGGCGAAAAGATAACTGATGCCATCAATTGTGCCCGAAGTATAGATTTTCTCATCAGTAACTGCTGCAGAGGAATACCCCAGTCCAAGGTCTTCATATTTCCAGAGCAGTCCAGGTCCGTTTTCCGGCCATTCTTCAAGAAGGTCTTTTTCAGGATAAATGCCATCCCTGTCAGGACCTCTCCACTGGCTTATCTCCTGTGCGGTTATGCATTGAACCATAAAAATAATGATGATTGTTGATGGTATTAAGTTTGTTTTCATCAGGTTGAAATTTAAAAGATTCAATTTTTACGATCGTTTATATCATAGGCCATCAATGCCTCTTCATGCCTGACATACAGGATTCCATCATTGATAACCAGGTGTGACCAGTGTGGACCTGTTCCCAGCGGGACCTGAAATGAGCTGATTACCCTGAATGCTTCAGGATCAGCTTTTACCAGTGCGATGTTCCCATCCTTTTCATCATAACAATATAGCATGTTATTGGCAGCAATGATAGATCCCTTATTATGCCACTCGGACTCATACATTATTTCTCCTGTATTCCAGTGCATACAAACCCACCGGCCCATACGGTTATGTTCCCAGTTGGCACCATAAACATAATCACCAATTCTTACAACACCTCCATGGTGGACATCAAGGGTAGAGTCAATATATTTCACTGAAACTGATGAAAGGTCTTCTTCAAGTTTCAACATCACACTTTTATGATCATATCCATTGGTGATAAATAACTCACCCTGATGGAACAAAGGTGTGTTGATCTGTATGTTCCAACCCTGATCATTGCTGATTTCTCCATAATTGTAAGTCCATAATATTTCACCATGATCAGGATCAATACCAAAAACAAAATTCTTTGTGAGATTAACGATCATCTGTTTACCATTCCAGTTCACCAGCAGGGGAGAAACATAAGCCGGTTCATCTTCAAGACTTTCTGATGTCCAGATAGTTTCTCCTGTAAGTTTATCAATGGCTATCATGGTGGTGATATTTCCACCCGGGGTATAAAACACTTTGTTGTCAACGATTAGTGGGGATTCTGATATTCCCCATCTGCCATAAGTACCTTCAAATTCCTTGCTGGCCTTACGATCCCAGATTTTTTCTCCACTGATGGCATGAATACAGGCTACATCTCCATTTCCACTGCTAAGGTATATTCTTTCATTCTCGATGGTTGGGGTGCAACGGCTGTCAGGAAAAGATCCAGGCCAGGCCGTTCCATAAGGTGTTTGCCATTTAATATTACCATTAAAGTCAACAGCGATCAACATATCGACAGTATCATTGATTCCAGTAAAATAAATGGCATTATGTGCTATCGTTACCGAAGAATATCCTTTATCAAGGCCATCAAGCGACCACAATAATTTCGGCCCATCATCAGGCCATTCTTCCAGTAGGCCCGTTTCATAATAGATTCCATCCCTGTCTGTTCCTCTCCATTGACTTATCTGCTGTGAGCATGCATATTGTAGTGTAAGAAAGGAAATGAGTAATGTGAGTAGTAAACTTCTTTTCATCAGTTGTTGGTTCATAAGAATAACTAATTATATAATAGCTGGTGTCATTACCAATATTACAAACGGAGGGATTTGAGATTGGCGTTAACAAATATAAAAATATATCTGCAAGTAAACTTCTTTGATTCATAAAACGATCCCCTAAAATAAATTATTTTATTTGAATTGTTAAATGATAACTCTGATATGCGGTAGAAAATAAGGGATAACCGGAAATAATAAGCGTTCTATGCAATAGGGATACTATTATTGATCACCGAAATAAGCTGTTAATTTGATCCGGGGCTATTATTATCAGAAACATATAATAGCATTAACTGCCTCCCAGAGAGGAAAGTATTTTACTTTGGTTTTTTCAATCAGCTGAAATATCATAAACCATCAGGGATGTTCCATGCCGCACATACAATTTCTTATCATTGATCACCAGGTGAGCCCAGTGTTGTTTTTCCCCGTAGGGTACCCTAAAGGAACTAATTAGTTCGGCATGATCTCCCTCGGGTTTAACCAGGCCTACCCATCCTCTTTCATCATAGAAATATAGCATTCCATCGGCGAAGGTGGTATTGCCACGTTTCATATCCATGTTAGAGGACAGCACTTCACCTGTGTTCCAGTCGATCACCCAGTATTTGGCATTGTTATGCCCGGCACCATAAAGTTTCTCATTTAAAAGGATCACGCCACCCATCTGGTTATCCAGGTTATCATCCTGCCACACTTCAGTAACCTCGGAGCCATCATCGGAAAGTTTCAGCTTTACACCACCTTTACCATATCCGCTCACGCAATATAAATAACCATCATGTAATAAGGGTGTATTGGGATGCACCGACCAGCGGTTTGTATGTTCAAACAGCCACAAAATTTTTCCATCGGAGGCATCTATTCCCATGATAGAACCCATTGTCATAACCACGAGGAGTTTTCTTCCATCCATATCAAATATTGCCGGGGAACCATAAGCAGTCACTTCCTCGTTTCCTTTGCTTTTCCAGATAAGTTTTCCGGTGTCTTTGTTTAATGCTATAATATTGGCATCAATCCCACCGGGGGTAACGAATAAAACATCATCATCAATCAGTAGGTTTTCTGTAAAACCCCATTTAATATTACGGCCGTCATAATCTTTCATCAGTTCGATATTCCAGGCTTCATCGCCATTGGAAGCATCCAGGCATGACAATCTTCCAAAAGCGGTCATGATATAAAGTTTGCCATCGTAGAATAAAGGAGTACTTCGAACACCTTCCCAGCTTTCTATCCAGGATTTTCCAATATCCTTTTTCCAAAGAAGGTTACCACTGTGATCAAGTGCATAAACAAAGGCCCGTCCGTCAACAGTGCCGGCAGTGTAGATCACATCCTTAAGAACAGTCGCTGATGCATGCCCGTCGCCGAGTTCATCGAAATGCCATAATAATTCCGGACCATCATCTGGCCATTGCTTCAGGAGACCTGTTTCGAAATAAATCCCGTCCCGGTTTTCTCCGCGCCATTGGACAACATCCTGGGCCATCAGGGAAGTGATAACGAAAAAGAATAAATATGAAATAATTAATTGTTTCCTCATCTTTTTAAATTATCTTTTTGTAATTATTTGAATAAGTGGAACCAAAAATATGGATTAGTTTTCTGCCGTGTTTAATTTTTAACAAATTTTTAGAAATGGAATTCAGCTAAGTATTGTTATTGGTTCTATTTCTCAATGTGCACTATATATTCTCCTTGACTCACTGTGGTTTAATTTATTATACTTTAACCACTGAGAACACAGAGTTTAACAGGGAACACAGAGGGATTTTTGTGCCTGCTATGTAATTCAAATTAATAAAACAAATCTGACAATGTGATAGCTATGTGATCATAATACTTTTACAGAATAAAAGCGAGCATGACCTAACCTGTCATCGAACAATAGACCGCATATTTGTTAACAGCATCAAGGTAATGAACCTGATTCTCTTCTCCGGATGTAAGAAATTCTTGTTCAATTATAAAACCTGCTTCAATCAATTCCGAAACAATTTCGTCTTCTCTTTCAAGTGCATTCACAGTACTCTCTATCAATAAACCTCCAGGTTTCAAAAGGCGGTAAAATGAATTGGCTGCACTACGGGTTTCTTCGGTACAGGCTCGTCGCAGTCCATTCTGGTTCAGAATCAGGTCAAAATTGTCTGCGGGTAATTCCGGATCATTCCAGTTTGAAACCTGATAAGTACAGAATCCACCTGCTTTATACAGAGCTAAAAATTCTCTTTTAACGTAAGCCTCCCTCACATGATACTCTTTACGCCGTAAATATTCCGGCATATAGGGGATGACCAGACGCCAGTCGGCACATCGCCAGAGGACATTGCTGGTATCCGCCCTGTTTTTACTGAATTGTATTGCCAGTGTTGAAATGTCAATGGCTGTTACGTGATGGCCCATATGTGCCATAAATTCCCCCAGCAGGGAAATACCGCATCCGGCATATAGTATCTTCAGAGGGGTGTTTAATCCATAACGGTTTACAAATTTTTCAATATACTGTGAATGCCTGAACTGCGACTGATCTCCCCATTTACCGCTCAATTCCTCTTTATAGATATTATTCCAGTACTCCGGGTCTGACCAGGCATTGAATTGACTGGTTTTGTGATTTTTCATAGCTCGGTTATTAAATGTGAATTTAAAATAGAAATGATATTCTTGCCAGTGGAACACGCATCGACGGCACCTTAATAATGATCTCTATGCGCTCATGTTCCCTGAGGATATTTATAACAACCTCTTTTCCCTGGTTGTCAATCAATAGCCTGTAAAGATGATTTACATTATTCATCATTACCTGGTCTCCAACGCGTAATCCTGATTTATCCATTGTTTTACCTGATGTGACCCTCTGTATCTCAAAAATCTCCCCTTCCAGGGTATCAGGTGTTGCATAGCCAAAACCTAGCTGCTTGTTAACCTGACGTATGGTAACCAGTGAAACTGTAATCCCTGCCATGAATAATACAACAAGTGAGATGCCGGCAATAATGATCAATCCCTTAAATACTTCCTTTAACTTCTTACCCATTTTCCATGTGATTGTTTTATAGATGCCAAATAACATTAAGCTTAAAATCCCCAGGGATATCATTGTCATTGTTATTGCCTCATATTGATAAGGGTAAGGATAAAGAAGGGTAGATAAGATCCGTGTATTCATGGTTTCCTTCTTTTCATGAAAAGACTGATATTCTTTAATTTTTCAAAATCAACTTTTGTTAAAATTTCTCTTCTGCGAGCAACAAGATCTGTTAATTCGGTCATCATATCCTTATTCACTTTTTGTGCCATTGGAATAATAAACAATTCAGTCTGTGTGAGATATTCTGAGATTTTCTTCCTGCTTTGGATACCACGGTGAAGATCAGTAAGATTGCTAATGCGGTCGGCACATTTGAGCAGCAGGGCATTCTTCGATCCTGTGTCATATAGTCTTTTCAGGTATCGGGTTTTCGTTTCCCCTTTTTGTATAGTTACTTCCAGTACCAGTTCAACCACCAGCTGGCTTTCATGATCTATCCACCTGATCTCATTAATCTGGGTTTCGGGCAGGTCTTCCAGCAGGTCATGTAGCAGTGAAGCCTTCAGCAGAACGCTGTTATGGTATTGTTTATAATCAAGTAATATTCCCAGTGTAGAGAAGCAATGCCTGAACTGGTTGCCTCCTACTTTCCGCTTAACACCGATCAATGCAGTTGCCTTGAGGATGTAAGGGGCAAGGACGAGGTTTTTGAGGGTCTCGATGTCGTTCATGGTGAATAGAATGATGCAAGCTTAGTGCCATTAAGTATAGAATGCGCAACACCAGATTGTTAGCAAATGCAACAAAAACAGGATGTATGGTTGATGCGTGGTATTTGCGTGAAGGTATCAATGTTGTTCACGACATGAACATTTATTTATGTTCTGAATTACATTTAGGGTAATATAAGTATTTGTCCATCCAGATAATCTTGTTAATTTTAGTAGTTCAAATATTAATACCGGAGATATATGAATAGTCTGCAGGAAAACACCTATGAAGGTTTCAGGATCAAAAGTCCCGCAATGAAGAAAGTATATAGGGAAATTGAAGCCTTTGCAAAGCATGGATTTAACTGCATACTGTTTGGCCCTTCAGGTTCCGGGAAAGAGTTTCTGGCACATCATTACTATAAAGTCTTCAGAGACTGCCATCAAAACCCAGGACAGATGTTCTCATTGAATTGCCAGAGCCTGACAAGTGAATCGGCAAGAAGCGAGTTGTTTGGCCACACCAGGGGAGCTTTTACAAATGCCATCCAGGAAAGGGACGGCATATTCATCACGGCAAAGAACGGGGTGCTATTCCTGGATGAGATCGGGGAACTATCCATGGACATGCAAACCATGCTGCTGAGGGCCATTGATCCCGGAGAGGCACAGAAACTGGGATCGGATAAGATCTATAAAACGAATAATGTAGCAATTGTCGGTGCTACTGACAGGCCTCCCCAAGAACTAAAAAAACAACTGCTGTACCGGATGGGACAGGTGATCAAGGTGCCAGGGCTGGAAGAGAGAAAAGAAGATATCCCTGAGGCACTTTACTTTTTTATCAATAATATGTTCCACGACCGCTTGCATATCATCGACAGGATACAGAAACTTATACCCGAAACCGATGATATCCAAAATGACAGGAGGAAGAATAAACTTCTTCAGAGTATTTGCCGTAAAATAACAGCTGAGCTAGTGCCCCTGGTGGAAGAGAGAAAATGGCCAGGGAATTTCAGGTCACTTAACAGTGTGATCAGTTCTGCCCTGGTAAGAGTCGACCTGCAGCCGGAAGAAGATTATATTAAGGCGATCAAGAAATACTTTATCCATTATGCTGATGCAGAGCAGGAAAGATGGAAGCTTAAGACAGAAGAAGCAGGCTTTGATCCTGATATTATGCATGCCCTGGACGAGAACTTCAGCAGGTGGAGAATGGAAGAGAAAAAACACTGGGCTACACTCCTGACCGGATTTAAAGAAAGCTCATTCCTCCGGGGTGATCTCGAAGATGAATTTGACTTTAAATCCCGCACCCTGCAGAACCGTTTAAAAGCCCTTGTTGAAGCAGGGGTAATCAGCAGCTCTGGGAGTAAAGGGGATGTTTACAGGGTGGCAGGCAAAATCCCGGTGAAAAAGCTGGAAGAAAAACCTGTCAAAATTGAAAAAGAAGAAGGCACTTTCGATTTACCCGACACCACTATTAAAGCAGAAGAACGTGAAAAGGAAATTTATGAAATTATTGGTTTTCTTGAAAAAGACACCCATGTATTCATAAGTGGTAATGCCGGGGCCGGAAAAACAACAGTAGCCTACCTGCTAGGCAAAGTATTGAAGAAAATGAAAAGTGATGTATATTACTATGAACTGAAAGATGAAGGGATGAATGGTTTTATAAAGGACCTGGGCAATTTCCTGCTGCAACAGGGATTTGAAGATGTGGCCTATTTACAGTCCAACCGACCTTTTATGCTGCATACCGATGCAGCTGCCCTTAGCGGTTACATCAACAACTTCTTTTCAGGGAAACACAAACCGGTCTTCCTGATCGATAACCTGCAGATGCTAAAATCCCGTGAAGGACTTGATACATTACATGTGATGCTGCAATACTGGCTGGACCCGGTATTTGTATTTATGGGTGATAAAATGAGCAATGAACTGATATTTGGGGAAAAGGCGAGGATAGTGGAGTTCAGGATAAGTGCCAGGGGGTGAAGGGGATTATTATTTAACATAAAATATTTCAATGCCACAACAAACAAGAGTATTTCGTGTCTTTGTTAGTTCCACCTTCTCTGACATGAAGGAAGAACGCATGATATTGCAAAAAGAAGTATTTCCCAAACTTGAAAGGTTTTGTGAGAAAAATGGTGCCAGGTTCCAGGGAGTGGACCTGCGATGGGGAGTGAATGAGGAGCTCTCACTCGACCAGAAAACATTACAAACTTGTCTGAA
Organism: uncultured Bacteroidales bacterium; assembly: GCA_964468645.1. Taxonomy (GTDB): domain Bacteria; phylum Bacteroidota; class Bacteroidia; order Bacteroidales; family JAIOZK01; genus JAIOZK01. The sequence continues at coordinate 43,538 of CAYXUU010000005.1, forward strand.
TGAGATTGAGCGTTGTCAGACACTATCACCCAAACCTAATTTCCTGATCTTGCTAGGGGACAGGTACGGATGGCAGCCTATTCCGGAAGTAATCCCTGAGAACGAGATGAAATTGATTGGGGATCAGATAATTGAGGCTGATAATAAGGAAGTGAGATTGATATGGGATGAAGAGAAGAACATTGAGGGTTGGTATAGATTAGATACCAATGCAAAGCCTCCTGCATATGTGTTACAACCCAGGGAGAAGGAATACGATGAATACAATAAATGGAAGCCGGTTGAAGATGAAATCCGAACAATACTGAGAGATGTTGTTGAGCAACTAAATTTCAACGAGGAACAAAAAAAGAAATATTTTACCTCTGCCACCCACCAGGAAATTCTAAAAGGAGCACTTAACCTGCCCAGGGAAATTAAAAATCCCGAAGAGCATGTCTTTGTATATATCCGAAAAGCAGGAAATATGCCTGTTGATAGTTCTGCAGAAGGATATATTGATCTTAAAGATGGTAAGCAGGATCCATATTGCAAAAAGCAACTTGATGATCTAAAGCGGAAGTTAAAGGATATGCTTGATCCGGAAAAAGTAGTAATAAAAGATACTGAACCTGAAGAACCAGATGAAGAAATAAAATGGCAGGACAAATACACTCAATTAAAAGAACAGAGTGACAATTTTAAGCAATATGATGCTGTCTGGGATGGAAATAAGACCAGAATCAAAGATCCTGAAGTCTGTGCACGGGATGTTTATAAATCTTTAAGAAGGGTTATTGAAGGCCAGCTAAAGGATTTAGAGGAGATTGATAAAATAGACCATGAGGTAAAATTACATCATAGATTCAAAAACAGGCTTGTTGAACATTTTAAAGGAAGAAACGAAATCCTTGAAACAATCCATAACTATATTCATTCTCCCTCGGAAAAACGGATTATGTCCATGATTGGTGATTCCGGTTCGGGGAAATCAAGTGTGATGGCAAAGGCCATCAGTATTATAGCTGATAATGAAGAAAAAGTAAATAATAAGCCGGTATTGGTCTATCGGTTTATCGGAGTCACCTCTTCATCGACAAATATCATCTCCTTGTTGAGAAGCATTTGCGGGCAAATTGCAAAAGGATTTAATGAAACACTTGAATCCATTGCAGGAGAAGACCAGAAAGAATCCCTGTATGAAATATATGGGCTAAGTGAAGTGCTTCGTAAGTGCCTTAATCTTGCAACAGCAGAAAAACCAATTATCCTGTTCCTTGATGCTCTGAACCAGTTGCAAGAACACGACAATGCAAAATCCCTGTACTGGCTTCCCCGGGAATTATCTGAACATGTTAGAATAGTTGTCTCCTCCTTACCCGAACTAACAGATATTCTTAATGATACATATCAGAAAGAACTTTCCTTTTTACCTGAAGATGAGGCAAGGGATATATTGAAAGGCTGGATGGAATCTATTGAAAGGTCATTAACACAAGAGCAGTATAAAGAAGTGATCCAAAGCTTTTTAAAAACAGGCAAAGACAGGACCGGATTAGCTATTTATTTGAAGATTGCTTTTGAGGTTGCGAAACACTGGCATTCATATATAAAGGATTTTGAGTTGCAGGATGATGTGAGTGGATTGATTGAAAATTATTTTGATTTCCTCGAAAGAGAACATCATGAAGACTTTGTTAAGACAGCAATTTGCTATATGCTCTGTGGTAAATATGCCGGATTAACAGAAAATGAAATACTGGAAATACTGGTATTTGATAAAGAATTCTGGGATAAGGTATTTCTGGCAAAGGAGGGAGGAATATGTCATAGTGATCATGTTCATGAGCTCAGGGATCTGGAAGAACATTTTAAAAAGCAAAAAGGGGTACTAAAGACTGCTATGAAGATCCCCATTGCAGTATGGTCCCGATTGTTCCTTGACCTGGAACCTTTCCTTACTGAAAAAGATGCAGATGGAGTGCCGATTATTACTTTTTTTCATCAGCAGTTTTTTGAGGTGTTGATGGAGCGGTATCAATTGGTTGAAGAAGTAGAATCAAATCCTTGAAAGAATGGAGACCAGCTTCAAAGAAAGAACCGCTAAAGTATACCATTCGATCCTTGCGGATTACTTCAGAAAGGAGAATCCCCTCTATTTGGATGGTGAAAATTTTAAAAAACCAAATGTAAGAAAGCTGGTAGAGCAACCCTGGCAGGAGTTGGAAGCAGCTAAAACCTTTGAAAATTTTTTTAAGAAAGATCCTGAAATAAAAGACCAAAGAGAAAAACTATGGGACAATGTAACCAACATCCTCTGCAACCTCGATTTTATCCAGGCCAAAGCCGCTGCCAAACTCACCTATGATCTGGTAAATGAAATTAACAATGCGCTGGAAGTTATCCCGGACAATGCAGAAGAAATTGTCAAAGAAAAGACCCGTCAGGCACGATTGGATAAATATACTCAGGATCTTATTGCTTGTGCTAAAGGAGAAATAACCATTGATGAACTTGAAATACCTGAAAGCATCACTCCTTGGACAGAGGAACAGATCAATTCTGAAATTGAAAGGATTAAAACCAATCCTAACCGGGCTGATCGATTAAAGGATTTTAGGAATTTTTTAGGGCAGGAGGCTAATAATCTGCATAACTATGCGAATGAATTTCATCATTTTACGATCCAACAGGCTTGGAATTATGAGTATCATGGATTAGTAGGAAAGTATGCACAAAATAAACAACAGGAAGTTTATAAATCATTACTTCTTATCAGCAAACATAGTCAACCAAAAAGAAAACCTATTAAACAAGCAATAATGAGCCTAAAAGGCCATTCGGATCAAATTATTTGCGTTTCTATTACTCCTAATGGTAAACTTGCAATTTCCGGTTCGTATGATAAAAAATGTATTCTTTGGGATTTAACAACAGGTAAAAAAATAAGAATCTTAGAGGGGCATTCTCAACCCGTTATAACGGTTTCAATTACACCAAATGGCAAACATGCTATTTCAGGCTCGCAGGATGAAAGTTGTATCGTTTGGGATCTGATTACAGGAACAAAACTTCAAGAACTCAAAGGGAATACAGGTTATATAAAATCAACAGGTATTTCCGCAGATTGCAGGTTTGCCATTTCAAGCTCTTTTGACAACATTTGTTTATTATGGGATCTTAATTCAGGAGAAACACTCCAAACATTTAAAGGGCACAAACAATCAATACAAGCTGTTTCAATTACACCAGATAGTAAACTTGCAATAACTGGTTCCAATGATTACGACTGTATTCTATGGGATATTAAATCAGGTAAAAAACTTAAAACTCTTAAAGGTCATAAGGATAGTGTTGGTGCTGTTTCAATAACTCCTGATGGAATAAAAGCCATTTCTGCTTCAAAGGATAAAACTTGCATCTTGTGGGATTTAATATCAGGTAAAGCTATTAGTACCCTTAAAGGACATACTGACCCAGTAATTGCTGTTTCAAATACTCCCAATGGCAAACTTGCTATTTCAGGTTCATATGATCGAAAATGCATTTTATGGGATTTGGAAACTGGAAAATCAATACAAGCACTAAAAGGACATAGTGACACTGTTACATCTATTTCTATCCTTCCTGATGGCAAAAATGCAATTTCAGGTTCTTGGGATAACACTTGCATTTTATGGGATTTACAAAACAAAGTAATCATCGAAGAATCCCATCCTGGACACAAAAACTCTGTTAAAGCTGTTTCAATTTCACTTAATAGTAAATTGGCAGCTTCCGTTTCATCTGATAATAATTGCATGATTTGGGATTTGACAACAGGCAAGTTGCTCCACATCCTAAAAAAACATTTTCGTAAAATTTACAATGTTTCTATTACGCCGGATGCAAAATATGCAATCACAAGTTCTGAGGATAGAACATGCATAATATGGGATATCAAAAAAGGAGTGATGTTGCGGCAATTATTCGGTCATCATAGAAGCATTTATGCTGCTTCAATCACACCCGATGGTAACCGATTGGTTACTGGATCGGCAGACGAAACTTGTATCTTTTGGAATCTTAAATCAGGGCAAATCCTTAAAACCTTAAGTGGGCACAATAGCCCAATTTTGAACATTACAACAATTTACAATGGTCAATATGCGATTTCGCTTGACTCTAAAAAACATCTTATTCTGTGGGATTTAAAAACGGGTACTGCCTTGAAAAAATTTTATTTATCATTCGATAGCTGGAGACCATTTCCAATTACCGCTGATGGTTTGTTAACAATTTCTCATAGTTCACATTTTTTTGACTTGTTACATATCTTTTCTGGAAAAACACTTCGGTCCTTCACATTGCCTTCTTCCTCAATTTACGATGCTGTTTTCACACCAGATGGTAGAAATGTAATTACTAGCACAAAAGATAATACTTGTATTGTTTGGGATCTAAAAACAAAAAAGAAGGTATGCAGATTTTATGGCCATAAAAATTATGTTTATCTTATATCCGTTACTCCAGATGGTAATGGGGTTTTTTCGATATCAAAAGACCATAATTGTATTTTGTGGGATATTCAAAGTGGAAACAAAATAGCAGCATATCCTTTTTCATCAGCCATTCAAACAGTAAATTTATTTTCATCTGGTTTTATTGTTGGTTTCAATACAGGAGAAATAAAAATATTTCATATGAACAAGAATCTTTTAAATCCTGGAATAGCATTAACAACAACACGTTATATTTGGGATTTCGATATGAATAATTTTCAGGATCATTTTGCAGATTGCCCAATATGTGGCTATCGATTTCCCCCACCTAAAAAGGTTTTGGATACAATTAAGAAAATCACAAAAGAAGCTGGTATAATGCCAAACCAATCCCCCTGCCTCGAACTCCCCGATAAAGCCTGGGAACACCCTGGCTTGCTCTCTGAATGCCCTAAATGTAAAGAAAAATTGAAGTTTAATCCGTTTATTGCAGGGGGAGAGGAGTTTTGAAATGGGAAAAGATTATCACATAAACCTCGCCACCTATTTCCAATCCAAACCCCTCTATTTGGATGGAGAAGAATTTAAGAAGCCCAATGTAAGAAAGCTGGTGGAGCAACCATGGCAGCAAACGAAATCGGAAATGTGGACGGATCTTGAAAACACATTGGCAAATCTTTTTTTCGTTGTAGCTAAATTTAAGGCAGGTCTCTCTTCCCCTTTAATAGAGGATTACAAAAGAATATTAAACCTTCAAACCCCATCTGAAGATATACAACTTACCAGAGAAGAGATATCCGTAAAAAATATTTTGCGTGGTATACCAAACCATATTGAATCTGTCGCATCAGAAACGCTTGCTTCCCTTAGAAATCGGGATTCGTCCCAAAAGTGCCAATCAGAACCAGCATATGATCCTGGTGAGATAATTCCATCCGATGTTTTTGAACCGGATTTTGGAGCCAAATACGTTCTCGAATCTCTGAGGACTAATTTTGTCTGGTCAGATCAACCTCAATCACCTTTGTTTCCATCCGGTGAGATCCTTCCCGATACTTGTTTCATTCCTTCTGATACAAATGCTGATGACAAAACGACCAAAAAAAACAGAAATGAGTTTGCAGGTCCGGGAGGAACTTTAAGTCTACCTTTAATCAAGGATTTTCTTTCGTTCATTGAACGCTGGACCCATGAATTTCAAAAGCACCTGAAAAGAATCTTTTCATACGCAATTAATTCCCCCGAATACAAAAGAGTATTTGAAGTTGCCATGAATGATATAAACAGCGGGAAATTTAAGAATCCAATCCTGAAAATAGATTTTCCTAACTCTGAAATTTCAAATCCCGGGAAAATAAAAAGTCTCGTGAAACATAAGAATGGTGTATTGAACGTCGATGTCACTTCCGATGGTCTGCTTTCCGTATCAGTAGCTCATGATAACAAAATAATTTTATGGGATATTGACAAAGGGTATGATATCGGCACAATGCCAAATGAAGATGAACGCGAAGTATATGCATCTAGAAAATCAGTTGCAATAACCCCCGACGGCAGAATAGTAGCTTCCTGCTTGCATCATTGGGACACCAGGATCTGGGATGTTGAGAGAAAACAACTGCTGTTGAATATAAAAGCATCAGAACCAACATTTCTTTCCAACAATGGCAGGTTGTGCATCACAGGAGCTGGACTGAACTTCCAATTGTGGGATATTTTAAACAAAAGGTGCCTTCGAAAGGAGACTTACCAATTAATTTTAGCGATATCCCCGGATGCGAGGATACTGTTCACAAGTCATTCAGACGGGCCCATTGAGGTCCGGGATTTGCAAACTGGTAAGATTGTTGCCACCCTGATTGGCCACAAGCACAGGGTTTTATCATTTTCGTTGACTTCGACTTGTTTGTTTGGCCTATCTGCAGACCATAGAGGCACATTACGTTACTGGGACCTGTTGACAGGGAAATGTATACGGGAAATCAAATTACCTGAGGAAAATATTGTAAAGGCCATATTGAGCAAAGACGGAAGAAAAGCTGTTGTCGTTTCGGGACAACATGAAGGAAAGGGCCCCAGAATAAGGTTAATAGATCTGAAGGAGGATTTTGTTTCCTTGTCATTTTCAGAAGACAACCGCACGAATTTCATTTATGACATATGCATTTCAAATGATTTTAAACGGTTATTGACAGGTCATAGTCACGACGTAATTAATGTATGGGATTTGACCAGGAACACCCAAAACTTCGAGACAGCAAGCCATTGGAATGTAGTTTACAGTATTGCTGTTTCTAAAAAGTATGCATTTTCTGGCGGAGCTGATAATTCAGTTCGAATATGGGATATTGATAAAAAGCTGTCGACAAAAGAACTAACAGGACATACCTGGACCGTCGAATTTATTGTCATGTCTAAGGATGGTCAGTATTTAATATCCACAAGTACTGATGGTACATTGAAACTATGGAATATTAATACAGGAAAATGCATAAGAACTGTCGCTGCAGGGATAGTACAGGATATATCATTCACACCCGATAACAGGTTATTGGTTTCATTTCTAAGACCTAATTCGGATGTCAGATTTTTCAACAAAAATTTAAAGAAAGAGACTGGTATCAGAATCAAGTTTTTTCATGAGTCTTGGTTCCAACCTGCATTAAGTGATGTTTGGGGAATGGCAATCTCATCAAACTTCAAGTATGTGGCAATACGGAATAGTACGTCATCAATTTGGCTGGGAAATATCCCTGAAAGAAAACTTATCAGCCTTGAAGGCCATACCGATAGGGTCAATAATTTTTCTTTCTCGAGCAATAACCGAATCCTTGCCTCAGTGGGTGAAGATAACAAGGTAATGCTATGGGAATTGGAAAGTGGTAAAGTCCTTAGGAATTTCTATGGACATGAAAAACCAGTAACTTCAGTCATAATCACACCTGATGATGGGTTCCTAATTACAGGAAGTTATGACAATACGATTCGGCTTTGGGATATTGAAAATGGGAGAAGCATTGATGTACTCAATGTGAAAAATATTGTTAAATGCTTAGCGATTAGTGATGATGGAAAAGTTATTACCTGTGGACTGATGAATGGGGAAGTGTTATTTCTTAGAATATTGAATCGACAGATAGATAATCCTTTAATTTTAAATCCAATATACCGCTGGAATAATAAGAGAAAGAACCAATGGGATAAATATCCCACAGTTAAATGTAAATGGTGCGGAGAGAAATTAAGCATTTTCCCAGATAAACATGATCAGAAAATACTTAGAGTTTTTAGGAATCCTTTTTTAAAAACAAAAAGAGGGATATCAGGCAACGATTTGAATAAGGTAACTACATGTCCAATTTGCTCCAGATTAATTAACATTGTTCCAAACAGAATTGACAACAGGACTTATTATTTAAGGCATTGATTCGTGATATCGTTTATACTCCAGCACAAAAATCCTGACAATTAACTGTGAACGAGATACTGTGAGTCTGGATTGTGGAAAGAAATTTTTACTAAATGTAACCGTAATATGATTAATTTCGAAAATTAATTCGAATGCCGGCACCAATCTCGGGCACTCACCACGTTTATCGGTACCGGATGAAGGCTGGGGCAGGAAGCTGATAATTTGCAAAATTACGCGTATGAATTTCCTCACTTTGCAACACAGCAGGCCTGGAATTATTCTTCTTCAGGACTCGTAGGTAATACGGCAAATGATCTTATTAAAAACATTACAGCTATTGAAAAAGTAAATTTACTATTACGTACAGGCCCTTCCAAACAAAAATGGCAGCCTCTACCGCAAGTAAGTAAAACACTAATAGTAAATAATTCTTATGCCCATTCTGTTTCAATAACTCCTGATAGTAAGTTAGCATCTGCGGGATACGATAAAAGTTGCATATTATGGAATATTAGGAATGGGGAAGTCATAAAATCCTTTAATGAGCACAAAACAGGTGTAGATGGTGTTTCTGTTTCAGCAAATGGCGCCTATGCCATATCATGTTCTTTAGGTGGAACATGTGTTTTTTATGATCTCAAAAAGTATGTTGCAAAAAAAATAGAATTCTGTACTTCAACATGTTCTTCACTTTCTATTACCGCGGATGGGAATTATATTATTGCTGTATCAGATATTAATACAGATGCAATATTATGGGATACATTTTCAAATTCACTTGTCAAAACGCTTAAGTGGCACAATGAACCTATTACTTCGGTGTCGATAACTGCCAACGGTAAAACTTCAATTACAGGATCTAAAGATACAAGATGTATACTTTGGGATATTCAATCAGCATCACCGCTAAAAACACTTGAGGAACATAAAAGGCCTATTACTTCCGTTTATATAACACCAAATGGAAAATATGCTATTTCTGCATCAGAGGATAATACATGTATTTTCTGGGATTTTGAGCAGGAGCTTAAATACAAAATTTTTCACTTCGACAATTTCGAAGAGATCGTTTCAGTATCATTGACTCCCGATGGAAAATTGGCGATTGCTGCTTCCCGCTATAAGAGGTGTGTTTTATGGAATACTGATGATGAAAATCAAAATAAGATACTGTATGGACATACAAACGTGATTAATGCCATAACAATCAATGCTATTGGAACTAAAGCTGTCTCTGCTTCCAGCGATAAAACCATTAAAGTGTGGGATCTTGAATCTTCAGGCATTGTAATTCCTCCCGATGAATATATTTTTGGCGTGAAAGCCGTATCTATTAATTATGATGGCGCTTATGCCCTATCATCTTCCTATAACGACACAATAATTTTTTGGGATTGTCAAACAGGAAATCATAAAAAGTTACTAGACTTAAACAAAACCCATTCAGGTTATGATATTAATGACATTGCCATAACACCTTGTGGGAAATATTCTTTATCGGTTTGCATGGGAAGCAAATTGAAGATTTGGAATATTAAAAAAACGTTCAAAATAAAAACCCTTCAAGGAATACATGCAAATCCAATTGGTTGTGTTACGGTATCACCTGACGGGAAATATGCAATTTCTGGTTCATCTGATAACTCAATCGTATACTGGGACCTCGATAAATACCGTGGTATAAAAACTTTGCAAAACGCATACAATGCAGAAGTTTTTGCGGTATGCTTTCTTCCAGACGGGAAATGCATTATTTCTTGCTGTCTGGATAAAACATGCGTACTTTGGAATTTGCATACCGGCACGATTATGAAAACCTTCACTGGTCATACTGATGGCGTAACTTCGATTTCAATAAGTCCGGATGGTAAATATTTATTGTCTGGTTCTTTGGATAAAACCAGTATTGTGTGGGATACTAATACTGGTCAAATTAGCAAAGTGTTATCCGGGCATACTGATTTAATCAATTCTGTTTATTTTATCAACAATGGTAAATATGCACTTACTGGATCAAATGATAAAACTTGTATTTTATGGGATTGGCAAAACGAGAAGATATTAAATCGATTTATCGGACAAAATAGTATTTCTGATATTGCATATTCACCTACAACAACTGTTCTAGGTATGGGCTCAGGTGAAATTGTTTTTCTTAAAAATAATTTAACTATAGCGCAAAACGAATATGGGATTACCACAATCAAAGCTATATGGAAATTAGGCAATCATAAATATCAATCTTTAACTGCAGATTGTCCATTTTGTGGTAAACGTTTTAAGCCAGCAAGGTCCTCAGTGAAATCAATTAAAAGAATCATAAGAAATGCTGGCCTAACCTCCAATCAATCCCCCTGCCTCGAACTCCCCGATAAAGCCTGGGAACACCCTGGCTTGCTCTCTGAATGCCCTAAATGTGGAGAGAAACTGAAGTTTAATCCCTTTATTGCGGGAGGGGAGGAGTATTGAGACAATATTAATTTCCAAGTAACTCTAATGATTACCTTGTATTTTTAAAACTATTCTTTAATTTATACCTTGTATTATTAAAATATTTATTTTATCTTTACCACAAACAATACAAGATGGAAAGGGATATTGATAAAAAATTACTGGCCTGGAAAACATCAGCAATACGTAAACCTTTGATCATCAGAGGAGCCAGACAGGTAGGAAAAACATTTAGCGTGCTGGAGTTCGGTAAACAGTATTATTCTAAAGTCCACCATATCAATTTTGAAAGGAAACCACAATGGAAAAATGTGTTCGATCCGGATCTGGATGTAAAAAGGATTCTTGATGAACTTGAGGTATTATTGATTGCAAAAATCAACTTTGAAAATGACCTGCTGTTTTTTGATGAGATACAGAGTTGCCCGAAAGCGATCATGTCGTTAAGGTATTTCCTTGAGCAAATGCCCGGGGTACATATCATCGCGGCAGGATCGCTGCTGGAATTCGCCCTAAAGAATATCCCGTTTCCTGTAGGCCGGGTCCAGACACTTGAAATGCACCCCATGAGCTTTTCTGAATTTTTAAGGGCCTGTGGTAAAGAAAAAGCAAATGATCTGATTAACTCTAATCTGGCTAAATTATCGCCTGTTATTCATCAGGCAATACTGGATGATGTTTTTTCCTACTTCTTTGTTGGGGGAATGCCCGAAGCTGTCAAACATTATGCGGAAACAGGCAGGATGTCGGAGGTTTTTGACATTCATGCCGATCTGATTTATACTTATATACAGGACTTCTCAAAATATTCTCCTGCTGTGAACAAAGATTGCCTCAATATGGTATTAATTGCTTCAGGGAAGGCTGCCGGCAAACAAATTAAATATTCCCGCCTGACAGATGGATTTACCAATCCTACAATTAAAAGTGCATTTATGGCACTTGTAAATGCCCGCCTGCTCAGAAAGGTCAAAGCGACATGCCCCTCCGGATTGCCTCTGGAAGCAGGGGCCAATGAAAAAAAGTTTAAAGCTGTTTTTCTCGACATAGGTCTCTTAGCCCATATTAATGGTTTAAATCGCAGTTTCGTGGAAATCAGACATAATATGAATGTTATTTTCAGTGGAGCTATGGCTGAACAATTTGTAGGACAGGAGTTTCTCGCAACGGGGCAAAGAAGCCTGTATTACTGGGCGCGGCAATCAAAAAGCAGTACCGCTGAAGTTGATTATTTATTTGAGAAAAATAATGAGGTTTATCCGGTTGAAGTCAAAAGCGGTAGTTCAGGAAGTTTGAAAAGCCTACACCTTCTCCTGAATCAATTTCAGGAAATTAATAAAGCATATGTACTTTCTCATGCTGAATTCGGGAAAATCGAAAATCAAAAACTTGAATTTGTACCCATATATTATGCCTCAAAACTGGCATCAAAGAAATGAGTTCTGTGTTATTTCTATTTAGGCAAGATTCCATATCTGCATTTATGATGTTTATTTATAGAACCCGATGAAGCCTGGGAACACCCCGGACTACTTTCAGAATGCCCGAAATGCAAAGAGAAATTGAAGTTTAATCCGTTTATTGCGGGAGGGGGGGATTATTGATAATTTCTCCATGTTTCACGCAAGATTCACGCATCAACCCCTATCCACACAAAAACAACTCGCATCATTTATCTTTATACCAGCGCCTTATAATTATTGGCAAAGTAATTGAAAAATACTTCCAACACAAAATCCCCAAACCATGAAAGAAAACTACACCCTCAAAACCCTGATGAGCAAAACAGCCACAGAATACCCCGAAGACACGCCCAACCTTATAAATATGTTGCTGACCTGGGTTAAATATCCTGATCCCTTCATGCGGCTGGCCACGAAAAGAATGAGAATTAGCGCCTGGCAATTTGATAAACTAAAACCATTTCTTAACAAACCCGATGAGACTGACCGGAAACTTTTGTTAAGGGCCATTGAGAATACTTCGAAGAAAAACTACCCCGCATCGTGCCTCTTCATCGAACTGGCCAAAAATCCAGGTCACCGGGTTACCATGTGCCTTGAACTGGCCGGGGTAAACATTAAAGGATTTAAGATACTTGCTATGCAAGAGAAAAAGGCTAGTACGATATGGCACAGTGAAGAAATGAGCATCCTGGAAAACCTGAACCACAGGGCTGTCTTTGGAGAATTCGACCACATAGGCTTTAATCCTTTTGTTTATGAACTGGAACAGAAACTTCGATCCTCGAATAAATCGGTGATGATACTGGGACCAAGCGGGGTGGGAAAAACCTGCCTGGTTTATAACATGGTCAACCGCATTGTTAGCGGTGAGGCCCGTGGATTAGAAAATATAGCAGTTTTTAAATTCCATCCAAAAGACATCGTAGCCAGCACCAAATACCGTGGTGAGTTTGAGAACAATGTCAACGACCTGATCAAAGGTTTCTTTAAAATGTTAAAGCCTTGTCAGGAACCTGTGATGTATATTCCCGAAATGCATACGGTGATGGGTGCCGGGGCTTGCGAAGGTCAACTTGCCATGAATGTTTCCAACCTGCTTAAACCTTATCTTGATGGTAACGACGGCAAAAAACTGAATATTATCGGCGACACAACAATCGAGGAATATAATAACCATATTGCAGGCGACCGGGCTTTCTCAAGGAGATTTGTAAAACTCATGGTACCGGAACCGGATTTTCAATCCACCCTGGATATCCTGAAATACAAATCCGGCATCATGCTGAAGGAGAACCAACTCAAGCTCAAGGATATAAAGCTGCTGGAAGAGACCATCGAACTGGCAGATAAACACATCCTGAACAGCAAGCAGCCCGGTAAGTCAGTGACCCTCTTCGATCAGGCTGTTGCTTTGTCGAAAACCAGTCAATCAAAGTGTATCACAAAAGAACATTTATTGCGTGCATTGGAAACCGAGACCGGAACGAGGTTTTTGTTCAGTATGTCACAGAAGAACAAACTCTCAAAGGTTGCCCCATTAATCAGATCACGCATCTTTGGCCAGGATGAAACGATCGACAGGGTTGTTGGCATCACCTGTTCAAAAATCCTTGGCATCAGTAATCATACTGGCTGTATGGCCGGTTTTCTCTTCTGTGGGAATACGGGTGTTGGTAAAACACAGCTTGCCAAGGAACTGGCGGATGGATTATATAATAGCCATCAATTCCTGCAGGTTGATATGAGTGAATACCGGACAGAACATTCGATCAATAAATTACTGGGAAGCCCGCCCGGTTATGTTGATAACAGCCAGGGTGGCATTCTGACAGCTTTTCTTACAACGCATAATGCAGGATTGATACTGTTTGATGAAATAGAAAAAGCCAGCAGTGAGGTGCCTAAAATACTTTTACAGATACTCGATGAGGGCAAAGTATGCAACAGTGCAGGAAGATACCTGAGTTTTCAGAACTTTATCGTTGTTTGCACTACCAATGTCATGGTGAAATCGGCAAGACAACTTGGATTTAACAATAATCCCGGTATCAATCCTGTTGACCAGATGAAAGCTTACTTTGCACCGGAACTGCTGAACCGGTTCGATGATATTCTCATTTTCAATGAAATTGACAGTAAATCATACAAAAGGATCATCAAGGCAAAACTTACTGAAATGAGAAACAACCTGGAAAGGAATAATATCCGGCTTGATTGTACCGATAAACAACTATCGGATTATATCATCAGAAATCAACCGGCAAAACAATTGGTCAATGCCCGTGATGTTCCAAGACTGATTGATGAACTGGTTATTAAGAAGATTATTCCGCTGGTACTGAGGGCCAAAAAGAATGAGGAAATATATGTAGGTATGAAATACCTGATAGAAAAACGACAGGCCATGAAATGTTAGATGTTGCTTCCTGGTGAAGACCATTATTAAAACAGATCAACCGGATTCATTGCCAGGAAAGACTCCCATTTGATTCCTGAACTTCCTATCAGGTATATTTTCGATGGATTGTATCTCTTCCTGAATACCTCCATACCTCTTTGAAGATTTCCACCCCCGCTTTTCAAGGATTTTTATTAGACTTCTTTCAAACATTTTATTTTACTTAATATGTTGAGCAAAAACACTCAACATACTGAGCAAAACCAAATAATTGCTGTTTACACTTATAATGCATGATTCAGAAATACTCAAAAAAAAATCCAGATTGGGAAAAAGCCCTCAACTTTTTATAAAATTATAAAATTACTTCGATGATTGATTATGCTTCTTGGTATGCTGGATTGAAGAGTTGTTTTCTAAGATGGTATTAATTTGTTTAACCAGTTTTAATAACCTGAACAAATCGATATCTTTATCTTCCTCTTTCTGACCTTTTATTATTGGCGAATTAAATGGTACAATCAGGTTATGTATTTTAAGATCTTTTTTGGCTATACTCATATAAGTTCGTTCTTCAGGAAAGGGACCATGTCGAAATTGAAATACAAGTTTTTCGGCCATCCAACGTTTGTGTTCCATGGGGGCGAGGTCCTGCCATTCAACTTCACCTTCATTATTATATAGCAGTTTTAATGCTGCATGACGTGCAGTGTATATATTTGAATCTTCTTCACGATCGGATATTTTCTGCCAGCGAGCATTGATCGTTTCTATACTGATTTTTGAAAGATCAATGTCCTTAAAACGTTTTTTAATTTTTGCAACAATGTTTTGTTCGATTAATTCTAGGATAATTAACTTATAGGCTTCGGTATCCGGTATGCTCCTATAAAATTTTGATTGAGATCTCTTTGCCTTAAGGATATCCAGGTTTAATTCTATATCAAGAAAATCTTCCTGAAAATCTGTTTTAAGTTTTTCTAGAAGTTCATCTTCAAATTCCTTCTTATGTTCACTTTTATCTTTATCAGACAGCGTCTTAGTCAGGTTTGCTTCATATTGTATATAACGATCTTGTAATTCTTCACTGTTATTAATTATGATACCGTAATTTTCTTCTGAGATAAAATTACCAGCTAGCGAATGTTTTATATAATAAAAGTAATTAGTGACTTTAGCTACCAGTGTATAAATCTCGTTTTGATCAATAAGATACCTCTTACAACATGCATCACTGAAAAGTCTGAACATTTGCATATCGAAATTGTCTGAAAGTTTTTTATTTAATGCCTGATTGTCCCAGTTGTCTGTTATGGATGATTGTTCGTTCAGAAACTCAATAATTCGTGTCTTTTCAGGAAGACAAAGTACCATTGCGGGTTTCCTGAGATATGTTGCCTTCATATCTTTTTGATTATAATAATTTTTATAAAGGACCTGTTTCATGCTCTTTGCTTTCAACACAACATCTGCATCTTCGGTTCCAAAAACATAAACTCTTTTGAGCTTTCTCATGAATTCATCCCTGAAGCCTGGTTCCCTGTAAAACTGTTCATCATCCTGTTCAATAACTTCCAGGTCAAGAAAGTCATCTATAAAAGGTAATTTGTAATAGATCTCAGATTTTACCTGTTCTGAATTTGGTGTAAATAAGACCACCTTGATGTTTGAAGGATCTTTATACCTGCTGAGGATCATGTTTTCAACAAGAAATGCCCTGGTTGTTTCCATATATCCAAGTATTAAGATTGATATATTAGCACCTAGAGGATCCTTTTCATTGTCATGTGGGGGATATAGATCCCATAGTCTCTGGGCGGCAAGTATATGGGTGTTGAAAATATTCAGGTCAAGTTTTATTGTTCCCTGGTGAATATCCAGGTAATCTTTTAACAGGTTATAATTGTCAATATGCTCAATATGTATCTGGCCCTTTATAGGTTCTTTCTGTTTGCGTTTCCCGCTTATCTCTGAGATCAGGGTAACGGCCTCGATATTCTTGTCATCATTATCCATAACGAGGATTATTCTTCTGGCTTTTAACAAACCGGCATTCAACCAGCAACGCTTTTCCATGGCATCCCCACTCAGAACAATCATCCTTTCTTTACGTGCATCCTCTATATAAATACTTTCCGGATTGTTTTCAATGATAACGACCTTTTCTCCTGCCTCCTTAAGATCATGTGCGAGCAGGTAGCCCTTCAGTCCTAGCCCGGCAATGATGGTGTGATCTCTGTAAAATAAACGAATTCGTAAATAAGAGAGTCCTTTTCGAAGATATCTTAATACAATAATATAGATACTGTAACCAACTACAAAAGCTGCCAGATAGCGGGCTGTTAACAGTTGCCAATTGACGGCCCCCGGTTCATACGATTCCATTTTAAATGCAAGCAGGGTATCATATAAAAGACTCAGGGGATCAGTATCCATTCTTTCTGGATGCCTGAGATATCCCCAGATCCCCATAACAACAACAATCAGAATGACAAGCGGAATAAACACCGGGGCATTCCTGGTAAAGAAATTGAATCCTGTCTTTGATGTTCGTTTTCTACCCATGATAAAATTGAATTTAGAACAAGTAAATTTAGATATTTCATGAACAATATCAAAAGTATTACATAGAACCTGAGCTTTATGAGATAATAAAAATTTGAATATTTATTCTGGACAGGGATATTTCATTAATTTAGTGGAAACACAAAAAGGAGAACAATGTCAATTGATCCCAAAACCCACAAACAACAAATCGAATCCTACAAACAGTTATTCGATATTTATAAATTATATGCCAGCATTCTCATGGAGATCCTTCATAAAGCTGCGAATGAACATGCTCCATTATCAATTGTACAGGTCAGGCCCAAATCCCTTTCCAGCTATGCCGAAAAGATCATCCGGAGGAATTACAACGATCCCTTGATACAGATGACCGACCTGTGCGGAGCCAGGATAATTGCACCTACCCTGAGTGAAGTAGATAAGATTTGTGATTTTATTAAACAGTCTTTCATAATCGATAAAAAAAGCATTGATAAGCGTACTATCCTTAAAGAATCGGAGTTTGGTTATCTGTCAATGCATTACATCGTTTCACCTGATCAAAATAGCATTATGGGAGTAGAGATCCCTGATGAGTTAATAGGCCGGAAGGCAGAGATACAGGTAAGGACATTATTACAGCATGCCTGGTCAGATATTACCCATGACCGCCTGTATAAAACACCCATTAATGTACCGGAACAATTTGAACGAAATGCTTTTCAGATGGCAGCATTGCTGGAAAATGCAGATAAGAATTTCAATGAAGTAGCTTCAGCCATTGATCTTTATTCAAATCATTATGAAGCATTCATTCCTCCTGATCAACTGCAAGAGGAAGAAAAAACCCTGGAGACCATCCTGCACAATGAACCCGAACCAAAGAACAAACCGAAGCTGGCATTAAAGTTAAGCCGGATTTACAGGGAGCAACAAAAATGGGAAGCCATCATCAGTTTGCTTGATGCTTATAAGGATGTTGAAGATGACCATCTGAGAAGCAGGATACAAACAGAACTTGGTAATGCATACTGTATGTTTAATCGTTCAAAACCGGAAGGTGTAGCATTCAACAAGGGTGTTAAATATCTGATGGAGGCGGGGAAGCCTGCTGACAGTTGCCAGGAGATAGAGACTTTCGATCCTGATTATGATAAGATCAGGGCTGATGCACTTGCTTTGCTTGCCGATGCTGTATCAATACGGGGGAAAAACCCTGGCAGGGTCAGGGACCTGTATTGCCAGGCATGTAAACTTGATGAGAGCAATCCCTACTTTCTCGCTTCATACCTGGAATATGAAATTGCCTCTGTGAAACACAGGGATCATATACAATTTATGGAACCCCTTCTGAAAGAGGCTATCGACAAATGCATTTCCCATATAAAGATGGGCCTTGAACTTTCGAAGGCATGGTTTACAATCGCAAAACTGGAGCTCTTGCTTGATCATACTTTTGAGAGTCTCTCAGCATATACACGTGCTATTGACCTGTGCAGAACAGGAAGTTGTGATTCACTGATCAATGCCCTTGATATGGAGATAAAATCCATAGATCATTTTAATCCCGACAGAACATTACAAGGTGTATCATTTTTTGCTGTTTCAACCATTTATTTGATAAAGTCGTTGGTAAGCAACCAACGTAAGGATTTAGAAAAATACGCCTGCGGAAGGCCCTTTGGTAAGGAGTCCATTGTAATTGTTTCCGGTGGGATAACAAACCTGGATAATGAGAAGCGCACATTTTATCATTCCTTACTGAAAAGTGGATTTGAAAGTTTCAACGGAACAGTTATTTCAGGAGGCACCAGTGCAGGAATACCAGGTATCATCGGTGAAGCTATGGCAGAGATCAGGAAAACCAGTAACGAGAACATCACTTTGCTTGGGTATATCCCGGACACATTACCTGAAGGAATTGAATGCGACGAGGATAATTACTGTGAATTTATCAAAAGTGGCGGACCGAATTTTTCACCCCGGGAACCCTTGCAATACTGGGTGGATTTGATCTCGAATAATGTGGATCCCGCAAGTGTCAGACTACTTGGAATTGGGGGAGGGAGTATCTCCAGGTTTGAGTATGAACTTGCACTTTGCCTGGGTGCAAAAGTGGGATTGATAGAAAACAGTGGTTATGCGGTGGAGGAAATCATAAAAGACGGGCACTGGTCAAACAATGAAAACTTGTTTATTCTCCCTGCCGATCCAATGACTGTTAAGGCATTTATGAACATGGACAGAAAAAGCAAATTACCGGATGAACTTATCGAGGAAGCTGCCAGGAAGGTTCATGAGAATTTCAAGGAAATGAAAAGGAAAGAAATCAAAGAACCCTCATTGCTCAGCTGGGATGAATTGCGCGAAGATATAAAAGAGTCGAACAGGGAGCAGATAAGGTATATGGAAAAAGCCCTGCGTGCGGTAAGCTTTGGAATAAGGGAAAACAAGGATACAGATACGATAAAACTTCCAGAATTCTCTGAAGAGGATATTGAGACCATGGCAGAAATAGAACATGGAAGATGGAATGTGGAACGTTTATTCAGCGGCTGGAAATTTCATGAAACAAAAGATGTTGAATGTAAACAGAGCCCATATATCATTCCGTGGAATACGCTGGATGATGGGGTTAAAAAATGGGACAGGGTAGCAGTTAAGAAGTGGCCAGAAACTTTAAGGGATGCAGGATTTGAAATATATAAAATCAAATAATATGGAGAATATTCCCAGAGTCGCTGTCAGGGCTATCATTACCAATGAAAACAGTGAAATATTATTGTTAAAGCGGGCCGGAACGGAATATTGTCCGGGTTGCTGGAACCTGCCCGGTGGTAAAGTTGATTTTGGAGATTCTGTACTGGACACTTTGAAAAAGGAGGTAAAAGAAGAAACTTCACTTGATGTTACCAAAGCAGTCTATTTTATGTATCTGGACAACCTGCCAACAGATGAGCTGAACACCCATTTTATAACCTTTGTATTTACGGCCATTACGAATGGAATTGTTGATATTAATGGAGAATCATCAGCTTATGCCTGGGTTGGTAAAGAAAACCTGAAGAACTATAACATTGCTTTTCGTAACGAAGAAGCCATGTTGGAATATTGGTACGGCCCAACTCTATGATATGATTTTCCCAGGCTGTCTTAAAAGTTATTTTAACCGCTAAGAACGCAGGAGAAGTGCAAAGAGCGCAAATGTATGCTAAACTCTAAACCAATTTTTTAGCGTTCTTAGCGAATCCTTGGCGTGCCTTGCGGTTAAATAACTATAGAACTCTTGAGACAACCTCATTTCAGCGTCTTCTTCAAAAACATAAAAAATATGGCTTCCATCTCGTGGTATTCTTCGTCGATAAGAAACAGTTCGATCATATCCTGAAACATTCTTTTGCTGTCTTCATGGGTGTTGAAGAATTTGCCTTTATATGATTTAATAATTTGAATACGTTCATAATCTCCATAATCATTAAATACCTTCTTTATATTTTCGTAAATATCTTCACCAACCTTATTGTGAATAAATTCCTCTTCCTCTTTTTTAATGTCATGATCTGCATTCGCTGCACAGAGCAGAAAGAAGGCAAGGAATTCTTTATACGACCAGTTTAATTTTTTAAGCTTCATTTCTTAGCTATGATTAGTTTGAGAGATTTGATACCAGGATAAAGATACGGAAAATTATTACTGATCATATCTGTCAATATTACTATGTTAAATGCACGAAGGTTGTAAAACGAGGCATTACCCCGGTAGTTAAGACTGGAACGCTGATGACACAGATACAGGTAACATGGATAAACACAGATTAAATCCGTTTTCATCCGTGACCGGAGATCAGCGTCATCTGTGTTCTGTTCAATTGAAAAAGATTTAAAATCGCATATCCCCGACTTTGTCGGGACAGGCGTTGATTAGTGTTCGAAATTCAAAAACCCTCCCCCTTGTTCCCCCTCCAGAGGGGGAAACGCTTTGAGCCAACCATTTACAATCCTTATTTGGGATGCGTTCCCTTCCGGTTTCATTGGAACGGAATACATCCCTATGCCAATTTACCTTTATAATTCCACCTCACCGGGAACCCTGGCATGAACGCCAATCTTATTCACAAAATCATAGTTGAATTCAAAACGGAGTGTTCCGTAAGGCATCTCATAAAGCCAGGTTTCATCATCAGGTTTTAACACCGGAATACCGAATGCTTCTTCTATTTCTTCCATAGAGGCTCCCATCATCGGGGGGTAGATTGATACCCGGCGAAAGCCACTTCTGATTTCAATATAATCCCTGTAGGTATAGAAGAAGAAATCATCATCATTAAAAAATACACCACCGCCACGATTAAAATCCACACCTTCTTCAGATTCCCCGGTAAAGCAGGTAAATGCTGCTTTCACTTCCCCGGGGGAAGCGGTAGGTACTGTATTGTTAAGTTTCCCTTTATAAAGATCAAGTTTCAGCGTTGAGCAATCTGTTGCGAATTTTGTCGATTTGCATGCCCCAGCAATAATTAGGATGGCAATGATCAGGGCGATATTTATTTTATTCTTCATGGTAATTTGTTTTTGGGATTAATAATTTTATTGAATAAATGTAACCCTCGGAAAAGATAATGATTTTCTGCTTATTCCCCGCAGGAAGATATTGTGTCATTTAATTTTCCATGTAACGATTTCCGATAAATTGCAGGCAATATTACCTTTGGATATCATGAACCCGTGAATTTATGAAATAAAAAAAGGGGTGTCTTACAACCACCCCTTTTCACACTTAATTATTACCACAAATCAACGTATCTTTGTAACCTTTTTAGTTACAATACCCTTTGTAGTTTCTATCTTTATAAAGTAAACGCCTTCTTCATAAGAAGAAACATTCAGTTCGATGATATTGTCTTCAACGGTTTTGAGTTCATCAACCAGCTGACCAACATAGTTCATTACAGAGATTTTTGAAATATCAAAGCTTGATACAATGTTAATAACGTCGCTAGCCGGGTTCGGATAGATGGCGATGCCATCTTCACCGTATTCAGGAACTCCAACTGTTACTTCAACACAGGTGTTGTTAGATGAATCAGATTCACACTGGTCATATACTGCAACTACATAGTAGCAGTACATTCCACCACCGTTCGACATATCATAGTCAAGGTATGGTGATTCAAGTACCAGCTCTTCATTGATCATTTCCCAATCTCCGTAGTTGATACTTCTGTAGACATTGAATCCAAGAAGATCACGTGAAGAATTGGTCGCTGATGGGATACCACCACTGTATGATTCAACAATTTCTGTTGAAGTAATTGATCCGGGTTTCGGAGCAGCGTTGTTTGAATTGATAACAACAGTGCCACCAACTTCAGTTTCAACATAAGCTTCATGAGAACCAACATAGTAGTAGGCACCCAGTTCACCAAGCTCAGTCCAGTCACCTACAGTACCGAAATATAATGTACCGTTATAGTAACTGTCGTCAACGCCGATGAATGGTCCGCCTGCCAGTGTGTTGATTGTCGCAACCATGAAGTTACCTTCTGAGATCACAACAGGATCGATAGGAACGTTCACCCAGTCAGCTGCAGGGCCGTCTTCTATAAAATACGGACCAGCAAGGATTTCAGCGCCATCACCTGTCAGTACATAGATTTCTTCCTGTTGCTCGTAACTCTGGTAATCATCATTGAAGTAACGTACTTCAGTGATTGTAAAGGGATAGGTTACACTGGGGAAGTCATCCATGACGAATAATTGTCCGAGACCGTAACCACCGTTGGTGGAAGCAAATCCATTTTCGAATGAACCATCATTATACGACAGCCATTCACCAACAACCGTACCGGGAGCGACCCAGGTAATTTCAACATACTCATCATCAAAGTTTTCAGATTCTACATTGAGTGCAGCAGCACATACCCTGTAAACATGGATGTTGTCAACGTACCATGCCTGGATATTGATAGAACTGTCACCTTCTGCGATGAAAGCAAGACGGAAGTCATGTCCTTTGGCAATAGTGGTAATTTCAACACTGTGTGTTGTCCAGTCGAAGCTTCCTTCGTTGTTCCAGTCATCAACATTGTAAAATTGTCCATCAATCCAAAGTGACAGTGTCAACCTTTCGTTACCTGTTTCATATCTGTCATCAAGTTTCAGGTCAAAGTCAACGAAAATATCACCGTCAATGATTTCTGATCCTAACAGCGGATAGGAAATAAGAGGACAGCGATAATATGTTAAAGGCTCATCCCATTTGAATTCAGCTGAAGGGGCAGGATCGCCAACCTGGGCATTGATCACCCAGTTTCCGCAATCGCCATGTTCCCATACATTGGCTTCGAAAGTACCCAGATCCCATGGTTCGAAGAACGGTAATGGATAACCAAAGCTAACCGTTACATAAACAGGTCCTTCGTGCATAGATTCACCTTCGCCTGTAAATCCGTAAGGGGTCAGGTCATAAATAGCAGTAATAGTATATTCATAAACTGCCGGCCAGAGGTCGAAGTCATAATATTCCAATGGAGGGGGTTCCTCATGATGGACAACCCTAGCAATAGAATCGCCCCAACGGTAGATATTGTATCCGATCAGGTTGCTTGGGATTTCCCCACCTGTACCACCGCCAACAAGGCCCGGGAATCCGAAGCATGCCATTTCACTGGTAAGTGCAGTAAGCAATGTTGTTGCACCTGTAGCCTGGTCAAGGATACGGAATTCACCACTGGCAGCATAAGCAGTCAGGTAAACTTCATCATCCCATGGGTTCCAGCTACCACCCTGGGCATAGTTCAGGTTCACACCCAATGGTCCCAGAAGGGTTGCTTCACCGGTTGCAAGATCAATGGTATAACATGCATCGTTAACGATACACCATCCATACATGATTCCGGTTTCGGCATTGAATGCACACTCGATAACACCTGGAGCTGTGGTTGTGGTTCCGATTTGTGTTACCGCACCTGTACCGGTTTCTATGGTGCAGAGCATTGACTGAGCAATGTCGGTACACATGGCATACATGGTGCCATTAGCTTTGTCACATGCAAAACCTGTCCAGATACCACCTGAACCTGACAATGGGCAGGGCAATGAACCAATCGTGGTTGCTGTACCAGTTGCAACATCGATTTCGATCAAAGCTTCACCTGCACCATAATTACTTGCGTACATGATATTCTCAAAATCCCTTGGATAATCACCTGCGAAGCACTGGAATGTTGTTGGTCCAATTGTTGTTGTACCGTAAGTAGTCACATCAATGGTCATCCATTGGTTGTTCAGTACGTCGTTCATCCAGCCAATAGGTCCTTCATCGCGGCTGTTGCTTCCATGGGTATTTACAAACAACGGTTCAACGTTGGCCGGTTCTGCAATTTCAGTAGCCGGTAACAATGAATGTGTCTGGTTTTCGAATGAAATCATGTTAGGAGCAACCGGAGGAGCGCTGTATGTTGGATAAATCGGCGGATCCCACGTGAGATATGCAGAGTTGTCGAAAGGTTCACCTGCAAGGTTCCTGGGTGGGATCAGGTATTCTGACATGAAGGTATAGGTGATCATGGCAGATAACCCTGATGAGAACTCGGCGGCAACACCTGCAGTATAAACCTGGCCGTAGATCAGGTAAACATACTGGTACTGTGTGGCTGGCGTACTTGCAACATAGGCGCCATCAAGGAATACCTGGTATCCATTGAGTGAATCGGCACCACCGCCATCAGCTGTAGCTGAGGCAACAAACACATCATCAACGGCCCATCCGGAAGCCCATGTGCCGTTATCATCGGCATGGAAAGCAAGCCATGTGTAAGCTGATCCTGTTGGACCGCATATTGAGGCAAGGTCAACGATTACTTCAGTCCAGGCAGAATTTGCTGATAGCTGCATCAACGGGAAGAAATCCTCACCATTGGTTGAAAATTCCACATATGCAGACTGACTGTAAGCGCCGTTATAGAAGCTCTCGAACCTCATGATATAATCAGTATATTCCCTCATGTCGATTACCGGTGTGGCAAGATAATCGCAACATCCGTTATTAGCAGATCCGGCGCCATCATCATTGGTACATGCATACCATGTATGTGCCGGAATGTTAAAGTAAGCAGAACTACCATCCTGGGTGATAAACCATTCTGTATTTCCTGATGACCATGTTGTCCATCCTTCTGGCATAACACCAGCTTCGAAATCTTCAGCAATCATGGTTGGTGGGTAGAGCGGCATATCCCAGTAAGCAATTGAAGTCAAAGGATCTACCCAGAGATTTCTTGGAGGATAGGTCGTTTCTTCAAGTACGATATAGATTTCCTGTTCCTGGATATGATAAACATTATTCAGTAAGTAACGGGCATAACCCGACAGGAAGCAATCGATGATATATTCACCACGCCATACACTTTCGAAGGTAACAATACCATCAGCGGGTACGGTAGCAGTATATGCTTCATAGGGCCAAACTTCACCAATAAATTGCAGGAATGCACCTTCGGGGCTTTCACCATCAGTTGTGGAAACATAGAAGGTTACCGGGTAATCCATTAGGTGGCCAACGATATTTGACCATGCTGTATCTGACCAGTCACCATTGGTGAAGTTGGCAGATACACCATATTTGTACCATCCCATTGCCAGGCCGCCAAAGGCCATGTCGAGATAATCGTTATCTGTATTGTTGCTGGTAAGGGTGGTCATGTTTCCATGATCATTGGGATCGTCGGGATCGAAGTTTGCACTACGGATCACCCTGTACTTAACAACAGAACGTTCAGCTTCCAGTTCATTCATAGGTTTGTATTCAGCAACACCTTCCTTGCCACCTGTATAAGGAATAGGTGTATGCAGGGTGATAGAGGCATTAGCTAAATCCGGTACCAGTTTGGTAGGAACAACAAACAAAGCAGCGTCATCATCCAGTGTACCCTGCGGTCCGTCAACGATAGCACGCATCATGAAATCCTGGTATGGGGAAACCATCCAGTCCATTCCACCTGGTTTGGTGTAGCTTCTGTAAGCTGTCGGGATCTCTTCGTCGATACCGATACCAGCTGTGTTTGGAGGATATCCGCCCTGGACCATGGAGAGGTAGAAGTCACCATCCATTATATAGGCATTCAATCCTGTAAACTGGAACCATCCTGTATTTGTAACAACAACACCGATTGAATCAAGTTGAGTTCCGGGCATTCCGCCTGGCCCGTCGTCGTCATAAACAACAACACCGAAGTCGGTACCTATGATATTTCCTCCCAGCGGGAAGTTATATCCAAGGAAAAACTGGCCGCCAGAAACCATACATGGATAACCTGCCGGGGTAAATTTCACGGCATTTTCCCCGCGTGCTTCCTGCCATACGAACATGTTTTCAGCGGTACCATCATCATAAACAATGGTGTATGGCCCTGCGGGAAGTCCCCATTCTACGAGACATTCGTCATCGTCATCGTTAACCGTGGCGGTGACAAACTGTGGTGGATAGGGGAATTCATACAGACAGGTGTCAATAGCAATTGTTTGACCCTGAACGATATTCTGGTTATAAATGGCAACAGCTTTATATCCTGGTTTGGTGAACATCACATCCCAGGTACCCGGATCGGTACGCAATACATATTCACCGTTATTGTCGGTCATCACTGCATGTGGCCCTGCGGAAACCATGGCGCCTTTGAGGGGTAGCCCGGTATTACAATCCTTGACCTGTCCTTCGAACATACCCGGGGCAATAACCGTCATGGTATGTTGTATGGTAACAGAAGGGGTTATGGGATCATTAGAGTTCACATCATGGTTTAGATTATAGACACCAGCGCTATAGCCTTCAGCGCTATATATGTATCCTGCAAACTGACTTGATCCTGAAGGCAACGATCCCTGGGCAGGAAATACACTGTATATAAAACCGGTCGGACTATCAAAAGTGAATTGAAGAACACTTCCCTGCTGGCCAATATTGGTAATGGCTATTGCGTCAGGAATAGTGATCATTTCATCTTCCCAGACGGTTGCAGCAACAACGGTCGGGTCAACAAAGATAGTCGGGATAAACCAGTCAACACAGGCAGGGCCCGCTGGAGCTGAATTACCTTCCTGGTAAACGGCCTGAACTTCGTAGCAGTATGTGCCAAAATCAGGAAGCTGATCAGTATAGGAAGTTGCAGTAGTAGTACCTACTGGTTGGTTATCTCTTTTAAGGACATAATGCAGGAATGTAATATCATCGGAAACTGCCGGAGTCCATTCAATAAGAACAGTACCCTGTACCATACTTGTGATCTCGGCCCAGATTTCTTCTATCATTCCCAGTGGTTCACCAGCTACCCTCATGGTTGCAGGAATGGTAATGGTACCTACATTAGGAAATGTTGAAAGAATGATATTTGCAGTAACTACAGTTCCTGAAGGTAGTCCGGTAGCGTCGAAATTCACGCCCGGATTGTCTGTTCCACCCATAGGTGCGGCCGTACCCAGGTAATAGTCCATGGTGAGCCATCCTGTTGGGCCACCACCACCACCACCAGGTGCCAGTTCGTAACCCCACATCAGATCATTCTGGGCACAACCACCAATAGTAACAATACCTGTTTCAAATACACCACTTTGGGTATACAAGCCACCGGCAATCCCTGTTCCGATAGGGGCGAATGTAAAGCCTGTTTCTGTTCCTGTTGCCAGGTCATACTGGCATACCACATCGCCTGACTGGCTGTAACTCCAAAGGTATGGACCGTCATCTGACCATTTATCATAGGCAAGACCGTAGAGGCTGCCATGAGGTCCGCAGGCAAATTGTCCTACATACCCACCATCAAGGTCAAATTCAATAATATCAGTTGACCAGTTGTTGGCATACAGGGTATTATCATCCTGGTTAAAACCAATAGCCCTTACCGGACCTGGAGCAGTGAAGGTATTTATCAGCGCTTCATTGGCAAAGTCCATTTCCCAGCAGGTGTTAGTGGCCTGACCACCATACATATATCCTGTACTTGGATCATAGGCAAGGTCTCTCAAATTGGTTGTTCCGGGAATATTGATCATGCCAATATATGTACCATCAAGCTCATATTTGTGTACACCAGCGCCTGACCACCAGGTACCGTAAATAAATTCACCATCTGATTCAGCGCCTGCATTAATATCCGTAACCGGGAAGTCAAACTGATAATCCCAGGCATCACGTGATGCAGGAGGGCCTTCAATATTTTGTATTGTTGGGCTGTAATCTGCTGAAGGATCTGGCCTCAGCGTGCGCAGTTCCTCGCTGACAACTTTGTGGAATCCGCCTGCTGCATCATCATCTGTATAGACTATTTCTGTGAACCAATCGAGCTGGCCACACCCGGTATTCAGAATCCCCAGTGCAGTTTCATAATACTCGTTTGGATTAACAGTAACGTCATATAACAACGGATTGACGTTTACATCAGGATCTGTCAGCGTCCAGTCTTTTACAACTGTTCCGCCTTCAGGAATGGTAACCCATGCCTGTTCAGGGTAGAAACCCTCCTTATATACTTCAAATAACCTGTCGCCAGAGTACATGGTAATCTGATACCAGCCTGAATGATCGGTGATGTCAAAATACTGCGGGAAGTCAACGGCATAAACATAGGCGTTGTATATTGGAAGCCCATCGCAGTTAACAACATAACCTTCTATAGTTCCCGGATCGGGAAGAGTTTCATAATAGAAACGTATATTACTCCTGTAATAAGTAACACTGGGACTTGTTAGCGGAGGTGCAGCATCACTATACCTGTATTTAACCAGATAGTAAATATACCGGTAATTTTTATATTCACGGTAATAATTGGAATAAGAGCAATAATTCGGCATCTGACCCCATGAGATATCGACAACAAGGTTTTCATTATGCAGGTACACATAGTCTTCAATATCAATATAGTTCCAACCCGTGGTTGTTGCCGGAACATAGTTGGGGTGTGTGAACACGGTTTCCAAGTTGTTCAAAGTTTCCCACTGACCGTTAGAAACGAAATTACCCTGTGAAGTCGTTCCCAGATCAATCTGGAAATTGGGTAACTCTTCATAGTCAGAAGCGGGAGTTACTCTCTGATAGTTGTAGCTCAGTGCAGTAATGATGATAGGATCACTACCCAGTTCATCCATCATGTACATCTGCTGCGACCTGTTGGTCTTATAGTAGTTGTACCATGGGAAGTAATAGTAGGAGGTATATGTATACCCCGTACCATACTGGATGTAATTCTGTGCATCAACTGCGAAATACGATAATGTCAACATTATCGCGATGAAAAATTTAGTAAGTTTTTTCATGTGCATTTGATTTGGTTAATAATAGAATTATTTTATGTGAATTGAATAATATCGAGGATCTGTATATTAGAAAACATACAGTGTCAAATATTTTAATTCTGGAAATACTTTGTACAACTCCATGAAAACTGAAGTGGCGAATCAGGAATACATTTCTTGATATTAACACAATACCTGGTTTTGCAAGTTGTTTGTTAATGTTTACACCTTCTGTAAATCATCCAACATTGCTCAAAGTTTCATAAAACAGATATTGGTGCAAACCAATAGTTGCTTTACAAAAGTTTTACCCAAGTATTACCAATACATTACCCAAGGCATACATGTTCAAAACCAAGATACACTAATTTTGTACCCAAGAAATGTTTGTCAAAACCCCAAGAATTACTAAATAAGAGAGAGAAATAAGTAATAGTAGCAAATAATAGTTAAATTAAGGAATACTAATCGCGAACATTAACAAGACAAAAATAGAAAAAAAAAGGTTGCATCGATAAATAATTTTTTTTTTTGTAACATGAACCTCATATAAGAGTATTAAAGATTGGTAATTAACACCTAATAATATTTAACACTATAATACCTTTTTCAAATATTTGTTAATCGTTGTTTGTTGGGAATGGAAAACAGGGGTATGAATATGCCATAAAGCGATTGAGGCGATATTCATTATCTTATTCTATTCTCCTCTGGGATCTTTGCTGATCGGCAGCTTCGCCATTTTCCCCACCTCCATGGTGGCATAACCAAACTCCTCAACCACTTTGCCTTTCAAAAGATAAACACCGTGTCCCTTGAAAGGATACTGTTGAAGGGAATTGGCAAAATGGGTAGTGTCAAAGAATTCCCCCTTGTGGTCAATGAATGTGCCGAAGCACATCCAGTCTTTTTTTACTGTTAATACCCGTTTGATAGTCACAAGCTGTCCTACCATACGTACTTCTCTGCCAATGTGATCATTCAGTGTCCATGCACCGGCTTCGCCACGGAAAGAAGTTTCAAGCAGGTCGAAATGGGTCATGGTAACCGGGAACCCGATATATTCCATCTCATCATAGGCATCTTCAATTTTATTGTACTCGAGCTGTGGAAGGCTGAATTGTTTCGTTGGTGTATAGAACAGCGCGTGATTCCGCGGTTTCCTGACCTCTTTGTTCAGCATCATATGAGCCTCCCACAGCAATTCCGCTTTTGATTTACCGGTGAACCGCATCGCTCCGGTCCTGATCAGGATGATCAATTGCTCGATACCACAGGGGACCCGTTTTACAAAATCCTCAAGGTTAAGATATTTTCCATTCCGGAGCCTTTCATCAACAACATGATAAGCTACTTTATACTCCAGATTGGCGATATGTACAAATCCAACGAAAATATCATTTCCGTTGATCAGGGTTTTATACTCACCGGTATTAACACAGGGTAGGTTAATGACCGCGCCCTGTCGGTTTGCTTCATTAAAGTAAACCCAGCCATGATAGAAACCGCCAAAGTTGTTGATGACGGCGGTCATGAATTCAAGCGGGTAATGTGCCTTGAGGTAAAGGCTCTGAAAACTTTCGACGGCATAGGATGCTGAATGGGCCTTAGAAAAAGAGTAGCCTGCAAAAGATTCGATCTGTCTCCATACCTCTTTTGTCAGTTCATCGGGGTAACCGCGCTTTTTGCAATTCTCAAAAAACTTATCGACGATACGCTGGAACTCTTTTTTTCTTCTGAATTTTCCGCTCATGGCTCT
This sequence comes from uncultured Bacteroidales bacterium, assembly GCA_964468645.1. Lineage (GTDB taxonomy): Bacteria > Bacteroidota > Bacteroidia > Bacteroidales > JAIOZK01 > JAIOZK01. The sequence continues at coordinate 74,318 of CAYXUU010000005.1, forward strand.
TCGCAACACATCGGCATCGGCCAGGTCAAGTCCGGCAAAATGATGGCATATCTTGATCACATCCTCCTGGTAAACCATAACCCCATAGGTTTCCTGAAGCTGTTGTTTCATGATGGGATGGAGGTATTCAAATTTACCGGGATTGTGAAAGCGGTAAATGTATTCACGCATCATCCCTGACTTGGCCACACCCGGCCGGATGATGGAACTGGCTGCCACAAGCGTCAGGTAATTGTCGCACATCAGTTTTCTCAACAGGCCACGCATGGCAGGACTTTCAATATAGAAACATCCGTTGGTCTCGGCATTCTTCAATTGCTTCTTAACCTGCCTGTCGGTTTTGAATTTCTTAACATTGTGGATGTCGATAATTACTTCTTTGTTTTTCCTGATGATCTCCACACTTTCGTTGATATGCCCGATCCCCCGTTGACTCAGGATGTCGAGCTTTTCAAAACGGATATCTTCAGCAACATACATATCCCACTGTGTAGTCTGGAATCCTTTAGGAGGCATATCCAGGGCGGTATAATAAGTGATGGGTTTTTCAGAGATCAGGATACCTCCGGCATGGATGCTCCGGATGTTGGGGAAATCAACCATCATCTGTGCGATGGTGTGGATGGTCCTGGTAATATCGTCATCATTCCTGTGTTTGTCAGGATGATTGACCAGTTCATCAATTTCACTTTTTGGCAGGCCATAAACCTTGCCCAGTTCCCTGAAGATAGATTTTCCCTTGAAGGTGGTGATGGTGCCAAGCAATGCCGTATGGTCTTTACCGTATCTTTTAAAGATGTAATCCTGTACTTCATCACGGTCTTTCCAGGAGTAGTCGATATCAAAGTCGGGCGGACTGCTGCGATGGGGGTTGATGAAACGTTCAAAATACAGGTCAAGTTCAATAGGATCCACATCGGTAATCTTGAGGCAATAGGCCACAATGCTGTTGGCCCCGCTGCCCCTGCCAACATGATAAAACCCACGTGAAATGGAATACCTTATAATATCCCAGGTGATGAGAAAATAAGCAGAGAACCTAAGCCTGTCTATCACTTCCAGTTCATGCTTCACCCTTCGGTTGGCTTCTTTGTTGTGTTTTCCGTAACGATACTCCAATCCGTCATTTGTTAGTTTCTCAAGCAGGATCTTATCGTCATAACGGCTTCCTGTAAAAGAGTTTTTATTTTTTATTGATTTGAAATTGAAGTCTATGCTGCATTCTGAAAGCAACTTTTCGGTGTTATTTATGATCCGTGGATAATTCCTGTAATTTTCAAGAAGCTGGTCATGTGTAAAAAAGCATTCATCCTTATGAGCCAGTTGTTCAGGTTTTAATTTGCTGATCAGGGTATTGTTATTGATAGCCCGGAGGTTTCTATGCAGGAAGTATTCATTTTTATTGCTGAAGCTTACCGGCTGCCAGACCACCAGTTTCGACTGGTCGTGCCTGAAATCCGAGGAAAGCAGCTTTCTGACCTGGGATGGTTTCACGCCAACATATTCATTTTCTTTCAATAAATTTTTGTCTTTTTTCTCAAATGGATAAACAACATATGCGTTGGGAAAATCATGTGGGCGATCAGGTAATTCTTTTTTATTGATGTTATAAAAAGACAAAAATTTATTGAGCTCCATGAAACCGTTGTTGTTTTTCGCAATTCCGGTGTACAGCAGTTCATCACCCCTGCGAAATTCGATGCCCCCGATCGGATTGATCTCTTTCTCCCTGCATGCTTTAACAAAATCGATCATGCCCGTTGAGTTATTGATATCGGTGAGTGCCAGCGTATCAATACCCTTCTTCCCTGCCTCATCCACCAGTTTGTTGATGGGCATGGTGCCGTAGCGGAGGCTGTAGTATGAGTGGGTGTTTAAATACATATTTTCACAAGCACCAAATCACAAATATCAAATCACAAATAAGCACCAATATTCAATGACCCAAATTCCAAACCCTTACTAGTAAGAGTTTTTGTCATTGATATTTCGAATTTGGAATTTATTTGGAATTTGGAATTTGTCATTTGGAATTTTCTATGCCATTATTTTTTTGTCTTCCTTTACTCTTTTAATTCCTACTGCCCTTCGCAGGTATTTCTCTCCGTACCTTATCCTCACCCTGTCCATGGCCTGGTAAAGGCTGGTCATTTCGGGGGTGTCTTCAAACATATTCAGTTGCTGGTAACCCTGCACCAGGTGGCTGAACCTCACGCCAATCAGCCTGATAAGCATACGGCGCTGGTAGAGGCGTTCGAAAAGTTCCAGGGCTTCCCTGAGCAGGATATGGTCAAAGGCCGTATATGGAATATGCTTCTGCAGGGTGTGGGTGTCGAAGTTGGAATACCTGATCTTTACCGTGATGCAGCCTGTGAGCTTCACCTGCTTGCGCAGCTGGAACGACAGCTTTTCGACCATGGTGACCAGCTTTTGCCTGAGCATAACAACATCGATGGTGTCCTGCTCAAAAGTCCTCTCTGTGCTTATCGACTTTTGCTCGGTATAGTGTTCCACGGGTGTGTGGTCTATTCCGTTTGCCTTTTTCCAGATCACCGATCCGTTTTTTCCAAGAACCCGTTCAACCATTTCGGGGGGTATTTCACGTAAAACCCTGATGGTTGTCACACCCATGGAGCGAAGCAACTGGAAGGTTTTTTCACCGATCATAGGGATCTTCCTGATCGAAAGCGGCGCCAGGAAAATCGGTATCTCCGGTTTCTGTACCTGCAGTTCCCCGTTGGGCTTGGCTTCGTTGGTGGCAATTTTCGATACGGTTTTATTCACCGACAGGCCGAAAGAAATAGGCAAACCTGTATGGTCTATGATGGATTTGCGCAATTCCTTTGTCCATTTAAAATTTCCGAAGAAACGGTCCATGCCTGTGATGTCGATATAATGCTCGTCGATAGATGCCTTTTCATATAAGGGGGCCTTTTCTGCAATAACATCGGTAACCAGGCGTGAATATTTGCTGTAGGCTTCCATATCACCACGGATGATGATGGCTTCGCTGCAAAGCATCCGTGCCAGTTTCATGGGCATGGCCGAGTGAACACCGAATGCCCTGGTCTCATAGCTGCAGCTGGCTACCACACCCCGGCCCGATAATCCGCCAATGATGACAGGCTTGCCCATCAGGCTGCTGTTCTTTAACCGCTCTACCGATACAAAAAATGTATCAAGGTCGAGGTGCACGATCGTTCTGTTATCTTCATCCCAAATCATAAAAAAATAGTTAAAAACTTGACAAATAATTTTTTTGTTGTATCTTTGATTAGAAAATAGTCAGTAAAACGATCATAATATAAACAGAAAAGTTGTAAATTGCAAATTAATTGTTACAAATATTGTTGAAGGATATGGTAGAAAACAGTACAAATTGGAATTTATCCGCTTTCTGGTTTTTGCACATTCATCATGCGATGAAACGATTTCTCATTTAAATATGATCAATGACTTGCATCATGCAGGTGAAGGATTAAATGAAATGATCCATCATTATGAAAACCTGGGAAAGAAAATTTATCGTTTCATTGAATGTGTCGAAACCAAATGGAAGTAAAAACCTGCAACCTGCAACTTGTAACCTGCAACAATTTAATAGAATCAAAAACAGTATAATCATGAGTTTCAGCAGCAACATCAAATTTCTCCGCAAGCGTATGGGCCGTACACAGGACGAGGTGGCCTTTGCCCTGGATATGAAACGCTCTACCTTAAGCGGATATGAAAATGAAGTGGCACAACCCAGTGTTTCCGTGCTCATCACATTTTCGAAGTATTTCAACATTGCCATCGATACGCTGGTAAAGGTTGATCTTACCATATTACCCGAAAGCCAATTGCGACAACTGGAAAGAGGTTATGACGTATATATTAAAGGCAGCAATCTTCGCTTGCTTACTTCAACTGTCGATAGTGAAAATGAGGAAAACATAGAGCTGGTATCCGAAAAGGCCAAAGCAGGGTATAAGAGCGGTTTTGCCGACCCGGAATATATCCAGATCCTGCCAACATTCCAGTTGCCTTTTCTGTCGAAACAAAAGAAATACCGCACCTTCCAGATCAGTGGTGACTCTATGCTCCCAATCCCCGATGGATCATTTGTTACCGGTGAATATGTCCTCGACTGGCACTCTATTCGCGACGGACAGGCTTATATTATTCTTACCCTGGAGGATGGTATTGTTTTCAAGGTCATTGAGAACCATATTAATGATGATGGTACCATGGAACTTCATTCATTAAATTCACTTTATGAACCTTTTGCAATTCCTGTTACCGAAATTAAGGAGGTATGGAAATTCGTACACTATATCAGCTCCGAAATGCCCGAACCCAACCAGGAAAAAGATGACCTGGTGAAGACGGTAAAGCAGTTGAAGAGAGAGGTTGAAGCGATTCAAACCAAGTTGAACATATAGCACATCTAAATTATAAAATCACAAATAACAAGCACCAAATTTCAAATAAATCCCAATGACTGAAATTCAAAATTCCAAACGGGGTTATGATCTGGAGGATAGGACCCTTCAGTTTGCAAAGGATATCAGATTATTCGTTAAGAATTTGCCCAGAACTATTGCAAATATTGAAGATATAAAACAACTGATTAAAGCCTCAGGATCAGTTGGGGCAAATTATATTGAAGCAAATGAATCCTTAAGTAAAAAGGATTTTTTGATGAGAATCAAGATTTCCCGGAAAGAATCCAAAGAGTGTGCTTATTGGTTAAGATTAATCAAAGAAACAAATGATTTGAAGAATGCTCGGCAAGCAGAAGGATTAGTAAATGAGGCTATTGAATTAAAGAAAATATTTTCTGCGATTATTGATAAATCGGCGTAACGCGTGTTTTGGTCATTCGTATTTTGAATTTGGGATTTATTTGTTATTTGGGATTTGTATTTTGGAATTTGAACAAAACCTAAACACTCTTTTGCGGATATGTATGCTATTATCGATGTAGAAACAACCGGCCTTAACGCCCGAACAGAAAAGATTACTGAAATAGCAATCTATATCCACGACGGGAATAAAATCATTGATGAATTTATCACACTGATCAATCCTGAAGTAAGAATATCATACCAGATTACAGCATTAACCGGTATTAACAATAAGATGGTTGCTGAGTCACCAAAGTTTTACGAGGTTGCAAAGCAAATCGTAGAGATCACTGAAGATAAAATCATCGTTGGCCATAACGTGAATTTTGATTATGGTTTTATCAGGCATGAATTTAAACGCCTGGGCTATGATTTTAAAAGAAAAACACTGTGTACATGCAAACTCAGCAGAAAAGCTTTTCCCCATCGAAGGTCTTATGGACTCGGTAAACTTTGCCGTGAACTGAATATCCCGAATCATGCACGACACCGTGCATCAGGTGATGCACTGGCAACAGCTATACTATTTGAGATGATCATGGTTGTAGATAATGACCTCATCGAAAAGCCACTGAAATCACTCAATACCCGGCTCAGTAAATCATTTATAGATAAACTGCCTGAAGCAACCGGTGTGTATTATTTCCACAACGATAAGGGAGAGGTTATTTACATTGGTAAAAGCAATAATATCAAATCACGCGTACTATCACATCTCAGCAACAACCTTTCCAAAAGTGCCATTGAAATGCGTGAAGAAACCGCTGATATTACCTATGCTAACACAGGTAGCGAATTAATAGCCCTTTTGCTGGAATCGGATGAGATCAAAAAGCAAATGCCTCCTTATAACCGTGCTCAACGGAAGTCGAGGTACAATTGGGGCCTTTACTCCTGGGAAGATGATAGCGGATATACCCGCTTAAAGATCATACAAATACTAGAAGCAGTAGCCCCCATTACTTCCTACGCTTCCAGGGCTGATGCAAGAAATCAGCTGTTTGATATGGTCGAAAAATATAATCTGTGTCAGAAATTATGCGGATTGTATGAAAGTGCAGGTGCTTGTTTCCAATATCAGATAAGGGAATGTTATGGGGCCTGTGTGGATAAAGAAGATCCTAAAAATTATAACCTGAGGATTAATGAAGCCCTGGCTCATTTTCTGCTTCCATGTCAGAGTTGTTATATCATCGACAAAGGAAGGAATAAAGATGAAAAATCAGTCGTTAAAATTGAAAACGGAAAATATATGGGTTTTGGATATTTGAGTAACAATGCTCCGGTAAACAATAATGGATTATTTAATGATGTAATTAAAAATTATCCGGATAATAAAGATGTACAACAGATCCTCAGAACATATTTAAGACATAAGCAGGTTGAAAAGATTATTGAATTTTGATCTTACCAGGGGATAATTGCAGGTTAACTTAAAGTATTAGACATACACTTGACAGCCTTTTTTATCAGGTTTAAGGTATTAATTTTGACTTATCAATTGAATAGGTATATATTTACAATTGTTCAAAACCCAAGGTTACTAATTAAGAACATTGAAAGGCCCGCGAATAATTAGTGTTTAATTTCACGTGGGTCTTTTTTTTTCTTTTTTTTCTACAAAAAATATTTCTTATTTTGCAAATGTATAATATAAATAATAATGGATTATAAACCATTAATTCTGATTTCATATGCACAGTAAGGCGATACATAAACACGAGCATAGATTACTTATTTTATCATCAATACTGGTAGCCTTAATATATACACTTCCTTTTTTATCAGGTATTTTTCGTTCATCCTCCGAATCGACCAATCCATTCTTCAATACACAAATGATCATTAACCGTTCATTGTATGGCTTTTGTAACAGCCTGATTTCAATGTTGATTTTTACGTATTTTAATTACTTCTGGAGAAGAAAAATACTCCCTGTCAGGATCAAAAAAGTATATAGAATATTAATTATCTTTTTATATAATGTAGTTCTTGTTTTTATATTAATTCTAATTGCTGTTTATGCAAATGAATTTACCTTTGGAAATAAAGGTGGTTTTCAATGGACTTTCTTTTTTTATTTGTGGAAATATCTTTTCCTAAACCCGGTTGGAATACTTATAGCTAATATACTTAACTTAATCGTTAAAACCAGGAATTACGAAATAGAAAACATTAAATTAAAAGAAGAAAATCTTGCTGTTCAACTACAGACGTTAAGAAACCAGGTTAATCCACATTTCTTATTTAATACTCTAAATACCCTGAGTTCGGTGATCAGGGTTGGTAAAAAACAGGATGGATTGAAATTTGTGGATGACCTTTCCAGTGTTTACAGGTATATTCTGGAAAGTGATAAAAATAACCTTGTAGGCCTTAAAAATGAACTTGATTTTCTCAATTCTTATATATTCATGCTTAATAAACGGTTTAGTGATAATTTTGTAATAAATATTGATATTCCTGACGGAATTATGGATTCAAAAATTCCACCTATGGTCCTGCAGGCCTTGGTTGAGAATGCCGTAAAACATAATGAAATCTCACATGTCTCACCATTACAGGTGGAGATATATGTGGAAAAAGACTTTATAATTGTTAAGAATAATCTTAAGGAAAAAATCAGCGAGGAGGAAAAACTCGGATTAGGATTACCAAACCTGATCAAAAGATATAAATTATTATCCAATAAGGATGTTATCATTAATCAGAGGGAAAATTCATTTTTTGTAATGTTGCCAGTTATCAGATCATGAGAATTATTATTGTTGAAGATGAATTTGGTGCAGCTCAAAACATGCTTGCTGTTATAAACGAGGTAGATTCGGGCATAAACATTGAAGCAGTTCTGGAGAGTGTTGAAGCTACAGTTAATTGGATCAATAATAATCCTAAGCCTGACCTTGGCTTTTTTGACATTCAGCTAGCTGATGATAATGTATTTAGGGTCTTTGAACGGACCAAGGTAAATTTTCCCGTAGTTTTTACAACCGCCTATAATGAGTATGCCATTCAGGCTTTTAAGGTTAATAGTATTGATTATATACTGAAACCCGTAAGTAATGATTCAGTTAGGTTTGCAATTAACAAATATCACAATCTAAAAAATTTCAGCAAGGGGTTTGGAGAAAATAAACTTGATAAAATATTAAAAAAGATCAAAGGTCTAGAACATAGGAATTACAAAAGATCATTCCTCGTTCATTACAAAGATCAATTGTTGCCTGTTGAAGTAGAAGCAATTGCTTATTTCTATATTGGGTTTGGAACTGTTTATGGTGTTACAAAAGATAAAAAACGCTATGTGCTGAACCAGAATCTTGATGACCTTGAACATCTGCTGGATCCAGAAATCTTTTTCCGGGCAAACAGACAATTGATCGTTTCCAGAAAGGCCATTAAAGAGATCAACCTGTATTTCAATGGTAGATTAAGTTTGAAGATATTGCCGGAATTTTCAGAACAAATCATAATCAGCAAGGCAAGGGTACCCGAGTTGAAAAAATGGCTGGATGGTTGATGTTGTCCCGGGTTGGGATTAAATCAGAATCCACAAACCTTATTGAACAGGCTTAACAATCTTTTACTGATTCGAAATCTTCTATTAGAAAGATACACCCTGGTGATATTTCCATCATGAATCTGATTTCCACTGTTCCGGGCAAAAAGTAATCCGCAATAAATGTTGAAACACAGGCTTTTTAAACCATCATCTGGAACATATCTTTTTCCATTTACCATGATCACCCTCCCTATTACACAACTGGCTTCAATAAGCGCATCAGAATAAGCCAGGTTATCACCCTTTGTCATGATCAAATCATTCCCTGGAAAGATTTTAAGCAACCTGTGTATAAAAAGCTGATCATTTTTTAAAAATGCTATGATCTCACCCTGTCTGTAATTTGCTTTTTCAGCGCTTTGCAGTTGTAGCAGATCGCCCATTTTAATAAGTGGCTTCATGCTATGGCCGCCAGCTTTTACTTTTACCTCATGACCATCAGCAAGTTGTGAGCAAATCAGTTTCAGTTTTATCTCATCTGCCTGGTTCATTCAAAATGCCTCCACTTAAATAAACGCAATCCAACCGAAATAGTTAATATGAGGTAATATAAAAAGCCGATGCTTAACAATACAGGAAAAAAAATTGAATAGATGGATCGCATAAGGTAGAAAAACGACTTTGGCCCCAGAAACAGACGCTTTGTATATGCTGTCTTCACCCTGTCTGCATCCGGAAAGAACCTGTCGGTAATGAACTTCATCTTTTTTCTGCTTCCGTAAAGCAGGGCAAGTTTAAACAGTGTTGTTAACATCCTTTTGCTAAGGTTTTTCTTATATGCCAGGATGCCAAACAACCTTGGAGGATAAACATAATATTGCATCCAGGTATGCTGTAGCAGGTTGTAATTCGCTGCTCCGGTAAAAGTAAGGAATGATAATTCCTTGTCAAACGCCCAATTCAAGATTGCTGAAATGCTGATCATGATATGTTCGAGGCCTGTCTTTTGAATCTGCTCAATAATATAATTCTGGTCAAGGCTATCCTCATATTTTTCAACATAATAATACAGGTCAAAAATCCACTTGACATCGATCTCAAAGTTTAAATGAAAGGCGAGATGGTAAATTGCATACAGAAATTCATCCTCCTTGCTTAACCTGTATGCATTGATATCATCATAACTGATTATCTCTTTGCGGCTCCAGATGAGATCATTATCTAATTTAAAATACCTGTCGGTATAGGGATTGGCATTTAAGCGGGTAACAATATCAATACTGATTTTTATCTTTTCATTATAGGCTGTAAATTTTATGCTTGTTTCCTGATCCCCGCTTCCGAAATCGGGTGTAAAACCAAGGTTGGCAAGTTCATTAATGAATTTAATTTTATCTTTTTCATGGATCAGAAAATCAAAATCAACAAAAGTTCTCATACTGATATCATCATAAAGATGATTTATAAGAGAGATCCCTTTCAAAACCACAACATCGATTTTTCTTTCCTCAAAATGAGCAAGAACCTGCTTTAGGTGATTCAGATAATACAGGTTGTTGAAAAGAAGCTCATTCTTGATCTTTGACAGTTCCTGAATAAGTTCAGAATCTGCCTTAATTTCTTCCGGATACTTTTTGGGAAAAAACTGGCTTACCCCATGCTCTTTCAGTAAGGGTAAAAGTTTCTTTAGCTTGCCGGTATCAATGTTTTTGAAACACTGAAACAGGTCATCAAAGCTTTTAAAATCATCGGACCTGTATTTCGGGATCAAGGTTCTTCTCATCAGTTTTGCCAGTTATCTTAACAAGTTTTAATAGTCGCTTAATAAATGATCTCCTCAGGTTTTGAAAAAAGGGCCTGTAAAAAAATCCACTATTGTCATATTGAACTGTTCTTTTAATTGATAGTCGTGCAATATTTCTGTTTATCCTTGCTGAGATCTTATTATTGATGTTGATGATAGTACCTTGATGGCTGACCATAACAACTCTGGCAATAATATCTTCACGGGCAAATTCAAAAGGCCCCTTTTCTGATATATCAGCTTTTGTTCTGTATTTCGAACCAGAGATCTCAATTATTCTCTGAACGATAAACATTTTATGTGATGTGGTTGCAACAAGGTCTCCTATTTTCAGGTTATCATTCGGTATTTTCATGCAGATCATATCCCCGTTGCAAATTAATGGTGCGGAGGTGGTTGCCAGTATTCCGGTCCAGAGATATCCCTTTTTATTAAGTATATCCAGGGCCAGTTTCATTTCAGTTGTGTATTCGAGTTGCATTTAATCCTGATTAAGCTTCATTTATTTGTCCGTTTTCAATATTGAATATCCTGTCAATCCCTGATAGTGTAGATAAACGATGGGTGATAATGATCAATGTTTTATCTTCCGATAATTTAAACACCTCATTTTTGATATCTGACTCAGTTTCATAATCCAGGGAGGAGGTAGCTTCATCGAAGATAACAATCGGGGCATTTCTCAATAAAGCCCTGGCAATCGTAATCCGTTGTCTTTCACCACCTGAAAGCATGGTTCCCCTGTCACCCACTAGTGTAGAATAAGCTTCCGGCATTTTGCTAACAAATGAATGTACCTGTGCTTTTTTGCTGGCAGCAATGATCTCCTCCTCTGTACTTCCCAGTTTGCCAATGCCAATGTTATATTTTATGGTTTCGTTGAATAAGATCGGTTCCTGTGAAATATAAGAGAACATATCGAAGAGGTCATGATGGTTGATGTCCTTATACTCAACGTCATCAATAAAGATACTTCCTGTTTGTGGTTGATTCAGACCCAGAAGAAGGTTGATTATTGTTGATTTTCCTGTTCCTGTTTTACCTGTGAATGCGACTTTTTCCCCTTTGTTGATTTTAATATTTACATTTTTCAGGATAGTGATTTTACCATTATAGGAGAATGAAAGATTATTAATGGAGATCCCGTTTTTAAACTCCTTCATCCTTGATCCCGTATCCCTGATACTATCTTCTTCATCTTTAAGCATACTATCTAATCGCTGATATCCAGGCATTGCAGATTGTATGGCATTATAGGAGTTAAAAAGGGCTTTTGCCGGTTGATAGAATTTAAACAGCGCTGTGAGAAAAGCAACCAGTCCACCCACAGTCAGATCACCTGATTGTACCTGGTCAACACCAAAATAAAGGATAAGCCCAATACCCATGAAAGAAGCGAGATCATTAACAGGGCCCACAATTTTTGCGATCATATTTGATCTCAGCGTATTGTCTGCAATCCTGAGATTAAAAGCCTTGTATTTGTCTCTGAAATGGTTGATGAGGTTATAGGTTTTAATGACCAGGTAACCATACATCGATTCATAAAGGATATTCGTTGATTGTCCGTAATCACGTAAATACTTATGACTGAGTTTCCGCAGCCAGTTACCTACCCTTATCAGGGGTAAAATAAAAATGGGATAGGCAAACAGACAGATCAGGGCAAATTTCCAGTTAAGATAAAAAAGGATAACGATGATGGAAATCAGTGAAAACAATTGCTTTGCCAGATTCAGCGAAATAATATTGATGAGTGAACTGAAGTTTGAGGTGTCGATATAAAACCTCGAAAGCACCTCACCGGCCTGTTGTCTGGAATTAATATGCCTGTATCTGTTTAATACAACATTATAAAGGCGGTCTTTTATTTCAATAATAATAGCATTAGAAGTTTTGTTCTGAATGTAGGTTTGAATAAAATCTATGATGGTCTGTGCAAAGAATATTCCGAATATGATCAGGAGGGTTTGCCAGATTTCCTCACTGTTATTTTCAAGGAATCCTTCATCAAGCAGTTTCTTTATAAAAACAAAGGTGAGTCCGACAAGTGCTGAGTAAAGAGGGGAGAGAAGGTTCAGTAAAATAATCTTGCCCCTGTATTTTTTAAGGTAGGTCCAAACCGATCTGAATGTTTTTATATTGAAACGATTACCCTTCATTGAGTTTCTCTGTATGTCACACACCAACCACAAACTTTTATCAGAAATACCCCAGATCCCTGTTAACCTCACCGGCAATATCATCGAATAATCTCAACTGGTCAACACCCAGGTTTTCCTTCCATTCCTCATCAAAATTAATGGTTTTCTTTGTAAAGGTGGATGTATTCCCGCCAAGCATATGGCGCGGACCTTTCATTTCAATCATCTTTTCCTCATAAGGTACCTTTAGGAATTCACAAATATTATTCAATACATTATGAGTGTCAGCACACAGCTCCTCATATTTTATGATCATTTTAATATCATCAGGAATAATTTTGAGTTCAGATTGCTGCTTTTTGATGTGATATTTCCATGACCTGATAAGTTCTTCAATCCCTTCTTCACCTGATTTAAGGTATGAATTTAAAGTTCCTCTTCCGTCTCTGATAATGACAATCACCTTTAAAGAATCAGGTATCTTAAGATTCAAATGCAACAACTTAGTGGTTGTTTTAGTGGAATCCAGCACGATACTTGTTTCCTTTTCAGGATCATCAAAAACCTCATTGATAAGCCTCAGTTGATTCCTAATGGCCTTATCTGCATCGCTGGGATATGTTGCCCTGATGAATGATGATAAATCAAGGAGCATGTTGCTGTTATGTTTTAATGCTTTCAGATAAAGATTGTAAAGCCATTTGTGCAAAAATGTATGCCTGTAGTTATTATTATAGTTATGCGTGATAAAATGGGTGTATTTTCTTGATTTCCGGTATTCCTTTTCCCTAAGGATACGACTGATAATATTCCCCCAGAAATCACAATCAGATAATGTTGCACCGCAGCTGCACAAACCATTGTTCTTTAAAGCCTCTCCGAAAAGATTAAATTCACCCAGGGCAGTTATATCACTGTGTGAACCAAGCAGTAACGATAGTAGTGTGGAGCCGCTTCTGGGTTGTGAACAAATATATGCATATGTTCTTTTCATCCCTGAGCAGGTAAAAAAATTGCATTGTAAACAGATACAATGCAATTATTATACTAAATTGAAATCCGGTAACACAATTTGATTGTATTTTACTTTTGAAATAAATGATAACAATAGCTTTAACACATATCAAAAGGGGATACCAAATATCAAATAAACTGCATTAAAATAATGCAGTGTGTTTCAGATTTTTTAAAAAAAGATGTTAACTAAAATAGTAACCGCAGTTAGTTGCAGTGGCTTTGTTATTTACTTTTGCATTCAGAAATGCACTGCCATCACAAGCCAATGCTGTTTTTTCAAAAATTTCCTTTGATTCGATAACCGGTTTTTCCCAAACTTTTTTCAGCGTAGTTTTTTTCATATTTTTCTGATCTGGTTAATTAATGAGGCTAATTTAACAAAAAATAAATATCAATTCAAAAGGGTTAAGCTAATTTTACTTCTTTCTAAATAAGCGATCCACCCTGGCCAGGGAGCAACCATATTCATATTTTGCTGTTAGTGAACCTCCTTCGAGTAATGCCATACCAGGGCAGCGGTGGCAATGATCAATGTATTTGCAACCGAAACATTCCAGAGCATCTTTCATACGCAGGTTTCTGAGTTCTTCCATTACTGCTCCTTTTCTCCAGATCTCATCAAAACTTTTTAAACGGATATTACCGGCACTCACCGGGATATCAACACAGGGATTCACCTCACCGAAAGGATCAATTTTGCATGAAGATATCCCAGCCAGGCACATGTATTCGGGCAGCTCACTATTCTCACGTAATACCTGGTCATCAATGAGATCCCTCTCAAAATCTGTTGCATCATATACTGTATCATGGAGCTTATAGAAAGCTTTCATTTGTTCCTCTGTCATTCTGTGGGCCTGGTTTCCGGTATCACCATCAGTTTTCAGGCTCAGCAAAAGGGAATATCGGAATTCAACACCAATGTCTTCAACCACTTTTTTAATGCCTGTAAAATCAAGATGGTTTTCTGAACAAACTGTCGTCTTTACAGTAGTAATGATACCATGTTTCTTAAGGAGGCTGGCTGCATTGAGTATTTTCTCAAATGCCCCGGGTTTACCCATCAGTTTATCATTAAGTTCAGGATTTGATCCCCAGATGCTTAATTCAATTCCAACAGGTGAAAATTCCTTAATTCTGATAACCTTCTCCTCGTCAAGTAATGTTCCGTTTGTAAAAATGCGCAATGCAAATCCATGTTTTCTGACGATTTCAAGTATGTCGAAAAAATCATGGCGCATAAGTGGTTCACCACCTGTTAAAGTAACAAGAAAAGTTCCGGCATTTCTAAGATCCCTGAAGAGTTGATCATATTCTGTTACAGAAAGCAAACGGTCTTTCTGTTTTACATTATAACAGCAGATACAATTGAGGTTGCAATCAAAGGTGAGTTCAAGCAGTACATTTAAGGGTACCAGGTTTTTGATGGCATGAAGCATCAGCCTCCTGTATGCCCTGCTCTCTTCAAACGACTCCATGTTATTCTTCTAAATCAATAATCCTTTCCTTGATACACATTCCAAGAAAGTCCATAAAATCTTTTTCAATTTCATCTTTCCTGTTCTCTTCATATCGCTCAGTTAAAGTTAAAAGTACCTCTTCAATGGTTTTAGGTGAGTCCAGTATTTCCCAGATTTCTGTTCCAACCTGATTCACTGTAAAAATATTTGAATTATCAGCCAGCATGATAACTGCTTTACCATCTGCCACCTGAAATGCGCTGTTTTTATTTCTCTTTATCTTCTTCGTTAAATCCATGATCAATAATCTCCCAAAATTTATTGTTTTTCTCAAAATTCATTTCATATACCCCAACTGAATTAACAAGGTCGATGGTCGTTTTGAAGATCTCCTGTTTTAAACCCCAGTCATCACTGAAAAACAAAATGTTTCTCATGATATGCGTGTAAGCGTCAACAGATTCAAGTTTTTCAAAAAAGGTAGTGGTGTTTTGCCTGAGCAGGAATGCATTTTGAAGAGTAGCCTGTTTATTTGTATACAATGGAATTTCCCCGTGGAAAGGGGTGCCACATACAATATAAGTGCCATCAATTTTTATTAACATTGATAATTCATCCGACAGACAGGTGTCAGGTTCTGATAGTTTTACAACAGTGGATTTACCACTTCCTGAAACACCAAAGAAAAGGTATCCTTTATTATTATGGACCAGTGAAGAAGAATGCATCAGGAATCCATTGTTTTTAACGGTAAGAATAGAATAGAATATCCTGATGATAGATTCATACGACATGAAGGTGTTATAAAAGTAAATAAACCTGGCTGATAATTTGTTCAGGTCAATAACACCAAAAAAGTCCCACCTGTAAACAGTAAAAATATGATCATCGGCATTTGTCATCAGGTCGCTGTAATCGCTGAATGCATCCTGTATTTCTTCAGTATTATCAATACCATTCATATTGAAAATGGTTACCTGTGTATCGTAGGATTCCTCTACAAGGAATTCTTCATATTTCTTTTTTGCAGTCACCGACAGTTCATCTTCCGCCGAACGAACCGTAATCCCCAATTTGCCAATATTAACATTATAAGTGCCCAGTTGCCCGATATCTGCCTTATATATATATTCGGTTAGAAAATTAGTATGTTTATTCATAGCTATACATTATTCGGGGCAAATATACGTTAATTAATTACTTATTTTTGTTATAACTAAAATGATGTAATTATCCTCTTCTTCATGAAAAAATTCTTCATCAAATCCATTTCGGTATTGTTATGCGTTCTTATTCCTGTTTTTGTGTTTTCACAGGAAACCAGGAAGGTTAAGCTTAACCGCGCCGAAAAGTTATTGGGGGTGACAATAAGCGGAGTTGAATTAAATATTCTTACCGGCGATGTGGAATTGCAGCATGATGAAACATTGTTTTATTGCGATAGCGCGGTATTGATAAAACTGACGAACAGTTTCAAGGCGTATGAAAATGTATATATCATGGTGAATGATTCTGTTGATATTTATGGCGACAGCATGCATTATGATGGGAACACAAGGATTGCTGAAATTTTTGGGGATGTGAAACTGATCGATAATAAAGCAACACTCTATACCAACCTTTTGGAGTATAACAGGAATACTGAAATCGCCTATTATTACACCGGAGGGCGAATAATTGACAAAGAAAACGAACTGGTTAGCATCATCGGATATTATTATTCCGAGTACAGGGAGTTTTTTTTCAAGGATGATGTTGTGGTTACTACCCCTGATTATTTAATGTACTCAGATACCCTGAAGTATAATACCGACAATGAAATTGTCTATATCTATGGCCCAACCAATATTATCGGGGAGGAGGATTCCGTTTATTGCGAATATGGGTGGTACGATACAAAATCGGATATTGCATATTTAAAGATCAATGCCTTTGTTCAGCACCTTGAACAAACCATCAGCGGAGATTCGCTGTTTTATAACAAGGAAGAAGAATTTGGTTGGGGGTTGAATAATGTTGTTGTTACAGATAGTGTTCAGGATGTTATTATAACGGGGAATAAAGCAAGGTATGAAAAGATGGGGCACTTCTCCAGCATGACTGATAGTGCCATGGCTATCTTTATCGACAATCTTGATTCGCTGTATATGCATGCCGATACGATCAAAGTCATTTTTGACAGTACGGATCAACCTGAGCTTGTGAAGGCT
This sequence comes from uncultured Bacteroidales bacterium, assembly GCA_964468645.1. GTDB lineage: Bacteria > Bacteroidota > Bacteroidia > Bacteroidales > JAIOZK01 > JAIOZK01. The sequence continues at coordinate 91,344 of CAYXUU010000005.1, forward strand.
TATAACAAGGTCAAATTTTTCAGGGACGATATGCAGGGAGCCTGTGATTCGCTGGTCTATTATGTTAAAGATTCAACTTTCACCATGTATAAGAATCCTGTTTTATGGTCAGATGAGAACCAGCTAACTTCTGATTCGATTAAAATGGTCATTCTCAACAGTCAGATCGATACCATGGTTTTTTATGGATCATGTTTTATCATTGCCCTTGATGATACGGGAACCTACAACCAGATCAAGGGGAAGAATATGATAGGATATTTCAGACATAATGAGCTTTATAAACTTTCTGTATTCGGGAATTCCCAGACCATATATTTTGTAAGGGAAGAAGAGGGCGAACTGATAGGTGTGAATAAAGCGGAGGCAAGCGATATGCTAATATTTCTTAAGGACAGGCAGATGAAAACCATAACCTATCTGATCAATCCCAAGGCTACCCTGTATCCTGAAAAGGATCTGCACCCACAGGACCTTAAATTACGTGGTTTTAAGTGGCATGGATACAATAAACCATTAAAAATCGCTGATATTTTTAACTGGGTTCCCGAAGATTCAACAGAATCAGAAGACTGAGAATTTCACAAATTTCTTAGGATTGGCCTTAATCTCATCGATGAGCGCCTGTAATGAAACTGTTGTTTTGGTTAGCTGGTCATAAAGTTTTTTGTCGTTCAGCAACATACCCAACGATCCTTCCGCATTGTTGGTTTTTTCAAGAATCAATGATAATTCCTCCAGTGCCTTACGGGCTTCAGCAAATGTTGCCGGTATGTCAGCTGCAGCAATAGAATCGCTGATTGCAGCCAGATTATTAAGCGTTTTGTCAATGTTGGCTCTATTCTCCATCAGGCCATCAGTAACCTCTTCGATATTATAGATGATTTTTGAAAGGTGATTTTTTTCGGTATAAATGAAAGTGTCGAGCTGGATAGTAGTATGCTGAAGATTTTCTAACGTGCTTGCAATATTCTTAAAACTGCTCGACAGGTTCTCACGGGCATTTTCGTTGAATAAGGTCTGGATAGCTGTAACCATTGAATCAATAGAAATGATTAGATTTTCTGCCTTACGTTTAAGTGGCTGGACCTGCCGGTTTACTGCCTCCTTAATTCCTTCCTCAATGCTGGTAAAAAGTGTATCCCCACTTTTAATATGTTCAGGAGAATTACCCAGGTTGATTTCAACAGCCCTGGAACCCAGAAGATCCTCACTGTAGATTCTGGCAGTGGAATTCTTGGGTATTGGAAACTTGGTATTGATGACCATTTCAACAATAATTTCACCAGACAGATCCTGGTTGAAATAAAGGTTTTTTACCTGGCCGATCTTTAATCCGTTTATAGATACGGGATTTGCTTTCATCAGGCCATCCACTTTATCATAAACACCATAAATGACTTTATCCCTGGTGAAAACATCCATTCCTTTCAGGAAATTATAGCCCCAGATGAAAATACCAAGTGCAACTATGAACATTAAACCGACGACCAATTCACGTGAATATTTCAAGGTTGTAGAAGATTTGGTTTACACTAACGAAGATAAGTCTTTTAATATTAAATCACAATTATCTAACGAAAATTCAGGTGCGATGTTATTTTAGCGCAAGCTTTTTTGCTTTGGAGAGGCTTATTCTCTCACCATTTTTAAAGGCAACAACAAATGCATCTTTATAACCTTTGTTTCGCATCCGGGTCTTCAGGGTATTGGCATCATTAAAATTTGCAAAGTTTCCTGATGTAAATTTATACAGGCCTCCGTGATAGTATTTCATGACCTCCTGAATCCCTTTTGCTTCATAAATACTAACAGCTTTATCTTTATCAGCAGTTGCAAATTGAACCCTGAAGAAAATGGTTTCCACATCTGTATTGTACTCCTGATTTGATTTGTCTTCTTTTGCAGGGGTATCATCTGATTTTTCTTCCTGTGATAAATCATTTTTTGTTGATTCCTGTTCCTGGCTGTTATTCTCAGACACCGGAGGGGGTGCATCGGCAATTATTTTTTCAGGGGTATAATTTCTTTCCATTTCACGTTTGTATTCCTTAAACGCCCTGTAAATTGCTGAGGCTATATAAACCTTACCGTCTTCAGTGTTAAGAAAATTTTCATCTTTTGTATTGGTAAGATAGCCTGTTTCGATCAATACACTGGGCATGGCGGTTTTATACAAAACCCAGAATCCTGCCTGCATTACACTCCGGTCTCTCAGGCCAACCCGTTCCCTGAACTGATCCTGTACTTTGGAAGCAAAATCAAGACTCTGATCCAGGTATTCACCCTGGTACAGGTTGAAGATAATGTATGCTTCAGGAGCATTGGGATCGAACCCCTCATATTGATGTTCATAGTCCTCTTCCTGTAAGATAGATGCATTTTCAAGCTTTGCAACTTCAAGATTGGCAGTGTTTTTATGTATTCCCATTACATAAGTTTCCGCTCCATAAACACTGGAGGCATTATTTGCATTGCAATGAATACTTATGAAAAGGTCGGCATTATTATCATTTGCTATTCTGGCCCTCTCATGCAAGGGGATGAATTTATCGGTTTTACGCGTGTAAATTACCTCAACATCGGGAAGATATTTTTCGATATAATTTCCTGTTTTAAGGGCTATATCGAGGGCTATGTTCTTTTCTTTTGATTTTTTTCCACTGGCTCCCGGGTCTTTACCACCATGTCCGGCATCTATTACAACCCGACGAATCAGTTTGTCATATTGTGAAGATGCTGGAATACTTACGGAAAGCAGCAGACTGAGTATAACAAAATAATAAATGCTTCGTTTCACCTTTAGTTGCTATTTTAATTAGTTTTGACTGTTATTACTGGCAAAATATTTGGTGTTCATCTCCTGGCTATTATTACAAAAATAACAGGATTAAATACGACTGATTATAAATTGTCTTTCAAGTTATCAACATCGAAGTTTTTAATAACCCTGTTGCTTACATCCTGGATAATTCTACCAGCGATGTTATTTGCACAGGATACCATATATCAGAACGTTGCGGATATGAGTTTATTTCAGCCAGATACTTCTGCTATTGAGGTAATTGTAGGCGACAGTGTATTGGTAGACTCTATCTCGCTGGATGAGCAACCCTCAAAAGCCATTGAAGCAAAAGTTGAATATAATGCAGCCGATTCTATCAGATTTGATATTAAAACACAGAAAGTTTACCTTTTTAATAAATCGGATATTACCTATGAAAATATCAACCTGGAAGCGGCATATGTTGAAATAAGCTTTGACAGCAGCCTGGCATTTGCGAAAGGATTACCTGACAGTGCTGGTAAAATTTATGGTGATCCGGTTTTTACTGAAGAAGGCCAGAGTTATAAATCGGAAACGATGAAATACAACTTTGAAACAAAGAAGGGGATAATAAAACGGGTTTTTACTGAAGATGGTGATGGATACCTGCATGGAGCCACCGTAAAAAAATTAAGTGATGGTGCGATCAATATTAAATCAGGGAAATATACCACCTGCTCTCATGAAACCCATCCTCATTATGAATTCCGTTATAATAAATCAAAAGTTGTTCCTGGTAAAAAGATCGTTACCGGCCCGGCCTATCTGGTTATTGAAGATGTGCCAACGCCCCTGTGGATCCCATTCGGTATTTTCCCAAATCAGAAGGGTCAGCGGTCAGGGATTGTTATACCAACATATGGAGAATCATCCAATCGCGGTTTCTTTTTTGAAAATGGCGGATATTACTGGGCAGTAAATGATTATATTGACCTGAAAATACTCGGTGATATTTATACCCGTGGAAGCTGGGCAATTAAACCAAGCACGAATTACCGTAAGCGGTACAAATTCAGCGGCAGGCTTGACCTTACTTATGCCATTAATAAAGATGGGGAAAAGGGCTCTGATGATTATAATGAAAGCAAGGACTTTGCCATAAGATGGTCACATTCGCAGGATCCCAAAGCCCGGCCAAACAGTAAATTCTCAGCCAATGTGAACATCGTCAGTAATCAGTACAATGTTTATAATCCTACCAGCACACAGGATTATCTTTCAAATACATTCCAATCGAGTATAGCATATCAGACCAATTTTAACAAGAAATACTTCCTTACTATCAATGCCAGTCATAGTCAGAATACCCAGACCAAGATTATCAATATGACCCTGCCGGAGATTAATTTTTCGGTCAACCGTTTTTATCCCCTGCAAAAGAAAGACAGGGTAGGACGTAAGAGATGGTATGAGGATATCAGTGTAAACTATAACATGAACGCCAAGAATACTACCTCAATGCTCGATTCACTCTTTTTTCAGCCCGGATTTCTGAATGAGTTTAAAAACGGGATTAAACATAGTATTCCTATCAGCAGTTCTGTCAAAGTATTAAAATATCTCACCCTTACCAATTCGATTAACATAACCGACAGGATGTATTTTGAGTCGTATAAAAAGTACTGGACAAATGATACCCTGATTCAGGGAAATGATACGATTGTTGGATATGTGGCAACCGATACAGCCCGGAAATTTCATAACATCTTCGATTTTAATTTTAGTTCTTCATTAACTACTACCCTTTACGGGATGCTTGCCTTTAAAAAAGGCCCTCTAAGGGCAATCAGGCATGTAATGAGGCCAACCGTCAGTTTTTCCTATACCCCGAATTTTGGAGATGAAAGCTGGGGATACTATGATTATTATTATGATGAAGACCTGAGTGAAGATGTGCAGTATTCGTTGTATGAAGGAGCTATTTACGGTTCTCCCCCTGGCAGTAAATCAGGCCGTATTAATTTTTCCATAAGTAATAATCTTGAGATCAAGGTACCTTCGAAAAAGGATACCATAACAGGGGTAAAGAAAATTGCGTTAATCGATAATTTCACCATCTCAACCGGTTACGACCTTGCAAAAGATTCCCTTCGCTGGTCGAGGGTAAGTATGAGTGGCAGGACAAGATTGGTCAACGGACTTGACCTAACCTATTCAAGCACATGGGATCCATATATTTTGGATTCTACCGGGAGAAAGAACCTGAATCAGTATGAATGGGACGTTAACCGGCGATTATTGCGCCATGATAATACAACGTGGAGTGTAGGATTGCGGTTTAATCTGAGTTCCGACAAATTAAAAAAGAAGCCAGATAAGGAAAATATTGATGCTGATGAACAGGAACTGGCTGATGTGGAAGAAAACTATGATGATTATATAGACTGGGATGTACCATGGAACCTGAACATCAACTATAATTTGCGATACACCAATTCCCATTTATATACCAACTATGAGAAACAGGTAGAACAAAAACTTGTTCAGACCCTGGGATTCAGCGGAGATGTGAGCATTACCAGGAAGTGGAAAATCGGGTTCAGATCAGGATATGATTTTGAGCAGGGCAAATTATCCTATACTTCCCTGAATATATACAGGGATCTTCATTGCTGGGAGATGCGGTTTAGCTGGATCCCGATAGGCCCTCGTAAAAGCTGGAACTTTGCCATTAATGTAAAGTCATCCTTACTTCAGGATTTAAAACTTACCAAGAAAAAGGATTTCAGGGATTATTAGGAAGTTGGCAGTCCACAGTTTACAGTCCGCAGTATTCAGTCTTAAACAGCAAGCAGGCATATTAAGTTTCCCCCACTAAGGATGTTCTTTATGAATATCTCATTCGGTGGGTTCGATATTTAAAACGTAGGGGTTTTGATGTTCCAGGGATGCTTTTCCTTCCGATTTCATCGGAACGGAATTTATCCCTTTGCATACTTCAAACTATATCGCTATCTCCACCCCAATCCCTGCTTTTACTGCTTTGTCATAGATCAACTTCGCTGTTGCCGTATCCTGAATCGCCAGACCATTGGATTTGAATAGGGTAATCTCTATATCATCACTTCGTCCGGTTACTTCACCGGTAACTATTTCACCTAATTCAGCATAGAAATGGCTTTCTTCAATTTCGCCGGCAGCAAGCGGGATCATGATATCACCTGCTTCACTGAAACAGGCCTCCCTGGAGTCGCCGATGAACTTTGAGCGTTTTATAATTTCCGTATCCAGTTCCCTGGCATTGGGGGTATGGCTTCCAATGCCATTGATATGTGTCCCTTCTTTAACCAGCTTGCCGTCAAATATTGGTTTTGCAGAGGATGTTGCTGCACAAATAATATCAGCTTCCAGAACCTGGTTGGGTTCGTTGCACTTAATGATCTCGAGATTAAGTTTGGCACTCATATCTTTAACGAAACTATCAGCGGCTGCATCGGAGATATCATAAACAAGCGCTTTGGAAATATCGCTGGCAATAGAAACTGCCCATAACTGCATTCTGGCCTGAACTCCGGTTCCAAAAATTCCAGCTACCTGGCCTTTGTCTTTCCTTGCGAGATATTTCGTAGCCACACCACTGGCAGCCCCGGTCCTGACAGCTGTAAGGTAACCACCGTCCATAATGCAGATCACATCCCCTGAATCAGGATCCTGTAATAATACCTTACCAATAACAACCGGAAGATCAAAGTGTTTAGGATTATCCTTATAAACGGTAACAACCTTACAGGCCAGGGCCTTCATTTCTTCCAGATAGGCAGGCATATAAAGCGAAAGTCCATCAGGTGGTTTAATATTTGTTCTCAGCGGTAATACTGCGGTTCCATTGGTCAATTCCGCAAAAGCATTCTCAACAACATCCATACAATCTTTCATTTCCAGTACGGATGCAACATCATTTTTGTTTAAAATTAAAGTCATGATATAGAATTTTTATTTATTACTTTATTTTTCTTGTTCAATGGTGGTTTCTAACAATCAATATCCTATCCTGTTTAGACATAAATTAAATCCGATTGGATTGATTGTAAGTATCTGTCTTTAATTCCATTTTGTGAAACCAGATCTACTTTAAGTCCGAGAATGTTTTCAATTTCACTTAAAGGTTTCATATTTTTCAAAGTTAAATCAATTCTTGAATTATCTGATTATAAAAAGAAAGAATTATATCATTTTTACAAATATATATTCTGAAAAATCTAATTTTGTGGGAATTTAAAACGCTAACTATGAAAAAGGCCATTAATATTGCAGATGCACCAAAACCTGTTGCACCCTATAGTCAGGCATGCCTGGTAAACGGTATCCTTTATGTTTCCGGTCAGATACCTGTTGATCCATACAGTGGTGACGTACTTAAGGGTAGTGCCAGTGAGCAGACGAAGCTTATCCTTGATAACATTGGAAGGATACTGAAGGAGGTGGACATGGATTATACCGATGTAGTGAAATGTACAATATTCATGTCGGATATTAACTTGTACAAAGATATTAACGAGGTTTACGGGACATATTTCAAACAGGATCCTCCGGCAAGGGAGGCCATAGAGGTTTCGGCCATTCCACTTGGGGTTGATGTTAAAATATCATGTATCGCAGCCAAATAATCCGGAGAGTAATTAATCAACAACTATAAAAACCCGATTTTATGAAATACAAACTGAAAGCAATACTTCTAACACTTGTTCTATCGATAGGAATAAATCTTTACGCAGGTGAAGGGATGTGGATACCTGTGCTGCTTAAATTACTCAATGAAAGCGAAATGCAGGCGATGGGGATGAGGATATCTGCTGAAGATATATACAGTATCAACCATTCGAGCATGAAAGATGCCATTGTCAGGTTCGGAAGAGGATGTACAGGTGTTGTTGTTTCCGAACAGGGCTTGCTATTAACCAATCATCATTGTGGTTTGGGCGCTATTCAAAGTCACAGCTCACTTGAACATGATTATCTCACCGATGGTTTCTGGGCATGGGATAAACTGGAGGAATTACCAAATCAAGGACTTACTGTAACTTTCATTGTCAGGATAGAGAATGTAACACAGAAAATCCTTGAAGGGGTAGATGAAGGCATGACAGAAGCAGAAAGAGATGATGTCATTAGCGCCAAAAGAGATGAATTAATAGAAGAAGCCGTTAAGGATACCCATTACGACGCAGTTATCAGGCCATTCTATTACGGGAATGAGTATTATTTGTTCATCACAGAGACATACAAGGATATACGGTTGGTTGGAGCGCCTCCCTCAAACATCGGGAAATTTGGCGGCGATACCGATAACTGGATGTGGCCCAGGCATACCGGTGATTTTTCAATTTTCAGGATCTATGCTGATTCCAACAATAATCCTGCAGAATATTCGCCGGATAATATTCCCTATACGCCAAAATATAAGATGCCCATTAGCATTGCTGGTATTGAAGAAGGCGATTTTACAATGGTATTCGGATTCCCCGGATCAACACAGGAATATTTACCCTCTTACGCTATTGAGAATATTACCGGTAAAGAAAATCCTGCAATAATCTCACTCAGGCAACAGAAGATAGATATATATAATGAAGCCATGAAAAAGGATGACCTTGTCAGGATACAGTATTCATCGAAGCTAGCCCGGGTGGCCAACTACTGGAAAAAAATGATCGGGGAAAACAGGGGTATTAAAAAAATTGATGCTGTTGCAAAGAAACAGGAATTAGAGACTAAATTCCAGGAGTGGGCAGATTCAGATCCTGAACTTAAGAAACAATACGGCCAACTTTTACCGGAGTTTAAGAAAATCTACTGCGACCTTGCCCCTCTTGAGCTGGCAAGGACCTATGTTTTTGAATGTGGACTGGGTATTGAGCTTGTTAATTTCGCAGGTAGTTTCAGAAGACTGGTAGAAGAAAGCGCAACTCAGGGAATATTAGACGCTGATATTGAGCGTTTAAAAACACGGTATCAGTCGATAGCAAATAATCATTTTAAAAACTATCACCGGCCTATTGACAGAAAAGTATTCAGGCAGCTGATAAGTATGTATGCTGAAAACCTAACTGCGGAATACAAGCCTGCAATCTTTGAGGTAATCCTGGCGAAGTTTGGAAATGATTTTTCAAAATACAGGGATTATGTTTTTGAAAATTCAATATTTGCCGATAGGGATAGAACACTGGATTTTCTTAAAAAATATAAAAAGAACAAATACAAAAAAATTATTCAGGATCCCGCCTATGAAATTTATTCAAGTATCAGGAATTTTTACAATGATAATCTGGGGCTTCCTTTACAATATTATTACAAAGAGCTTGATAGTCTTCAACGTATCTATATGAAAGGGCTGATGGAGTTCGAATCGGAAAAACGTTTTTACCCTGATGCCAATTCCACCCTGAGAGTACATTACGGTAATGTGGATGATTATTATCCAAGGGATGGTGTTCATTATGATTATTTTACTACCCTTGATGGTATCATGGAAAAGGAAAATCCGGATATTTATGACTATGTGGTTGAAGAAAAGTTAAAAGAGCTTTATAATTCAAAAGATTATGGCAGATATGCCGATAAGGATGGCTCTATGCATGTTTGTTTTACAGGGAGCAATCATACTACAGGTGGTAACTCCGGGAGCCCGGTGTTTAATGCTGACGGACAGTTGATTGGATTGAATTTCGATCGAAACTGGGAAGGTACCATGAGTGACCTGATGTACGATCCTGATCAATGCAGGAATATTACATTGGATGTTAGGTACCTGTTGTTTATTGTTGACAAGTATGCCGGAGCAGGTCATCTGGTTGATGAGATGACTATCGTGGAATAGAAGGACGAAGATATGTTCCATGCAATGGTGCGTAGGCGTACCGAAGAAGACTTAAGCGACGTTAGCGACTTAAGCGAACGAAGCGAAAGTGTTCATAAAGAAGGAAATGATATATGGTAAATGTGAGGGTGTTATTTCTTTCGCTTAGGTCGCTAACGTTGCTCAGTTCGCTAAAGTCGAATATAACTTTCTGCACTATTTATTGAATCAATATTTTATCATCATGAATAAGTTTAAAGACTTAATCGAACGGAACAGGAGTTACCGCAGGTTTTACCAGGAGTATAAGATAGCCAAAGATACCCTGACAGAACTTGTAGACCTGGCCCGCCTTTCACCTTCGGGAGGAAACCTTCAACCATTAAGGTTTTATCTTTCATGGAAAGAGGAAAAGAATCAGGAAATTTTCGACACCCTTGCCTGGGCTGGTTACCTGAAAGATTGGAACGGCCCTGACGAGGGAGAACGACCATCTGCTTATATCATTATCCTTGCGGATGAATCATCACCAAAACCTGCTGATTATGATGCCGGTATTGCTGCTCAAAGCATACTTCTTGGTGCTGTTGAAAAAGGACTTGGCGGATGTATGGTTGGTTCTGTTAATCGTGTGCAATTAAAGGATAAGTTGAACCTCACTGAAGATTTCAGGATCATGCTTGTAATCGCCCTGGGCAAACCAAAAGAAACAATTTCGCTTGAAGAGATGGTTGGGGATGATATCAAATATTGGAGGGATAAAGAGGCTGTGCATCATGTACCCAAGAGAAAGCTTGAGGATATAATATTGTATTAGATTGTTGTTGATAATGAAAATATCATTGCATCTTGTTTCAATTCTGATCATTGCCATGTTTGTTTCTTGTTCATCAAGTAATAATGAGATAATTGAAACTGACTTGAATAAATTACTGTTGGATACATCAAAACCAATAACTGTTAAGGAATCTCAAATTCAATCAAGATCATTTTATCAGGAGGTTATTACGAATACTGTTGGTAGAAAAATTCCCAAGGTAAAAATACATAATGTATCAGGGGGGGAATTAAATTTAAAAGACCTTATTAAATCTGAATCAATAATAATATCAAGTGATGTTTATTGTTCATGGGGGATTGAAGGATTAACAAATGATTTCCCAAAAGTGATTGAACTTTTACGTCAAAATTATGGTGTTGAAAAATTTTGTGTTATATGTTTGTTAAAACGTGAAAAATCCGATATTGAAAACCCGGAACGTTTTAATAAAACTTTCGATGAAGTTAAGCTGCACTATCAAAACTTATTTATTATTGATGAGAAAGAAGCAAGGAAGTTAAACCTTTATGCTAATCCAACCAGACTATATGTTAATAAGAATCTGATTGTAACTAATATAGGATTGGGAGTTTCAACAATTGAAGGACGACTATACGAAGAGATCTGTGAAAATATGGTTACCAACAGCAAAAACAGGTAAACCCTGTAATTTTGCTATTATAAAGTGAATATGAAAAAATTCCAGTTAATTATTCTGATTTTCTATGTATTTGTATCTTTCGGACAGGAGAAGGGATTCAAATCAATCCACCAGGAAGAATCCGATTACTATAACAGTCTTGGATCACTTTCAACCAGAGAATACGATTCTATTCAAAACTTTAACCACAAAGAGATTACTGATGACCATGGACTGAAAGCCGGGGGCTGCCATCTGGAATACACAGTGTTCGGCTACCACCCTTACTGGATGGGTTCTGCCTATCTGAATTATAAATGGAATCTGTTAAGCGACCTTTGTTATTTTTCCTATGAAGTTGATCCAAACACTGGGGACCCGGTTACTGTTCATGAATGGCTTACTTCACCGGTGATTGATTCCGCACAGGCAAACAATGTTAAAGTACATCTCTGTGTTACTCTTTTCTCGGGTCATTCAGACTTCTTTGCAGACACCAATGCCCAGAATAACCTTATCCAGAATCTCATCTGGTATGTTGAGCAGAGAAATGCCGATGGTATAAATATGGATTTTGAAGCTGTATCCTTTTCACTTGCCGATGTTTATATGGAATTTCTCGTTAAGGTTTGCGAACGATTTCATGAAGCTTTGCCGGGTTCTGTTGTCAGTATTGCCATGCCTGCTGTTGACTGGAACGGAATGTTTGATATATCCTTATTGAAGAATTATTTCGACCTTTTCATGATCATGGGCTATGATTATTATTGGAACGGAAGCAGCCAGGCAGGGCCGATTGCCCCCTTATATTCTTTTACATCCGGATATAATTATAGCCTTTCAAGAACCATATCCTATTATGAGGCCACAGGTATGCAGAAAGAAAAGATTGTTCTGGGACTTCCTTACTATGGACGACGCTGGCCAACTGAAAGTAACACCATTCCCGGTAATGCAACAGGAGCCGGAGTAGCCTATAAATATTCTACGATTAAAAATGACGGTAGTGGAAATTATTCACCTGAAAATCACTACTGGGATCCGGTAAGTTTTTCCGGTTGCTATATCTTTAATAACAATGGGTGGTACCAGTGCTTTCTGGAAGAGGTTCATGGCCTGGGTAAAAGATATGATATTGTCAGATTCAGGGAGTATGCCGGTATTGGCATCTGGGCATTGGGTTATGATAACGGCTATACAGAACTTTGGAACCTTATCAATGAAAAATTAACAAATTGCTGGTTTCAGCCGGTTGATACAGTTTATGATTCCGGTGGCCCGGAATGGGATTACTATAATAATGAAAGCTACACCATGACGATCAGTACAGGAGGCTTTCTTAACATCGGATTAAACTTTTATTCTTTTCATCTTGAACCAGAATATGATTCATTATGGATTTACGATGGACCCGATACCTTATATCCCTTAATCGGTGGTTATTCAGGATCAAACATTCCTGCCTATATCGAAAGCACAGAACCTGTACTGACCCTAAAATTCAAGAGTGATATTGGAGTTACACATACAGGATGGGAGGCGGTTTTCTATGAGCTACCATACAGTGTTGAACAACAAACATCACCGGATTGTCGCCTGGAGCTATTCCCTAATCCGGCAAGTTCAGCGTTTGAGGTTAGAAGTTTGGAATTCACCGGTGAGACTGGATGTTTGGATATTTATGGCATCTCTGGTCATCCTGTTGATAAAATTGAAATAGCTGGCAGGTCTCCTTCAGTCATAGTAAATGTTGAACATTGGAATCATGGGCTATATTTAATCCGGTACACTAATAATAATGGGCAGGGTCAATCAAAAAAAATCCTCATACAATAGTCCGGCATATTTGTGTGATTTAGCGTTTTGATTGATGAACAATTCCTTTGAAAAGGATTTAAAGTTAGAATTTCACAAACTTTTCAATAACTGGTAATAAACTTTCATAAGTTATTTGAACAATATATAAACCTTTGGGAAGAGAAGAGATATCAACCTGACAGGTACTATTAATTTCAGCCATCTTTTTCATTCCAGTGTTATAAATTATCAATTTATTTATTTTGCTGCCAGGTTTTGATTTTATTGAAAAGATGGAATTTGCAGGATTTGGATAGATCAATGCATAATTGTTTTGTATTTCATGAATGCCGACAGGTACATTGCATTCCAGGCCTATTTCAGGATAATATGATATACCGTCCAGACTGAAGCAATGAAGAATGTGTGAAAAATCCATCATTAAATACAAAGGTTCATCAAGGAATCCATAGTGATGACCTATGCCCTCAATAAATTGATTTCCACCCAGATCAAAAGTTTTACGATAATGGTCTTCAACCAAAATGCTATCAATACCTAATACAACAAGGTCGGGATGATAGGGTATTGTATCCCCGATTTGCAGGTTATAATCATATAAAAGGGTGTCTTTGTTCTGAAGCTTATCCCAGCGAATAATACTTTGATCAACCTGGCGGAGGTAAGCGCATGGTACATTCTGGTTATAATTATATGGTTCCTGGTTGCAATAAATATTTGAATCGGAACTGTACCAGTGATGTTCAGTAATCCCTTTTTTATAAAGTTTTTTATAACTATGAGCATTGATGATTGTATCCCCGTTAAACCAATAATTATACGTGTCAATAACCAGACAGGGATAATAAGTTGCATCAGTCGCTTCTATTTTCCAGACCGGATAATCATCAAAGTAATTGATTGTTTGTGAAATCACAGGCTTGCCCATGATAATAAAGGATATTATCAGAAATAGACTTTTCATTGTTTGATTTTGGATCAAATATAGTTAATTTTATTATTAAAAAGAATTATAAACACTTCTTTAACCTGCAGAACATATTTCCAATACAGGGAATTATTTATAGTACTTTTGCATTCCGTTTAGTATCATAATTATCGAAAATGAAAATACCGGAAATGAAATCAAATGGGCCGAAACTTTTTTTAGACTTCCCTCCAGTTTCAACAAATGAATGGGAAGAAAAAATATTCAAAGACCTGAAAGGTGCTGATTATGACCGTAAACTGACCTGGAATACAGGTGAAGGCTTCAAGGTGAAGCCTTACTACAGGAATGAAGATTTAACAGAACTAGGATACCTTGATGTTTTCCCTGGTGACTTCCCATTTGTCCGGGGAGAAAATCTGCTGGGTAACGAATGGCTTATCCGACAGGATATTAAAGTTGAGGATTACCAGAAGGACAATAAAAAGATCCTGGATATCCTGATGAGAGGGATTAATTCTCTCGGCATTATCGTTGATCCTTCAAAAAAACCAGCAATAACTGACATTGAAAAGTTACTGGAGAATGTTTTTGCTGATCAGGTTGAACTGAATTACTGTTGCGGAGATTATGCTTTGGAACTTGTTGAAATCACCTTGCAACTTGTTAAGAAATATAATCGCAACCTTGAAAAAATCAGAGGGTCAGTTGCCTTTGATCCACTGGCATATTTTACGCTTAACGGAAAATTCAGAAAATCAGAACAGGAAACATTTGATAACTTGGCTAAAATCATTGAAGCTGCCCGGTACCTGCCACACTTCAGCCCTGTTACGGTTAATGGATCGATATTCAAGAATGCCGGATCAACTATTGTTGAAGAACTTGCATTTACCATGGCCATAGGTAATGATTATCTTCTTCGCCTAACCGATACAGATCTTACGGTTAATGAAATTGCCCCTTCCATCAGATTCAACTTTGCAGTCGGATCAAACTACTTCATGGAAATTGCGAGGTTGAGAGCTGCAAGAGTTTTATGGGCTCATATTGTTAATGCTTACGGACCGGATGATGTTGATGTCACAAAAACCTTTATCCATACCGAAACGTCAGACTGGAATATGACCATTTATGATCCTTATGTTAATATGCTCCGGACAACAACTGAAGCTATGTCGGCGATCATTGGTGGAATTGATTCCCTGACCGTTAAAGGATATGATGCTGCATTTGAAACACCAACAGCATTTGCAGAAAGAATTGCACGGAATCAACAGTTGCTATTGAAGGAAGAGTCATATCTTGATAAAGTCGTGGATCCTTCTGCAGGTTCCTATTATATTGAAAATCTTACCAACTCAATCGTTAACGAAGCCTGGAAACTATTTCTTGAGATTCAGGATAAAGGTGGATACCTTGAAGCCTTTAAGAAGGGATTTGTTCAGAACATGGTTAAAGAATCCGCCAATGGTAAGGATATGGCTATTGCATCCAGAAAGTTAAGCATTCTGGGCACCAACCAGTATCCCAACCCTCAGGAGCATCTGGATAAGGATATCGCATCATTGACATCAAAAAATCAAAAAGAGCCAGAAGGACAGGTAGAAAAACTCATTCCTTACAGGGGTGCACAGGCATTTGAGGAATTAAGATACCAGACTGATAAATATTCACAGAAGAACAAAAGACCTGTTGTATTTATGCTGACGATGGGTAACCTTGCCATGAGAAGGGCCAGGGCTCAGTTCTCCGGTAACTTTTTTGCATGTGCAGGATATGAGATCATTGATAATAATGGTTTTGATACTGTGGAGCAAGGAGTAAAAGCTGCCCTGGATAGCAATTCTGACATTGTGGTGCTTTGCAGTTCAGATGATGAATATTCATCCATAGCCATTGAAACATATAAGATGCTTAAGGGTAAAGTAATTGTTGTCGTTGCCGGATATCCGAAAGATATTATAGAAGATCTGAAAGCAAAAGGCATTACCAGATTTATTCATTTAAAAACCAATGTACTTGAAACGCTCAAAGAATTTCAAAAGGAACTAAGCATCGATAAACTATGATATTTAACTGAAAGACCAGCATTAAAGCTCGAATTAATTTCGCGTTTCTTTGCGGACTTAACGGTAAAAAACACTATATTATGAAACCGAACTTTAAAAATATAAACATACATAGATCACCAGAACCTACCTTGTCTGTTAAGGATTGGGAGAAGGTGAATAAAATCACAGATGACTGGCATACCCCATCATTAATCCCGGTTAAACCGGTATTTACAAAGGAGGATCTCAATGGAATGGAACACCTGGATTATGCTGCCGGGATTCCGCCGTATCCCAGGGGCCCATATTCGACCATGTTTGTCACCCGCCCATGGACTATCAGGCAATATGCCGGATTCTCAACAGCCGAGGAGTCGAATGCATTTTACAGGAGAAACCTTGCGGCCGGACAGAAAGGCCTTTCAGTTGCTTTTGACCTGGCCACACACAGGGGTTACGATTCAGATCATGAAAGGGTAGTTGGTGATGTTGGCAAAGCTGGAGTAGCTATTGATTCCATTCTCGATATGGAGATCCTGTTCGATGAAATTCCATTGAACAAAATGTCGGTTTCCATGACCATGAATGGCGCTGTATTACCTATTTTGGCTTTTTACATTGTCGCTGGCTTGGAACAGGGGGCAAAACTTGAAGAACTGAGCGGCACAATACAGAATGATATTCTTAAGGAATTTATGGTCAGGAATACTTATATCTATCCACCCATCCCTTCGATGAGGATCATTGCCGATATCTTTAAATTTACCTCTGAGAAAATGCCGAAGTTCAATTCCATCAGTGTGAGTGGCTATCATATGCAGGAAGCAGGAGCTACTCCGGATATAGAACTTGCATACACCCTGGCAGATGGCCTGGAGTATTTAAGAACAGGTGTAAATACAGGGCTTGATATAGATGCTTTTGCGCCAAGGATCTCCTTTTTTTGGGGTGTCGGCATGAATCATTTCATGGAAATCGCAAAGATGCGGGCAGCAAGGATGTTATGGGCAAAACTGGTAAAACAATTCAATCCGAAGAATCCAAAATCGATGGCATTGCGGACTCATTGCCAGACATCGGGCTGGAGCCTTACTGAGCAGGACCCCTTTAATAATGTGGCACGAACCTGTATTGAAGCTATGGCTGCTGCCCTCGGCCATACACAATCCTTGCATACCAATGCCCTTGATGAGGCCATAGCCCTTCCTACTGATTTCTCTGCCCGGATTGCCCGAAATACCCAGATCTATATCCAGGAAGAGACTGAAATATGCAGGACGGTTGATCCATGGGCCGGTTCTTATTATGTTGAATACCTTACCGACAGGATTGCTCATCGTGCCTGGGAACATATCCAAGAAGTTGAAGAGTTGGGTGGAATGGCCAAAGCTATCGAAACCGGATTACCCAAGATGAGGATCGAAGAGGCATCTGCCAGGAAACAGGCAAGGATAGATTCACATAAGGAAACCATCGTAGGTGTAAACAAATATAAACTTGAAAAGGAAGATCCGATTGAGATCCTTGAGGTTGACAACACAGCAGTACGTGAATCGCAAATAATAAGATTGAAAAAACTGAAAGCTGAACGAAATAGCGAAGAAGTTCAAAAGGCACTTGAGGCTATTGCTGAAGCCTGCCGAACAGGTGAGGGTAATTTGCTGGAACTTGCTGTTGAAGCTGCAAGGAAAAGGGCTACACTGGGAGAGATATCATTTGCCTGTGAAAAAATATTCGGAAGATATAAAGCTGTGATAAGAACTATATCAGGAGTATATTCTGCTGAAGCAAAGCATAACAAAGAATTTGCAAAAGCATGTGAACTTGCTGATAGGTTTGCTGAGATGGAGGGACGGCGCCCACGAATCATGATCGCAAAAATGGGTCAGGATGGCCACGACAGGGGAGAAAAGGTTGTTGCTACAGGCTTTGCCGATATTGGTTTTGATGTTGATATCGGACCTCTATTCCAGACCCCGGCTGAAGCTGCACTGCAGGCCGTTGAAAATGATGTGCATATACTGGGTGTTTCCAGCCTTGCTGCCGGTCATAAGACTCTTGTTCCACAGGTTATTGAAGAATTGAAAAAGCTTGGAAGGGAAGACATCATGGTTATTGTTGGTGGTGTGATCCCACACCAGGATTACGACTTTCTTTATAAAGCAGGTGCTGTTGCCATTTTCGGACCGGGAACCGTTATTGCCGAAGCCGGGATTAAGTTGCTTGAGATTTTAATTGAAGCTAAAGAAGAGCAGTAACATTGGGCGATCAGCTTTGCTGAGCTTGGCTTCGTCTCGGTTGTCGATTTTGGATGGTTTATGTTCAATTTGATTTCACGGTTTCACGGATTCCCGATGAGCCGATATTTGAAGTTGCTGATTACATCGTAAATCGTAAAAGCGCCAATTCACAAAATCATCCAATCATTTAGCCGGTTCCCATTCTGCAAAATGGTCTATCACAACATTGGTTTTGGGCTCGGTGCTATAAAACTCATTGGAGTTATAAGTCCAGGTCATGGTTTCCGAACCACCACCGCTTTCAGTTGTAATTAAAAATCTGTTGGCCAGATGGCCAAAGTACTTGGCCTGCATTCTGGGCGATTCCCTGTCCCCACCGCTGGGATCGACCGGTATCCATCCAAAGTTGGGGAGATATACTTCTACCCAGCGGTGATAAACATCATCCATGCTTGCATAATCACCACGGATCACCACAGAACCAACATACCTGGCAGGTAAACCAGCAGCCCGACACATCGCAATGTAAACGAAAGAATACTCTGAACAGGAGCCGTTACCACGGGCCAGGACCGTTGGGGCCGTATTCCATCCCCCTGCCATTTCATAATACATTTTATCCATCAGGTAATCATAAATTCCCCGGGCAATCCAATATGGATTCTTTTCATCTCCGATAGCTTCATTTAATGCATTTTGAATGACAGGATGGTCATATTGGTATTTTTCATGGTTCTCAAGAAATTTGCCGGTGATATCTGAAGGTATATCATCAAGACTGCCAACTTCATCAGGATAGATAAAATAATTAACATCATAGGTAGTTACCTGCACCTTCATTTCAGTGTTTTCCGATTCAAGCGGTTTAATATTTCTGTAATGAAAGTATGCTGTTTCAAGCCCCCATTTATCGGTATTAAAACCTGATGGTATTGGAGAGAAAACCGGCTTTGTAAGTAATTTCTGGTTTGGCCTGTCAACAGGAATACCAAAATATACATCAGCAGTAAGGACTTTACCGGGACCAAAGTTTACGATCTTATGTGTAAAAGTTACCTCTGAAGTAACTTCCTGGCTTTGTTTGTGTTTTACACCATCCCTGATTCTTAGCTGATATATTTCATCATTTTGATAATCTACTGCCCAAAGTGAATTACCATCAAAGCACAGCCCTCTGGTGAAGGGGCCGGGTGCATCAAATACGATAAGCACATCACCAGTATTTGGCTCAACCATATAGATTTCATTATAGTTCCGGTCTGAAACCCATAAATAGATGCCATCAAAAGTAATTCCCCTGCAATCACTACCGGGAGCTTTCAACGTTCTTATGGTGGTTCCATCTTCCGGGCTGAATTGTATTAACTCATCAGCCCTGTTATCAACACACCAGAGGTACTTTCCATCCCAGGTTAATCCACGGGGTGTAGATGTTGGAGCAGACAGGGTAAGAAGTATATCACCTGATTCGGGATCTATACGGTATATTTTACCATTATAATTCTCGGAAAGGGGTAAGCCACCTTTAACATCGGCATTCCAAAGTGCCTCACCATCCCAGGCAAGGCCCATTGGCCAGTATCCCGGTGCGGGTAATTGTTTTATAACTTTGCCATTCTCCTGATCAATACAATATAGCAATTCTGTTTTACGGTCAGCAAGCCAGATGTTTTTACCATCGTATGTCATTCCTGTTGGAAAATCACCGGGTGTTTTGAAAGATTTAATGACTTCGCCTGTATAGCTGAATGCAACGCTATTAATTCCAAAGGCAAGGATTATAATTACAAATATTCTTTTCATGATTCACAAATTTATAATAACCTGATCTGTCAAATGTAAAAAAATATTACATGCAGAGAGAAGAATTTTGAACTTCAAATCGGATACTTTAAACACCAAACATTGAACGCTGGTCTATTCATCAAGGTTGGGTTGAATCAACAGGGTTTTGGTACCCAGCTCAAGTGCCGTAAGGTTACCGAAGCCATGACGGGCATCAAGATATACGCCATTATCAAGTGCGATAAAATCGTAATTATCAGACTGTATGGTCATATAAAGAAACTCAAGGCTTACAGGGACATGACCATGAATAACGGATTTATTATTTATTTTTTCGGTTTTGACATTATAATCCCTGACCCACAGCATTGCTGTTTTATCAGCAAAGGGATCGTCAATACCAAAATTGAATCCGGCATGGACAAGGATATAATCTTCAAGTTGAATATAATATTCCAGTTTTCGCATCCAGTCGATATATTCAACTGGAAAACTCCTTACATTTCTGGCGCCGAAACTTTTGAGTGTTTGCTTGCCACCATAAGCCATCCATTCCTTTTTTATAAGGTTTCGGGATTTAATGCCAAGAAAACTTCCTCCACTCACTGCTTCATCATATGCCCTGATACAATAGTCTTCATGGTTTCCGAGGAGCAACTTTAAATTATATCCTTCATCCTGTAGCTTACGCAAATAATCGATGACCTTTTTGGAATCAGGGCCCCTGTCAATATAATCACCCAGAAAGAACAAAACATCATCCTTAGCAGGTTGAACCTGTTGCTCAACAAGTGCTTTCAGGGTTTTGTAATGACCATGTATGTCGGGGATGACCCATTGTTTGCCCATACGTAATTAGTTGAGATATAATAGTTAGCAAAATTAGTAAAAATCAACGATTCTAAATTATGAGATTGTAATAATAAACGGATTATTTTTTCTTTGCCTGGTTAGCGACCTGCTCCATAAGTTTTTTAATTTCTTCAGGATCACCTATAAAATAGTCTTTAAGCAGGTTTAGGTCTTGATCAAATTCAAAAACATATGGAACGCCGGTTGGAATATTGAATTCAAGAATATCCTCTTCCGACATATTTTTAAGATACTTCACCACAGCCCTCAGACTGTTTCCATGTGCTGAAACCAGAACTTCGCTGTTTTCAAGTAAAGCAGGAGCAATATCATCCTGCCAGTACGGGAGCATTCTGTCAACCACATCACTGAGTGCTTCGGTAAGCGGAATGTCATTAGGATCAAGTGCAGCATATCGTTGATCGTTTAAAGGACTTCTCTTGTCTTCTTTTTCAAGTGGAGGAGGAGGGGTGCTGTAACTTCTTCTCCAGAGATGTACCTGTTCAGCTCCATACTCTTCAGCCATCTCTATTTTGTTTAACCCCTGCAGCATGCCGTAATGTTTTTCATTCAGGCGCCAGCTTTTCTTTACAGGCAACCACATCAGATCCATTTCTTCTAGGATCAGCCACAGCGTTTTTATTGCACGGGTTAAGTATGAGGTATAGGCGATTTTAAAGTTAAATCCTTCTTCCTTCAGGATTCTACCGGCCTTAGTTGCTTCTGTTATACCTTTTTCAGATAATCCTACATCAGTCCAGCCAGTAAAACGATTTGCTTTATTCCATAAGCTTTCACCGTGACGTACCAGTACGAGTTTCAACATAATTTAAAAATTTTTACAAAATTAGTAATTAAAGATAAACTGAAAATAATTGTGAAAAATGTTTGGGCCAATCATTGTGGTGATGCAGGAAATAAGATTAAATGAAAAAATGTTAACCCTTAATTGAATATCTGCCGTAGAATGTATAAATTCGTTTATCCAAAATAAATTCTATGGGCACAAGATTAATCCCAAAAAAAATACGTGAAAAATATGAGGTGCATGAATGGAAACATGCTTGTGCAATTCTGAAAAATGATTTCCCTATAGAGTGGAATGATGTTATCGATCTTCTTGACAGTTTTGAGTTTTGTAAAAGTTGGATTGAGATTGGTGGTGGAAGAAAATCAAAGGTGTCTGATACAATAGATACATTTTTATATTTAAGAGGATGGAAAGAAAAGGAATTTGAAACATCTATTAAGGTAGATGATACTATGATGGAATCTCCAACACATAAAATAGATTGTTATAAAAATAAGATTGCATTAGAAATTGAGTGGAATAACAAGGATCCATTTTTCGACAGGGATTTAAATAATTTTCGTCTTCTTTTTGATCTTAGAGCAATAAGCGTTGGAATCATAATAACGAGATGCGATCATCTTCAATTAATTTTTGATGAATTAGGACGGGGAAAATCATATGGGGCTTCTACAACACATATGTCGAAACTTCTTCCAAGAATTGAGGGGGGAGGCGGTGCTGGATGTCCGATTTTAGTTTTTGGTATAACTAGTAAATTATTAAATGAGGAGTGTTAGATGAAGAGTAATGTAGCTAAGGATTTTATCAGTAGTATTCAAAATAAAGAATATGCCTGCATTTTAGCAGATCCACCCTGGAGATTTTTGAATAGGACAGGAAAAGTTGCCCCAGAGCACAAACGATTAAGTAGATATGATACATTATCTGTTGAGGAAATCAAAGAAATACCGGTTCCATTAGTTGCATCTAGAAATAGTCATCTCTATTTATGGATTCCAAATGCTCTGCTTAAAGAAGGTATGGAGGTAATGGAGGCCTGGGGTTTTAAATATAAAACAAATATAATCTGGCATAAAATACGAAAAGATGGAGGACCTGATGGTAGAGGAGTTGGTTTCTATTTCAGAAATACAACAGAAATGATCTTATTTGGAGTTAGAGGTAATATGCGTACTTTACCTCCTGGCAGATCACAAGTTAACATTATTAAGACACGTAAACAAGAGCACTCAAGAAAGCCAGATGAATTGTATGATATTGTTGAGAGATGTAGCCCAGGACCATATTTAGAGCTTTTTGCAAGAGGGAAAAGAAAAAACTGGGATGTTTTTGGTAACCAAGCTGAAGAATATCTTGTATCGTGGCCGACATATAAACATAACAGTAAAAAAGAAAAAGCTTCTGGAATCCTAACTTTGGATCTCAAAGAAAAAAAAGTAAAATACACAAATTCAAAAGAGTAGTTTCAGATTTATTTTAGTCTTGTATTACGTTAAAGCACCGGCATATATAAAAGTCCTTTATTCCAGGCACCTAATCTGGAATATTCCAAATAATGAAAACAAGCTCTTTCTTACTTTCGATGACGGACCTGTGCCTGAGGTAACAAATGAAGTTTTAAGCATACTGGATAATTTTAATATAAAAGCCACTTTTTTTTGTCTGGGTGATAATGCCATGAAATATCCTGACACTTATAAATTAATCCATGAAAATGGCCACCAAAGGGGTTGCCATGGCTTTAATCATGTTAGTGGTTGGAAAATTTCATCAGATGATTACCTGAGGAACATCAGACAATGTTCTGAGTTTATTGACTCAAAACTATTCAGGCCTCCTTATGGAAGAATCAAACGAAGCCAGATAAAACTATTAAGAGATGACTACAAAATTATTATGTGGTCGGTTTTATCAGGGGATTTCGATAATTCTGTAAGTAAAGAAAAATGTCTTATCAATGTAATAAAGCATTCAAAAAGCGGTTCAATTATTGTATTTCATGATAGTTTGAAAGCAAAAGAACGATTATTATATGCTTTGCCCCGGGCAATTAAAATTTTGCTCGAAAAAGGTTTTACTTTTGACCTCATAAAATAAACCTGCATACTAAAGATATTGTATTGAAAGCAAGACACTACGATACACGAAAACATTCGTCAGCATTTGTTAAGCCAGGCAAATCATTCTGGTTTTATTTTCTGGTAGTACTGGTAATGTATTCCACCATCAGATGTGCCAATCCCGTATCCCCATCAGGAGGCCCTAAGGATATTCTGCCCCCTGTTGTGGTTGAAACTGAGCCTGCCAATTATTCTGTCAATTTCGCAGCAGACCGGATCTCAATAAGTTTTGATGAATTCATTCAACTAAAGGAACCGGGCAGCCAGATACTGATCTCCCCACCTGTAGATGAGAAACCCGATTATCGCCTGAGGGGCAAAAATCTTGTTGTTAAATTTAATGAACCCCTTAAAGACTCTACAACATACAACATCTTTTTTGGCAATTCTATCATTGATCTTAACGAGGGAAATCCCCTTGTAAATTATCAATATGTGTTTTCTACGGGTAGTGTTATTGATTCACTGGCAATAAAAGGTCAGGTTTTGAATGCATTCGACCTTACCGCTATTGAAAATGTATTTGTAATGTTGTACGCTGATGAGAATGATACCTTGCCCATAGATTCCTTACCCTATTTCGTAGCACCCTACTATGTAGCCAGAACAGGAGTGAATGGCTATTTCGAGTTGAACAACCTGCGCGACCACGATTATATGATCTTCGCCCTGAACGATATTAACAGTAATTACCTGTTTGATCTTCCCAATGAGGAGATTGCCTTCCTGGATACCCTTGTTCAACCAACTTATTACAAAATCGAAAGGGATACTATTTCTTCTGATACAGCAATAATAGAAGAGCAACTACCGGATGAAATTCTGGACGAAGAGATAGTTACTGACAGTATCATCTCAGAAGAAATAGTGAATTTTATAGAATTGTTTCTCTTTACAGAAACTGATTCAACCCAGAGGCTTCTTGATGCCAGTCTGGTGGCTAATCAGAAATTAAGGTTTGTTTTTAAGTTTCCGGCGACAGTTCCACATTTTGATGTTTTGAATTATGATTTCGGAGATACAATATGGTTTATAGAAGAACCGAACAAATCAGGTGATACCATAGTATATTGGCTGGAGGCATTTGTCCCCGACATACTGGACTTTAAAGTTTCGGACGACACGCTGGTTCTTGATACTGTTCAGATCGTTCAGAAAAAGGAAGATTCAAAGAAAAGGAAAAAAGATAAGGATAAGGAAGTTGAGGGGATTAAATACAAAACCAACCTGAAAGGCACAAAGCTTGATCTCAATAAAGATCTTATCCTGACATTTTCATATCCTGTAACGGAATTTGATAACAAAGGATTTCAACTTATCGAAAAAGAAGATACACTGAAGATTGAACCGGTATTTACCGATGGGATTAACAGAAAATTGAAAATTAAATTTCCATGGAAAGAGGAAACTTCCTATGAGTTGTTTTTCACTGATTCCGTATTTACAGATCTATTGGGACGATCTAATGACAGTACTTTTATTGATTTCAAAACAAAGGCCCTGGATGACTATTCTGTGATAAGGCTAAACTTATTCCCAGGCAACATCTGTAATGATTATATTGTTCAACTTATGGACAAAGATCAGAATGTTCTGAAAGAGAATATAGTAAGCGATGAAGCAAAACTGGTTTATGATTACCTTGAACCGGGAGATTATATCATCAAGGCTATTTGTGATTCGAATGGAAATGGTACCTGGGATTCAGGTGATTATTCACTCAAACTGCAACCAGAGCATGTTATTTATTACCCTGGAATTATAACCATTCGGTCAAATTGGGAAATTGAAGAAGAATGGATTCTGGAATAAGAAGCAATTGTATGAAAAAGAAAAACCCAAATGATTTCTCATTTGGATTTTATAATTAAAAGTATTTTCTATTACCTAGCGAAAGATTATTCCTCATTACACCTGTTGATGCAATCGATAATCTCTTTCAGGGTGTTGCTTTTTAATGAATAAAAGATTTTTTTACCATCACGCTTTGAAATCAGAACACCTTTATTTTTTAAGATGTTAAGATGATGTGAGGCAGACGCCTGTTCAATTTTAAGTTTTTTGTAAATCTGTGTTACACTCATCTTCTCATTCGCGTTCAAAAGGTCAATAATCGCTATTCTCATCGGATGGGCCATTGCTCTCAGCTTACTTGCTGCCATCTCTAGCTTGTTAATGTCTAGTTGTAATTTTGCCATTTTTAATTAGTTTTTGTGCAAATATATAAAAAATGATATAAAAACAAAATAAATATGTAAATACATTAAAAAATATTTAGCAAAAAAGTTGAGTAAACTCGAAATTTTTACCGTCAAAGAGCCCTTGGTCACTTAGTTTTAGCTCGGGAATAACAAGCAGTGCCATGAAAGACAGTGTCATATAAGGTGCATGAAGTTCGGATCCGAGGGCCTTGGCTTTTTTGTCAATCTCATCATAGGCCTTTGCGATTTCAAAGCCATCCCGATTCGACATCAAACCGGCAACTGGAAGGGGTACAACAAACTCCTCAACATCATTTACCAGGGCAACACCACCCCTGGATTCGACTAGCAGGTTGACTGCCCTGACAATATCTTTATCGGATACACCAACTGCTACAATATTATGACTGTCGTGTGCCACACTTGAAGCTATAGCTCCGGACTTTAAACCGAAGTTTTTAATGAAGGCCAATGCTGGTGCTGCATCACTGTATCTATTTACAACAGTTAACTTCAAAATATCTTTCTCTGTATCACTGACAACATTATCACTGATGATATGGGGAATCAAGTCGATAGAATTGGTTATTAATTGTCCGTCAAGTGCCTCAATTACTTTAATCTTGCCATCCTGCGGAACAATCTGAAGATCATTAACCTTAATTGTGTTCCTGTTGAATTTATTAGGTGTTTCAGCAGGTACCCGATCAATTAATGTGTTTCCATCTTCTGCAACTTTTATTCCTCTGATGTAGGTTGATAAAACATTGAATTTTTTAAGGTTATCTACGACAATAAAATCTGCATCATCACCCGGTTGCAGCAATCCTGAATCGAGGCTATAATGTTTCACAGGATTATAGGAAGCAATTCTTAATACTGTTAAGGGATCATATCCTTTAGCAACTGCCCTTACAACATGGCTGTTAATATGCTCATTTACAAGATCGTTTGGGTGTCTGTCGTCACTACAAAACATTAACATATCAGGGAAGTCAGCAATAAGATCAACAAGTGCTTCGAAATTTTTTGCGGCACTGCCTTCCCTGATCAGGATCTTCATCCCATATTTTAATTTGTTCAGCGCCTCCGGTTTTGTGAAGCACTCATGATCGGTAGTAATTCCTGCTTCGATATATTTTCTGGCATCATCACCCATAACACCCGGTGCGTGGCCATCAACAGGTTTATTGTATTTTTTAGCCAGGGCTATCTTTTCTTCTACCTCTTTGTCACCAAATAAAACACCAGGCCAGTTCATCATTTCCGATAAATACTTGATCTCATTCATCTGGAGTAAAAAATCGATTTCATCGGTTCCGAGTGTTGCACCTGCTGTTTCAAAAGTGGTTGCAGGAACGCAGGAGGATGCCCCAAAATTGAATTTAAAGGGTACCTTTTTACCATTCTCAATCATGTACTCAATACCATTAATTCCCAGTACGTTGCCAATTTCATGCGGATCGCTAACAGTAGCTACTGTTCCATGTATTACTGCGATACGCGCAAATTCCGAAGGAATTAGCATTGAGCTCTCGATATGTATATGGGCATCAATAAATCCCGGGATGATATAATGATCTTCACTTACTTCCTCTTTTATGATTTTTAAGATCCTGCCGTTTTCTATATAAACCGTTCCTTTAAAAATTTCACCCTTAACAAGATCGGCAATATTACCTGAGATATGAAAACTTTGATTCATAATGTTTGAAATTTGAGTTACTTACAAATATAATTGAAATAAGAGAAATACAAGGGTTGCCAACCTTATAGGGTTGGCAACCTTTATGAGTTTTTATAAACAGGGATCACATCAATATTCATAGAATTTAAAAATGCTTTTGCTTTTTCGTAATTCTGGGTAAAACCCAGTAGGAAACCTCCACCACCAGATCCACAGAGTTTAAGATAGTAAGTGTGGCTTTCAAGGCCTTTTTTCCAGATATCCTTAAAGGTATCAGGGATCATCGGACTGAGATTGCTCAGGAAGAATCTTGACAGGTTCTCAAGATTGTTGAAAAACTCTTTGGTATCACCTGTTATAAGTGACTTGATACAATTCTCGGTAATTGGTATTAACTGTTCTTTAACTTTATTATGATAGCTTTTCGACTTGCATTTTTCGAGGAAGAGCTTTACAAGAGGTTCGGTTTTACCAGGATTTCCGGTGTTGATCAGAAAAATTGCGCCATTCTTATCATGTTTATTGCGTGGTATGCCAACTATTTCTATATCCCCTTTCTCCTTAATTAATAGAGGGTATTTCATATAAGAATTCAAAGGATCAAGACCAGAACTCACCCCATGAAAATAAGATTCAAGCTGTGAGAAAACTTCTTTCAGCTTTTTGATTTCCTTTTCTGAGATATGCCTTTGGTCCGGGATCTTGTTTAATGCATATTTTTCGTATATGGCTGCAACCAGGGCACCTGAACTTCCAATGCCAAATCCCTGTGGAATTGTTGATTCAAAATATAATCCGTTTGAAATATCTTTTCTGAGTGCTTTAAGGTTAAGTTTTGTTTTGAGCTTGTTGTTATTATCAAGGTTGAACAGAAAATCAAAAAATCCCCTGAGCATTTTATTGGAGTTACTGGCAAAATCAAGGTCTGTATAGGTGTCCTGATTATAAAAACTTAACTCCCCTTTAAAATGGGTGTAAGGGATAGACAGGCCCATCGAATCACAAATTACGCTGTATTCACCAAACAACAATATTTTAGAGTAGAATATTTCGGAATTGGATTTCATTGAATATTATTCAAATTGCGCGGGACCTATGCCCATGTGATCATCTATCCACAAATTTTCGCTGCAATATACTAACAATTCATCATTAATAAACGATTTCACCTCATGTTCGTATTCTTCAGTATATATCAGGTGAATATTAGGTCCGGCATCAATACTGAAGCAAACCGGGAGATCTTCCTGATCTCGGGCTGCTCTTATCCTTCTTATTAAGGCAATACTTTCAGGTTTCAGTAGAACACAGGAGGGTGAAGAGGTAAACATCATTGCATGCAATGCCAGTGCTTCAGCCTCAGTAATCTCAGCAAACTGCTGCCAGTTACCCTGTTTAAGTGCTTTCAGTAATAATGACAAGTTAATGTTTGCCTGTTTATACCTGGCTTTTGCAAAGGGATGTTTAGTCATCAGGCTGTGTCCTGCACTGCTTGATATTTCTTTTGTTCCCCTGCCTGTTATCAATATTGCATCCCTCAGGTCCAGGAAAGAAGAATGGACATTGTCATAAGGAATGGCATATTCATCGGAAGAAGTCTTTAATAATTCTGTTTTTCCCCAAAGATTGAAACCTCCATAGACTGATCGGCAGGCACTTCCCGATCCAAACCTGGAAAGGCAGGAAGCTTTCATTAAAAAATCATTTTGATTTTCATTTGTTTTATTGATATCCCGATCCATTGAACACAAACCTAAAGCGAGGGCACTCATGGCCGAAGCTGAAGAAGCTATCCCAGAGGAATGTGGGAAAGTGTTATGGCTTTCTATCTTAAGATGATAGTAATAAAGAAATGGAAGTATGTGAGCGATTGAATTAAGGTACTTAACAATACGATATTCGAATCCACTATTCCTTTTTTTGTCGAAATAAAACTCGCAAGATACCTGGTTGGTTTTATTCTGAAAAGGGTGATAGTATATAGTAGTTTCAGTATAAGATTTACTCAGGGAGAAGCTAAATGATGGATTTTCAGGTAATTGATTACCATGCTTTCCCCAGTATTTAATAAGGGCAATATTGGATGGACTGCGCCAGCTTATTTTTTTCTGGTATGTGTCTTCAGGCATATTTAACAATTTCCTTAAAGCTAAAAATAGTATTAAGATTTTTTTTGTCAATAAAATATTGTTCCAATTGCATTCGGTTACCTTTCCAGGTTACAAGCATAAAATCTCCGCCCCAGGCACCCAGTGACTTGATCTGCCCCTCAAAATCATTAAAGGATTGTTTTTTTAATGGCTTCGTTTTAAGGATAACTGACATTATTTCTTCATGCTCGGCAATCAGACTTTCAAAATCCTGTAATGTTTTTGATCCTGCCATTAATACTGAAATTTCAGAAATCCT
The DNA here is from genome assembly GCA_964468645.1 of uncultured Bacteroidales bacterium. Lineage (GTDB taxonomy): Bacteria > Bacteroidota > Bacteroidia > Bacteroidales > JAIOZK01 > JAIOZK01. The sequence goes on from CAYXUU010000005.1 coordinate 121,335, forward strand.
GTTGATATCATGATAAGAAAATCGTTTTGAGGATTTAAAGTCATTAATACTTTTATTGGAATCCTGTTTTTTCCCGGTATAGATAAAGTAAAGATGCTCCCTGAATTCAGGTAAAAAATTAGTTGTGGAAATAATTGGCTTGAGATCCTTGATCTGGTATAGGAGAGCTTTATCCTCACGTGCACATGCAATATCATACCCTGATCCCCGAAATACCCTAAAATGAAGTTCATAAGGATCGATATCTGCCCAATAAGCGATATTGGAAATAAGGGAAGAACTACTTCCCAATCCCCAGTTAATATTAAAGTTCATGTGCGATTCAGCGCTGAATGCTATATCCTTTGAAAACAGGGAATCATTTAACCTGCCTGCAGCTGATAAGATCCTGAGCAAATTTTCGGCTATTTTAATGTTGTCTGTTTCAGCAATTTCCAATTTGTTAATATCAAATACCGCATGGAACCAGGATTGATCAGTTACATAGGAATCCCATATGAGAGTGCCGGGTTTAAGGTTTGTAGTTTGCCTGACTTTTAATACCTGCCCGAACTTTATGGGAACCGCAAGTGCTCTCCCCCCTTCCATAACCAGGTATTCGCAGGAAATCAGCAATTTACCGTTTGAATAAAATGAATGTTGTTCCAAAGTTCAGTTCTCTTTACTTCCTTTTATTGGCAAGGTATTCAGCAACTTTTGCAAACGACACCTTTTTTTCTTTAAAAAATTCAACTGCTTCTTCTTTCTCCTGCCTGGAAGCACTAAAATGATTGAGGATATTTAACAGGTGCATCTTCATATGCCCATGTTGGATACCTTTTGTAACCAGTGACTTTAAGGCTGCAAAATTGTTTGCCAGTCCTGTACTTGCTGCAATCATCATTAATTCAGAAGCAGTAGGATTTCCCAACAGTTCCAGTGAGAGCCTGGCCATTGGGTGTAGGGAAGTTATACCTCCTACAGTTCCCACAGCCAGGGGAATGGTGAGGCTGTATGTGAATAAGTTGTTCCGAATGCTGATATCTGTAAGGCTGCTGTATCTTCCATTCCTGGATGCATAGGTATGACCACATGCCTCGATAGCCCTGAAATCATTACCAGTAGCCAGGATAACCGCATCTACACCATTGAAAATTCCCTTATTATGGGTGGTGGCCCTATGTATATCCACCCTGGCTATTTCCACAGCCTTCTCAAATTTCCACGCGAATTCTTCCGGTGGCATCTGGTTATCCTCAAACCTGAGGTTTTTAATATCTGTTTCAACAAAAGCCGTTACAAGACATTCGGGGGTATAGTTTGAAAGAATAGACATAACAACCTGAATATTCTTTTCATCCTCAGAAAAATCATCGTTGTTGTTAACATAACTTTGAAGTAATTCGGAAAATTCCTCAAGACAGGAGTTGATAAAATTTGCACCCATGGAGTCGATGGTCTCAAAAGATGCTTTAAGCTGGTAATAATCATCTATTTCATGGGTCATGTCTATCAGTTCAATATCTCTGATCCCACCACCACGGCTTACCATATTAACCGTAATGTGATCGGTGCCTTCCATCATTTTTTGTTTAATGGATGGCATATGTAATTTTAATTTTTCGTAATTACCAGGCCAGAAAAAGTGCACTTGGCCAACTTTAGTAGTGGTAATGATTTCTGCCTTGAATCCCCCCTTGTCTGACCAGAATTTTGCACTGCTGGATGCCGCGGCAACAACCGAGCTTTCTTCAATAACCATTGGAATCATATAATTCAGGTTATTGATGATCATATTAGGGGAAACGCCAAATGGGAAATAGAAGTTGGTTATGGTGTTTTCACTGAATTCATCAAAAAGCTGTTGTTTTTTCGGATCCTGATGCCAGAAACTTTTCAGCGTTTGTAAAGCTTTTTCCGGATCTGACAATCGTTCTGTAACCCTGGTTATTTTATCTTCTTTCGGTAGTTTGGAGAATCCTTTAATCAATGTCTTATTAACTTTGTTATTCACGGTAGAGCCGGAACTCATCATCCTGTTATTTGAGTAAATATATGGTTCTTTTTATGCATGCAAATATACATTTTCTATTAGAAGCATTGAAATCTAAACAAATGCAATGGGCAAATGTTTGGAAAGTTATGAATAGTAAAGATGGAACCTGTTAATAATGAAAAGGAAGGCTTACCATTCATCCGGTTCTTCTTCAGGTTCAGGTTTCATTTTTTGTTTAAGGTTAGCAGCAAGGTTTTTTGAAAATTGATCAACCTGAGATAGATATTCATCCCATCGCTCATTGTATGCAGGATGTGTTTTATCAAGCCATGTCTCCAACGGAAATCTTGTTGCCTTCCTTAGATCAAAGTCAGTAATGGTATACCGGTATCTGCCATCTTTAAGTTCAATCCTTACGGTATATAATACCATTCCACCATCTTTATTGTATCCATCCTCTTCGTAAGTCAACCTGAATTGGTGTCTTCCTTCAATTCTACCTGTCTCAAAATCCCTGATTTTAGTAACACTTACAGGATTTTCAAAGAAAGTATTCACCCAGTATATGCATCTGTTAAAGAGTTCTTCCTTGGTACCTTCTTCTTTGATAACTTCCTGGTAAGTGATCCTGCCGGTTTTACTGTCAACCGGGATTGTTGATGTACTGTCATTCTGCTGGGCATTGCTAAGCAGTGAACTTAATAGGGTAAGGGATATCAAAAAAAGAGACTTCATAATCAGTAGTTTTAATTCTGATATACAAAACTAACGAATATTTTTGCAATTTATTAAACAAAAAACCCCTCGAAGTGAGGGGTTTTATATATGTTGTTGTATTAATCTTAATACATTCCGTCCATTCCCATACCACCACCTGGCATTGGAGGAGGAGCACCCATCGCAGGTTTTTCTTCCTTATGTTCTGAAAGAACACATTCTGTTGTAAGAAGCATACCGGCAATTGAAGCAGCGTTTTCGAGAGCTACCCTGGTTACCTTGGTAGGATCGATAACACCGGCTTCATAAAGATTCTCATAGTCTTCAGTTCTTGCATTGAAACCAAAGTCTTCTTTGCCTTCTTTAACTTTCTGAACAACTATTGAACCCTCAATACCTGTATTTTCAACGATCTGACGCAGAGGTTCTTCCAATGCTCTTCTTATAATAGCTACACCAGTTACTTCATCATCATTGTCAGTCTTAACATCGTCAAGTTTTGCAATTGCCCTTAAATAAGCAACTCCACCACCGGGAACGATTCCTTCTTCTATAGCTGCCCTGGTAGCATTAAGGGCATCATCAAAGAGATCTTTTTTGGATTTCATTTCCACCTCACTTGCAGCACCAACATAAATTACAGCTACACCACCTGCTAATTTTGCAAGTCTTTCCTGTAGTTTTTCTTTGTCATAGTCAGAAGTGGTATTTTCAACCTGGGTTCTGATTTGTTTGATCCTACCTTCGATGTTGATTTTTTCTCCCTTACCACTTACAATGGTTGTATTGTCTTTATCAACTGTAATTTTTTCGGCCTGACCGAGCATTTCCAGTGTAGTATCTTCAAGTTTGAAACCTTTTTCTTCAGAAACTACGACACCACCAGTTAATACAGCAATATCTTCGAGCATCTCTTTTCTTCTGTCACCAAATCCAGGTGCTTTCACTGCAACTACCTTAAGTCCACCTCTTAATTTATTAACAACAAGTGTGGCCAGTGCTTCAGTTTCAACATCCTCGGCTATGATCGTTAATGCTTTTCCGCTCTGAGCAACCTTTTCAAGTATAGGAAGAAGATCTTTCATTACGGAGATCTTTTTGTCGTGAATGAGAATAAACGGACTTTCGTAAACTGCTTCCATTTTCTCAGTATCAGTAACAAAATAAGGGGATATGTATCCTCTGTCAAATTGCATACCTTCAACAACATCCACGTATGTCTCAAGGCTTTTTGCCTCTTCAATTGTAATAACACCATCTTTCTTCACTTTTCCCATTGCTTCTGCAATAAGTTTTCCGGTTGAGATGTCGTTATTAGCTGAGATAGAAGCCACCTGTTCAATTTTTTCAGAACTATCACCAATCTCTTTCGACTGGCTTTTCAGTGAGTCGATCACTGATTCAACAGCTTTATCTATACCTCTTTTTAAATCCATTGGATTTGCACCGGCTGTAACATTTTTAAGACCGGTTGTGAAAATTGACTGAGCAAGAACTGTAGCAGTTGTTGTACCGTCGCCGGCAACATCATTGGTTTTGGAAGCAACCTCCTTAACCATCTGGGCACCCATGTTTTCAATGGGTTCCAGTAAGTCAATTTCCTTTGCAACAGTAACACCATCTTTTGTAATTGATGGAGCACCAAATGATTTATCAATGATTACATTGCGTCCTTTTGGACCGAGCGTAACTTTTACTGCATCTGTTAATGCATCAACTCCTGTTTTCAGGCCTTCTCTTGCCTTAATATCGAATGTGATGTCTTTTGCCATTTTAATATGTTTTTATGTTTATACTTTCACTTAATTTTTGTCAGATAATTGCAACGATATCAGATTCACGCATAATCAGATAATCGCTTCCATCATGTGTAATTTCAGTTCCTGCGTACTTACCGTATAATACGGTATCACCTTCTTTAACAGTCATAGGTTCATCTTTTTTACCGGAACCAACTGCAACCACTTTTCCCTTCTGTGGTTTTTCCTTTGCTGTATCAGGAATAATAATTCCACCTGTTGTTTTCTCTTCTGCCGGAGACGGTTCTACAAGAACTCTGTCAGCTAATGGTTTAATGTTAAGCTTTCCCATTTTTAAATTTATTTTAGATTAGACATTAATATTTTAAGTAATTGTTAGTACTGTTGCCAATTTGCACATTTTGTGCCAAAGCCATTTTCAAAAAAAAATGTCAGAATGAGGTGACATTCTGACATTTTGGAATATTTTATCCGTCCTATTCTTAAAAATTATTATTGATTATTTTCTCTTTGGGGAGGTAAGGCATAGTTTGGATCAACACTCTGTGTTTGTGTTTCATTAATCTGTTCCCTTAGCTCAGTGTCAATGGCTCTTCTTTGCTGGTTACTTCTCGGAATAACAAAAATTGTAGCAAGACTTAGAACCAGTAATACTATTGCCAGTGTCCATGTTGATTTTTCAAGGAAGTCAGCTGTTTTTCTCACACCCATGAATTGATTTGATCCTGCAAAGTTAGAGGCCAGTCCGCCACCTTTGCTATTTTGTACGAGAACAACCAGTATAAGCAATATACAGGTTATCAAAATCAGAACCGATACTAAAACATATGCACCCATGTTATCTCTTTTTCAGGTTTTTACTTTCTTCTTCCAATTTTTCAATTTGGGCTGCAAAGTAACTACTTTTTTCTGGAAATTTCAACTTTAATTGCGTATAAATTATTATGGCTTTCTCATTGAGCCCCTGATCATGGTAAATTTTGGCCAGGGTTTCGCTTACAATATTTTCTTCATCAACAACACTTTTCCTGGAAAACTCAACAGGATCAAAGAATTCCTGTTGTGGGGTTTTTATTGACGGTTCTTCCTTAATGAACCTGTCAATAAGGTCTTCATGGGTTTTAAGATTACTGGCCTTATCACTGGTAATTATTTTATCCTTGTCGTCGTGCGTAGTTTTCTCTTTATCCTTATTTTGTGTTTTCTTAAGCTGTTCAATTTCTTGCAATCGTTGCTCAATAATGTTTTTTAATTTTTGAATCCGGGCAACCTCCTTCTCAAGATCAATAGTTTCATCGATGGAATAATCTGGAAAATGAACTTTAAAACCTTCCCGTGTTTCAGGAGCAGGTTTTGATCCTGCTTCATCAGCTGGTTTCTTTTTGGTTTTATGCTCATCAGGAAGCTCAGTAATCGTTTCATCAAGATCTGAAAGGTAATCAATGTGTTTTCTTAATTTTCTTCTGTCGGAGGCATATGCTGCAGCAATTTTGAGCTGGTTGTCATAGGTTACATTCTTTTCTTTAAACAGATTAAGAACGAATAATAATTCAGCTGACTGGCAGAAAGGAAAATCATGAATGAGTTTTTCAAGCAACCTCATGCTGTTATTATCGAGGTTCTCGGGTGTTTTAATAAACTCTACGAATTGTTGTTTGTTCATAATATAATTACCAGTTTACAACAGCTTTATTGAAAATATCATCGACAAGCATTTCATTTATCTGGTCTATCAGCCCCTGCTGAACAGAGGTAAGATCTTGATCACTTGGATAATCTTCAAACCTTGTAAAAGTGGTTTCAAAATCCTTGGCTTCTTCCAATGTATTGGTGTATCTGACCTTAACTGAAATGGTAAGTCTGTTTAATGCAGCAGTCTGATCACCAGTAATAGCAACCGGAGTTATCTTATAATCTGTGATGGAACCTTCAAGTTGCAGGTCCCCATTGTTTTGTATAAGTTCCAAGGTGGTTTGCGAAACGAATTTATCCCGTAAAGCATCCGTAAAACTCTGGCTTAATGTAGGCTCTACCATTGAAGCATTATTTGTAAAATAATCGATTGACACAGAATTTGCTCCGGGCGGAATAGATGCTCCTGTAAAGGAATACACACCACAACCGGTGGTTATCATAAAAACCAGTATAACACTAAGAAATAATCCTGTCCGTTCTTTGTTATAACTCATTTAGGTTATATTATACTCTTTTATTTTACGATATAATGTTCGCTCCGAAATACCCAGTTCATTTGCAGCATCTTTTCGTTTCCCATTATGCTTCCCGAGGGCCTTCCGTATCAGGTCTATTTCTTTTTTGCGGATAGATAGGGATTCTTCAATTATTTCTGATTGCTGGATAGGCTCATTGTTTTCTTCATCATAACCTGCTTGTATCTCGAGATCCTCAAGATCTTCTTTCAAATCATTATAATCAGCAACAAGCTGATTAATTACCTGGGGTTTACTCTCCTGAAGGTCCCTTGAAACTCCACCTTTTTGCACAATATCAGCAATGATTTTCTTCAGGTCATTGATGTCTTTCTTCATATCAAACAGGACCTTATAAAGCAAATCCCTTTCTGATATCTCCTGCCCTGAATCATCTTTCTTATATAATACCGGCAACTCGGTAGTCGATCCAGAAGGCAAATATTTTCTGATAGTGGATCCGGGGATGTTATGGTCTTGTTCAATGATCGACATTTGTTCCGTAACATTTTTCAATTGTCTGACATTTCCCTGCCATCTGTAGTTGGTCAGCATCCTTTCAGCTTCTTCGTCCAGCCTGAGAGGGGGCATTCTGTACTTTTCCGCGAAATCAACTGAAAACTTCCTGAACAGAAGCATGATATCTTCCTTTCTGTCACGAAGCGGAGGGACGCCGATGGGAACGGTATTAAGCCTGTAGTACAGGTCCTGCCTGAACTTACCTTCTCTTATTGCATCCGGGATATTAACATTGGAGGCAGCTACAACCCTGACATCGGTCTTTATCACTTTTGAGGATCCAACCTTAAAAAATTCTCCGGATTCAAGAACACGTAACAATCTAACCTGTGTTGAAAGTGGCAGCTCTGCAACTTCATCCAGGAAAATTGTCCCCCCATTAACCACTTCAAAATACCCTTTTCTGGCTTCATGGGCACCGGTGAAGGATCCTTTTTCATGCCCGAACAGTTCAGAATCAATAGTGCCCTCAGGGATGGCGCCACAGTTTACTGCGATATATGGCCCGTGTTTCCTGGCACTTAATTGATGAATTATTTTTGGAAAAACTTCTTTCCCCGTACCACTCTCACCGGTAATTAAAACCGTAATATCAGTCGGCGCTACCTGTCTGGCAATGTCGATGGCCTGGCTAAGTAAAGGGGAATGGCCAATTATCCCGAACCTTTGTTTTATTGATTGTATGTCCATACGTTTACACCACTATTTCGAGCTGGCTGCTGCAATATCTAAATCAGTATGTAAAATTAATACTTTTTTGGATCACATCCAACGGATAGTATCCAGCGGTTTCCGATTAAGCTGTTGCTAATCAACAAAAAAACCCCCGGATTATTATCCAGGGGATTATATACTATATTATAAAATTACTATTTGTTGTTCTTAACCTCTTTTTTTATTCTCTGTATGTGACCTCTTCCAAGGGCTTTTACTTCGCATCCAAGTTCAAAATACCTTTTTATTTTTTCGTCAGGGAGAATCCCAAAGCAATCGATAACTGCAAGAGGCTGACCTGCCCACCTTACAATATCATCCGGTGAAAGATCCAGGTATTCTTCATGAGGAACTGCAAATATAACAGCTTCCATACCCTTGAGTGCTTCTTCCAGGTCATTCTTAACGCTAATGGCATCAAGGTTATCCTGGTTTCTGAAAAACCTGCCCCATGATAATCCGGGTGCGGGATAAGTTTCCTGTGATTCGAATTCATACCAGTGTTCGACGTATGGATCATGTACATGCATTTCTGCTCCCATCTCAGTCAGTTTCCTGACGACCATTTCACTTCCGCTGTATCGTGTATCCCCGACATCCTGCCTGTAGCTGGCACCGCAAATTAATACATCAGAATCAGCAATATACCTGGCCATATTTCTCAGTGCATCCCGTGTGAGCTCTGCAACATGCAACGACCGAGTATCATTAATATCAATGGCAGTAGGTGTGATCTTAAAGATTTCATTCCCATCATTGAATCCAAGGATATGTTTATAAGCCCAGAATCCTAAACCCCCGTCCTTTGGAAGACAATATCCACCGATACCAGGTCCAGGGAAAATCATGTTGCTGTGTGTTGGTCTCATTTTGATAGCATTGATCACCTTGATAAGGTCAACCCCGTTTCTTTCAGCAAAAATGCTCCATTCGTTCAAATATGCCAGGGTTGCAGCCCTGTATGAATTTTCTACTATTTTGGTGGTTTCTGATTCAATGGGCCGGTCCATAACTGTTAATGGATATTCTTTGGTGTTGAGTACCTCATGAAGGAATTTTTCAACCCTGATACGGGCTTCACCGGTACAACCGGCACAAACTCTCCAGAAATCACGAATACTACTAACATACTCTCTGCCGGGCATTACCCGTTCAAAACTATGGGCAAGAAGTGGTGTACTGTTAAGTTCCCTTTTCTTAAATTCCTTTTTAAGGATTGGCCAGGCGACAAATTCAGTTGTACCAGGAGCAACTGTTGTTTCAATTAAAACAAGGCAGTTTTCAGACATGTTCTCACCAATGGTCTTCATGGTAGCCTCAAGGGCAGCCATATCGGCTTCACCATTGCGCATATTGCCCAGTTCATTTTTTGTATAATCACATTGTACATCTACAATTACACAATCAGCCAGCTTAATACAGTCGTTATTATAAGTGGCAATAAGGGTTTTTTTATCCTTAACGCAACGGTCTATTAATTCTTCAACTTCCGGGTCTTCAGCTTTTACCGGTGACTGCCCCCGGTTCAATAATGGTATTTTCCAGTAGCTTCTTAAACTTGGTCTCTGACAACCGATCACAAATTTACTCGGATTACCCTGTTTGTCTTCTGTATCAGCCACGATGGCAGCCATAACAGCACCAACAAAGCCAACTCCCATTACCACTACAATTTCTTTCCCTTCGTTTCTGGCAATGTTAACCTTGTCTTCAATATAACGAAATTCGTCGTCGTATTCTTTTTTGTCAGGAATTGGAAACTTTTCGCCCTCCGGACTGATTGAGTACATAATTTCTTCAGTAGTTTTCATAATAATAAATTAATGTTGGATTTGAATATTCTTATCGGATAGTTGCATTGAATTCTTTCTTAAAAGCTTCCATAAGTTTGTTCATGGTCTTATCGATCAGCTTGTCGGTTAAAGTTTTTCGCGGATCCTGCAGAATAAAGCTCAATGCGTATGACTTCTTGTCACCCTCAATTTTCCCCCCCTCGTAAACATCAAATATGCTGACTGATTTAAGCAGGTGTTTTTCAGTTCTGATAGCCAGCTTTCTAAGCTGATCAAATGTGATTTGTTTATCAATCATCAGGGCCAGATCTCGACGGACTGCCGGAAACTTAGGTGTTTCCTTATACTGTATACTCACATCTTTAAGCAATTTCAAAACTTGGTCCCAACGGATATACGCATAAAAAACATCATTGGTAATTTCAAATTTATCAAGATTATGCCTGGTTACGGCTCCTAATTCCGCAATTATTGTTTTACTGGATTTGTAACACAATCCGTTTTCAAAATCACCCGATACATCTTCATCAATTATGAAACCATCAATTGATATGCCTGATCGCATAAAGATATTATTAATATAGGCTTTAAGGTCATAGAAACTTACATGATCTTTGTCGGAATACCAGCTTTCAGGGATTTTATCACCGGTTAAAAAAACCGCAAGATGTTTCTCTTCATGATATTTTGAAAGGGGATCCCCTGATATCGAATCTTTCAAAGAGTAAACAGTACCAAATTCATACATCCTGATATCCGGATTTTTCCGGTTCTGGTTATAAGCAATGACCTCTAATCCACCAAAAAGTAAACTTTGACGAAGCACATCAAGATCAGCGCTTAACGGATTTTTCATCCTGACATCGTGTTCGGGAGAAAGCACTTTACTGAGATCTGAATATCCGGATGTGATGAGTGAATTGTTCATTATCTCATAAAAGCCATTATATGTGAGATAGTCGGAAATTATATTCTGGATTTTCTCAGGATCGGGTTTTTGAAAGTAAGACAATGATGAAACAAGGGTGTTGTTTATGTCGATTTTGTTGTATCCATAAATCCTCAGTATTTCTTCAATTACATCAGCCTCTCTCGTTACATCAACTTTAAAAGTAGGTATTAAAAGATCCAATCCTTCGGGGGTTTCCTGTTTTATTTCAATTTCAAGATCATTTAGAATGCTTTTAATAGTATCTCTTTCGATGGGTTTTCCGATTAGCCTGTCGACATTTGTATATTTGATAGCCACCGGCCATTTTTCAATGGGGTGCGGGTAGATGTCTGAAATACTGCTTGATATCGTACCACCTGCAATTTCCTTGATCAGTAATGTTGCCCTTTTCAGTGCAACAATAGTGATATTAGGATCCACACCCCGTTCGAAACGGAAAGAAGCATCTGTTTGCAGGCCATGAAATTTTGCAGTTTTTCTGATAGATCCGGGATTGAAACATGCACTCTCAAGGAAGATGCTGGTTGAATGTTCGTTTATACCTGAGTTAATACCTCCAAACACACCACCTATACACATTCCTCCCATGCTATCGCAAATCATCAGATCATTGCTGCTCAAATGTCTGTTAATTTCATCCAGAGTTACGAATGTAGTACCTTCTTCCAGCTTTTTAACAATTACTTTACCTCCACTAATCATACCGGCATCGAATGCATGCAGGGGCTGCCCGTATTCAAATAAGACGAAGTTTGTAATATCAACAATATTGTTAATGGGTCTGACACCAATAGCTGTCAGATAGTTTCTTAACCATGCAGGGGATTCCGTTACTTTAATATCCTTAATCGTAATCCCTGCATATCTTGGACATGCAATAGGATCTTCAACAATCACATCAATTGAAAGATCGTTATTGTCTATTTTGAAGTTACTAACAGAAGGCCGTAACAGCTGATAGGCCTTTGTACTGGTTTTTTGATTAAGTGCAGCAACAATATCCCTGGCAACACCAATATGTGAGATGGCGTCTGATCTGTTAGGGGTTAATCCAATCTCAAATACATAATCATCCGTAATTTGAAAATAATCCCTTGCAGGAATACCTGTTTTAGCTTCGGGATCCAATATCATGATACCTTCATGTGAAGTACCCAATCCAACTTCATCTTCAGCGCAGATCATCCCTTCCGATACTTCTCCACGGATCTTTGTTTTTTTTATCTCAAATGATTGTTCTTCAAAATAGAGCTTTGTTCCCGGTACAGCTACGATTACCTTCTGGCCGGCTTCAACATTGGGCGCACCACAGACAATTGATAATGGATTTTCAAATCCCACATCAACTGTAGTTAATATAAGCTTATCTGCATTCGGATGTTTTTCAGCAGTAAGAACCTCACCAATAACGATACCCTCAAGGCCTCCTTTTATAATTTCAAATTTTCCTGAACCCTCAACTTCAAGACCAATATCCGTAAGGATGGGGGAGAGTTCTTCAGGTGAGATATCAAGATCAACGTAATTCTTCAGCCAGTTATAAGAGATTTTCATCCACTTCTCAATTTGTTAAAGATGAAGGCAAAAGTAATGATTTTAAACAATTATCAGCTTATTGCACCCCAATTTGTAGTTCTGCTCATTACAAAATTCAGGTACTTTGCCATTGGAAGATTTTTGCGCATCGTTAACTCATGATCTTCTTCCAGGATTTTGATGGCCATTTGACGGGCGGTCGTTAACATTTTCTCATCTTTGATCAGGTCAGCCAGTTTCAGGTTTATCATACCACTTTGCCGTGTACCTTCAATTTCTCCGGGGCCTCTCAACTTTAGGTCAACTTCCGCAATTTCGAAACCATCGTTTGTATTCACCATGGTTTCTATTCGTTTTCTTGCTTCATGGCCTAATTTGTCATGAGTCATAAGAAGACAGTGTGATTGTTCGGCTCCACGTCCAACCCTGCCACGCAACTGATGAAGCTGGCTAAGACCGAATCGCTCGGCATTTTCAATCACCATAACACTTGCATTTGGTATATCAACCCCAACTTCAATCACAGTTGTAGCTACCAGTATCTGTGTTTTCCCCTTGGAAAAATTTTCCATTTCAAAATCCTTATCCTCAGTTTTCATCTGACCATGCACGATGCTTACCGCGTATTTTGGGAGGGGGAATTCCCTGGTAATGCTATTATAGCCATCCATAAGGTCCTTCAAATCAAGTTTGGATGATTCCTGTATTAATGGATATACAATGTATATTTGACGGCCCTGATCGATCTGTTTGCGGATAAATCCAAAGACCTTAAGCCGTGAAGTATCATAAAAATGATAGGTCTTTACTGGCTTTCTTCCCGGTGGCAATTCTTTAATCACCGATACATCAAGATCACCATAAACTGTCATGGCCAGTGTTCTCGGGATAGGGGTAGCTGTCATTACAAGTACATGGGGAGGGACCTTATTCTTTTTCCATAACCTGGCACGTTGTGCCACACCAAAGCGGTGTTGTTCATCAATGATCACCAGTCCCAGGTTTTTAAACTGAACCTGTTCTTCAATAAGTGCATGCGTACCGATGAGTATATTTAAATGACCTGAATGTAATTCTTTATGAATTTTTTCACGAGGTGCCTTTTTTGTCGAGCCGGTTAGCAGGTCGATATTAATATCCATCCTGCCTAACATCTTATTGAATGTTTCAAAATGCTGGTTGGCAAGTATCTCTGTCGGGGCCATAAAACATGCCTGATAACCATTGTCAAGAGCTATAAGCATAGTCATCATGGCCACAAGGGTTTTGCCGCTGCCAACATCACCCTGTAACAGACGATTCATATGGTTTCCTGATCCAAGGTCGGACCGGATTTCCTTAATCACTTTCTTTTGATCCCTGGTAAGTTCAAATGGAAGATGATCATGATAAAACTCATTGAAATGTTTTCCCACCGTTGAGAATACCATTCCTTTCATGATTCTAATCCTTTGAAACTTCAGTTTTAATAAACGCAATTGTATAAACAGAAGTTCTTCAAATTTGAGCCTGTCCTGAGCCTGTTTAAGCTTATCTGAATCAGTTGGGAAGTGGATTTGCCGCATGGCCTGTTCCCTTGAAATAAAATTGAAATGTTGAATGAGATTACCGGAAAGGTTCTCAGGGATGTTTTTGGTTGATTGTTGAATCAGGGTCCGGACAATCTTGGACAATCCCCTGGTACCGAGTCCTACCGATTTTAACTTCTCACTGGATGAATATACCCCTGTAAATTTCTCATTCGGTAATACATCTTTGGTGTCAGGTTCTTCAATCTCAGGATGGGCGATATTGAATCTGTTATTAAAAATTGATGGTTTTCCAAAAACAATATATTCCTTCCTGGGATCAAACCTGTCTTTTAACCATTTAAAGCCTTTAAACCAGACCAGTTCAAGGCTGCCTGATTCATCATAAAGTTGTGCTGTAAGACGTTTCGCCCGGCCTGCACCCACATATTCAAGATCCTTTATTTTTCCTTTGAGTAATACAAAAGCACTGTCGTTATTAATTTCACTGATCCTGTAAAACCGGCTTTTATCAATATACCTGAATGGGTAGAACGTTAGCAAATCCTCAAAACTGGATATCTGAAGTTCTTTTCTAAGTAAATCACCACGTTTTGGACCAACGCCTTTTAAATATTCGATTGGTGTTTCAAGAAAGGTGTACGACATCTGGTATTCTGCTGTATAAGCAAAAATATGAATTAAAGGAATATGCGGACAAAAAAAACTCCCCGGAAACCAGGGAGTTTATATAGTCTTACTATTTTACTTTTTTTAGAATTCCCAGAGATCATGTTCAAATTCAAATAGATCGTTCTTCACCCGATCCGATTCAAGAAGGGCATCAAGTCCAACAGCATATTCAGATATCCTTCTGTCGAAGACGTTTTGTTCTTTATAAATAAAACTAGCGAACATCCTTTTTATGAAGACTTCATCATAAGTTCGTCGTTCAGCATCGTTATTACTGTTATAAACAAGGGCCTGTGCCATGATTGGCCTTGCTTCGGGATAATATATCCAGAACAATGGCTCCGGGATTTCTTCACCGTCACGTTCTTTCAACATTACCGGGCAAACGCCAATAATCCTGCACATCATTTGTGATCTTTGCCTGTCGAAATACCAATCCTCTTTAATTCTTATTCTTTGTACCCTGGTAGGATCAAAGTCAGAATAAATCACTGTATCATACTCATCATATGGAGGATAAGGACGGGTTAATCTGGTATGTATAGTATCGATCTGTCGTGTAACCACCTCATTAAACGTAAGGGGTACAAGAAACTCATCTGTTGAAGAGATATCATAGGCAGTTAATGATCCTTCTTTAAGTGCATCCATAATAACCTGCATAAAACTTCTCCAGTTGTTATGAGGTTCAACAGGAAAATAAAATGGTTGATTCATTTTCTGTTTCATATCGATCACTCTCCAGATCCTTTTCGACCACATCACATCAGCTTTACGAAGTGGTGGATACGGAATGGGCTTCTTATCAATTACCCCTTCATCGGGGAATAAGCCATCCTGTGGAGGATTATCGAGTATCTGAGCATTGGAGCTAACGGATAGTCCTGCAATGATTCCAAGTAGTGCTAAACCGAATATTATCTTTTTCATATAACCTCCTGTAGGGTTGGTTAACAATATTATTTAATAGTTAAGTTGATTGAGTTCAATGTTCTTGTGGTTCCATCAGGTCCTTCAGCCTGAATACTTTCAAAGAAGAATTTTTGCCCTCTTCTTGAATCCCTTATAAGATTCATCATTTCGGCAGAAAATCTGTTACCGGTTGCCCGTTTTGGTATCCAGTCACCATTGATGATGGTAGCCATCGTAAATGATTTGACCTGAAAATAGAGTTCAAATTCAAAATCTTTCATTGCCGGGATAATTGCGTTTGCAGCAATTAGGGTGTTCTTTTCAATTAATCCTTCCTTCATACGGCCGATTTCTGCAACAGGGTCAGGAACTCTTTTAACCCTGAATTCACGCGAACCCATATCCATAATAGTCCCCTGGTAATCTGCCGTGGCAGAAACAACTGCTGTCCTCATTCCTGTTGTAACACGGACAATATAATTATGATCATCAGCTTCAGTGGCTTCCAGATCTGCGCCTTCTGTGATCGAAGGGAATAATTTATTGTTAGCAATACCCGGGGCAGAAATTGATACCGGGTTATCAACACCAATATAGAACACATTCATTTTTGTTGCGGCAACCGTTAATGAAGGTGGTGCAACAATATATTCCCCTGAAAATGGATAGGTTTGCATTTGTCCTGCCGGATCCTGTACCCTGATCACACCTGCATAACTCTGTGGTCCAAGAGCATTTCCGGGGAAAGATATTTCTACCATACCCGATTCGCCCTCAAGTTTCCTGGCCCTTTCTAGGTAGCTGTTATTCCATTGGGTAACACCCTGCATAATATATACTTCCGGATCCTGCAGTGTATCATATGCTGCTGCAAAAACCTCTGCTTTATAAGTTTCTCCCTGAATGATATATGAACGTTCAGGAATAACCTTTGCATCAATCTTATTAAACTTGAAGTCAGAGGCATCAATTTTTGCAAATAACTGACTTAATACATAATGCTGGGCGTTCTGAACTTCAGCGATCAACTTATTAAGGATTGTGATATCGGCTGCCAGGATTGTATAATAAAAATTATGCTGTTCCCAGTTTTGTTCCTGTCCGTCAGCATCATAATAGGGGCCTTCAGTTTTGAGCCCCAGTTTACTGCTGTTTTCAGGTTCACCGATTATCTTCAGCATTTCCTCACGGTAATTATTGATTTTAGCTTTTAATATCCCTGAAGGTTGGTTGTGTGTAATTGCTGCATCACTTCCAAAGAAAAAAGTTGTTGGTTCTGTAAACCTGTCTTTTGCTTCAACCTGCCCCAATGGGGTATTCTTTGCATCTTCCTGACTTTCAATTCTTCGGTCGGTAAAATCAATAACAGCATATTTAATACTGTCGATATAGTAAATAAGCTTTTCTGATTCTTCGGTAACCATTAAGGCAGAATCATAATATGGTCTTACCTTTCCTTCCTGAAGATCTAGTTGAAAATCAAATTCAGAATGTAAATGGTTAATTTTATCAGTATAGTTTTCTTGTGTTTTTTCAACGCTTTCGTTTACGACAAGGAAAGCATCGAGCATCTCTTTCGAAACGTTCAGCGCCAAAAGTGCGGTGAGTACCAGGTACATCATCGCAATCATCTTTTGCCGCGGGGTTTCTTTATATCCAGCCATAGGTGAATTTTATATTGTGAATGATCAAAATCAATTAATTATACTGCTTACGCATTTGGTTTAAAACTCATTGCAGAGAGCATGTTTCCATACACTTTGTTCAAAGCAGCAACTCTTTCAGTTAACTGATCGAGTTGTTCCTGATACTTAACTGTTCTCAAAGCTGAATCGTTGAGGTTACCAAGGAATGTATTCATGGTTTCCTGTAATCTTGCTGATGATTCAACCTGCTGATTTGTGCCCTGCAGTTGCATTTCATAAACAGCATTTAGAGCAGCAAGGTTATCAGAGATACGCTTGATCTGTTCATTGTAAGACTTTCCTTCCACGGCTGAAAAGTCGAGGGCTTCAACCGATTTTGACAGGATATCAGCTGATAATGTATATTTTTCAGTGAGATTCTGTGCAGAAGCGGCTGCATTTTTAACATTGCTTGAAAATTCTTCGGTTGCAGAAAGGTCATTCTTAAGTGTCTCACTGGCTTGGGCATATGCCCCGGAAAGATTAACAGCGCCCACAGAAGCTTTTTTGATATTTTCGACGTAATCACCGGTAGCATCAGCATCTTTATTAAGCTGCTCAGAAGTTTTCTTGTAGCTATCATCAAGATCTTCGATGGATCTGCTTGCACTTTTTACCTTCTCTGCATATTCTGATGTGGCAACAGATGCATCAGTTATTGAACCTAACTGGGTTGCACTGTCACCAAATTTCTTTAATCCATCGCCAAGCCGGCTAATGACCTCCTGACTTATTTCTGCTTCTTTAAGCATATTATCAAGTTGATAAATTGGCTTTCCAGCCCTTATCTCTTTTGCTTTTTCAGCCTTATGGTATAATCCTGCAAGTTCAGGATAAACAAGACTCCAGTCTGGTTCCACATAAGGTGGTTCAAACCCTGAGAAAAAGAAAATGAGCGACTCTGTTCCAAGGCCGATAATCAGCATGATATCAGCGCCCTGGTAATGGTTGATTTTAAACAGGGCCCCTAAAATTACTACTGCGGCGCCCCAGCCATACAATTTGGCCATGAAGTTTCTGAAACCTCTTTTTCTAACTACATTATTTAATCCCATAGTGATTTGTAATGATTATAACTTGGTTAATACTTTAATTTATTGCTCCTTTTATAGTGTGGTATTAGTTGTAAATCCTTGAGGCACGGGATGGATTATCATCTTTATTTCTTCCAAGGAATGGTTGCAGACACCTGAAACCGATATAACATTTTGAAGTATCCTGATACTCATATGCCCTGGTTGTAACCTGAAGATAATATGCGATATCTTTCCATGATCCGCCCCTGATAACCTTCCTTTTCATTGCAGGGGGATCATCCTCTTTTGCATTATAAGTATAATTGGGATTCATGTCCCAGGTAACATCATATGATAACGGGTCATAGGCACTGTTAGTCCATTCGGCAACATTACCTGCCATGTCGTACAGCCCCCAATCATTCGCCGGGTAATGTGCAACAATAACTGTACGTAAACCACCATCGGCGATATAATTTCCACGCATTGGTTTGAAGTTTGCCAGGAAGCATCCTTTTTCATTTCTTGTATATGGCCCACCCCATGGGAAGGGACTTAGAGCATATCCTCCACGCGCTGCCCATTCCCATTCAGCTTCGGTAGGCAAACGGAATTCTGCAACCCCGGGATCGCCTTTTTTCCCTTTCAGGAAGTTATTTAATAATTCTGTTCTCCATACACAGAAAGCCCTGGCCTGTCTCCAGTTAACACCTACAACCGGATAATGGTCATAAGCAGGATGCCAGAAATATTTTTCGGTGAGGGGATCATTAAAGGAATATGTATAATCATGTATCCATGATAAAGTATCGGGATATACATTGATAACCTCTTTTCTTACATAAACGGACCTGTCGCGAAGACCCTGCGGCCTGTTAGCAAGACTGGCATTCCTGTAATCTGCCTGGCCTGACTGGTCTTTCTTGGCAGCTGCATGCAGATCCACCCAGTAATACTCATAATTAAGTTTCCTGGTATCAATTTGTTTTTTTCTGAAATACCTTTCATGTTCAGGAAGATACATTTCTTCAAGAACATCACGAACGTCCTGATCTTCACTCTGCCATTCGATATCTTCTTTCCAGTTCAGGAATGGAGGATCATAAATCTCACCGGTTTTCTCGTTTTCTTCAATATAATACTCATCCGGCCTGATCTCACCCAGCATGGTCCTTGCAATCGAATCCCTTACCCAATAAACGAATTGCCTGTATTCGTTATTCGTTATTTCGGTTTCGTCCATAAAAAAGGCCGAAACTGAAATCGTCTTGGGTTTGTGGGCATATCCGTAAGTGATATCCTCATCACCTACCCCCATGGTATAACTACCCTGTGGTATAAATACCATGCCATAAGGATCAGGCTGGTAGAAATGCTTCGATTTGCGATTTACTCCTGTTAATTCTCCGTTTCCTGAGTTAGTACAGCTAGCTAGTAGAACTAAAGCACCAAAATAAACAAATAGCTTTTTCATATGGACTTTAAAATTTTGTTGTCAATGTAACGACTTTCCCGATTTTTTATTATTTCGCTCAAAAATAAAAATATAAATAAAACACAAGGTATTTTTTTACAAAAATCTTGTATTATAGTAGCTTTTTCTTGCTTTATCCAGTTCAAGTTTAAAACAATACCCTAACATAATTTCATGTGAACCACCCAATCCATAACCTGTTGTAGCTATATCATAGGAATAACCAATTTTGAAATTCTTAAACTCAAGACCAAGAATTGCAACAATTGCATCCTGGTACCTGTAAGACATTCCTGCCCAGAACTTATCCTTATATTCAACAATAGCGCTGATATCGAACTGGTTGGACGCCTGTCCTATTTTTACAAGTGCCGAAGGCATTATTTCAAATGAAGGATAATTTGGCAAAGTAAATGTGTATCCTGCCGTAATATAAACCGACCGGTCAAGGGTATATTTGAAATCATTCCCGCTATCAGTAGATATTAGGGGCTTTCCATCAGATTGAAGTAAATCAACCGCAGAAAGGCCAATATAAAACTGATCAGGGATTTCGTAAAATAATCCTAAGGAGAAATCAAACAACATATCTGTTTCTTCTGATGACAGCTTGGTTTTTATCGGATCTGATTCTTGAATAAAGATAAACTTGGAAAAATCAACAGAGCGGTTGACAAAAGCAATATGAAAACCAGCACCAAAATTTCCCCTGCCAATATTAGCCATATAAGTATAACCAAGTTTTAAATCGATATCCCTCCAGAATCCTATTTTATCCTGCATTATTAATCCACTGATCGCTCCATGAAGAATTTTTACTGGGGAATCAACAGATAAAAGAAATGTTTCGGGGGCTACTTTATTGCCTTCCGGATCTTTAAATCCGGCCCATTGCTGCCTGACCAGGCCATTAATACAGATGCCTCCACCGGAGCCTGCAAATCCAGGATTAAAAGAAACCTCATTGAACATGTACTGACTGAACTGTGGATCCTGTTGCGATAAGCCAGCAGTAACAGAAAAGCCTAATACAAGTACTAAAATTAATTTCTTCAATGCCATCAGTTAGTCAATAAAATAGCCAGTTTTTAAGGGTGGGCTAAAATAAACATTTTTTTTATAAAACCGCGTTTCTTTTAGCATTTAACGGGAAATATTAAATGTCAGTATGTATTTTTTAAAAATTGAAGGTAAAATGTCTATTCATGGAACTCATGTGGAACTATATGCAAGCAGGTTTTTATTACAGAATTAATCAATACTCATTGCTGTTTTGAAAAAGAAAAATATCTTTGCGCGCTTTTTCGGGATTGTTCAAAATAAGTATTAAATCAGGGAGGTATTATGGCATTTATTCAGAAAGAGAAACTATTCTCTAAGAAATGGTTCATAGATTATCTGTTGATCCTTTTCGGATCGTTCATTCTTGCAAGTGGTTTTGTTTTATTTATTACACCTTATAAAATAGTGCCAGGTGGTGTATATGGCATTTCCATTGTATTGCATTGGGTGCTGGATACACCCGTTGGTTTAATGGCCCTGGTTTTTGATATACCTTTAACTATTATAGGGATCAGGGTGCTTGGTCCGAGATTTGGAATAAAAACTGTTGTTGGTTTTGTTCTCACCGCTGTTTTTGTTGATACGCTTACCTATTTTTATGGGGAACAAGCGCTTGTTCAGGATGATCCTTTACTTTCATCTATTTTCGGCGGTGTATTTGTTGGATTGGGGCTGGGTTTGATCTTTAAGGCAAAAGCCACATCAGGGGGTAGTGATATTTTAGCCATGATCATTGGGAAATATACAAAACTACCACTTGGCCAGTTAATGATCGCTGTAGATTCAGTCATCGTCTTGATTGGATTAATTGCTTTCAAGGATTGGAAGATACCTCTCTATTCGTTAATTGTTATTTTTATTACAGGAAAGGTTATTGATGTTGTGCTTGAAGGAATAACCTATGAAAAGGCCCTGTTTATTATCTCAGATAAATACGAGGAAATTAGAAACAGGATAATTAATGATATGAACAGAGGGGGTACCTATATTCAGGGTAAAGGTATGTTCAACAGCAGTGATAAGACCATGATCTTTACGGTTGTTAATCGACGGGAAATGGCCATGTTACAGGATTATATCCATAAAGTGGACCCCAAAGCCTTCCTGATGGTGATTAATACCAGTGAGATTCTTGGAGAGGGATTCAAATCATTAGGTGAAAAAGTGGAATCCTAATTTTTGAATAGTTTAATAATATCATTACCATTGGCCCATATCAGGATGCCGAATAATATGATCATTCCGGCAATCTGGGCATATTCCATGAACCTGTCACCCGGTTTACGGCCAGTAATCATTTCATAAAGTACGAAAACAACATGACCGCCGTCAAGAGCAGGAATAGGTAAAACATTTAGTATTGCAAGCATAATACTCAGAAAAGCGGTAAGTCGCCAGAAATTTTCCCAATCCCAGGTGGATGGGAAAATGCTACCGATGGTGATAAACCCACCGACAGATTCATAAGCTTTAACCTCAGGTGAAAACAACAGCTTTAGCTGTTTAAGGTAATCACCGATTCCCTTGTAGGCTTTTACAGCGCCGGCAGGTATAGCCTCAATAAAGTTATATTCTTTCTCTTTGAATTCAAAATAAGTGGATAAAGGTTTATGATAAACGCCGATCTTGCCTGCTTCGGGCACAGCAACATTATAGTATAAGGTGTCGGATCCTCTTTGAACTGCAACAATTACTTCCTCGTTGATATGATTGGGAAGTTCATTTAAAAACTCGCCAAAATACTGAACCTGTAGCTCATTCAATCCGATTATCCTGTCATTAACTTGCAGGCCTGCTTTTTCTGCAGGGGAGTCTTTACTGAATTTGCTAACCTCAAATGGGAACCTGACAAAGACAAAATCAGGATTCTTGTGTTTAACAAGTTTTGCAAGAAATCCCTGCGGGACATTGATCTCAAGAAATTCACCATCCCGTTCAACCTGTACGGTACTGGCCTCATCAAGGATCAGTTTAACAGGTATCTTTAAAAAATTATCAACGATTTCACCATCAACGGAAATAATCTTATCACCATTTTTCAATCCCATTTCAAGTGCCAGAGAATCGCAGGTTATGCCGTACTTGTTTGCTTCGGAGGTTGGCAGATATTGTTCACCCCATGTAAACAGAATAAAAATATAAATGATCATGGCCAGGATCACATTCACGATCACACCGCCTAACATAATGATGAGCCTTTGCCACGCTGGTTTTGACCTGAATTCCCAGGGCTGGGATTCCTGTTTCATCTGTTTTTTATCCATTGATTCATCGATCATTCCGGCAATCTTAACATAACCGCCCAGGGGCAGCCATCCCATACCATATTCGGTCTCCCCTATCCTGAATTTGAAAATCGAAAACCATGGATTAAAGAAGAGATAAAACTTTTCAACTCTTGTCTTAAAAATCTTTGCGGCTATGAAATGTCCGAATTCATGAAAGATTACCAGTATTGAAAGGCTCAGCAGAAGCTGCAATATTTTAATAAGTATATCCATGTGTTTACTTTGTGTATTTTGTTCTGATTATTTCAATGGCTTTTAATCGGGATTCCCTGTTGGTAGAAACCAGATCATCGTATGAAGGATCACCGATGTAAGTAATTTCTGTCATGCATTTTTCAATAATAGCAGGCATATCTGTAAAACCAATACATTCATCTAAAAATGATGAAACCACCACTTCATTGGCAGCATTAAGGATACAAGGAACATTCCCGCCCTGTTTCAAGGCCTCAAAAGCGAGTGCAAGATTACGAAAATTTTTTAAATCAGGAGGTTGAAAAGTAAGAGAAGGATAATCCAGGAAGCTGAATCTTGGAAAATCTGCATAAATCCTGTCAGGATATGTAAAGGCATACTGGATGGGTATTCTCATATCCGGAAGCCCCATTTGAGCCTTCATCGAAGTGTCTTCAAATTGTACAATAGAATGGATGATTGACTGCGGGTGTACTATTACATCTATTTCTTCGGGTTTGAGGTTGAAGAGCCACCTGGCTTCTATTACTTCAAGTCCTTTGTTCATCAGTGTTGCGGAATCAATCGTGACTTTATATCCCATTTTCCAATTTGGATGACACAGTGCTTCCTCTTTACTTACGTTTTTCAGGTAGTTATAATCTTTTCCTAAAAAGGGCCCTCCGGAAGCTGTGAGATAGATTTTCTCGATTTTATTATGGGTTTCCCCGGTAAGGCATTGAAATAAGGCGGAGTGTTCAGAGTCGACAGGTATGATAGCAGCCTTATTCTTAATCGCTGTCCTGTTTATCAGATTCCCGGCTACCACAAGGGTTTCCTTATTTGCCAGGGCAATCTGTTTTCCTGACTCTATTGCCCTGATAGTTGGGAGTAAACCTGCAAAGCCAACAAGTGCAACCAGCACGATATCAATTGAATCAAACTTTACGACTTCTGCTAATGATTCATGCCCGGAAAAGACTTTAATATCATAATTTACAAGACCTTCGGAAACTTTCCTGTAATGATCTTTATTAGCTATGATAACGGTATTGGGTTTAAACCTTCTGGCCTGTTCAATTAACAGGGCTGCATTATTTAATCCACTGATAACTTCAAGTTCGAAAAGATCTTCGTGAGCAGCAATAACTTCCAGAGCCTGTGTACCTATAGAACCCGTTGAACCCAGTATGGCAATCTTTTTTTTCATAGGAAGGGATTAAAAGGCAACGTTCTCTAGTGGATTAATAGGTGTTCCGTTATGCCATAGTTCAAAATGAAGATGCGGACCAGTTGACAATTCCCCTGTCTCTCCAACGATGGCGATTGGCTCCCCGGCTTTTACAAAACTCCCGACCTTTTTTAAAAGGGTGGAGTTGTGCTTATAAACCGAAATGTAATTTCCCTGATGTTGTATTCCGATAACATAACCCGTATTCAGTGTCCAGTCAGAGAAAATAACCGTTCCGTCAAGGGTAGCTTTAACGGTTTCATTCTGACTGCTTACCACATCCACACCATAATGTTTGTCGATAAGATTAAAATGATTGGTTATGGATCCTTTTAAGGGTGTAAAAAAGTTGAATTCAGCTGAAGGATTAATCTCACCTGTACTATGGTTCTCATACATATAAAGATTGTATTGATTCTGTTGCTCATATTCAACTCTGAATAATGAATCTTGCGGAGAAATATCCATTGTAATGGTATCGTAATTCAAGGCTGCATTTGGTTGTTCCACGATAGTATCCCCAAAATCATTTCCTGCTATAATGTTTTTAATAGTAGTCAGATAGACGTTTTTCTGCGTTACAATCCTTTCAAGTGAATCTGTCTTCCTTTGCAATTGATAAACCATTTTAGGAATGCGGGTATCCATATAACCAGGAATATATTCCCGAAGAGGTGTAAAAGCTATTATTACAGTAGTTAATACAATCAGGATTATGGAAATGGTTCCCAGAAGAACAAAAACATTCAATCGGGTTAACCTGAAGGATAAGCGCTCTTCATAGGTTTCATCGTTCAGAATAACAAGACGGTATTTGTTTTTGAGTTTACGGTACCACTTTTTATTAGTACTATCTTTTTCTGAGAGCTTTCCCATTTATTATCTGTAGTTTTTAAGGGGCACAAAGATACAAATTTTGTTTCTGGGAAACGCTTTTGTTTTTATCGTAAAATGGGCGGTAATAATTATTTTCATGGGTTTTCGGAAAAAATAAAATATTTTTGTGATTAAATAGTTATTTATCCAAATAAGACAACGCTCTGCAACTTGGTCATCACAAAAAGACACATACAATCCTCATTAACTCTGGTTCTTCTGGTATTTATTCTAAGCATTGTGGGTTGTTCTACAAAGAAAAACACATTCAATAGAAGGATGTTTCATAACCTTACTTCTCACTACAACGCTTATTGGAATGGTAATGAGAGTTTTAAAGAAGGTGTTCTGGAACTGGAAAAGAAGGTATTTGACAACTATAATGTAATTCTGCCAGTTTATAATTATGGTAAGAAAACTGTTGCACAATCGCTGAATCCCTATATGGACAAAGCCATTGAAAAAGCATCCATGGTTATTCAGCGTCATTCGATGAAGTTTGGGGGTAGGGAATACGTTAGATGGATTGATGATTGTTATATGTTGATCGGCAAGTCTTATTTTTATAAGCAGGAGTTAGTAAGTGCCCGGCGTACCTTTAATTTTGTTGATAGTGAATATCCTGATAATGATGTCAGGTTTTCAGCACAAGTATGGCTTGCCAAAACATACAACCAGATGGAGCAATTCGAAAAAGCAGAACCGCTTTTGAAAGGGTTGCAGGAGAAGGCCGATAATGGAGAGATACCATACCGGATCAGGAAGGAAATACCACTGGTACTGGCAAACACTTATATTCTGCAGGAGAATTATGAAAAGGCGATCAACCCACTTTATGAAGGAATATCCCTGAACACAGAAAGGGATCTTGTAACACGCTTAAAATTTATACTGGGTCAGATTTTACAGATGAATGGTGACCTGGATGATGCTTCAAAACAATATCTTGAAGTTATTAAACGTAATCCCCCTTACGAGATGGCTTTTCAGGCAAAAATAAATCTGGCCAGGTCGTATGATGCTCAAACAGGAAGCAGTGATCAGATTGTTAAAACCCTGAAAAAGATGCTGAAAGATTCCAAAAACAAGGAATTTCTTGATCAGGTCTATTTTGCCCTGGCCGAAGTGGCTTTTAAAGATCAGCAGGATACCCTCGGAATTAATTACCTGCGATTGTCGGTGGCAACAAGTACAAAAAACCCTTTCCAGAAAACCATGTCATCTTTACAACTTGGTGATATTTATTTTGAGGACAGTGATTATGAAAATGCAGGTGCATATTATGATACGGCTATGCAATCCATTCCTGAAGATTATCCTGAAATTGAGATAATTAAGGAGAGGGCAGATGTACTGGCCGAACTCGTTGATAATCTTATTACGGTTCAACTTGAAGATAGTTTACAATACCTGGCTGGATTATCGGAAGAGGCCCGATTTGATATAATCGATAATATCATCGCCGAAGTTATTGCCGAAGAGCAAAAGCAACAGGAGGATGAGTTATTCCGCCAGCAAAATATGTTCGACCAGCAGCAGGGAGGATTTGATGCAGGCAATACGCAGGGTGCATGGTACTTTTATAATATGGGAACCAAAAGCCAGGGATTTAATGATTTCAAACAAAAATGGGGCAATCGTAAACTGGAAGACCTGTGGAGATTGTCGAATAAAACCGTATTCAGCTTTGAAGAACAGGGAGAGGATTTATTGGCAGCCGGAGATTCAGTTCCTGGAGATTCGACGGTTATGAGATCGATGGATCCTAAATCGCGGGATTACTATCTTCAAAACATTCCGCTTACAGAGGATAAAATGCAAGCCTCGAATGCGAAGCTGATTGATGCCTTTTTTAATCTTGGAAGTTTGTATAGGGAGGGCCTGAATGATTACCCCCGTTCAGTGGAATCATATTTAACACTTTTACAAAGGTTTCCTGACAATAAATATCTGCTTGAATCTTATTATAATCTGTATAAAATTTATGAAACACTGGGTGATGTTGAAAACATGAATTTCTATAAGAATCTTATACTGACCAATTACCCGGAGAGTGATTTTGCTAAAGTTATTGAAAACCCCAACTATTTCAAGGAGTTGGCAGAGAAGCAAAACGAGGCTGCAAAGCTTTACGAAAAAACCTATAATGCTTTCAAAGATGGTCAGTACTTTCTGGTGATTAATTATGGTGATCTGGCAATGACAACATATTCAGATACCAACCTGCTGCCCAAGTTTGAGTATCTCAGAGCCCTGTCATTAGGGAAAATTGAAGTTGTTGATACACTTGCAGCTGCATTGCAGCAACTTGTTTCAAATTATCCCAGCAGTGAGGTTACGCCGCTTGCAATGAATATCCTTAAAAATATAAGGGGTGAACTACAGCGTGAAGAGGCAGAGGTGGAAGAGGTATTGGTCAGCCCTTATGAATACAATCCCGAAGATCCACATTTCTTTGTTGTTATCGCCAGAAGGGATAGTGTTAATGTTTCGGCGCTGAAAGTCAGGTTATCCGATTTTGATAAAAATTATTTTAGCCTCAGGAAATTAAATATAAACAGCATTTTACTTGATCCTAAAAGGCAAATGGTTACCGTAGGTAATTTTGTCAATGCATCGGATGCAATAAATTATCTGGAGGTTATTGCCAATGATGAATATGTTTTCGGGAATATAAGACGAATAAACTATCAGATTTTTGTGGTCTCAACCTCAAATTATCCCATCTTTTACAATGATAAGGACGTAAGCGTTTATCTTAAGTTCTTTGATAAATACTACAAAAGGAAATAAAGGAAGTCAAAATATAAAGGGAAATTTATTATGGCAAAAATGCAAACATCAGACAACCATCAGGTAAACTTATTGGGCGCCGGTACAACCGTAAAGGGTGATATTGAATCTAATGGTGATTTCAGGATAGATGGTAAACTTATCGGATCGATTAGCTCAAAAGGTAAAGTCGTGGTTGGAACAACAGGTAATGTTGAAGGAGAAGTTATATGCCAGAATGCTGATATCTCCGGAAAAATGAAAGCCAAAATCGAAGTCAGGGAACTACTTTCGCTAAAAGCATCAGCTGACCTTAACGGTGATATATTAACGGGAAAACTTGCAATTGAACCTGGGGCAAAATTCTCAGGCACCTGTGAAATGGGCGATGGCAAACAAAAAGCCAACCTATATAAGTCGTTGAATGAGCAACCAGGACCAAAAGAAAAAACTGCTTGAGGGTTATGCCAGGTACACTACCATTGCATTTCAAATGCTGGTAATAATTCTGGCAGGTGTTTTTGGAGGTGTGCAGCTTGATAAAGTTGTGAACTGGAAAATGCCCGTATTTACCCTGGTGCTTTCCTTCTTGTCCGTTATTCTGGCCATCTATTATGTTACCAGGGATTTATTAAAAAAGAAAAAATGAGAAAGCAATTACAACGGTTTATCATCAATCTTCTGATCTTTACAATTATCTTTGCCATACCGGGAATTCTTTTTTCGGTGTATGCCCCTGATCATTATGTTACTCCGGCATTGCCATACCTTTATTTCCTGTTTTTTGGAATAAGCCTGCTGACCTATTATTTGATATCATCCAGTTTAGAAAAGAAAATTAGCCGTTTCGTTAATATCTATATGATCAGTACCTTTATCAGGTTGGTACTTTTTGCGATTATAATTGTGATTTACGTATTCCTGAATAAACAAGACGCAATCCCTTTTATAATTACCTTCTTTATTTTCTATTTGTTTTATACATCCTTTGAGGTTATTTCAATTTTGAAGATATCAGGCAATCGATAATTAGCTGTTTTTTTCTATTTTCGCATTATGCTCTCAAAAATGTAAATTATTTATGAGGATTACCAATGTAATTGTCTTATTCCTTTTATTGA
This sequence comes from uncultured Bacteroidales bacterium, assembly GCA_964468645.1. Classification (GTDB taxonomy): domain Bacteria; phylum Bacteroidota; class Bacteroidia; order Bacteroidales; family JAIOZK01; genus JAIOZK01. Next base: position 150,323 of record CAYXUU010000005.1, read on the forward strand.
TAATATCCATTGAGACTTTTTGCCAGGATTCGACGGTTAAGCTGAAGTATGACAAATCATATATTCATTCCTATACCGACCAGATAACATCCCGTTTCTATCTGCTTAGAGAACAGATTGGTTTTCAGATTCGTCCTGCTTACAGGAATCAAACTGTGAATTATAGAGCGAATATCGGAGTGAAAATTGGCCTGGCAGCAATCTATAAATGGTATGGGGTAGGTCTTGCTATAAAGATGCCCTTCGTTGGCACTGGTAACGATATCAGGGGTAAATCCTCAATTATCGATTTAAGAATCAATGCTTATGGCAGGGCACTTGCTGCTGAACTTTCCTATTCTGATTATAAGGGCTTTTATATGCAGAATACAGATGCACTTTATAATCATTGGCAAACTGGTGATCCAAAGTATATTCGTCCGGATATGAGGATCCTGGCCTATGGGGGAATTTTTTATTACATTCCAAATTTTAAAAAACATTCATTTAGAGCTGCCTATCTCCAGAATGAAAGACAGAAAAAAAGTAGCGGTTCCCTATTGGTTGTTCCATCCTTTTTGCATGCCAGGCTAGGTGCCGATTCATCGGTAGTTCCAGCAGTTTTTGCTGAAAAATATGATATTCCCCCCAATGAGCATATAATAGATGGTAAATTCTATACAATTGGACTCTCGATTGGTTACTCATATACTTTTGTATTCCTGGAATATTTTTACATAAATATGTCTATTGTCCCTGGTGCATTTGTAAGGGTAAGGAATTACGAAACTACCTGGGATACAAGGGAAGATACCAAGATAATAGCACTATGGCTCGCAAGGGCTGCCATCGGTTATAATGCTGATAAATTCTATATTGGGGCCGGTGGCGTATTCGGCTTTAACAATGCCCCCTTTCCGGAAGGTAATTTAAGTTTTCAATTTGACCTGAACCAGTACAGATTCTGGGTAGGGACCCGCTTTGGCGTCAAAAAGAAATAAAAAATTATTAATCAGTCGATATCCTATATTTTGTACATTTGACATTCAATAAATCCAGCTTGTGATATTTATAACCCGAAGAGAAAGATTTAATGCTGCACACAGGCTTTTTCGCCCTGATTATTCAGATGCGAAAAACCTTGAAGTGTTTGGTAAATGTTCAAGCCCTAACTGGCATGGACACAATTATGAACTATTTGTCACGGTAAAAGGTAAAGTAAATCCACAAACCGGATTTCTCGTAAATCTCAAAGAGTTAAGCCGGATAATTAATGAAAGGATTATTTCAGAGATAGATCATAAAAATATAAACCTGGATGTTGGTTTTATGCAAGGAAAATATGCATCTACAGAAAACCTTGCTATTGCAATCTGGGAACAACTTGAGGATGAAATAAATATAATGGGTGCTGAATTACATTGTATTAAAGTTTGTGAATCGGAAAATAATTATGCAGAATATTTCGGAGGTGATTATGGAAGAGAAGAGTAAAAAGATACTTGAAAGAATGTATTATAAGGAAAATGGCGAAATTAACTATGAGCAGATTGAGAGTCACAATAAGGAAATAGTGATTAGAATTAGTGACCATTACAAAGGAGTTCTTGATCTTTTGGGTGAAGATACCTCGCGTGAAGGATTATTGGATACACCTGTCAGGGTTGCGAAAGCAATGCAGTTCCTGACACATGGGTACAATATTGATCCGGAAAAAATTCTGGCGTCGGCGAAATTCAGGGAGGATTACAGGGAAATGGTTATTGTGAAAGACATTGAGATCTATTCAATGTGTGAACATCATATGATACCTTTCATCGGGAAAGCCCATGTGGCTTATATTCCTGATAAGTATATTACAGGATTAAGTAAAATTGCCCGCGTAGTTGAAGCCTATTCACGCCGGCTGCAGGTTCAGGAAAGGCTAACAAGGCAAATTAAAGAAGCCATTCAGAAAACCCTGAAACCTCTTGGTGTTGCCGTCGTCATCGAAGCACAGCATCTGTGTATGGCCATGAGAGGGGTTCAGAAACAAAATTCGGTTACGACTACTTCTGATTTTACCGGGGCTTTCGAACGTGAAAAAACCCGGGAAGAATTTATTCATTTAATCGGATCCAGGCTGCATTAAACTTTAACTTTGCACAAGGTTACTTTTACCATTGTTAATTATCCCAAATAATGCATTAGAAAAGGACTAATGCATAACGATTAAGAAGCTGTAAGCATTTCATCATAAATTAATATTCACCTGAATGATGAAATGCAACATCTTCTAAATCGGGATAATCCCAACTAATGCATTGGTTCATTTCAATCCCAATGCATAATTTGGGATTATTAATACAGGAAATAAATTCCTTGAAATAATTGAGACTATTGAACGTTTAATTCAAAACTTTGAAATATTATGAATTTGATGACCAATCAAAAAGATTATGAATTAAATACCGGTTATGCTGAAACCCGGTCACTGGCAAAGTCTTTTATGTCCAATGTGTTTTTATGGATGTTTTTTGCACTGGGAGTTACTGCTGTTGTTTCATACTTTTTTGCTACCAACCAGCAATTGATGAGCCTTATTTATCAGCAAACACAAACAGGTATTAGAATTACAACACTTGGATGGGTAGTATTTCTTGCACCTTTTGGCTTTGTATTATTGATGTCGTTTGGTTTTCAGAGGCTTTCTGCATCAGCTATGACTTTGCTGTTTGTTGTTTTTGCTATTTTACTTGGAATGAGCCTCAGTTCAATATTCCTAACTTATGATATCGGTAGTATTTTTAAGGCATTTGTTGTTGCATCAGGGATGTTTGGGATTATGTCGGTTATTGGATATACCACAAAAACCGATTTAACCAAACTGGGTTCAATATTATATATGGCATTAATCGGAATTATCATTGCCATGGTGGTTAACTGGTTTCTGGGTAGTGCGCAACTTGATTATATCATCAGCATTTTTGGAGTGATCATTTTCACCGGATTAACGGCTTATGATGTTCAGAAATTAAAAAGGATAGGAATGGGTATAGGATATGATAATGAAACAACCAGGAAGCTTGTAATTATGGGTGCATTATCACTCTATCTTGACTTTGTTAATTTATTCTTATTTTTGTTGCGGCTTTTTGGTAGCAGAAAATAAAATATTCAAAAAATCTAAAAGTATAGAATTAAAGTTTTATCTCCAGTTAGTATCTGCGATTTTAATTTAAATCAAATTTCAAGATTATGAAGGCATTCGTTTTCCCCGGTCAGGGGGCTCAATTTGTTGGTATGGGTAAAGACCTCTACGAAAACTCACCTCTAGCAAAGGAATTATTTGAAAAAGCAAACAGCATACTTAAATTCAGGATAACAGATATCATGTTTGAAGGTACTGATGAAGATCTCAGACAAACCAATGTTACTCAACCTTCTATTTTTCTTCATTCGGTAATACTTGCTAAAACCATGGGTGAGGATTTTAAACCTGATATGGTTGCCGGCCATTCCCTGGGTGAGTTTTCAGCGCTTGTGGCAAATAAAACATTATTATTTGAAGATGGCTTAAGACTGGTTGCTGCCAGGGCAGGGGCTATGCAAAAAGCCTGTAAACTGAATCCTTCCACTATGGCTGCCATCATTGGCCTTGATGACAAGACTGTTGAAAAGGTAATGGAACAAATAAAGGATGAAGTGGTCGTTCCGGCCAATTATAATTCACCCGGCCAGCTTGTTATTTCAGGATCAATGGAGGGAATCAGGATTGCTTGTGAAAAAATGACGGAAGCCGGGGCAAAAAGAGCTATCCCGCTGAAAGTTGGTGGTGCATTCCATTCACCACTTATGGAACCGGCCCGTGTGGAACTGGCAGAAGCGATTAAAAATACAAAATTCAGTCATGGTACCTGTCCGATCTACCAGAATGTTACAGGGCAGTCGGTAACCGATCCTGAAATTATCAAAACAAACCTGATCTCTCAGTTAACTTCTCCGGTACGCTGGACTCAGATCATGAAAAATATGGTTGCCGATGGTGCTAAGGAAATCATTGAAGTAGGACCAGGAACAGTATTACAGGGATTGTTCAGAAAGCTGGATAAGAATTTGATTACACGCAGCGCCTAATTGGTTATTAGTCATTGGTCATTAGGTGGATAGTAGGGGATATCATCTTCTCGTAAAGTATTATTCGTAGTGCCAATTGATTGTATATAGCGGTTGAGCATTTTCCCTATGGTATTTATCTTACTTTTCAAATCTTGATATTGATTCTCTGTAATCCTTTTTCTGCTATAAGCTTTTGTAATCCAAGTTTTAGTTTCAAATAAAGAACCTCTGGAGTAGTACCCAAAATTTCTTGATTCTTTAAAGTGAAACCTTCCGTAACCCTCACTTAGATTGGCAGCAACTGAATCAACAGCATTTACTAATTGTTTACCCATTGTATTTTTAGAGAAATTATCCCAGCTATTAACCAATTGCCACACATCTTCACCTAATTCCATGGCGAGATTATAAACGTGTAATTCTTCAAGCTTCATATTGAATATATTTATTAATGACCAATGACTAATGACCAATGACCAATGACCAATGACCAATGACTAATGCCTATCTCCCGTCATACATTTCCTCATAATACTTCAAATAATCCCCTGAGGTAACATTTTCCAGCCAGTCGGTATTAGCGAGGTACCAGTCAACTGTTTTTTCCAGTCCTTCTTCAAATTGTAATGAGGGTGTCCACCCCAGTTCTTCCTGGAGTTTGGTAGAATCGATAGCATATCTCAGGTCATGGCCGGCACGGTCGGTTACATAGGTAATCAGTTTTTCCGAAGCTCCTGCCTGGCGATTGAGTTTTTTATCCATGATCCTGCACAGGAGTTTGATAAGATCGATGTTTTTCCATTCATTGTTGCCGCCAATATTATAAGTTTCCCCATCTTTTCCCTGGTGGTAAATAACATCAATGGCAGAGGCATGATCTTCTACCCAGAGCCAGTCACGTACATTCTCACCTTTACCATAAACGGGCAGGGATTTATTATTCTGGATATTATTGATAAATAGTGGTAATAACTTTTCAGGAAACTGGTAAGGGCCATAATTGTTTGAGCAATTGGAAATTACTGCAGGAAGTTTAAAAGTATGGTTATATGCCCTGACAAGGTGATCAGAACTGGCCTTGGATGCTGAATAGGGACTTTTGGGATCATATGGGGTAGATTCCACAAAGAATCCTGTATCACCTAAAGAACCATAAACCTCATCTGTTGAAACATGATAAAAACGTTTTCCTTCCGGATTATCTTTCCAGATAAATTTTGCCGCATTAAGAAGGTTGGCAGTTCCGACTATATTGGTATATATAAATTCGGTTGGATTGGTAATTGACCTGTCCACATGTGATTCAGCAGCCAGATGTATTACACCATCAAATTGATACTTTTTAAACAAGGCTATAATGAATTCCCCGTCAACAATGTCACCTTTGACGAACTCATAATTGGGTCTATTTTCGATATCCTTTAGGTTTTCGAGATTCCCTGCATAGGTGAGGTTATCCAGGTTTACAATTTTATAATCCGGATATTTGGTAACAAAAAGTCTAACAAGGTGTGATCCTATAAATCCTGCTCCTCCCGTAATACAAATAGTTTTCTTCATCAGCATACTCATTTTCAAATTATCAAATTATCTTTTGTCTTTTTACTTTTGTCTTTTATCTTGCAAAGCCAGTTCCCATTTCCATGCAGAAGAGGTCATCTCATCAATCTCTTTCTCTGCCTTCCAACCCAATTCATCATTGGCAAATTTTGTATCTGCCCAGACCTGTGTTATATCACCTGCCCGGCGATCAACAATTTCATAGTTCAGTTTTTCCCCTGTTGATCTTTCAAATGAATTAATCACTTCAAGGACCGAATACCCATTACCTGTACCAAGATTAAACACTTCAAAATCCTTTTTCATTTTTTTATCGACCATCCGTTCAACGGCAACAACATGTGCCTTTGCCAGATCAACTACATGGATATAATCACGTATAGCAGTACCATCAGGGGTGTTATAATTATCTCCGAATACACGCAAAAATTCCCTGATACCAACAGCAGTTTGTGTGATAAAAGGCATCAGGTTATTCGGAATACCGATAGGTAGTTCACCAATGATGGCGCTTTCATGAGCACCGATGGGATTGAAATACCGTAATGCGATCCCTTTAATATCAGTAGCTTTAATGGTGTCTGAAATAATCTCTTCAGAAATCTGTTTTGTATTTCCATAGGGGGATTCCGCTTTCTGTATAGGGGCATTCTCCGTAACAGGAAGCTCTTCGGGTTGTCCGTAAACTGTACAGGAGGATGAAAATACAAAATTCCCTATCCCATTATCCTTCATGCCTTCCAGGATGTTGACAAGGGAGAAGATATTATTACCATAATACATCAGGGGGTTATCAACCGATTCGCCGACAGCCTTATATGCTGCAAAATGGATGATGCCTTCAATGTAAGGATGCCTTTTAAAATAATCAGCGGTCTTCTTCTTATCTGCCAGGTCGAATTCTTCAAAATGGGGCCTGATGCCGGTGATCTTTTCTATTCCATCCAGCACCTGGATACCCGAATTGGAGAGGTTATCAACGATATAAACATCATGGTCGCTGTTCTGCAATTCAACTGCAGTATGGGAACCGATATAACCGGTGCCACCGGTGACGAGGATCTTCATTTTGAGTTAAATTGGGAAATTATATTTAATATATTTTTATCAGACATAAATTGCTTGATTAAGGATATGATCTTTGAGAAAAGGCTTTATATATTTAATTGTACAGATATCCACTTCCCTGTTAAATTTTCTTTGCAATAATTTTCTTAGTTCAGATTTTTTTCAAAAATATTCTGAGTGTCTTTTTCGAAGTCCACAAATATATCAATATCACTTTCCTGATCATATTCGTTTCTGGCATAAGAACCGAAAATTCCCAGCGTAACAAGCTTAAACTGTTTCATCAATTCTTGCTTGTTAGCAGATAAATAAGTGATGAGGTCAATATCGGACATAGTGAACCATTTATTAATGATTTACAAATTTACAAAAAGTAAGCTTGAGTGCAATAACAGGTGAATTGAGTTTAATACTTTTTGAGTCTGTTCGCTGAAAGCATCCTTTATCTGAAGTATCTCATGGTTTGAAGATTTAATCCATGTATAAAAATAAAATCAAGGGTAAACAATATTAACGTCCAATAACCAATACTGAATTTCAGTAGTGTCCGACTAAAATAATATAAAAAAGGGTACTTCCCGGAGGTTTCC
>CAYXUU010000006.1:0-148496 GCA_964468645.1 uncultured Bacteroidales bacterium
GACCTATTCTAACTACTAATACATTTATAGTATTATCAACAATGTGTCATTGGTAGCGAAGCCGAAGAATCTCATAGCTTTCATGAGATACCTAAATATGACCCTAACAAAAAACACTATTATTCAAACACCTTCAATCCATAAGTTCCTGCAATAGTCAGGGTAATACTCCAGATTATTGTCCCGATGGATACCCAGATCAACAGGTTCTTTTTCCTTTTTACAACGATCATTCCCAGCAACATAACCACCGGTTGTCCCATAAATAATGTTCCTACCAGCCCAAGGCCGGGGCAGCCATACTTCTCAAACATCCTTCGGATTTTGCCCTCTTTTTTGTCTTTTGTTTTTTCAGAATAGAACCTGAAGAAAAATCTGTTAATTCCGGTTCCAAAAAAATAGATCACGTAAACACAGGATAATGCTCCCAGACAGGTCATAATGGCGATATAAAACGGGGGCGTTTTAAGGAGAAATCCTACTGGCAAAGCCTTCCACATTCCGGTAACACCGGCAAGATATATGATAACCAGATCATAAAATTTCATATAAGAAAGAATATTTATCCTATTGCCATACCATGATCCCATTTAATTTTTGGTGGTAATGCCCCGATATTCACCCCTTCAATAAATTTATCGATGCATAACCTGATGGCGTTATGGTAACCACCTTCCAGCACCGCAAAAATATTTGAAAACGAACGCCTTAGTTTAAAACCGGTTTCGTAGAATAATTTAAGTGAATAGTCAAGGTTCATAAGTTTATCTTTACTATAACCATCAAATCCTGCTGAAACCCCAACAACATCCGGATTAAATTCCCTGGCCTTATCAAGGATCTTTTCAAAAGCTTTGAAATATTCCTTATCACCGCTACCGGGAGTCAGTGGCATATTTATCGTATATCCTGCACCCGCGTCTTTGCCGGTTTCTTCAGTATAGCCCGACCAGGGATAGGTGAAGATCTGATGAATTGATGAAAACAAAACCTTATCAGTATCATAAAAGATACGCTGTGTTCCATTACCATGATGGGCGTCAAAATCAAATATAAATACCCGTTTTCCGGAATTAACCAGATGCTGGGTCGCAATAGCAATATTATTGAAAAAACAAAAACCTTCAGCTTTCCTGCTACCGGCATGGTGGCCCGGTGGCCTGACAGCGGCAAAGTCATTTTGTTCTGAAGCCATTACAGTTAGCCCGACGGCCAGGCATGCTGCCTTCCAGGTATCTTTATTGAGCTGCACCTCTGCAAGGTAACCTCCCTTAATGCATGCATCCTTAATAGCCTCAATATAATCATCATCATGGACAAGACTTATGTATTTTTCACCCTCGGCTGAAACATCCTTAAGATCGCTGCAATCAGAAAGCCTGTAGGCACCCTCCATCTCAGATTGTTCATTGTGCTTCAGAAATTGCTTGTTAAACAGGATCTTCATCAATTCAATTTTAAACCAACGAATATAATATTTTTTAATTAACGGGTGTACGACAAATTTCCCTTTTAGTGGGATTTAGTGCTTTAGTGCCTTCGTGGCAAAAGAAAAAAATGCTACTAAAGCTCAAAAACACGAAATACACACAAAAAATATCCCTTGAGTTTTCAATTTTTGTTTGAAGCTGGGAAATATGTCGTACACCCTAATTAACCTGTTTTCCCGGCCATAACGATATATTTAGAAGCCCTTAGCAAACCATAGTCATCCGATGAATTATCGACTATATAATTATCATGATATCATTAATTTATCGTTTTTCCAGAAATTGGACATTCGATATTCATTATTCGATATTGGATATTTTCCCGATTTTATCTTTCCCGGTTTTCGTGCTTTTGTGGCATTTATTATTTTTTAACTTTTCGGAGTGTACTCAGAAATTATTACATATCTTTATTGTATTAATTCAATGATAATGCACAACCTCCTCCAAACCAATAATTCCAGAGAGAGAGAGAGAGAGAGAGAGAGAGAGAGAATCAGGCAGTTACTGCTGTTTATCTGATCGTAATACCAGCAACTTTACTCCCCCTAAAAAGTTTGTTTTTTCATTTTCCGGTAACAGGTTCCATATCCTGTTGCTTTATGATATATCCTATTGTTTAACCAAAACCCAAAACCATGAAAACAAAAGCAATTAAAGGCATTCTATCAGGTTTATTAATTACATTTACCTTAATAATGAATTCACAAACCATAAGCATTGACAGTGCTTTTAATTCGGATGGGGAAATATACCCATTTGATACCACCCAAGCCATTTATGGATTATCCATTGAAAGTGGGTCAGTTATACTCTATTCTGATACTAGCCTTGTGAGAGTGATATTAGTTGATACATTTTACAATGAATATCTGGTATATGAAGCATATCCACTGATTGTTACAGAAACAAGTTTTAGTATTAGTGACGTTTGTGATGAAACATGTTATCTTGATGGAGTATATCCATATTCACTTGAAATACAAATAGTAGATGCGGAAATAAATATTACAGCACTCTATGCAAATGAAGAGTACATGGATAACGCGGACAGTTTGCAAAACTCATACAAACAACAAATCGAACTTTCAAAAGTTTCTATAATTAACAACCTTATCGACGAAACCGGAATGCTCTGGTATGCTGATACTAACAACATCTCTCAAATGAGTTATTTTCAAAAAAAGAATTTGTTTGGTGAAAAATACCGTTTATATGGACTTGACTATTATTGTGGTGGAGTTTTTGAAAAAGATGCGTTTAATTCTTTTTCAGAAAATGTATCCGATCTTATTAAAGATTGGGATTGGAGAAACAGGCATGGAGCAAACGATCCATTAAAATCAGCTTACTATTATGATGGTGATCCAAATGGAAGTGGATGGTTAACGAGCATTAAAAACCAAAACACTCAAATCCAGGAATGTACGGGTACTTGCTATATTTTTGCACCGGTTTCTGTTACAGAAGTAATTGCAAACTTATACTTTAATAATCCTACACTTAATTATAATTTAAGTGAACAACATATTTTAGAATGTGATAGCAAACCTCCTCCTGGTGATTGCAAAAGCGGTCCTACATCAGCTGCATTATATTATATGACAAATTCAGGAGTATTTGATGATGAATCATACCCTAACGGACCCCATGCAGGTGAATGTAGAGATGAGTCAATTATTCCCCAAAATTGGATTTTTACAGAAGGTGGCTATGATGACTTTGATATGTCAGATGATCCGGAAGTATATAAACAGGCTGTGATCGAATATGGTCCTGTTTGTATTTCATTAATTAATTATTTTGTTTCAGGAGGATCGGGAAATCATTTTATGACACTGGTTGGCTATGGAACAGTTAAGGAGGGAGATATACTTTATGAGCATCCCGTGAATGGTAATATTGTTAAAATTGCTGGAGCTGATGATGAAGGAAAACTATATTGGATATTTAAAAACAGTTGGGGAACAGGGTGGGGCGACCTTGGTTATATGTACCATATGGATGAAGATATAAAAATGGGTGGAGGAGATTACCTGGAATTACCAATTAAGGATGCATTAAATCAGGGGCAGCAAAGAAGGTGTTTGGATAAAGACAAGGATGGATACTGCAATTGGGGAATAAGTGAAAATCCGCCTGGGAATTGTTCGGAATACTGTCAAACGCAGCCCGATAGTGATGATTCAGAATGCAGAATAGGACCATTCAATCAACACTATTACGGAATTCCTGTTGCACCAACACTTAAGGTAAAGGTTGACAATTTTGAAATACACAATAATGAGTTTTATCGATTTTATGATGAGAACATGGGATTAAATGATGAACTTATCTTAACAATTCATATCATTAATGAGGGGAACGCTCAATTAAATACTATAGGATTTAATAATGTTGTGAAATCAGGTATTAATGCAGATGATTTTGAAATTTTAGAATTTCCATCATCAAAAATTCCAAAGCAAACTGATACATCATTCAGAATTAGATTTACATTACGTGAACCAATCGATGAATCAAAGATTGCCAATTTCACCATAAAAATCAATGAAATAGATATTGAGGAGTTTCAATTTGCACTTGTTTTTACTGATTGCGAGTATGATCCACAACCAGAATTTATTGATTCTTACACAGAATGGCATGATTGGGATATTATATTTTCTGATGTGATTGTAGAACGTGCATGTACATTAATGATTTTGGGGAATAGAGCATTTACACCGGAGGCTGGATTGTTTATTGAACAGGGTGCAAGTGTATATATTGATGGAGGTTTGTTAACAAATTTCTGTGATGATTTGTGGCAGGGTGTTGATGTATGGGGAAATGAAAGGTTAACTCAAAATAACCAGGCAAATCAAGGTTTTATTAAACTAGAGAATGGAGGCAAAATAGAATTTGCTGATATTGGGATAGAAACTATAAAGTATTATAATGAAATACCCGATTACGACAAAACCGGAGGAATAATCATAATCGAAGATGGATCAATTGAAAATTGCAGAATAGGAATTCGGTTTTACCCTTATACCAATATTCATCCTGGAACTCAAGAGGTTTTACCAAATCTAAGCTATTTTACGGATGCTGACTTCATTACAAATAAATTTCTCTATCAATACAGTTCACCCGAAAAGAATGTTTGGCTTGATGAGGTAAATGGAATAGATTTTAAGGGATGTATTTTTAAAAACAGTTATATGCCCGAAGGGGGAATTTCAATAAACAGGGGTATTGGGCTTCATAGTTTTCTAAGTAGCTTCTCTGTTATAAATCATGATCCTTTTCCTGAACCAGGTAACTTTATTCAGAGTAAATTTGAAAACCTGGAATATGGGATTAAAGTATATAGCGAAAGAACTGCCGAGATAATAAATATCGATTCTGCATATTTTAACGATAATTTAAGAGGTATATATCTTGCATTAGTTGAATATGCAAATATTATCAGGAACGAATTTCATGTACGTAGTAATAATTCAGTATGGTCAGATAACGAGGAAACAGTTGGAATTTATACTGATTATTTTACAACTAATTTCACTATTGAAGAAAACAACTTTTATTCTGACTTAGAATTCGAGGATCTTGAATTTAAAAAATGTGCTGGAATTGTTATTAATAATACAGGAGGTGATGCTAACGAGATTTACAGAAACAACTTTAATAACTTATATACCGGTATTATCGCCCAGGGCACTAACAGAGATGAAATACAACAAACCGGATTGTGTTTACGCTGCAACAATTTTAGTAATAACTGGACTGATATTTATGTATATTCTGAAAGTACTGGGTCAAACGAAGGAATAGCAGAATATCAGGGTTCTTTAAATGAACCTGCAGGAAATCTGTTTAGTGATCATACTATCGTAATTTACAATATCATGAATGATGTATTTCTTGATGAAATAGAATATTTTTACCATTGGAATGTAGCTACTTATCCAAATATCTATCCAGAAGAAGTTACTGAGAATGTTTCAAGAACCGAAGGTATTCCTGAATACTCACAAGCTACTAGCTGCCCATCAAATATCCCAGGAGGAGGTGCTGAGTTTTTGCGTTCAAGTATGAATACATCAAGACAAATTGCAGATTCACTTAATGATGTGTTGGTTGAAATAGTCGATAGTGGAGATACACCAGATCTTGAATTTGAAGTTAATACTTCAGTGCCGGAAGAGGCAATAGAAATTAGAGCAGAATTGTTATCTAGTTCTCCATACCTGAGTGATACAGTAATGAAAACATCTGTAAACAAGGAAGATGTTTTAAACAATGCAATAATCCGTGATGTATTGGTGGCTAATCCACAATCCGCTAAATCATCTGAGCTAATGGGAATGCTCGCTACAAGGCAGCAACCAATGCCCCAATACATGAAAAATCAGATATTACAGGGGAGGTTGATCCTTTCCGATAAGGATAAATTAGAGGCTAAAATTGGAGCATATAAACTTGTTGGAAGCCAGGCATATAAGAAATTGGTTAATAAATTTCTCTTAGACACATCATTAATATCAATTTATGATAGCTTAAGATCGATTGCTGGTAATAATATTTACAGTTATTATAACTTAGCAATAACTGCACTTGGAGAGTTCGATACCATAAGAGCTGATGCAATATTGGATAGTATACCTATTTTATTTAACCTCTCACTAAATGAACAGAATGAATTAAATAGCTTTGAAGAAATCTATGATTTAAAAAGGAATATAAGAAGCAGGTTTTCGACTATTTATGAACTTGATAGTGTACAACTGAACATGCTAGAGAGTTTATCAGCTGAGATAAATATTCCAGGCGAAATGGCATTTAATATTCTTCTTGCACTGAACCTGGAATCATATGATGAACCATTATATTTCCCTCCGTCTTACAAAACAACGAATGCTGGCATAGTAAAACTACCAAATACGGAAAAAACCACGTACCTGAAGATATTCCCAAATCCTGCAAGTAATTATATAACAATTGAATATGATCTATCAGAAATTGGGTATTACCAAAATCTAGCCTCTATTCGTATTACTGATCAACAAGGAAGATCTTTGGACAAAATAGAATGTAAGAACGAAACAGACCAGTTTATATACTTAACGACTAAATATAATAACGGAGTTTATTATTGCAGTTTGTACAACGCTGTGGAATTAATAGAAACAGTAAAATTTATCATCCTAAAGAATTGAGCTGAATAACATGTAACACATAGTTAACTAATAAATAATGAGCAAAATAAAGATTATTTCCGTATTATATCTGGGTATGTTAACCTTGATCTCAAGTGCACAAACCTGGGAAAGAGAATACGGAAATACGAATAGAAGAGAAAAAATATTCGCATCATGCGGAAGCTATGACAAAGGGTTTGTTTTAGGATTAAGAGTTGATGACAGCAGGATATGGATAATTAAAACGAATATCAACGGTGAAATACTATGGTCAAAATATATTATTAGCACAGAAAATATTTATCTAACCAGCATTGATTGTTCAAGCAGTGGTGAAATAATAATAACCGGTGCATATCTCGAATTGGATGAAAATGGAGATCCTTTTCTTTTAAAATTAGATTCATGTGGCAATCAAGCCTGGTGTAAGGTTGCAAACTTACCTGATGGGAATTATGGCCGTAGAGTGTTATACTCAAATGATGGATATATCATCTGGCATACATATGGAGATGAAGATTTATATACATATAATCACCTTTGGAAGTTTAACAATGATGGATTTGCAATATGGAAAAAAAATATTGCATCCAGATATGAACATCCACTAATTCATAGCCCGCTTTTTAACGGCGTACATAAAACTGAAGACAATGGTATTATTCTGACCGGAAGTTGTTATTATCCTAGTGATACTAATAATCCAACTGGTACATATAAGTTAAGACCATTTACAGTTAAAACTGATAGTACTGGAAATGAGAAGTGGCTATTAGCTGCCGGTTATTCTGAAAACATAGCAGGACACCTTGATGATATTGTGGAGGTTGATGATTATTATGTAGCAGTTGGATGGAGATATGATACATCATCAACTTTTACATCACCTCTATTTCTGAGGATTTCAGATGATGGTGAATTGCTTTTCCATACAGTCTTAAATCAGGGAGATACACTGGAGAATTACTTGGTTGGAATTTCAAAAACACCCGATTCGAATTTGATAATTGCGGGAAGAACAAGAAGAAATGAAATAGATTCACTGAAAATGGGAATTTTCAAAACTGATACAAGTGGTGCTATCCTTAAATGGATTGAAAATAATAACGGTTCACCAATAAACCAGTGTATGGTAAAAACAACAGACCATAAATATCTTATTACAGGTTACGCAGTGCATAATAGTAATTATAATGGATATGCCGTAAAAGTTAATCAGAATTTGGAGTTTGATAGTATTTATACTTATCCGTTTGTTTATGACAGTCTTTGCCCTGAACCAATTGTTTCTGATACAATTGAGTGTGAGTGTGATATTCTAGTGATGGAGGAAGAATTAGAGGTAGATAATCAAACTAAGATGATTGAAATTTACCCGAATCCGGCAAATGAACAGTTGGTAGTTGGTGGCTGTTGGCTGGTAGAACATCAGTGGATTATCGAAGTGTTTGATCTTTTTGGGAGGAAGGTGATAGAGATTGCAGTATCACGAGGTCGAGAAGAAGCTATTGTTGATGTTACTGGCTGGCAAAAGGGGCTGTACCTGGTAAAGGTGAGTTGTGGGGATGGAACTATGGGAAGTGGTAAGGTGGTGGTGGAGTGATCACCCCTCCCTGGCCCTCCCCAAATGGAGAGGGAATTCTGTCGGGTTAAGAGATAACTTAACAGCTAAAGGGATATCATCTAATAGTTTTTCGAAAACAAGGAACAAAAAACAAGGAATAAGAAACAAGGAATTTTGTTCAGCGGTCAAATATTCTTTCTCTGTGCACTCCAATGATTCTCTGTGGCACTCTGTGGTTCAATACATTAAATTATAACCACAGGGAACACTGAGAAAACTGAGAGAACACGGGGATACTTTTGAGACAGCCTTCGTTTATTATTGAATATACAATAGGTTTTCAATTCAGGAAATCAGTTATTAGGTTTTTACGCTAAGGCATTGTTACGAAATAACTTAATTGGGAGCGTCAAAACCGCCCTTCTTAAAAATCGGCTAAAAACACTATTTTTACCGAAATAACAAAAAAAACCTAATTATTATGAAGAGATTAATATTGATTCTTATTGTGTCCATATGGATAATTCCTATTGTTGATGCACAAACACTTGACGAGATCCTTGAAGAGCACTTTGCTGTTATGGGCCAGGAAAACCTGATTAAAGTTACTACCCTGAAAATGACCGCAAAGTCAATTTCAGGCCCCAATGAATTTCCTGTAACGATCTATGCGAAGAGACCCGATCGCATACGGATAGAAGTTGATGTACAGGGGCAGATTCTGATTCAGGCGCTGGATGGTGACTCAGCATGGAGTGTCGTTCCGTGGAGCGGCTCCACTGATCCGGTGGATATTATTGGCCCACAGCTGAAAGGACTGGTATGGCTTGCGGATCTTGATGGATCATTATACAATTACCAGGATAAGGGATTCACTGCTGAATTACTTGAAGATGATAATGAATTTGAAGGTACAGAGGTGTTCAAAATCCGGCTGGAGGATGAAGAAGGTGATAAGTTGACATATGTAATTGATGCAGAGTCGTATGTGCTTCTGGCCAGGATCATCAATATGAAGATACAGGGACAGGATATTGAACAGGCATCGGTATATAGTGGTTACGAAATGAAAGATGGAATTGCATGGTCGATGGAAGAAGAAACACAAATAAACGGGCAAACACAACGTCAGTCGAAAACAGAATCTATTGAAATTAACCCGGAAATTGATGATGCCATATTTGTTAAACCGGAGGTGAAAAAAGAAGAAGTTGTTGAAGAAGAGCCGGTTGAAGAAGATAAAAACTAAATCTTTCTGTCATGAAGAAATTAATAATATGCCTGACATTTACATGTTGTCTTATCTCTATTCTATTTATTCCTGATAAAGGGATTGCACAGAAGAAAGTTAAGCTTGACAAAAACACATTTGGAGAAATTGAAGCCAGGCATATAGGCCCGGCAACAATGAGTGGTAGAATTACTTCGATTGATGCGGTAGAAAATGATCCAAGGATTGTATATGTGGGTACTGCAGGGGGTGGTGTATGGAAAAGTGAAAACGCCGGAATTCAGTTTGAAGCTATTTTTGATAAGCACAATCAGAGTATTGGAACCATTACCATCGACCAGAAACGTCCTGATACCATCTGGATTGGCACTGGTGAGGTCTGGGTAAGAAACAGTGTTTCGGTGGGTGATGGTATATATAAAACAACCAATGGTGGTAAGAAATGGAAACACCTGGGGCTGGATAATTCAGAAAGGATCTCAAGGATACTTATTAATCCTGACAATCCGGATATCGTTTATGCAGCTGTGCTCGGGCATTTATGGAATAGTAACGAAGACAGGGGTGTATATAAAACCATCGACGGAGGTAGAACATGGGAAAAGATCCTTTATGTTGATGAAAACACGGGTTGCTCTGATATGACCATGGATCCTGAAAATCCCGATTTACTTTATGCTGCCATGTGGGATTTTAGGAGAACACCTTACAACTTTCGCTCAGGTGGCCCCGGAAGCGGTTTGTATAAATCCATTGATGGTGGTGCAACCTGGAATAAAATCAGCGAGGATTTCCCCGAAGGCACAACAGGAAGAATCTCTGTAGCATTTTCTAAGGCAGATCCGAATATTGTATTTGCATTAATCGAAGCCGAAGAATCCGGTTTGTATAAATCAATGGATAAAGGAGAAACATGGAAGCTTACCAATGATGAGCCGGTAATCGGCCACAGGCCCTTTTATTTCTCCTATATTGTTCCCGACCCGGTAGAAGCAGACCGTATTTATAAACCGGGATTTTCGCTTGTTGTAAGTGATGATGGTGGTGAACATTTTAATTCTCCATTCATCGACGGGGGGCGGGTACATTCCGATCTTCATGCCATGTGGATCGATCCATCCGATAACAATTTTATTTATCTTGGAACCGATGGTGGTGTTTATGTATCCAACGATAAAGCGAATACCTGGAGATACGTGAGAGACCTACCGGTATCAACTTTTTATCATGTATTTGCTGATGATAAGAAGCCCTATAATGTTTATGGAGGTCTTCAGGATAACGGATCATGGATGGCACCATCCAAAAGCCCGGGTGGTATAGGTAACCGTGACTGGAGCTATGTTGGATATGGTGATGGCTTTAATGTTTTTCCTGATAACCAGGATCCCAATATTATTTATTTCCAGTCTCAGGGAGGAAATATAAACAGGAAATATATTAGCACAGGAGAATCCAAATCAATTAAACCATTTGAGCAAGAAGACATTGATGAACTCAGGTTTAACTGGGATACACCAATACTACAAAATCCACTGAGTAATACTCTTTATGTAGGTGCACAATACCTTTTTAAATCCTATGATAATGGGGATACCTGGATAAGGATTTCACCTGACCTGACTACCAATGATCAGGAAAAATTCAATCAGGATGAAACAGGTGGATTAACGCTTGATAACTCCTCTGCTGAAAATCATTGTACGATATATACAATTGCCATATCAGAATTCGACACCAATTTTATCTGGGTGGGAACTGATGATGGAAATATCCAGGTAACAAAAAATGGCGAAAAAAAATGGAAGAACGTGACAGGAATTATTCCTGGATTACCGTCTACAACATGGTGCTCTTCTATCGAGCCTGGTAAATACGACATGAATATTGCCTATGCCACCTTCGATGGCCATAAGCAGGGTGATAAAACTCCTTATGTTTATAAGACCACTGATATGGGGAAAAACTGGTTTTCACTGGTTGATGATAATATCAAGGGATATTGCCATAAGATCCTTGAGGATCCGGTAAATCCGGATCTGCTATATTTAGGTACAGAATTCGGATTATATCTGTCAATTGACGGAGGAACCACATGGACCAGGTTCACCGGTGAAATACCGGAAGTTTCTATACGTGATATGGTGATACAGGAAAGGAAAAATGACCTTGTACTTGCCACGCATGGCAGGGGAATACTGATCATTGATGACCTTACTCCTATCAGGCAACTTACACCTGAACTAATTGAAGAGGATGTAGCCATCCTCGAAACCAGGCCTTTTGAATTAAGTTACCTGGGATATGCCATTGATCATACCGGTGATGATGAATTTACTGGATACAATCCTATTGGTGCCGTACAAATTATGTATTATCTCAAAAAAAGGCATGTCTTTGGAGAGATGATCCTTGAAATATTTGATGAAGATGGAAATTTATTGCAAACACTGCCCGCCGGCAAACGCAAAGGTATTAACAGGGTTGTCTGGCAAATGTACCGGAAACCACCAAAAGTACCATCATCCGTCCAGCTTCTTGGTCAGGCTTTTGTAGGCCCCCCGTATCCCCCGGGAGATTATACAGTGAAAATACATAAAGATGATAATACTTATGAAGGAAAGATCAAGGTTGTTTATGATCCTGATTCCCCCCATTCTGAAGAAGCCAGGGATTTAAGGTTAACTATCATGGTTCAGGCGTATGATTTACTTGAAAATCTGGCATTCGTTGATGCACAGGTTGTTGAATTAAGAGATAAAACAGAAGAAAAGGCTGAAGCAGTAAGCGATGAAAAATTGAAAGAGCAACTTCTTGACCTTACGGGACAAATGACAACATTGCGGCAGGATATACTGGCAACAAAACAGGGTAGGGTTACCGGAGAAAGAAAACTGCGTGAGAAAATCGCTAGCATATATGGTGGTGTTATGGGTTATCAGGGAAAGCCATCAAATTCGCAAATAGAAAGACTCAATAATCTGGAGAATGAAGTTAATGAACTCGGGAATAAAGTTTCCGGTATCATCAATAAGGATTTATCTGAAATCAATGAAATACTCAAGGAACAGGGAATAAGTGAAATAAAGATCATTACCCTTGAAGAATTTATTAAGGAAAAAAAATAATTGAATATGAATGCAAAAAGGATACTGGGTGTCGGCATATTACCAATATTAACAATACTATTACTGGCGACAGTTACCGTCTTTAACATTAGCCTTAAGTCACCGCGGGAAAAATTTGAAAACTTCCTTGTTTCGGAATATCAAAATGTCCCGGATATATCAATTGAGGATTATGAAAACATGCCAGGGCCAACACGGCCCGATCTGGCGGCGTATCAGAATTATTTTATGACCCTGGATCCTGAATTGGGAAGGGTACCGGCTGAAAGATGGCGAAATGCTTATGAAGAAACCGAAAAATACCGGCACCAGGCAAACCTTAAATCAACATCAAGCATTGAATGGCAAACTACCGGTGCAACAATGGGCGGGCGTACAAGAACCATTATGTTCGATCCCAATGACCTGACAGGTAAAAAAGTATGGGCCGGAGGGGTTACCGGTGGATTGTGGTATAATAATGATATCACCAATTATAGTTCTGAATGGATTTCAGTAGATAATTTCTGGGCCAGTCTGTCAGTTAGTTGTATCGCAAGTGATCCAAACAATCCACATACCTTTTATGTGGGGACAGGTGAATCGTGGACTGCTTTTACCACTTATCGTGAATCTTCTGGTGTGGGGGTCGGTATTTATACATCGACTGATGGAGGAAATAACTGGCAATTATTACAATCTACAGAAGATTTCAAATATGTAAATGATGTTGTGGTAAGGGATGAAAATGGAATCAGTGTAATTTATGCGGGGGTTGCCAGTGGTTTTTATCATGGGGAAGTACATCAGAGTGAACCCGGGGATGGATTATACAGATCTGACGATGGAGGTGTCAGCTGGGAGCAGGTTCTTCCGGATATGACAGCTTATGATTATTCATATACGGTTAATGATATCACCCTTGGGTCAGATAACAGGTTGTATGTTGGAAGCATGCAGAACCTGAACCAGGAAGGTGGCGCTGTAATATTGTGGTCTGATGAAGGTACAGAAGGATCGTGGACAACTTATGATGATTATAATATCATCATACAGAACACCTCTTACCCAGTCCCCGGAAGGGTAATATTTACTGAAGCACCTTCGGATGAAAATATTATTTATGCCCTTATCGGATCTGGAAGAAATGAAGGGTTTATGCGGTATTATTGCCAGCATATCCTAAAATCTGAAGATAAAGGAGTAACATGGAATGAGATTAATAACCCAGATTCCTATAATTGGGCCACGCTGGCCTGGCATGCCCTCACAGCCTGTGTTAATCCTGAGGATCCTGATTTGTTATATATTGGAGGACTAGATGTCTGGAATACATTGAACGGGGGTCAGAACTGGAGCCATGTTTCTGATTGGGGCGCATGGGGTGGCAGCCCCGATTATGTTCATGCCGACCAGCATATGCAAATGTACCGGCCGGGTTCTTCCACAGAAATGGTATTTACAACAGATGGTGGTGTATTTTATACAGATGAGGCGAATTCTTCCAGTCCTGATTTTATCCAGGTGAATAATAATTTCAACACACTTCAATTCTATGCCTGTGATATTTTTCCGGTGGAGGGTGTTAACAGGTTTGTCGGAGGGCTGCAGGATAATGGTTCCCTGTATTATACCGGCTCACCGATATCCCTGAATGACATGGTGTCGGGCGGGGATGGCGCCTTTTGCTTCTTTGATAAGAACCAGCCAAACTATATGATTACCTCTGTTTATTATAACAGGTATTATATTTTTAATAATGGAAGCAATATTAATAATATCTATGATTACCAGAGCGGTGTATTCATCAATCCGGCTGATCTCGATTATAAGGAAAACATCCTTTATGCCAATGCAGTTACATTTTCGGTTGGGAATGCAAACAGAATATTACGATTGAGTAATATCTATGGAAATGAAGAAGGCCAGATTGTATATTGTGGTACCGCGGTGCCTACCTGGTTTTCACATGTGAAATATTCCCCGTTTTCTGTTAATGGAACAGCAACACTGTTTGTTGGTTCCAACTCAGGAAGATTGTATAAATTACTGAATGCCCATGCAACCCCGGAAGCCACTGATATTGGCAGTGTGGATTTTCCCCTGGGAAGTATCTCCTCTGTGGCTATTGGTGGCTCGGAAGATACCCTGCTGGTTACTTTCTCTAATTATGGAATTTCTTCTGTATGGCAAACTTTTGATGGCGGACAAACCTGGATGGAAAAAGAAGGGAATCTTCCTGATATGCCCATCAGGTGGGCTATCTATCATCCGCAAAATACACAGCAGGCTATGCTGGCCACCGAATGTGGTATCTGGGTGACCAATGAATTGCATCAAAGCATTACTAACTGGGAACCAGCCATAGAAGGCATGGCCAATGTCAGGGTGGATATGATAAAAGTACGGGAAGCAGATAATACCGTGCTCGCAGGAACCCATGGTAGAGGAATGTTCTGGACGGAATATCCGGTTGATCTTTATACAGGTGTTGATCAACCTGAACCAAATACCGGATTGCGTATTTATCCTAACCCAACCAAAGGAATGTTAAATATTGAGTTTAAAAATGCAAACCAACCTGAAATAATCCTATATGACTTAACGGGTAAGATTATCTTAAAGGAACAATCTCATATTAGTGATCAACTATTTAATCAATCATATGATCTTTCCAATCTACCTGATGGATTGTATTTACTGACAGTGCAGAACGGATCAACACTTTGGACTGAGAAGGTAGTATTAAAATGATAAAATTTTCAAGATTTCCTTTTGGCGGATTCTGGAAGGTCAGCTTTTAAACCTTCCAGAGTCCGACGATAGGAGATCCTGGAAGAGTTTGTTGCGTAAATCTCTTAACCCAATATCTCTCAATCTTCGTACTTTTATCAAATGAAGCTTAATCCCTTCACCGATGAATACTTCATGAAAGAAGCCCTCAAAGAGGCCCGAAAAGCATTTGATCTGGATGAGGTTCCTGTAGGGGCTGTGATTGTAAGCAACAACCAGGTCATCGCCCGTGCACATAACATGACAGAACATTTAAATGACGTTACAGCTCATGCAGAAATGCAAGCCTTTACTGCTGCTTCGAATTATCTGGGAGGGAAATATCTCGATGAATGCACCCTGTATGTTACTATCGAACCCTGCGTGATGTGTGCAGGTGCTGCATACTGGACACAAATAGGTAAAATAGTTTATGGTGCCTCCGATGAAAAAAAGGGATTTAATATAACCTCTGCCCCAATCATCCATCCAAAAACTGAAATAATGCATGGCGTAATGGAAACGGAATGCAAAGAGATTATTCAGGAGTTTTTCCGAAGGAAAAGATAGAACGCTGATTTTTATGATCGTTATGGTTTTTTTATGATCAATTTATATTTGTAATCAGCGGTTCATTCTTTTTGCGGTTTCTTTGTGGTTTCTGCGGTTATCATTCTTTTTTCGTTTTGCAGGTTCCCGTGCCGCATATGGTATATAAACCACAAAACCCGGTCAATGCCGTAACTAACATTATTCCACCTACAATACCGATAATAATTGCCCAGATACCTTTCACTACACTGAAGATTATCAATAAGGCAGCCGCAATTGCAATCAGATAACGAATTATTTTGTCAGAACTCCCAACGTTTTTTTTCATTTTATATGGTTTTTAATTATTTACAGCGAAAATATACAAATGTTTCAATATATAATGGCAATTGATCTGTTTTTAACAAAAAATTAAATATTCACAAAGTCTTCTTATTTTTGAGCCTCATTTTGAATTTTAACTAAATCATACCATGATGTATAAAAAATTAATTTTCCTCACAGTACTAATTTTATCAGGATACTTCATTTCTGCAGGTCCTGTTCAAGACTTGATTAAAGCTGCAGGTTGTAGTAAGGAATATCCCGGTTCAGACCTGCTGATCATTTTTGACAGCACCAGTGTTGATGTTCAGGAATCGGGTTTAAGTTATGTAAATACCCATAAGCTGTTCAAGATCCTTACCCCTCAGGGTGCAAAACAAAAACGTATTATTACTTATGGATACGATCCCCTTTCAGCATATGTTGAAATAAAAAAGGTTATCGTTTACAGGGCAAGTGGTGAAGTTGAAGAACTGGATATTGAAAAGGTCCTCGATTACCCCGCCCCGGCAAGAATGATCTACTGGGGGGCCAGTGAGAAAATGATAGAGGTAGGACGACTGGAGCCAGGGGATGCCGTGGAAGTTTTCCTGTTTAAAAAAGGATATACCTATGCGCTGCTGCTTGATGATGGTATGGAAGAAGATAAATATATTCCACCTATGCGGGGCCATTACTATGATATCGTTCCCTTCTGGAGTAGCAATCCTGTGATTGAAAAAGTTTACCAGGTAATGATACCGATGGACAAAACAGTACAGTATGAATTCTATAATGGAGAGGTTAAATCGTCTGCAGTTCTTGTAAAGGATAAGATGATCTATACATTTTCAAAATCCAATATCACCCCTTTTAAACGGGAATCAAACATGGTTGCGACATCTGATGTTGCACCCAAGTTATTGATCTCAACAAGTCCCGACTGGTATGCGAAATCACTGTGGTTTGCAGGGGTGAATGAAGATTATGGAAGTTTTGAATCGACACCCGAAATAGATGATAAGGTAGCTGAAATTCTTGCGGGAGCTGTTGATTTCACCGATTCAATCTCAAGGCTGACACACTGGGTGGCCGATGAGATCAGGTATTCAGGAATTTCAATGGGTGAAGGAGAAGGCTATACATTGCATAATGGGGAAATGAATTTTACAGACCGATGCGGGGTTTGTAAAGACAAGGCGGGAATGCTTATTACCATGCTCAGGGCAGCAGGTTTTCAATCATACCCTGCAATGACCATGGCCGGATCAAGGATAGATTATATACCCGCTGATCAGTTTAATCATTGTGTTACCGTAGTTAAACAATCAGACGGATTGTATAAACTGCTTGATCCCACCTGGGTGCCTTTTATAAGGGAACTGTGGTCGAGTGCCGAGCAACAACAAAATTACCTCATGGGGGTTCCGGGAGGTGCCGACCTTAAAATTACTCCGGTATCTGCCCCTGAGGATCATTATTTCAGGATAAAAGGGTATGCTGAATTAGATGAAGAAGGAACGCTTGAAGGTAACTTTACCCTGGAGGCTGAAGGGCAATCTGATGCCTCGATCAGGAGATATTTTGTAAGGAACTATAAATCGGAATGGAACAATGCCATCGAAAGGCAATTGCTGGAAATATCCCCGAAGATAGAAATACTCGGAATTGAATATGACGATCCCTATAATTATATGGCAGGACCAATATCATTAAAAGTTAAATATCGTATTCCCGGGTATGCTATGGTAACCGGCAATGAAATGATCTTCGATCCGGTAATAACCGGAAATATCTTTAAAGCGGGAATGGGACATCTGTACATCAATACGTCAAAAGAAGAAAAACAGTACAGTTTCCGCGACAGATGCTCAAGGCAGGTTGTTCTTGAAGAAAAGATAAAAATTCCTGAAGGATACAAGCCTCTTGCTCCATCATGGTCGAAAAGCTATGGCAGTAATGTTGCAAGTTATGATGGTGATATTGATACCAATGACAATAATGTAATTACATTGAAGGAACAGGTTACACTTGGTAAACGGATTTATGAGCCCAAAGATTGGGAAATGTTCAGAAAGGTAGTAAAGGATCAGAACGATTTCGCCAAACGTAAAATTATCTTACAATCAAATTAATTTAAAACCTCATAAAAATGAAAAAGATATTTATCATAATCATATCTCTTGTAATTTCATGCACGATTGCCGCACAGCAAGAAAATGCAGATGCAGTTTATCTTAAACTTGTGAAAGAATACCAGCTCAATCCCAATGGCAGCTTTGATTATACTGTGGAGAAAGAGCTTAAGTTATTAACCCATTATGCTTTTCACCGTTTATATGGAGAAACTTTTATTATTTATAATCCTGATTATCAAAAACTGGATATTGATTATGCCTACACCATTATGGCAGATGGAAAAAAAGTCACCACACCCGAAAACGCTTTTAATAAAGTTCTACCGAGGTATGCAGCCCATGTGCCGGTTTATAACAACCTGAGAGAGATGGTTGTTACCCATACCGGACTGGAAGTAGGGGCCGTGATCAACCTGGGTTATACAATACATACACAAAGTGATTTTTTACCTGCCTTTATGGGCAAGGAACTGATCGGTGATTATGCCCCGATAGCAGAACAGATCATCAGGATTAAAGTGCCGGTGGATATGGAACTTGATTACCAGGCCTATAATATCAGAACATCACCTGACGTAACATCCGATCGTGGATTTAAAACATATACATGGATTTTTAAAGATCTTCCGATAAAATCCCGTGCATCTAATAAGCCCGTAACAGCTCAACAAGGAATTGTTTTCAGTACAGCAAAGGATTTACACAGGGTATATGATAAGTTTATGAACCAGGATGCTTTCAGGATGAAGACCACACAGGCAATGTCGAAAAAAGTGAAGGAGCTAATAAATGGATCGGCAAACGACCTTCAATCCATGGTCAGGATCCAGGATTTTGTGATCAATGAAATTGCCGGAAATAATGTTCCTCTCGACATCATTGGATTTAAAGTTAGAACACCTGCCGAAACCTGGTCAAGCAATGGAGGCAACAAACTTGAAAAAACATTACTGCTTGTGACAATGCTCAGGGATGCTGGATTCAATGCAATTCCGGTTGCTGTTATTCCCGGGAAGTATTATAATAAAGATATGGGGAACCTGCTTGTGATCAACAATTATCTTGTAAGGGTGAGCGTAAAAGGCTATGATTATTATTACATCTCGGCAACCGGCTGGGAAGACCATAATTTGAAATATGACCTGCCTGGTAATGTTATGCTACAGCTTGATGCAGCTATAGAAAGCCTGAGAACCTTTACTGAAAAACAGGAAGTAAGCGAAATTGAGATGGGTACAGGCTTTGTTATTGAGGATCCATCGATATTGAATGGTAGTGCAAATCTTGAGATCAACAACGCACTCTACCCGTTTCTTGAGCTGATTAAAGACAGTACAAAGGTTAAATCATTTATGTCAGGCCCGATCTCTTCATCAAACATCAAAGAATTTAAGTTTGATAAGATGAGTGAAAACAAGGCAGATATCGGGTATGAATTTCAAAAGAAGAAACCCTTGAATATAGAATCAGGCATTGATTTCCTTGACCTTCCTTATTATAAATACGGTGTGGAATCGTGGCACCTGGATAAATTGTCAGCTCAAAGAACCGTTCCCTTTGAACTCAGTTTTCCCATTAGTGAAAAATACCATCATACCATAGTAATACCTGATGAACAGGAATGTGTTAATCCTGAAAAGAAGATCAATATTAAAAACGAGGCGGGTGAATTAATCATTGAAATAAAAAAGGCTGGTGATGAGGTAGTCATATCTCGTGAGATTGAACTGCCGGAGAAGATTATTCCTGTTACTGCTTATGATGATTTCAGGACACTGATGCTAAACTGGTATGATCCGAATTACAGACAGATAGTGATAAAGAAATAACAAATAACAAATCCCAAATCCCAAATAAATTCCAAATTCGAATATTCAATGACCAAAACTCTTGCTAGTTAGAGTTTGGAATTTTGGTCATTGAATATTGGTGCTTATTTGTGATTTGGGATTTGTCTTTTGGAATTTATATTCCAGCTGTATTCAAATTCCCCAGACTCATTGTGATGGTACGTTTGGTGTCTTTTTTCCTGTCGGCAAATGCATTCACGGTAACCTGCAGGTGTATATTATAAATGTTCAGGTTTACCTCTTTCGACCTGATCTGTCCGATTTTCAGAACATCTGAATTGATCACACCGGTCAGGCGGCTTGATGTAGTTCTAATAATTTCATTTTCTCCATTTTCAATTAACTCCAGCCTATAATCCTGGAACTCATTTATGTTTGCCAGCTCGTTGATTGTAAGTACCTGCAGGTTTTCTATGCCATCTATATTAATCAGGAACCAGTTGTAAGTGTTTTCGTCGATCAGGCAACGGTTAAGGGTGTCTTTTTCAAGGATTCTGGCATTATTGATGATGGCTGTGCCGAAGAAATTATTATCAAAACTGAACAGGGTGTCATGGGTGACGGCATAACGCAGGCTGATACTTCCGGTAATGTTTCTGAGTTTAGGATAATGGTGATAGGCATTGAATGACCTGACCAGGCTTTCGAAGTTGATGGCAAAGAACAATGCATGCAGGGGTGTTTCGAGGATTAAAAACCCACCATCGCCGGTACTGATAAATGATTGCTCGATTTTCTCTTTGGTATAATTCTGAAAAACAAATTGATTGTTTTCAAGACAAAGCCTGATAGCCTTTTCAAACAGGATTTTAAAAACTGATGGGATCAGGGTTTGTTCCAGGTGTTTGTATAAACCGTACCTGTAAAAATCAATACCCAGTACAGCTTTTCTTGTAAAGGTCTTCACATCGATATAATCGGCGATTTTCTGATAAAGATCATCACTGTCGGGGATAACATTTATTTTTTCAAACGTTGATTCAAGGTCATATTCGTTCAAAATCCCCCTTATTTTTTCATAATCGAGCTTACGGATTTTTTCCTGCATAATGGTAGTTTTTATAACAAGTCTGTTAATTATGGATTTCTACAAAAGTAATTGAGTTTTTCCTAATAGATAAGGCCGGTCTTAAAATATTTATTTACTGATATTTATAGCGAAAAAGCAGCGCCCTGACTTATTAACAACTGTTAAAAACTTCTGTTAATACAATGTTAATATCAATAATAAAAAAAACTTGACCTGCCAGCGGGATAAGTTGTATATTTGAATCATCAAGCGAGCGATAAAAGGCAGGTAGCAAGGCGAAGAGGATGCAAGGGAGGAATCTTCGGAGAACGACCAGGCAGAATCGGGACCTGGAGAATGGGAAAGCCGCAAGGCAGGAACATAAACCAGGGAGCCGGGCAACCGGGAACCGGAAGAGCTCCACAAGCCGCAAGGCAGGTGAACAGCAACCGGAGCCTGACAAACGGGGAAACCCCACGGGGAAGAACCAAAAAAGTTAGCCAGAATAACCGTAACTTGGCACAACCCGGAAGCTACGGCGGCCGGCAAGTGGATAGGAACCCAACCGAAAGGATGGGTTCCTATCGTGTTTTATATAGGTTGGATATTGGTTATTGAGCATTCGATATTGGATATTGGACATGTAGAAGAATAGTTACAGGGACGCTTTCCCTCCCGCCGGCGTGACGGAATTCGTCCCTTTGACTCTATTGATCGTCAACCGTGAATCGTCAATATTATAAGTTAATTTGATTATTAGGAAATGGATACTATATTGAGGGTTATTTCTTTACGGCACTATCCTGATTGTCCTTTTTCTTCTTGCCATCAAGTTTCTTCATTGCCTCACCTTTACCATACAGAATAAGTTTATCTCCCTCCTTTATTGTTACTTCCTTGTCGATTAATCCCTGAAACTCTCCATTTGGATGCTCAATACCCAGTATGATAATTTGTTCGTTTTCAAGCCTGCAATGTTCAAGTGCCTGTCCTTCGAACCAGTCACCAGCTTCTACATAAAATTCACTTACCTGGAAATCTTTTCCCAGCTTCAATAATGCTCTGAAATCCCTCTTTAACAGCGTAGTATATCTATGCAGCACTTTTTCAATAATCCTTATCAAAAATCTGTCGAAAGATTTAAGGGAAGATAATACCCAGATAATTGAAATACCGCCGGCAAGGATGGCAATATTATAATACCAGGGGATCAGCTTTTCATCATGATTGACGAAGGTAAGCAACAATGATGCAATAACTGTAACAATGCCGGCATTGCCCAACAGCATCAGTGTTAATACAACCCTCCTTCTGTTTGGATGCTGTACGATGGCTTCAGATTCTTTGGTGGTAAATCCTGTGCTTGTAAATGCCGACCTGGCCTGAAACCTGGCCGCCTCTTCTGATAAGCCTGTTTGCACAAGTATTACTGTAGCTATTTTGGTTACCAGCAATGAAAGTGTTATGATAAGAATCAAAGAAATTACAGCTACCATGGTGATTGTTTTTTGAATTTATTTGGTAATGATCCTGCTGAGTTGTCTGTTTATTTCACTGCTCATCTTTTTTAGGTTCACATGTTTCTGCAGTAATATGTGCCGGTCTTCATCATTCTCCGATTCTTTGATGGCCTTCTGGTTTTCCGTTATCAGGTTGTCAACATGTTTAGCCTTGTAAGATAATAAAGATGAAGTAACCAGTTGTTTGAGCCTGTCTTTTTCAGATGGGACCACTATTCTTTTTTTTATCCAGTTTTCACTGAGCATATAGGGTGAACTAAGCAGGTTAATTACAATCTCACGGATCCCATCATCTTTATGATTAATAAAATGATTATTATCTGGCAAATGATCGTTTTCAAAGGATTCTTCATATTCATGAATAATCTGCTGATAAGCATTGTTCTTCAGACAGATATCATCCCGTAGAAGATCATTAACAATAAAATTCGCCACCTTAACAGGGACACGTTTTTTATACCTTCCTTTTTCTTCCTCTTCAAAAAACATCTCTTCATCACCATAATTCAGTAAAAGCCTGATGATCTCCTTTTCCTGATACTCAAAATTCTGATTTTCGACTACTATCTGTTTCTCTGCAGGGAATTCTGTTGGTTCAGGAATTTCTACATCAGATTGTACCCGCATTTTATCTGCAAAACGTTTCCTCAAAAGCCGGTTTAATTCATTCATCAGTGTTTGCTCAGGAACATCCATGATGTTACCACACTCTTTCACGAACATCGATCGATAAATTC
Organism: uncultured Bacteroidales bacterium; assembly: GCA_964468645.1. Classification (GTDB taxonomy): domain Bacteria; phylum Bacteroidota; class Bacteroidia; order Bacteroidales; family JAIOZK01; genus JAIOZK01. The sequence goes on from CAYXUU010000006.1 coordinate 23,460, forward strand.
CATCGGGCACAAGTGCGATGGTCTTTACTATTTCTTTTACCAGAGAGGCTTTCTTTAATGGATCATCTTTCGTTTCATTATACAGCAGCCTGGTTTTGAAAGAAATAAAATCACCCGATTGTTTTGTAATAAACTCTTCAACCTCAGCTGTCCTGTGACTTCTGACGTATGAATCAGGATCTTCTCCTTCCGGGAATAATACGATCTTAACATTCATTCCCTGTTCAAGTATCATATCTATGCCACGAAAAGAAGCTTTTAGCCCGGCTTCATCCCCATCATAAAGAATGGTGATATTCGGCGTATATCTTTTAATCAGCTTGACCTGGTCGGAAGTTAATGAGGTTCCTGAGGAAGCGACCACATTTTCAATTCCTGCCTGGTTTAAGGAAATAACATCTGTATATCCTTCAACCAGATAACACTGGTCCTGTCTAACAATAGCATTCCTGGCGAAATAAATACCATAAAGGCTTTTGCTTTTATAATAAATATCCGATTCGGGCGAGTTAACATACTTTGCTTTTGACTTCTCAGAAGAAAGGATCCTTCCTCCAAAGCCGATAACTTTCCCGGTAAGGTTATGTATCGGGAACATTACCCTGCCCCTGAAACGGTCATACTGTTTGTCTTCCTTGTTAATTGTCAGACCTGTCTTTTCAAGATATTCAGACTTATAACCATGTTTCCGGGCGTGGTTTGTAAAATCAGCCCAATCGTCGATACAATAACCAAGTTGGAACTTATTGATTGTATCCTCGCGGTATTCCCTTTCTTTCAGATAAGATAGTCCGACTGCCTTTCCTTCCTCTGTCTTAATCAGATTATCAGAAAAGTATTTTTGAGCAAATGTGTTCAGGTTATAAAGGCTATCCTGCTCATTGAGCATCTGCAGTTGTTCGGGTGTCTGTTCTTCTTCTTCAATCTCGATATTATACTTATCCGCAATGTATCTGAGTGCTTCAGGGTAAGTATAATGCTCATGATCCATTACAAAATTCACTGCATGGCCCCCTTTACCGCAACCAAAACATTTATAAATACCTTTTGATGGGGAGACAGTAAAAGATGGGGTTTTTTCATTGTGAAACGGACAAAGCCCGATGTAGTTCACCCCCCTTTTTCTGAGGCTCACAAAATCACCTACAACTTCCTCTATCCTGGCTGTATCATGAATTTCCTGTATGGTTTCCCTGGGTATCAAATCTGCTCAATTAGCGATGCGCTAAAATACAAATTACATACCGGCTGAAAGAATATTGTTGAAAACTTATCCCGGGTCAGGGAATGGCTTCAACATTACCTAGCCCGCTCCGGGAACTCTTCACTTTTGGGTGACCACGATACTTAACACGACTGATACCTCCCGCATTTACCTCAAGATTATTTGTTGCGTAAATAACACACTCTCCTATTCCTGTGGCTTTGATTGTAACATCTTCGGCCTTGAGTGAATAGGCATTGATTTTTCCTGTCCCTGAAATTTCTACCTGATGTATGCTGGTCGTACCGCTTAATTCAATTTCCCCTACTCCGGCAAGATATGTCTTTACATCATTTGCTGAAAGCTTTAGATGTATTCCCCCGACACCACTGTTAAATACAACAATAGAATCAGTTTCCAGCGTTTCTTCACATCTTAGTTTGCCCACCCCTGTTACACGGAGTGATTTCACATCACTCAGGGTGACCTTAATGTCAAGTTTAGGAAAACTGATCAGCCAGACAGGCAGCGTATCAACCATAGATATGACAAGTTCCTTGTTGATCACCTCTGTTTTGATCTTTGAAACCACATCCTGGTTTGAATTGATTTCTACCTTATGTTCATTGCCTTTTGTTATAATAACGTTACCGACACCTTTTAATAAAACAGCTGTAAATTCCTGAAATTCCCTTACTTCTGAAAACATAATAATTATTTTAGGTGAATTGGTTAAATCCTGTCAAATACAAATTAACAGTCGCCATTAAAGTTACGATATATTATCCTTTTGAAAAATATTTACCTGAGCATTACTATTCAAACCTTTTGAGGGTGCGTATAATAAAAATTTCTAATTTTATTCATTCTAACCTTTAATTATTAAAACATGAAAACAATCCTTTCATTTTGTCTTGTCTTATTAATATCAACTTATACAGTAGCCCAGGATTTCCAATGGGCTCATGAAGCCGGGGGGAATGGATCAGATCAGGGATATGATGTTGCGGTGGATGATAACGGTAATTCATATGTTTGTGGTTGGTTTTCCGACACAGCCCATTTCGGTAATGACATCCTTGTTAGCTATGGTAAAATGGATGTATTCCTTGCAAAATACGATTCCAACGGAGTATTCCAGTGGGTTCGGCATGGATACGGTCCTGGTAATGATGTTGCCGCCGGAATATCAATTGATAATCATGGCAACCCGGTATTTACCGGGTGGTTTGAAGGCTATCTGCATTTTGGGGAACTTCTGCTTGAATGTCATGGCCTGTATGATATGTTTGTCGTTAAGTATAATGCTGAAGGGGAGCCGCAATGGGCAGCACAGGCGGGAGGAGAACAGGATAATTACGGAAACAGGATCACTGTAAATCCTGAGAATGATATCATCGTTTCCGGAAGTTTCAGGGATGTGATCTTTTTCGGGAATGATATAGACTTTGCTAGTGAAGGCGACAGGGATATTTTTATCGTTCTGTACGACAGTAACGGCAATGTTCAATGGGCAAAACAATTTGGCGGGATGGGTGAAGATCGTGGATATGGCGTTGATTGTGATGCATCAGGGCATATTTTTTTCACCGGATTTTACGAAGGCAAATGTCAGTTTGAGCAATACTCTTTGTATAGCCCGGCCATTACAAGTGTTTATATAACCATGCTTGATCCCGGGGGAAGTCTGCTCTGGGTCAGGAAAGTTTTTGGTGGGGCCAATGATTTCGCAAGAGGATTTGGGATTGGGGTGGATGATGCGTCCAATGTTTACACAACCGGTTTCTTTTCCGGCAAGTTCATTGTTGAATACCAGGATACCCTGTATGCAACAGGAGGCCAGTTCGATTTCGACATTTACACTTTAAAATTTAATGTTGAAGGCGATTTCCTATGGGCAGACAATGCCGGAAGCATATATATGGATCAGGGAAGGGATATTGTTGTTGACAAACAGGGGCATAGTTATGTCACCGGATTTTTTAATGATTTTGCAGAATTTGGCGATTGGGAAACACAGAGTATCGGAATGGCTGATATATTTGTCCTGAAATATCATCCTGATGGTGAAGCCGTATGGGTGAGGGGTGCAGGGGGAACAGAAAATGATTATGGTTATGGTATCGACCTTGACCATACCGACAATGTTTACATCTCAGGTATTTTTACCAGGGAAGCTTTGTTTGGTGAGCATGTTGTAGAGGGATGGAATGGACATGATATTTTTGTTGCTAAACTTGGTGAAGAAGATACAGGGATTACCTATGGGGAAGTGCCCCTGGATATTGTGGTTTATCCAAATCCTACTTCCGGAATTTTGAATATTGAACTGCAGGCCCTGAAAAACGTTGATAAGATTGTTGTTGTAAGAATTACCGATCTTGAGGGCAGGGGGATCCAAAAACAATTATACACAGTCCAGAATGATTCAAAATTGATTGAAATTGAAACCGGTGATTATACATCCGGAATTTATGTTCTTGATATAATTTCAGAAAGTGGAAAATATAACTTCAAATTTCTTGTTCAATAGTAAAATAAAAGATCATGGCTAACAAAGAGATAAAATTATTAAAGCAACAAATTGAAAAGCTGAATGAAAAGGGTTTTGACCTGGAGGCCTGGAAGGAATATACCATAGTGATCCTGGGCAGGATTTTTGGTGAAGATTCCCGTAAGATTAAACAGATACAGGATATTGAATACGAACACAGCAGCTGGTCGTTGCGTGATACAGCAGGCGATTCAGCAATCGATGCCTGTAAAAAACTGGGCCAGGAAATCCTTGAGGCATCAATTGCTGAACTGGAAAATTTCGGAGTGCCTGCAACCGGCTCCGAAAGTAGTGAAGAGATTATCAAGATCATTACCGGGGCTTTGCAGGATGAACTGAAAGGTTCCCAGTTTAAAGAACTGAAACCTGTCCTTAATTCCAGCAAACCTTCCGATGAAAAAATGATTGAAATCTTTGAGTTGCTTAAATCCTACGGTAGCGAAACAGCCAGGACCATATTGAGTAATATACTTGCAAATTCGAAAATTGGAAAAGAGATATAGGTTGGTTGAGGGTTGAAGGGTTGAATTGTTGAAGGGTTGAGTAGGAGAGTTGGTATTTCGCCAAATTTTTAATTCTAAAAGGCCTTTTGCCACTAAATCACTAAATCACCAAATCACAAAAACTCACTAAATAAAACCCTGTTTTAGACTGCACTACTATATTTCTAATTTCTAAACCTTGAAGATGTTAAGGCCTTTGGTGCTATGGTTTCTTTGTGGAAATATTATTTTTTTTTATTTGAAGAGCAGGTGTGGTCCCGAATCTTTCACGATGAACCAGCAAAGTTTGAATGGAGATTAACAATTAAACGATTCAACCTTTCAACCCTCAACCTTTCAACCTTTAAATCCATAAAAACCAATTCATTCAATATTTTTTATACTTTTGCTCCCTGTTAAAAAATCGAGTATTATTTAATGAAAGTGAAATACCAGGAATATAAAGGACTAAATCTGCCTGCAATTGGGAAAGAGATCGGGAAATATTGGGAAGAACATGCGATTTTCGATAAGAGCCTGAAGATACGTGAGGGGCATAAGCCATTCGTGTTTTACGAAGGCCCTCCGTCAGCAAATGGAATGCCTGGTATTCATCATGTAATGGCAAGGGCAATCAAGGATATTTTTTGCCGGTACAAAACCCTTAAGGGATATTATGTGAAACGCAAAGCCGGTTGGGATACACATGGTTTACCTATAGAAATTGCCACTGAAAAAACCCTGGGTATCACCAAAGAGGATATTGGAAAAACTATCAGCGTTGATGAATATAACCAGGCATGCCGCAGGGAGGTGATGAAATACAAGGATAAATGGGATGAACTCACGGTGGAAATGGGCTATTGGGTCGATCTTGACAATCCTTATATCACTTTTGATAACAAATATATTGAGACCGTATGGCACCTGCTGAAAAGGCTCTATGATAAAGGCCTGCTATATAAGGGATACACAATACAACCATATTCACCGGCAGCCGGTACCGGCCTCAGTTCTCATGAGCTCAACCTCCCGGGATGTTATAAGGATGTTAAGGATACAACCATTACAGCACAGTTCAGGATAGCCAGGAATCCTGATTCAGAATTCCTTTATAAACTGGTAGATACTGAGGTTGACATGATGGCCTGGACAACTACCCCATGGACCTTGCCTTCCAATACCGCCCTGGCAGTTGGGGAACATATCACTTATAGTATGGTGAGGACATTTAATATCTACACCGGAAAACCGGTAGCGGTTATCCTTGCCAAAGATCGTTTCAATGCTTACTTCGATCTGAAAAATCAGGACCTGAAACTTGAAGATTATAAACCCGGCGATAAAAACATACCCTATGATGTTATTCGTGAATTTAAAGGTGTTGAACTTGCCGGTTTGCATTACGAGCAACTGATACCCTTTGTAAGACCCATGGGAAGTGCTTTCAGGGTAATTCTGGGTGATTTTGTAACAACAGAAGATGGTACGGGTGTTGTCCATATTGCCCCTACATTTGGCGCCGATGATGATAAGGTGGCCAAGCAGGCAGGTATTGTCCCGCTGTTCTTGATCGATAAAGATGGCAAAAACCGGCCGATGGTTGACCTTCAGGGTAGGTTTTACAGGATGGAAGACCTGGATGAAGAATTCGTAAAAAAATATGTTACTGAAATCTATAATGAATACGCCGGACGTTTTGTAAAAAATGATTATGACAAGCATGCCAGTAACGATTCCCCTGAACTTGATATCGACCTGTCGGTGATGCTGAAAAAGAACGGCAAGGCGTTTAAGATCGAAAAATATATTCACAATTATCCCCATTGCTGGCGGACTGATAAGCCGGTACTTTATTATCCTCTCGACAGCTGGTTTATAAAAACAACCGCGTATAAAGACAGGATGATAGAACTGAACAACACCATCAACTGGAAGCCCAAAGCGACTGGTATCGGACGATTTGGTAACTGGCTGGAAAACCTGGTTGACTGGAATCTTTCCAGGTCACGTTTCTGGGGTGTTGGTTTACCTGTCTGGTCAACTGATGATCAGAAAGAAAGAAAATGTATAGGTTCGGCAGCAGAGCTGAAAGAAGAGATCGAAAAAGCGATAACGGCCGGATTTATGGATGAAAACCCCCTTGCGGATTTTGTACCCGAAGATAATACAGACTCAAATTATAATACATTTGATTTTCACAGGCCTTATATCGATAAGATCGTTCTTGTATCAGATTGTGGCCGAAAAATGGTCCGCGAACTTGACCTTATTGATGTATGGTTCGATTCGGGTTCTATGCCATATGCCCAGTTTCATTTTCCTTTTGATAACCTGGAAGAATTTGAGAACAGCTTCCCGGCAGATTTTATCGCCGAAGGTGTTGACCAAACCCGTGGCTGGTTCTTTACCATGCATGCCATTGCAGTGATGCTTTTCGATTCGGTATCGTATAAAACCTGTGTTTCGAATGGCCTGGTACTCGACAAAGATGGAAACAAAATGTCGAAAAGGCTTGGCAATGCTGTAAATCCTATCGAAACTATTGAAAAGTACGGCCCTGATGCCCTTCGCTGGTATATGCTTACCAATGCCCAGCCATGGGATAACATAAAATTCGATAATGCTGGTATCGTAGAGGTGCAAAGGAAGTTTTTCGGTACGCTTTACAACACCTATGCCTTTTTTGCTTTATATGCTAATATCGATGGGTTTAATTATAACGAAGAAGAAGTGCCTCATGAAAAACGGCCTGAAATTGACCGCTGGATATTATCCGAATTAAATACGCTGGTCAAAGTTGTTGATCATGCCTATAACGATTATGAACCAACAAAGGCAGGCCGTGCAATTGCTGAATTTGTGGATGAACATTTAAGTAACTGGTATGTCCGTCTTTCAAGAAGAAGATTCTGGAAAGGAGACTATTCCGAAGATAAGGTATCTGCATACCAGACACTTTACAAATGCCTTGAGGTAGTAGCTCAGCTTGCTTCACCAATCGCGCCCTTCTTTGCCGATCAGATGTTTATCAACCTGAACAGGGTTACGGAAAACTGGAATGTGGATTCTGTCCACCTATCCGATTTTCCTGTAGCCGATGATAAAGTTATCGATAAAGATCTTGAAGAGAGAATGCAGATGGCACAGAAAATTTCTTCCATGGTGCTTTCCCTGAGGAAAAGAACCAACATCAGGGTACGTCAGCCATTGAGCAGGATCATGGTTCCGGTACTCAATAAAAAATCCGAAGAGCAATTGCAGGCCGTTGAAAACCTTATTATTTCAGAGGTGAATGTTAAGGGAATAGATTATATCACTGATGCTTCCGGAATACTGGTAAAAAAGATAAAGCCCAATTTCAAGCAACTGGGCCCTAAATATGGCAAAATGATGAAACAAATTGCCGGCACGATTTCAAGATTCACACAGGAGGATATTGAAAAGCTTGAACATACAGGTGAATATTCCTTTAGTATTGACAGGCAGGAAATTTTAATTAAACCTGATGATGTTGAGATCACCACCGAAGATATCCCGGGATGGGTGGTATCGTCAATGGATAAACTTACTGTTGCCCTTGATATCACGATAACCGAAGAGTTAAAAGAAGAAGGCATTGCAAGGGAATTAATTAACAGGATACAAAATCTCAGGAAAGAAAAGAATTACGAAGTAACGGATAAAATCTCTCTTGAGATCGAGAAAAACAATGTGATCGTTGAAGCAATCAAAAGTAATATTTCATATATTTGTTCTGAGACACTGGCTGAATCACTCGACTTAAAAGACAAAATAGAAACGGGTGGTAAAGTAAACGTAGAGCTAATTGATGATATCAGGATTGATATTGCCATTGAAAAGCTTTACAGGAATAAATGATGAAACACGGTTCACTAAAAACTAAGCGGCTATGAAAGCACAAGAAAAGAAAACTGCAGGCAAAGGAAATACTTCAGCCAAAACAAGGTATTCCGATGATGAACTCCAGGAATTCAAAGACATTATCCTGAATAAGCTTGAAAAGGCCAGAAAAGACCTGGAACTTCTCACAGAAGCATATACACAGAGTAATGAACACGACACCAACGACACTTCCCCCACCTTTAAGGTGCTGGAAGAAGGCCACGCTGTGATGTCGAAAGAGGAGAACAGCAGACTTGCTGCAAGGCAACAGAAATTTATTAATAACCTTGAAAATGCCCTTATCAGGATAGAGAATAAAACCTATGGTATCTGCAGGGTTACAGGAAAACTGATCTCCAAGGAACGACTTCGTAGTGTTCCCCATGCTACCTTGAGCATTGATGCCAAATTGCAGCAATACAAAAATCCACAGGCTCACGTAAGTAACAATAACAAATAAATAAGGCTTTACCATTTTGAAAAAGGCATTACTTGTTATTTTCCTGGTATTAATTGCTGACCAGGCACTTAAGATCTGGGTAAAAACAACCATGTTTATCGGCCAGGAGTATTCCGTTTTTGGTGATTGGTTCCTTATTCATTTTACCGAAAACAATGGTATGGCTTTTGGCATACAGATGGTTGGTGATTGGGGCAAGCTGGCATTAAGCATTTTCAGGATCATTGCTGCCATTGCCATTGCCTGGTATTTGGTTCATATCAGCAAGAAGAAAGCACATACGGGTCTGATCATTTGTATGTCGTTAATTCTGGCAGGAGCCGTTGGAAATATTCTCGACAGTGCTTTTTATGGTTTGTTATTCAGCGAAAGCAGCTATCATTCTGTTGCACAGTTTATGCCAGAAGGCGGAGGCTATGCTTCCTTCCTGCATGGCAGGGTGGTGGATATGCTTTATTTCCCGGTCATCGACATAACCCTTCCGGAAGACTTCTTCATCTGGCCTGGCAAGCACTTCATCTTTTTCCGCCCGGTTTTCAACATTGCCGACTCTTCCATAACTGTTGGTGTGATCGTGCTTATCATTTTCCAGAGAAGGTTTTTTAAAAAGAAAGAAACTGTAGGCGCTAAGTTGTCTGATGAAACTGTTACAGGCTAGTGTTATATTAGTAAGAACATGACACCAAAGACTATAATCCATTGGATGACAATGGATTGACTTAATGTCTTCAAGTATCAGTACTCCATTGTATCTCTGCTTGGGAATTATTTGGGCTCTGGCGGATATCAGTTGAGCTCAACAGGAGATGGGACCAAATTCGGTGCTATGTTCAGAGATCAGAATTATGTTGATAGAGGTATTGACGCTACAACTACCATAGTGAATGGAACATGGTATCATGTGGTTACAACTTGCGATGGGGATGGTACAAATACGACACTGAAAATTTATGTGAATGGAATTGAAGAAAACTCTTCATACTTTCCAAATACCCAGATAAATTACGATAACATAACAAATCTCTACATCGGATCAAATATTGACGGGGTACCACCCGGTGGACCCGATCCGGTTCTTCTGCGGGAATTCCTTGGAAAAATTGAAGAAGTTCGGATATGGAATGATGTTCGCACATCAACGGAAATTCCTGAAAATATGTGTAAAGCCCTTGTTGGGGATGAGAGTGGATTGGTAGCCTACTTTAATTTTGATAATACTGCAGGCACAACGCTGCAGGATTTTTCAGGAAATGATTTTAACGGAACACTTTTAAATATGGATCCCGTCAATGATTGGGAAAGTTCCTCGGCTTATAATACATGGTTGAATGTGGTTAACACAATCTGGTCTACAGCCTCCAACTGGAGTCGGGCTTCTGTTCCGGTTTCCACTGACAATGTTGGAATACCAGATTATTCAGGTGGCAGTCATCCGACATTGAACACATCCGGAGTTTGTAATAATTTAGTTGTTGGTGATGAGGTAACATTAACGTTTGATTATTCGGGTTCACATACCATTAATGGGAACGCTGTTATAATAGGGCAAACCGATATTCATAACGGGTCAAATGTAACCGTTAACAAATCGCTTCACATCTTATCAGGCCTTGATATTGAAAACGGAGGATGGCTTACCGTGGGTAACTAACAGTTTTGCTGATACCATTAAATGGATGCCACTTAAAGTAAATACAATCCGGCTGCTCAGCATCAGGTAATTCACTTTAGAAAAAGATTTTAATATTCATCTGAACATATACCACCACAGCGCCATTGTAATTAGAGTCTGTCTATAAATTAACGCTTTAACAACCGGCAAATCCCCAATAACAAATTCCAAAAATCAAATAAATTCCAATTCCAGATATTAAATAACCAAAACATAGAATATCAGTTTATTAAAGGTATGTTTGTAATTTTAATCATTGTGTATTGAATATTATTTGTCATTTGTTTTTTGAAATTTGGTGCTTTGATAAAAAATTCCTGACTTTATGGACAGACTCTAATTAGTTTTACTTATAGCAGTAATCGGTGTCTCTTTTTTGTTGTTCAGGATAATGAAAATAACCACAGGTCACAGAGATAAGGATGAGAGCATATAGCAATTTATGATAACATGAATACCTTAAATCCTGTCAATCATCCTTCGTCAATCGTCAATTTTCCAACATCCAACCTCCAGCTTCCGACTTCAGGCTCCAGACATCCGGCCTCGTTTCCTAAAATTTAACACAAATATCATTTGAATGATGAAATCCGTCATCTTTTAAATCATCCTTAATTCCTTGACAAACAGGTCTTATTGTTGTACTTTTAATCTTTGGTTATCAGGTTTGTAGCAAAACACTACCCCTGACTTATACTAACTCAATGACCTTTTTGATAAGTATTAATCCTAAATCATATCAACCATGAAAAAAATTACTATTACAATCATCGTAGCATTTATTCTTGTATCTTCAATAAATGCTCAGAACCAGAATGTTATTATAACAGATAATCCTTTATATACCGGCGAAGGTTCAGCCATGCTTGATGTATTCTCCATTGCGAAGGGATTGTTAATACCACGATTGACACAGTCAAGGCGGGATCTCATTTTCTCCCCCGCAACCGGCCTGCTTATTTATCAAACCAATAACACACCAGGTTTTTATTACTACAATGGTTCTTCCTGGGTAGATCTTCAATCTGCGGTCATAGGCATCAATGATCTTACGGATGGAAAAACCGGAGGCCACAGCGTTTTCCTCGGCCAGGGGGCAGGAGAAAATGATGACGGAATAGATAATTTTAATGTAGGGGTTGGTGATAGTGCTCTATATAAAAACAACACGGGAAATAAAAACACGGCATTGGGATACCAATCCCTGAAAAACACAACATCAGGATGGAACAATGTGGCAGTAGGACATAATGCCTTAAAATCAAACATAACCGGGGTAAATAACTTAGGAATAGGACCGCAATCTTTAGAATTGAATGAATCCGGAAATTCCAATGTATCATTAGGATCCCTTGCTTTATTGAATAACGTTTCGGGAGGTAATAACACGGCATTAGGACAATCTGCATTATCACAGAATACTGCCTCGGAAAATACAGCTGTCGGTGCTTATTCCCTGATTGATAATACTTCAGGTACTGGTAATATCGCAATAGGTTATTATGCATTCAGGAGGAATAATACCGGTTCGGAAAACACTGTCATTGGATATGAAGCCGGTAAGGGTGGTGGTTCTAGCCCTTCCGCCAAAGATTATAATGTAATTATTGGCTATCAATCCGGCTATCTGATTGGAAGTGGTAGCTGTTGTAATGTACTACTTGGGCATAAAGCCGGTTATAATATCAATGATAATAGTGATGCAAATGTGATACTTGGTTACAAAGCAGGATATAATATCACAGACGGCGATGAAAAAAATGTATTCATTGGATATATGGCAGGATGGGGTGAAGAGGGTAGCGAGAAACTTTATATTGAAAACTCCGGGTCAACCACACCACTGATCGGTGGAGATTTTGATGCCGATGAGGTATATATAAATGGAAGTTTGGGTATTGATACAATCCCTACTTCAAAGATTGATATTAGTGGATCTTCAGGATACAACCAACTAAGGTTAAGAACACCTTATACCCCTACAAGTGCAACCGACCCTAACGGGGAAGTAGGCGATATCTGCTGGGATGAAGACTATCTATACATCAAAACAGCCTCATGTTGCTGGCAGAGGATAGGACTGTTAAGCTGGTGACAAGGATGGAACAGGAACCTGGTATCGTATGCCCAGTTATAGCGAGATCGGAATTGCCCGTTATTCATTCAGTAAGATTCGTGGATATAACGTCAGGTGTGTGAAAAATTAAAGGGTAAGAAACATTTTATATTCTATTTCAACTACCGGTGTTTTACAATCAATCGTTCTTCGTCAATTGTCAATTTTTCAACTTCCAGTCGCCAGCGTCCAGCATCCCGTTTCATTTCCCCAATTTCAAACAAATTACAATTGTTTGATAAAAATACCCTATATTTATATGTGTTTTTCGCATAAGCCCAAAATGATAATTACAGGGTAATATAATGTTCGCAAATTACCTCAGGCATTATTGTGTATTCCTGCTGCTGGTTTTATTAACGGCATGTAATTCAAATCCAGAGAACACATCTGTAGTATTCAGTAAAGAAACAGCTACAACCGATACCGGCGATAGTATTATATCCGAACCCATAACAGGAACGGTTGTTTCCATCGATACCATGCCCTCCCCGAAAATTGTTCTGGCAGGAAAACCCGAAGTTGTTCCATTAAAGAATAAGGTTTTCGATGCCGGAACTCCGGAAGTTGTTACATTGCCACAAAAGTTAACCATTATTACCCCGGGCAGTGATACAGTTCCTGTACCTGAAATATTAAAAGCTAAAAAAACTGCCTTCAGGCCTGAGTACCCAGAGCAGATAAAAGCCCTGCCACCCCGCTTCAAAGATGAAGCCGACTGTAATATGAAATATTTTGGGAAGGACCAGGGATTTAATGGAAGTACAAATAATAAGATCATCCAGGATAAGAATCATAACATCTGGTTTGCATCAGGTAGCCTGATAAAATATGATGGGACTTTCTTCACACAATTTGGAAGGGTATTTACCAACAGGGGATCCTTTCATGTTTGTGCAAAATACCTTATTGAAGATTCCAGGGGGAATATTTGGTTCTTAAGGGGAGGTGATGATAAAGGCCCCAAGATTCTTAAATACGATGGATTGACAATACAGGATTATTCTCCATATAATGAAAACGGTAAAAGACCTTTAAAGTACCTGAATTATATCCATGAAGACACAAAAGGGAATTTATGGTTTGGAGGCTATGATAATGGTGTTTATAAATATGAGCCGGAATCCCGGGATCATCCGGATGGCAGGTTTATCCATTATACCGAAAAGAATGGCCTGATCAACAATTACATCAAATGTATCGCCGAAGATCATGATGGGAATATCTGGTTTGGTACCAATGGCTCCGGATTATGTAAATATGAAACAGGATCCAACCAATATCCTTATGGCCGGTTCATACACTATTCCAACCGTGAAGGTTTGAGTCATGATGTTGTTAACTGCATTTTACCCGACCGTAACAATACCCTCTGGATAGGTACCATGGGTGGAGGTGTAAATATCTTTGATGGAAGATCTTTCACACACCTAACCAGAAAGGAAGGATTGAGCAGTAATTCAATTAATGACATCCATAAAGATAAAAATGGCGATATCTGGATTGCTACTCATGGGGGTGGGATATGTAAATATGAAATGAATCCAACAGGAAAATCAGCCGATAGGATTACACATTTTACCGTTGAAGACAATCTGAGCAGCAATCACATCTTGTCCATCATGGAAGATATCAGTGGTTGTCTCTGGTTCGGGTCATCAGAAAACTATGTGATGATTTATGACGGTAATTCCTTCACCCATCTTACCCCGAACCAGGGTATGGAATTTGATTTCTTAAGGTCCCCCATTGAAGACCGGGAAGGAAACATCTGGTTCGGCGAGGAAAGGGGGGGAGGCCTCTGTAAATTCAATGGGGAAACCTTTAGCTACTACACCACCAATGAAGGATTACCAGGTGATAGTATCACTTCGGTCATACAGGATGAAAGCGGTAATATCTGGATTGGGACCATCGGAGGCGGGCTTTGTAAATATAATGGGAGAAGCTTTACAAACTATACCCGGCAGAATGGTTTAAGTGATAACCATATCACTTATTTACTTGAAGATAAAAAGGGAAATATATGGATAGGAACAAAAAATGGTGGTGTTTGCAGCTTTGATGGCAGATCCTTTACACAGTTTACAAAGGATGAGGGTTTATGCGATCACCATGTAACATATATACTGGAAGACAGCAGAGGGAATCTCTGGTTTGCAACCTATGCAGGCGGGGCTGATAAATATAATGGAAAACATATTACAAATTACAATAGTGATAATATACTGAACGGAAATAAAGTTGCCTCATTACTGGAAGACAAAAGAGAGAGTATCTGGATTGGAGTTGGTAGTGGGGGCCTGACCATGGTTCATACAGATTCAACAGAACCATTATCAGGCTTTATTCAATTTGTTAGGGAACTCCCGCAGGGGAACAGCACAGCCTATTATGATATATTAAGCGACATGAATATCAAATTTCTGGCAGAGGACAATAATGGAAATATCTGGATAGGAACCGAGAAAGGGATTAACATGCTCAAGCTTCCTGATGACGGGGATCCGGAAGGCATTCATGTTAATGTATTTAAAAAGCAGGATGGACTAAAGGGGGATAATCCCGTTATCAACACCGCAATGATAGATAGCAAAAACCAACTCTGGCATGGCCATAACAGGGCTTTTACCATGTTGGACCTTAATGCCTTCAATCCACCAGGCGAACCTCCCGGCATACAATTAAACAATATTGAACTCGAACAAAGTTTTATTGATTACAGAGAATTGTCTGATGCTCGTGAAGCGGGTGAGCTATCCTTCATCGGCGCAAATAATGATATAAGCTTAAAGAAGGTGAAATTTACCGATGTGGCCCCATTTTACAATTACCCTGTCAACCTTGAACTACCCTACAATTTAAATCATCTCACCTTCAATTTCTCAGCCAACGATATACATAATCCGCATAAAGTCAGTTATCAATATAAACTGGAAGGATCTGACCGGGATTGGAGGCCCGTCACCAAAGAGACCAGGGCAATTTATACCAACCTGCCCCATAGTGACTATACCTTTAAAGTGAAGGCCACAGGCCCGGCAGGTATCTGGAGTGAAACATTGAAATACAGCTTTATTGTACACCCGCCCTGGTGGTTTTCCTGGTGGGCTTACACCCTGTATGCTTTATGTTTCCTGGCATTGATCTTTGCCTGGAGACGCTATGACCTCAAACGCCAACGGTTAAAACAGAAACTGGAAATGGAGCATGTGCAGACTGAAAAACTGGAAGAACTGGACCGGATGAAATCCCACTTCTTTGCCAATATTTCGCATGAGTTTCGTACACCGCTCACTTTAATACTGGGGCCGTTGCAAAACATGTTGTCGAAAGCAAACGACAAACAATCAGAAAAAGAACTCCACATCATGCAACGCAATGCCCGCCGGCTTCAGCGACTTATCAACCAGTTGCTGAACCTTTCAAAACTTGAAGCCGGAAAAATGAAACTCCAGGCCAGGGAAGAAAATATTGTGAAACTTACCAGGCTGTTCGTACAATCTTTTGAATCCTATGCTACCCAGAGGAACATCAAACTGAGCTTTACATCTGAAAAAGAAGAAATCATGGTTTATATTGACCGTGAAAAAATAGAAAAAATTCTGAACAACCTGCTGTCGAATGCTTTTAAGTTTACTGACGATGGAGGGAGGGTTGGTGTAAATGTTAGTACCCCTCCCTTACCCCCCCGAGGAGGGGGGGATTCGAATTACCTTGAATCTACATATAAAACCTTAACCAAACATACCACCAATTACAACCATAAGGGGGATGCCCACACCACTTCCCCCCCCAGGGAGGGACTGAGGGGGGGGATAGTTCTCTGCGTCACCGACACTGGTTCCGGCATCCCCCCGGAACGCCTCCAACATATTTTCGACCGTTTCTACCAGGCCGATGATTCCTATACAAAAGACCAGGAAGGAAGTGGCATAGGCCTGGCTCTGACCAGGGAACTTGTCGAACTTCATCATGGAAATATTAAAGTTGAAAGCCAGCCCGGTAAAGGAACTGCATTTTTTGTTTACCTGCCCATGGGTAAGTCACATCTTAAGGCCGAAGAAATTATTGAAAAATTAAATGACCTTGATAAACGATTTGTTCCCGACATTCCCGAATTAATAATCCTTCCCGAGGTACAACCAACATTCGCCGAAGATCCTAATATGGAAACACCAGATAACTCGATACCCATTGTTCTTGTGGTGGAAGACAACACCGACCTTCGTGCATATATTAAGGGCTTTCTCGATCAAACCTATCTTGTTGTTGAAGCGGATGACGGAAAAAATGGCCTGGCAAAAGCAATAGAGATCATTCCCGACCTGATCATCAGCGATGTGATGATGCCCCGAATGGATGGATATCAGCTCTGTCATAAACTGAAAACCGATGAAAGGACAAGTCATATCCCCATCATCCTGCTTACTGCCCGGGCATCGATGGAAAGCAGGATTGAAGGACTGGAAACCGGCGCCGACGATTTTATCACCAAGCCCTTCGATCCGCAGGAATTGCAGGTAAGGGTGAGAAACCTGATCGAACAGCATAACAAATTAAAGGAAAGAATAAAAAAGGAAATGGGTGATGAGGCGTATGTACCCATCCCTATTCTGCCCTCTGTTGATCAGCAATTCCTTGACAAAGCCAGAAAAGTGGTGCATGAAAACATGGCTGAAGCTGAATTCAGTGTAGAAGATTTTGCAAGGGAAGTAGCCATGAGCCGGGTACAGCTGCACCGCAAGTTAAGGGCCCTTGTCGATCAGTCGACCAGTGAATTTATCCGCACCTTACGCTTGAACCGTGCCGCTGAATTATTGAGGCAGAATCGTGGCAACATCTCAGAGATCGCCTATGATGTCGGGTTCAATAATCCTTCCTATTTCACCAGTAATTTCACAAAGCACTTTGGTATGTCACCTACGGAATACCTTGGCAAACATGCCAATAAATAAACATCTGCGATCGGTGTTGGGTGTTCGATGTTACCAATGATAACTATTTGCAAAGTACAGAAAATGAAACACATTGCCCCTCGACTTCGGGTGACATAGAATTTCTTTATTATTGATCGGTCTCGTCTCCGCTTGACCTTACCTGTTCGCATGGATTGGTCGAGAGTCGAAACCACATACGACCGAATAATAAAATGTCACCCCGAGACGAAGTCGAGGGACAAACCAATATAGCGGTAGCGGATTTTTTTTTCTGATTCGAAATTGAGATTTTGTCATCATCTCTTTGTGATCCCATATTCCATGGATTTATTTACTGAATGACCAGGGATGGATCCCCTCCCAACATCCCTGCTGCATTTCAGGTAAATGTCCAATGTCCAACATTCAACATCCAATATCCAATATCCAACTTCTAACTTCCAGCTTCCAGCCTCTAGCTTCCAACTTCCAGCTTCCAGCTTCCATGTAACATATCCTAAAACATTTGAAACATATCTGAAAGGCATTCTTCTTCATTGATTTTATATTTACACCAATTAAATACAAGCTTATTTTCGATTGAACAACAAACAATTGAATAATCGCGGAATTGAACAATTGAATCCCTATTCTTCGACAGGTAGCGAATAATATGGATTAACCATGAAGCAATGAATCAATGAAATCATGAATCAAAACCATATCATCATGAAAAAGTCAATTATATATCTGATCACAGCTTTTCTGCTCACTACAGGCATCGATGCTCTGTCGCAGGGTGTGGCTATAAATGCTAATGGATCATCCCCCGATACTTCAGCCATGCTGGAAGTGTCATCTACTGTAAAAGGTGTCCTGGTGCCACGTTTAACAGAAGATCAGCGAAATGCCATTGCAATTCCTGCAACAGGATTAATTATCTTCCAGACCAACAACACCCCTGGATTTTATTTTTACAATGGAAGCAGCTGGGTTGCAGTAGGCAGCGAGGCGCTGTATATCAATGATCTTGTTGATGGTAAAACAGGCCAAACCAGTGTATTCCTGGGCTCAGGTGCAGGCGCTGGTGATAACGGATCAGACACCTCGGAAAATGTGGGTGTGGGCATGGGAGCACTGAATGCCAATGTCCTGGGAGTGGAAAATACAGCCATTGGCCACCGGTCATTATACAACAATACAGGTAATGCAAATACCGCCTCAGGATTCAAGTCACTATATAATAATACCTCAGGCGGATCGAATAACGCCTTCGGATACCAGGCCTTACATGAGAATACAAGTGGCGGTTCCAACATCGCCATGGGATATAAAGCTATGTTAAATAATACAACTGGCTCATCCAATATTGGCATAGGGTATAAAGCACTTCATGAGAATGACACGGCCCACTATAATATAGGAATTGGATATTATGCAAATGGAAATAACAAGTACGGATCGATGAATACCATCATAGGCCATGAAGCTGGCAGGCAGGGCGATACCAACTCCTCCGGAAATATTTTCCTCGGATACAAGGCAGGTTTTTATGAAACCGGCGATAGTACATTATATATAGAGAACGGACCAGGTGCCACACCACTTATCTACGGCGAATTCAACAATGATCTTTTAAGGATCAATGGTACTTTGGATATCAACAATGAATATATATTCCCGACAACTGATGGAACAGCCGGGCAGATATTGACGACAAATGGCAATGATACCTTAAGATGGATCAGCAACCCGGGAGTAACTGCCTTACAATGGCCGGATACTTCCAATCAACTAGCAACCGATTACGACGTATCACAAAAACAAAATATCAGTGATACCTCAACTGTGGATGCAACAAAGTACTGGGTGGGACAACAGAACTACTATTCCACTGTGGCTATTAATGATCTTACCGATGGGAAAACCGGGGGTAATAGTGTATTTCTTGGGACCAATGCAGGTACAAGCGATGATGGAACATATAATAGAAATATTGGTTTTGGGGTTGGTGCACTTTTTTCCAATACATCTGGCAAGTGGAATATTGCAATTGGTTATGATGCTCTTAAAAGCAATACTACTTATGAATATAACATTGCGATTGGCAATAAGGCATTGTATTCAAATACCTCAGGAGGATCAAATATTGCCATCGGAGCTCAGGTTCTTGAGAATAATACGGATGGTGATTATAATACCGGGATTGGTGATCTTGCATTATTTGAAAATGAAACTGGTGACAATAATACTGCAATTGGTAAATCTGCACTATATAAGAATACAACAGGAGCTCAAAATACAGTAATTGGTTCTAGTGCACTTTTCGATAATATAACAGGAACTGGAAATACAGCAAATGGCTATAGATCACTAGCTAATAATACAACCGGCAACTCAAACACTGCAATTGGCTTACGATCACTATACTCAAATACCACCAGAAGCAATCTTGTCGCCATTGGCGATTCAGCATTGTTTAATAATGGAATTGGAGCAACAGGAGATTGGGAGGCTAAATGGAATACCGCAGTTGGTTCAGGATCCCTTAAATCAAATACAACCGGATTTTGCAATACGGCCATTGGATTCCAGTCACTGTCCTCAAATACTTACGGGGATTACAATACTGCTTTTGGCTGTTGGGCTCTTCATAAGAACACTTCCTATAGTGGTAATACAGCATTTGGGTATAGAGCACTTTATGAGAATACTACTGGATTTGACAATACTGCAACTGGAAAATCAGCATTGTACGCAAATACTGATGGGGATCAATGCACTGCTTATGGTTATGATGCACTTCATTTTAATACAACAGGAGATCAAAATGTAGGTGTTGGAGACAGAGCAAACTATTATAATACATCGGGTAGTAGGAATACTATACTTGGATCAGGAGCTGGTTATGGATCCTCAAGTAACAGTATATCTAATAATGTATTCCTGGGTTTTCAGGCAGGATACAGTGCTGAGGGAGATAGTAATATTTTTATTGGTTTTAATGCAGGATATAGTGAAACAGGAAACCAGAAACTATACATTGAAAACTCCAATAATAGTACAACACCCCTTATTGGAGGTGATTTTGCTGCTGATGAGGTTTATTTACATGGAGATGTAGGCATTGGCAATTCATCTCCACTTGAAAGATTCCATGTTGCAGAAAACAACAGTACAACAGATGGTAGCGATGGAAGTTTTGCGTTAATACAAAACACCAATACATCTACAAAAGTATTATCAGGTATCAGGTTCAAAAATGGTACAACTTCAAACACATCAAAAGGCGGCATATTTTACAGGGATACACTTGGTTGGGGAAGGGGTGACATTGTATTTGTTAATAATTCAGTGGATGGACAAGTAAATGCTACTTATGCCGATGCGCGTATGATCATCAAAAATGATGGTAATGTTGGAATTGGCTTAACTTCTCCTACAGCTGATTTACATGTTGCAAAAAATCCAATAGACGATGAGGCTATATTTGGAACTGATATCAGTACGTACAATGCAGGATCAGTTGTTTCTATTGGGTCTGATGATGCATTGGCTTTACTATATATTGGCCAATCAACTGCTACAAAAGGTCGGATTGCCTGGGAGTATAATTCCACACCGGCAATGGCTTATTTATCCATTGGAACGTTTAGTAGTGTTAACGATCTTGTATTACAGAAATCTGGGGGTAAAGTTGGAATAGGAACAACTAATCCTGGTGCAGAGTTGGAAGTTAACGGGCAGGTGAAAATAACCGGTGGCACACCGGGAGCTTCAAAAGTACTTACCTCGGATGCTAACGGGCTTGCATCATGGCAGGATGCTGCAGGAGACATCACCACCGTAGGCTCCATGACCTCCGACTCTGTATTTGCCAATGCCAACGCTGATGATAATTGGCTTGGTTTGGGCGCTGCCGCAGGCAGGATAGAATTTGATGACCAGACAATGGATGAGGTGAATATACTGGATGCCAATGTTGGAATAGGCACAGCCTCTCCATCCGACAAATTGCACCTTGAAGACGATGACAATGTTTCAGCTAAAATAATTGCCGGCACTTCCGATACAGCATCCCTTAAACTGATGGAATCAGGGAACTATGGCTTTGAGTTTCAGTATGACGGAAGTGTTGACAAACTTCATTTATGGTCCAGGGGCTTTTCGGGAAATGAAGCCAAACGGATGACCTGGCAAAAAGACGGAAAGGTGGGGATTGGCACAACATCTCCTTCCGCAAAGCTGGAGGTATATGATGGCACCCTATCCATTACCAACATGGCCGAAACCGCCGATGAAGATGCCATCAAGATCGGTATTGATGGGGAACACGATGCCAGCATTAAACTTTACGATGACGATGGTGAAGCTACACAGCATTTTAAGATGACATACAGCGCAGCCACAGAGGACCTACGGTTTCATTCAGACCAGGTGGATAACATCCTTTATATGACTCAGGCAGGCAAGGTTGGGATTGGAACGACCAGCCCCGGTAGTCTGCTCGAAGTAAACGGAGGAGGCAGTGATGCAGTTGCTATTATTGATGTAGGGGCCGAAGATGTGAATAGCAGCGGATTGCGTATCAGGGAAAATGGAAGTGACCGCTGGATGCTATTATACAGGAACTGGCAAAGTAACAGTCTGCATATCTATGATGATCTCGCCAATACTGAAGTGATGACCTTTGAGTCGAATACCGGCAACGTTGGTATTGGAACCACAAGCCCCGGGGCAAAATTAGAAGTTAACGGACAAGTGAAAATTACAGGAGGTTCACCGGGCACAGGTAAAATTCTAACCTCTGATGCCAATGGATTAGCCAGTTGGAGTGCTTATTCAGTGGGCGATTTTGTACAGGGTGGTATTGTATTTTGGGTGGATGAAACAGGACAGCATGGCCTGGTGTGTGCTAAAACAGACCAGAGCTCTGGGATAAGATGGTATGCAGGCACCAATGGAAATACTAGGGCTTTGGGGGCTGGCCCCTATTCCGGGGAAGCCAACACTTCAATCATTATTGCTGCCCAGGTGGCTATTGGTGATGATGGGAGTACGTATGCAGCACGTGTGTGCAACGAAGTACAAATCACCGAAGGCGGTAAAACTTATGGAAACTGGTATTTACCTTCATATGAAGAATTAAGTTTGATGTATCAAAATAGATCAACAATTAATTCCACTGCAACAGCAAACGGTGGAAGTGTTTTCAGTGAAAGCTACTGGAGTTCTAGTGAGGTAAATTCAACTCAAGCATGGATCCTTGCTTTCAGCAGTGGCGTTGGCGCTGTAACAGATAAGAATAGCACAACTTATGTGCGTGCTGTTCGGGCATTTTAATGTTAAGTTCTGGAAAGTGAATAATATAAAAATGATAGAACGCCGTCCCGATAGCTATTGAGACAACGTTCTATCTTCCTAGCGTTCCTCACACCTTTGTGGTGAAAGAACAGCAGAAGCAAATAGAAGAACTACAAAAGCAATTGGAAGTGCTTCAATCGCTGGGTATTTAATCCTGCCGGCGAATTACCCTTTTGCCGGGAGATCCCTCTCCCGGCATGGGCGAGATCGGGATGACCAGTGCTGCTAACTTATTTTGTTGTTCTTATTGATAAAGTAAGTTTCTTGCACTGGTCATCCCGAGGAGTAAAACCCTTATTAGGGCTCAAAAAGAAATAATAACAAAATCGCAAATCGCAAATTCCAAAAACCAAATAAATTCTACTATCAAAATTTGAAATGCCAAATCCTTGAGTGTAGCCGGTTTTGGTCATTGAATATTAGTATTTGGAATTTAAAGGATAACCTTTGATGATCAGGCAATTGATGAGGTGAATATACTCAATGCAAATGTTGGTATTGGTACTGATACTCCTGATACCAGGTTAGATGTTAATGGAGGGGTCACTGTTCAGGAAGTTAGTACCACACCTGCCAATCCTTCTGATGGAACTGAAGCAAGAATGTATATTAAAGGCGATAAGTTTATTGTACAGTTTAATGATGGAGGCACCATTAAATACAGGTATATGGACCTGACAAGCACAAACGCAGACTGGATCTATACAACCACTGCACCCTAAAAGGTTTAGTCTTCTTAAAATGAAATTATGCTGAAAACTACTATACGGATTTTCCTTTGATTTGCGGTGATTTCGATGATTATTTAATCAGGATCAACGGAATCCTGGATATCAATGATGAATATGGTTTCCCTGCAGAAGATGGTAGTGCAGGACAGATGCTTACAACCAATGGCAATGATACCTCATATGCTGAAATGTGTGAGCAAACTGGTGCAAGCGCATATGCCTGGGTAGCGATTCAAATGAATTCAAGGTAAGTAAATTGAACATGGATGATCATGATTTCTATGTTGTGTAATTCTGTGAAGTAATATTAAAAGTTTTCATTAAAGTTGCATTCAGAAGCATAGCACTTTATTTTCCTATGTCTTAATAGTTAACTGATATTTAATTTCTATAGAAAAATGATAATTATTAAAATATTAACAATAATATTTGTATTTTTATGATATAGATATATTTTGGCTGTGAAGCATCTCTCCAAATTCATGTTGTGCGTAGTAATTGTTTTTCTGTATTCCTGTAAGTCAAAGAATATAGAAGAAATGCCTGTTGCAATTAATGGAATCCTCGATCTCAGAAACTGGAATTTCGATAGTAAAGGACCTTTATATTTATCCGGTGAATGGGCGTTTTATCAGGATAAGTTTTATACAAATAGTAGTTTTGGAAATGATACTAATCTGATTCCTGAATTCATTAATATAAATCTGATGGGGACAAATCAGGAAAAGTATTCAAACATACCTGTAAATGGATATGGTACTTACCGTTTGATAATCCTGCTTCCCAGGCAAGTCTCGGAATATAGGCTACGAAGTCGGTACATTGCAAATGCATACCGGATATATTTAAATGATGACTTATTTGCAGTTTCAGGTCAACCTGGTAACTGTAAATCAAATGAAAAATCTGACTGGGATCCAATGTTCTCAAATACATTTTCTGCTAAAGATAAAATGGAAATGATAATTCAAATTTCCTGTTTTCATCATGAAGGTTGCGGGATTGTTGAACCGGTCATGATTGGAAATGCAACTGATATCCGGAAAATACACGATTTCGCTGTTTCTGTTCAGATGTTTGTATGCGGGAGCTTTTTTATCATAGGGTTATACCATCTTATTCTTTTCATTCTTTACAGGAAGGATCGCTCACCCCTATATTTTGGGTTACTCATCCTGATCACAGCGGTATATTATCTGTTCTCAGGCGAAAAGCTTATTGAGAACCTTGTTCCGGGTATTTCATTTTCCATATTCTCAAAGATACTTTGTCTGATAAACTATTTCCAGGTGATTCTTTACTATCATTATATATACATACTTTTCCCAAAGGAAACACCAAAAATACCATTACGGATTATTTCATTGTTCTATCTAACCCTGGTTTTCGTTACACTCATTTCAAAGATAGAGACCCTGATGGTTATAGCTTCTTATGTTTATTTCTCAATGCTAATTGCTGCAATCCTTTCAATGGTTCCTATCATTTGGGCATGTTTCAATAAACGTTTTGAAGCAGTGATTTCGCTTGTAGGCCTGATCATCCTTATTGGTTTGAGTTTGATTGATGAAGCAACTTCGAACACGATAACCAGACCATTCCACTGGACCACTACCGGATTATACCTGTTGGTACTAATTCATGCATTTATTCTATCACGCAGGTTAACAAAAGCATTCAAACGATCTGAAACATTGGCAGGTGAGCTAAGTTTTGTCAATATAAATCTGGAAAGATTGGTAAAAGATAAAACAAAGGAATTGGAAGTGACCAACAAGAATCTGGAAAACCGGATTAAAAATGCACTTGAAAAACAAAAAGAACAACAGCAGATCATTGTTCACCAATCTAGCCTGACAGCTCTTGGTGAATTGGCAGCAGGAATTGCCCATGAGATCAACCAGCCGATGCAAAGTATCTCCTTTGCACAGGAAAATATCTTTTTTGAAACAATGGAGCCATCACCAAAAAAATCATTCATACAGGGGAAAACAAAAATAATTGGAGAGAATATAGGGAAGATCAGAAGGATTATCGACCATATAAGGATTTTTTCCAGCAGGCAAAAGGATGAGATATCTGAAGCTTTCAATATCAATGAATGCATTAGAAATGGATTGTCTATGGTGAAGAACCAGTTTAAGAACAGAAATATCCTGATCGACCTGGATTTGAATAAAGAGGTACCTATGGTAGTAGGAAATCCCTATAGATTTGAACAGGTGGTCATCAATCTGCTGACCAATGCCAGGGATGCACTGGATGAGATGGCACGCAAATCTGAAGGTGAATATGTCAAGAAGGTATTGATTAGAACCCTCCATACCGCTGAAGAAGTGATAATTGAAATCGTGGATAATGGAACAGGTATTCCTGCTGACAGGGTGACGAGTATCTTTTTACCGTTTTACTCAACAAAAAGACCAGGAGCAGGAACTGGTTTAGGTTTGTCAATATCAATGGGTATTATCAAAGAAATGGAAGGAAATATTATGGCTAATACCCAGGAAGGAAAAGGAACCAAAATTATTATTAACCTGCCCATAAAGAACATCAATAATGATACCTGAAAATAAAGAAACATTTAATATCCTTATTCTGGACGATGAAAAACAGGTAACGGAAGAATTGCGTAAGTTTCTGGTAAAGCAGAAAATGGAGGTTTCCACAGCTAACACTGTACATGAGGCAATTGCACTGCTTGAAAAGAACCAGATCGACTTACTGGTATCGGATGTTATGCTTCCTGAAATGAGTGGTATAGAGGTGCTTAAAAAGGTGAAATCGGATTATCCGGGTACCGAAGTGATTATGATAAGTGGCTACGGTGATATCGATACAGTTATTAATGCCATGCGATTGGGGGCCATTGATTTTTTCAGGAAGCCTTTCAGCTTGCTTGATATTCAACTTTCCATTGAACGCACTGCACGTTTCATGCAATTACAAAGCAGGCTTAGAAGGGTAAAAGACCACAGTTCACTGGTCAGCCGTGAACTTGAGAAACTTACAGCAAAAGAGTTTATAGGCAACAGCATGGAAATTAAAAAGGTACGCGACCTCGCTTATAAAGCTGCTGAAGATATGGATGTAAACGTGCTGATCACAGGTGAAAACGGAACGGGCAAGGAGATTGTTGCACGTATTATCCATTTTGCCGGGG
This sequence comes from uncultured Bacteroidales bacterium, assembly GCA_964468645.1. Taxonomy (GTDB): domain Bacteria; phylum Bacteroidota; class Bacteroidia; order Bacteroidales; family JAIOZK01; genus JAIOZK01. The sequence goes on from CAYXUU010000006.1 coordinate 50,031, forward strand.
AGCGGAAAAATCACCCCTTTTATCCTGTCAACAGTTCCGCAGTTCCTGAGGCATTGCTTGAAAGCGAGTTTTTTGGCCATGGTAAAGGTGCATTTACCGGAGCGACAGAAAATAGAAAAGGTTGTTTTGAACTGGCAGATGGAGGAACCTTATTCCTTGATGAAATTGCAGATATGCCAATGGTGTTACAGGCAAAACTGCTTCGGGTTATTGAGGAGAAAAAGTTCAGGCCGGTCGGGACAAACCGTGAGGTCAGTGTGGATGTCAGGCTGGTATCTGCAACCAATAAGCATATCCAAAGCCTGGTCGATGAGAACAAATTCAGAAGCGATTTCTACCACCGGATCAATACACTGGTAATCCATATTCCCCCTCTTAGGGAAAGGTCTGAGGATATTCAACCTCTTCTTGAATACTTTATTCGGTTTTTCGCTGTAAAGAAAAGCAGAACTATTCCACACATATGTCCTTCCCTTATCAAAGAACTTGAAAAGTATAGATTCCCTGGTAATGTTCGTGAATTGAAAAACATGACAGAACGGGCATTAATACTATCAAAAGGAGACATCTTAAATATTGATGATTTCCATATGAGCCTGAAAGAGACTGGCAAGAGGAAAACTTCAGTTAAAATCCATAACCTTGCAATGCTTGAAAAAGATACCATCTGTAAGGCATTGATTGAATCGAACTATAACCAGACAAAAGCAGCCTTGCTCCTGGGGATATCTAACGATGCTCTGCACAGACGAATTGTAAAACACAAGATCCCACTGAAAAAGGTAATCCAGGAATAAATGTTCTCTCATTTTTGAGAAGATTCCTGTTATCGCGGATTACTTTCGCGAATTCCATCTGGAGGATATAATTGCCAGGTTATTCAACATACACTCTTATTTCTGTTAGTCGCTGAATGCCAACCTGCTATAAAATCATTTCTCGAATAATGAATGAACAGGAATTAACTGGTATGATTAATGCCTGTACCCTTGCAATCAACCATGATCAAACAAAACCAAGAATCCGAAGGGTACAATAATGTCTTGATCATCGATCCGGAAATGGATATTGCTATTGAATTAAAAACTTATTTATCCAGATTGAAATATTCAGTTTTAACAGTAAAGAATACTGATGAAGCAATCAGTACCATAGCTTTCCACAACATCTCCATTGTCATATACATCATGCAGGGTTTTGATAACCATGCCCTTGAATTAATAAAGTCGATCAGGACAATAAAGGATGAACCAAACATTCTGTTGATCTGTGATTTCTCGGATGTTGATATGATCATCAACGCAAGGCACTATGGCGTAACTGAATTTATCAAGCGCCCCTTTAACTTGCTTGAGGTGCGTTTTGCACTGGAAAGATTAAGCTATGGTACATTGAATCGAAAACAAAATACAAATCCAAATAATCATGAAAAAAATTAAACTTATTCTTTTATCGGTTATCCTGCTCGCAGCAGGCATTGATGTTATGTCTCAAGGCGTGGCAATCAATAAAACAGGCAATCAACCCGATTCGTCTGCAATGCTCGATATCTCCTCTGACTCACTGGGATTGCTGATTCCCCGATTGACAGAATCCCAACGTGAAGATAACATACAAAATCCAGCTAATGGACTGGTTGTATATGATCCATGTATGGGTGCATTTTTTTATTATAATGGAACAGAATGGTTAATGATGGGTGCCGAAACACTTCAGCTTTGGGATCTTAAAGATGTTACTTTGGGTAACTATGGTAGCTTATATATTGGAAATGATATATTAGAGTACTATGAACAAGGGTTTGGCAATTTGTTTTTTTATGGTGGTGGAGAGTTTAACCTGTTAGGTGACTATAATACAACAACCGGATTTAACGCAATGTCCTCTAATAGAAATGGTGATTGTAATTCAGCTTTTGGATATAGATCCCTTAGAACAAATCTCGATGGGAATTATAATACAGCAATTGGTAACTCTGCCGGTGAAAATAATGGGAATAACTCGGGAAATGTATTTCTTGGATGTTATTCAGGGTACAATGCTGATGGTGATAGTAATGTATTTATTGGTATTGCTTCAGGTTATGATGAAACAGGATCACATAAATTATATATCGAAAACTCAGCCAGCTCTACACCCCTTATCTATGGTGATTTTGAAAATGACACTGTCCGGATATTTGGCACATTTGATATAAACAATGCCTATGTATTTCCAACAACAGATGGAACAAACGGACAAATACTGCAAACAAATGGCAATGGGATATTAAATTGGGTTAACAATGCAAGCTTATCTGCCTTGCAATGGTCCGATACCCTTAACCAGCTTGCTACCGATTTTGATGTTTCATTAAAACAAAATGTCAGCGATACTTCTACGGTGGATGCAACCCGTTACTGGGTGGAGCAACAAAACTACTTTTCATCCATTGCTATCAATGACTTAACAGATGGAAAAACCGGCCAGACAAGTGTATTCCTTGGTTCAGGTGCAGGCTCCGGTGACAATGGATCCGATACATCTGAAAATGTGGGCGTAGGTATGGGGGCCCTGAATGCCAATGTCCTGGGGGTGGAGAATACAGCCATTGGCCACCGGTCATTGTACAACAATACAGGTAATGCAAATACCGCCTCAGGATTCAAGTCACTATATAATAATACCTCAGGCGGATCGAATAATGCCTTCGGATACCAGGCCTTACATGAAAATACAAGTGGTGGTTCTAATATCGCAATTGGATATAAGCCATTACTCAATAATACCATTGGCTCATCCAATATAGCTATCGGTTATAAAGCCCTTCATGAGAACGATACGGCTTCAGGCAATATAGGAATAGGTTATTATGCAAACCGGTACAATCAATACGGCAGCAAAAATACTATTATTGGCTATGAAGCCGGAAGGGGTACCTCTTTACACAGCAAAACAGGGAATGTTTTTCTTGGTTACCAGGCTGGATATAATGAAACAGGAGACAGCACGCTATATATTGAAAACGGGCCGGGTTCTGATCCCCTGATCTATGGGGATTTTGCAAATGACACAGTTCGTATCAATGGCACCTTCGATATTAATAGCGCCTATGTTTTTCCAACTTCTGACGGAACAAACGCCCAGGTGCTGCAAACCGATGGTAACGGTGTATTGAGCTGGACCAACCAGACCGAATGTACGATCACTGGCTCAGGTACTGCAACAAGGGTAGCATTCTGGAATGGTAACACTGAATTAAGTTCGAATAGTAATCTGTACTGGGAAAACACCAATTCACGGTTGGGCCTGGGAACTGATGTTCCCGGCCAGCAACTTGATTTGACAGGATCTATTGAACTGCCCCTGACAACCGATAGTAGTTCAGGTGTTATTTATAAAGGAACCCAGCCCTTTATACATAACTTCAAACCAGCTACCAATGATGGCTATAATACATTTGTAGGCGTGGAAGCCGGAAACCTGGCAATGGGCCATCCAACCAACTCATGGTATTCGAGTTATAATACGGCTATGGGTAACTATGCATTGCACTCCAATTCCGATGGGTATGATAATACGGCGGTTGGTAACAGTGCATTGTCATCAAACAATACAGGCTATAAAAACTCGGCATATGGTACCAACGCCCTAAATAGTAATACCACCGGGGCATTTAATACCGCAATAGGCGGAAGTGTATTAAAGAATAACAAGGAAGGATATTATAATGCTGTATTGGGTTTTGAAGCCGGACAGGGACAAACTGACCATAGCGTTTCAAACAATACCATCCTGGGTTACCAGGCAGGATATAATGTAGATGGCGACAGCAATGTATTTATAGGCAACAGGGCAGGATACCATGAAACCGGAAACCAGAAATTATATATTGATAATTCGGATATATCAAATCCGTTGATCTATGGTGATTTTGAGAATGATACAGTTCGGATATATGGTACCCTTGATATCAACAATGAATATATTTTCCCAAAAACTGATGGCACGGCAGGACAGGTCCTAAAGACCAATGGAAACGATACCCTGAGCTGGTCGAGTGATGTGGGTGCAATTTGTATTGATGATCTGTCTGATGGAAAAACTGGGGGGTATAGCGTGTTTCTGGGTGATGGTGCAGGCGCAAATGATAACGGAAACGATAATTACAATACAGCTACTGGATGCGATGCACTACATGATAATACTTCAGGAACTGATAATTCAGCTTTTGGCCTTAATTCGCTTTATAACAATGAAAATGGGGAATATAATACTTCTATTGGCAGAAGTTCCCTTTATCATAATACTTCCGGAAATTCAAATGTAGCCGTAGGAATAAGATCGCTTTATAAAAATACAACTCAGAGCAATTTAGTTGCTATTGGAGATTCGGCTTTGTTCAATAATGGAAATGGTGCAACACAATGGTACCAGGCAACCAAAAATACTGCTTTAGGTTCTAAAGCACTTTTCTCTAACACTACGGGTCATGGTAATAGTGCGACAGGAGATCATTCACTTTATTCAAATACAAACGGATATTGTAATACTGCTAATGGTTATGAAGCTTTGTACTCAAACACAGGAGGTGATGAAAATACAGCATTTGGTTATCAAGCACTTTATAATAACCTCAATTCACAATATAACACCGCAGTAGGAAACAAGGCACTTCATGATAATGTTTCTGGGCAGGGTAACTCAGCATTGGGAGCACTTGCTCTTTATAAAAATATTGATGGAATGCTAAACACTGCAAATGGTATGAGGTCAATGTATGCAAATACTGATGGTGATTACAATACGGCAATAGGATACGGATCGTTGCAATGGAATGAAAGTGGTAATTATAACACCATAATAGGTTTCGCTTCTGGACAAGGTAGTGAAGATGAGAATATTTCTGAAAATGTAATGTTAGGGGCATATGCTGGATATAATGCACAAGGTAATGGCAACACACTTATTGGATATAAAGCGGGATATTATGAATATGGAAGTAACAAACTTTATATTGAAAATTCCAGTTCCACGATTCCCCTTATCTACGGCGAATTCGACAACAACCTCCTCCGTATCAACGGGACTCTGGATATCAATAATGAGTATATATTTCCAACAACAGATGGCACAGCCGACCAGGTACTTGCAACAAATGGTAACGATACCTTGAGCTGGACCACACTAACCGCCGGAACCATCACTGCTGTCGGCTCCATGACCTCGGGTGCTGCCTTTGCCGGAACCTCTGCGGATGACCAGTGGCTTGGATTGGGAGCCGCAGCAGGAAGGATTGAGTTCGATAATGCGACACCGAATGAGGTGAATATACTGGGGGCGAATGTTGGGATTGGAACTGTAGCTCCCTCATCCTTACTGGAGGTATATGACGGCACCCTGTCCATAACCAACATGGCTGAAACCGCCGATGAAGATGCCATTAAGATCGGTATTGATGAAGAACATGCAGCCAGCATTAAACTATTTGATGATGATGACGAAGCCACCCAACATTTCAAGATGACATTTGATGCAGATAGTGAAGATCTGCGCTTCCATTCTGATCAGAAGGACAATATACTTTATCTTACTAATGGTGGATATGTTGGGATCGGGATTGCTAATCCGGGCAGTTACCTGGATATTAATGGTAATGGCAGCAATACATACCTCCATATTGATGTGGGAGCTGAAAATGTATACAGCAGTGGTATTCGCTTTAAAGAAGATGGAAATGGGCGTTGGAATATTATGTACAAAAACTGGGAGAACAATAACCTGCATATTTATGATGATGAAAATAATAGATATGCAATGACCTTTCAATCAAACACGGGTAACATTGGTATTTCGAATACTGATCCACAAACTAAATTACATATACTTGGTGGTTCTGATGCATCTTTTTCAGGAGGAGGATTTGCAATATTTGGTTCTGTGACTTCCACAAACATCATTATCGACAATAATGAAATTATGGCGAGAAATAACGGAGATAGTTCAAATTTATATCTTAATCATGATGGTGGCTATGTTCATATTGGTACAGGAAGTCCGACTGCAACGTTATCAGTAAACGGAACAGCCAACAAACCCGGTGGCGGTAGTTGGGCAGTATTCAGCGATGCACGGTCTAAGGAAAATGTAAAAAACTACCATAAAGGTTTGAGTGAATTGTTACAGCTCAGGCCGGTAAGCTTTAATTACAAAGAAAAGTTTGGCTGGGGTAATGATACTTACATCGGACTCATTGCCCAGGAGGTTGAAAAAGTGGTTCCTACCATGGTAAGCGAAATAGAAGTAAACGATATGATAGACTTTAAGGAACTTGATCCCAATGAAATTACCTATATGCTTATCAATGCGGTAAAAGAACAGCAGAAGCAAATAGAAGAACTTCAAAGACAAATAGAAAAGCTACAATCGCCGGGTAATTAATTCTGTTGGCGAATTGCACAATCGCTGCCAGGTTATTTCTGCCAGCGAATTACCGGGTTGTAGGGAGGTCCCTCGTCGTACCTCTTGCTAAAGACATATGTTGTAATGTGTTGTTAATCAAAGATTATTAAATTCCAAATAACAAGTTCCAAATCACAACTTAGTGAAGCGGTCTCATGAGTTCCGCTAAATTTATTAAATATGCGAATAAATAAATTCCAAAAACAAATGATCAATGACCAAAACAATCAGCATATACCCGTTTGGAATTTTGGATTTTAGGATTTGAAATTTGGGATTTTGTCATTTTTCATTTGTGGGCCCTACCGGGGTTTTCCTCCTAAGGATGACCACTGCAAGTAATAATCTTTTGTTGTAAATTCAGGAAATGGACCATAGCAAATATTATTTCGTTTATATGATGACCAATAAGAATAAAAATGTACTTTATGTTGGCGTAACCAACTCATTGGAAAGAAGGATCCGAGAGCATGAGAATGGCTTAATAAAAGGGTTTTCAAAGAACTACAACTGCCATTACCTTGTTTATTACAAGCATTTTACTAATATTGATTTTGCAATTAAAAGAGAAAAACAAATTAAAAGCTGGAGAAGGGAAAAGAAAGATGCCTTGATCGCCACCACCAATCCAGAACATAAATTTCAAAACCCAATTCGGATTGCACAAACTTGAACTTCCAGCCAATCAAATTAATAAATAATTCCACCACAATCATATCTTTATGAACTGATCATAATTTTGGATTCTCAGTTTGGTGCATCAAGGATAATGCATTATTTCGTAAAAATGCCTAAGTGAGATAATATCAAAACTTCCTTATGCAACGTACATTATAGTAATCCCACTTATCCCACCAATCCATGAAAGTACCGTTGGTAAACAACATAGCCGATGCATTACAATGGTCTGATTCATTTGAACTCCAGTAATATCCTGTTCCAAAACCACCAATAACAGTTTTTTGATTGTACATTAATGTTAACTCTTTTTTTGAAGGAAGATACCATCCGCTATATGTGTATCCACCTGATACTATTTCCAATTCAGCGCATAGCCTGGCAGCATAGTTGGTATCACCACAAAAACCCTGCTTTGCAATGATAAGGGTAGTGTTGCGTTCTCCGGCCCAGATCCCATTTCCCCTGGCCATGGTGTTTTTGTATGATTGATCCTGCGGAAGATAAGAAATCCCGGAGCTCTGGTCGGCAGTGGCAGCAATCAGTCCATGTTGCCCTGTAGTATCCACCCAGAACACTTTTCCGCCATAAAGTGACTCGCCAACAAAATGAGCCCCGCTCACTTTCGACCAGTTGCTTCCGTCGTAATAATAATAAGCATTATTACCTTTCGGACCATTGGCTGTTACATAGATCATCAGCCCCGTTGCCGGGGAGGCTGGCTTGTTATTAAAATCTATCCGTGGAATTAATATGCCTTTGTTTGTGAAGTCAATATCCAATCCTGACGATGCATCCGGAGCGGTACCATGATCATTTATTGCAACCTGTGTGAATGCAAAATTTGATGTTAACATTATAATTAAGAATACTGAAATAGATAAAGACAAGATTTTCATGATTGATTGATTTGATTTATGCTGGGAATTTCGTTTTAATTTGATATGCAAGTTAATAAAATTATTTCAATATTTGTTTTTCCCGGCTACTTCCCCTAATACTGCCAATGGCAACTCATCCCTTTGGAATAATACAACAGGTTATGCTAATACCGCGTCTGGTAGTATATCGCTTTATTCAAATACTACCGGTGATTACAACCTGGCTTATGGATATTATGTACTTTTTAACAATACCATTGGCTCACATAATATTGCTATCGGGGCTAAAGCACTTGACGCTAATGATACAGCAAGCTTTAATATAGGGATTGGTTCGTATGCCAATTCAAAAAACAAATTCGGATCGAAAAATACAATCATTGGTTATGAAGCATGCAGGGATGGGGACACCAACTCGACAGGAAATGTATTCCTTGGCTACCAGGTGGGATATAATACCAGTGGGTCTTTTAATGTTGCCCTGGGTTTACATTCATTATACAGCAATACCGACAGAAGTTCCCTGGTTGCTGTCGGCGATTCAGCACTTTATAATAACGGAACAGGAGCTACCACGGAAACTCATGCAAGCGGGAATACTGCTATCGGGTCAAATGTCCTGTATGCCAACACTATCGGGTATTACAATACAGCCACAGGTAGTAAGTCAATGTATTCCAACACTACCGGATATAAAAGTACTGCTTATGGATACCAGGCCATTTATTCCAATACAGCGGTAGGAACCCAGGCGATGAAAAAAAATACTACAGGCTGGAAAAACACCGCTATAGGGGATCAAACCTTTACCCAGAATATTGACGGAATAAATAATACAGCAGTCGGCGCAGATGCAATGCATTATAATTCCGGGGGAAATTACAATGTAGCGATGGGTAATGGGGCAAATGTTAATGATGTGACAGGCAGTAATAATACAATCATTGGCTACGAGGCCGGATTTGGCATAAGCAGTAATTCTATTACAGCCAATACATACCTTGGTTATAAGGCAGGACATGATGCACAGGGAGACAGTAACATATTTATTGGCTTTAAGGCTGGATATAATGAAACCGGAAGCCAAAAATTATATGTAAATGGTGAATGATTATGCCTCTGATCTATATCTGGGTACTGATGATGCAATTATGTTTGGGATCGATACTGAGGGAGATGTTACCATCGACAGCCTCGGAGGTTCAGGACATTCAACAGTATATGTTACAAATGATGGTACGCTCACCACTGCCGCGCCATCAGATAGAAGACTTAAAGAAAATATTCAAGGTCTCGCAAAAAGCCTTGAAAAAGTCATGGGTCTGAAACCGGTTACTTTTAGTTGGAAAGAAAATGATTGTCAGGGTATGGGTTTTATCGCACAGGAAGTTGAAGAAGTTATACCTGAACTTGTTGCTACAAACGAAGAAGGAAACAAAGGAATTTACACCACAGAAATGATCCCTTATATGGTAAAAGCCATGCAGGAGCAGCAGGAGATGATCGAGGAGCTGCAAAAGCAGAATATAAAACTGATTGAGAGATTAGAGCGTTTAGAGGGTGAATAATTTAAAAATCGTTAGAACGCTGATTATCATGATCATCATGATCTACTCTCTGTGTAACTCCATGCTCCTTCGTGTAACTCTGTGAAATAATTTAAAAAGCTATACCACGAAGTTACACAGAGAAGCACAGAGAACCCCAGAGATGTTTTGGTTCTGGCATTAAAGATTACAAGAGTCAAAACTATTCCGTTTCAAATATGTTCTTATCGTCCATAGCGCCCCTGCGGTGAAAAATCCTCGCGCCTCTCACTTTTGCCTTTGTCCTTTTTACTTTTGCCTTGTTCAAACCCCCATCCCCTTAGCCACCAATTCCGCAATATCATAATTCTCCATCTCCTCTTCCTTGTTCTTGTATTTGATGCCATCAGTCATCATGACCATACAGAATGGACAGGCAGTAGCAACAATATCAGCATTAACATCAATAACATCTTCTATCCTTTCAAGGAAAACTTCCTTATCCCCTTTTTCGGCTTCCTTAAACATCTGTCCACCACCGGCGCCACAACACAAAGCGAAGCTCTTGCAGCGCTTCATCTCAACAGTTTTGGAATTCAGGGCTTCCAGCACATCCCTCGGGGCATTATATTCCCCGTTTCCACGCCCCAGATAACAGGGATCATGGAAGGTGATAATTTTGTCTTTGAATTCACAATCCATTTTAATCAGTCCCCCTTTAATAAGTTTAGCCAGGAAACTACTATGATGGATAACTTCATATTTCCCGCCAAATTCGGGGTATTCATTTTTAAAGGTATTATAATCGTGCGGACAGCAGGTAAGTATCTTCTTCACCTCATAGCCATTCATAATTTCAATATTGGTCATAGCCTGCATCTGGAAAAGCATCTCGTTTCCGCCTCTGCGGGCAACATCACCACTATCCAATTCTTCGATGCCCAGTACGGCATAATCTATCTTCAGGTGATTGAGGATCTTCACAAATTCACGGGTTACCTTCTTATACCTGTCATCAAAAGCCCCGGCAGAACCTACCCATAATAACCATTCCGGGTTTTTACCTTCAGCGATCTTGTCAGCCAGGATGGGTACCTCAAGTTCCACATCTTCTGCCCACTTCATTCTGTCTTCGGGAGAAAATTGCCAGGGGGCACCGTTGTTTTCTATATTGGTGAATACAGCGTTTAACTCACCGGGCCCTGCCGATTCTTCCATCACCAGGTATCTTCGCATATCCACGATCAATGTTGGATGGTTGATATTTACCGGACACTCCCTGGCACAAGCATTACAGGTAGTACAAGCCCAGAGTTCCTCTTCGCTAATATAATCCCTGACCAGTGATTTACCATCATCGTATGTTTTTCCTTCCTTCATTAAACCGGGTCCTTTTTCTTTCATCCTGGCCCGAAGGTCCATGAGTATCTTTCTGGGAGATAGTTTTTTTCCGGTTATATTTGCTGGACACACTGCAGTACATCGCCCACATTCTGTACAGGCTAATGAATCAACATAGTTTTTCCATGTTGTATCATCGGCATCTTTAACACCGAAACGTGATACTTCTTCTTCCCCTTCAGGAGGATCCTGATATGCGGAATCGGGATGCATCATCAGTTTCACCTCTTTAGTGATCTCGGGCATATTGTATAAATATCCGAGTGGTTCAAGACGGGTAAGAAAAACATTGGGTACCGACATAAACACATGAAAATGTTTTGAGTAGGGAAGGATATTGGCGAAGATAAAGATCCACAGGATATGCGCCCACCAGTTGATTTCGTGCCAGGTATGTAACTGGTTTTCAGAAAGACCTGTGAACCATCCGGCGATGACCTGGCTTACCGGGAATACTCCTGCTACATCATGTCCTGCCTCATCAGCATATAGTATATAAAAGGTATTCATTCCCAGTAATGAGATCATCAGGATACCTATGATGCATAAGGCGATATTGGCATCGATCTTTGAAATTGGCTTCATCTCAATACCGTAAAACCTTTTGATATGCATGAACAACCTCCTGATAAGAAAAACGATAACAGCGATAAGGATAATGAATGCGAAGATGTCACCACAGGCCATGATGAAATCATAAAAACCACCCATGAACTGAAGCACCTTTTCTGTGCCAAATAACCCATCGATAATCATTTCGATACTTCCTATCAGGATCACACAGAAACCCCAGAATACCAATGCATGCAGGAAGCCGATAACAGGCTTTCTGAATATCCGGGTTTGGCCGATAGCCACTTCCATCATAATGCCAAATCTCCTGGGGATATTCTTAACAGGAAATGGTTTTGTAAACTTCATAAAGGAGAATATCCTGTACATGGTGAAAGTAAATACACCAAGGGTTATCAATATCGATGCTAAAAAGACAATCTCTTTGGTTTCCATGCGGTAATACTTTAATTAATAAATGGTTTTATTTTATTAAGACAAACACAATATTAAAAAGAAAAAAATTAAGAATAATTACAAATAAAAGTGAAGCCACGGATACACAGCCTGCCACGATATAATCGGGGAATTAAAGACGCATAATAATTAAAACTTCAGCTGGTAAAGCGCTTAACGATTCACAATGAATAACAATGGAACAATGGAACAATGGAACAAACAATTGAACAATGAAACCATAAAACCATAAAACAATATTCCCAACTTATCACGTACTACCCGAATTTTACCATTAAGTATTATCTTTGTACACTAATCGAGAACCCATAGGTTATGAAACTACCTCCTCAGAAAATTTATAAACCAAAGAACCATATTCGTATTGTCACAGCAGCATCCTTATTCGATGGCCATGATGCATCCATTAATATTATGCGGAGGATCATTCAGGCTACCGGCGTGGAGGTTATCCATCTTGGTCACAACAGGTCGGTACAGGAGATTGTTAATTGTGCCATTCAGGAAGACGTACAGGCTATTGCAATTACTTCTTACCAGGGGGGGCATATTGAATTTTTCAAATACATGTATGACCTGCTTAAGGAGCAGGGCTGCAATCATATCAAACTTTTTGGAGGTGGCGGAGGTGTCATCCTTCCTGAGGAGATGGAGGAACTTCATGAATATGGCATTACCCGGATCTATTCCCCTGATGATGGCCGTGAAATGGGATTACAGGGAATGATCAATGATATGGTGAAAAAAGCCGACTTCCCAACCGGAAAAGGCTTAGAGGTTAAACTTAATGGTTCACCTGAAAGGGATTCAAAAATTATCGCCAACTTAATATCTGCAGCAGAGAACAATCCCGATGAGATCAAAGATATTCTTACCGAATTAAAAAAAAGAACAGATAAGCACAGGTCTCCCGTCCTCGGTATCACCGGGACAGGAGGCTCGGGAAAGTCTTCCCTTGTAGATGAGATCGTAAGAAGGTTTCTTGATGATTTTGATGATAAGACCATTGCTATTATCTCTGTTGATCCCTCCAAGCGGAAAACCGGCGGTGCCCTGCTTGGCGACAGGATCAGGATGAATTCCATTAATAACGACCGGGTTTATATGCGGTCACTGGCAACCAGGCAATCAAACCTGGCCATGTCGAATTATGTTAAGGATGCCGAAACCATTGTCCAGGCTGCAGAATTTGACCTGGTTATTCTGGAAACATCAGGAATAGGTCAGTCGGATACGGAGATCATCGACCATAGCGACCTTTCGATGTATGTAATGACTCCGGAATATGGCGCAGCTACACAGCTTGAAAAGATCGACATGCTTGATTTTGCAGATATTATCGCCCTGAACAAATTTGATAAAAGAGGGGCAATGGATGCCCTGAGGGATGTCAGGAAACAATATCAGCGGAACCACCAGTTGTGGCATGATGATCCGGATACCATGCCGGTTTATGGTACCATAGCCAGCCAGTTCAACGACCCCGGGGTAAACCAGTTATACAATGCCCTGATAATAGCAATTAAGGAAAAAACCGGTGTTGACTTCAAATCCAACCTTGATGTTAGCGATGAAATGTCGGAAAAGATTTATATCATTCCACCCAAACGTGTCAGGTACCTTTCAGAGATTTCTGATACCATAAGGAATTATAATGAATGGGCGGAGAAACAGGCGGTTATTGCCGAGCAACTTTATGGACTAAGGCAAACGTTGGATATTATCAGAAAGGAAAAAACGAAACCGGAATTAATTTCTGAACTTGAAGATACTTTCAATACTGTTGAGCTGGATCTTGATCCACGGAATAAACAGATTCTTGATCACTGGGATGAGAAGGTAAAAGCTTACAGTGGTAAGCATTTTACTTTTATGGTCAGGGATAAAGAGTTTAAAGTTGAAACCCACACCGAATCTTTATCACATTTGCAGATACCCAAAGTATCACTACCCAAATCAAAAAACTGGGGGGAAATTTTGAAATACGTCCTCAGGGAAAATGTTCCCGGGGAATTTCCATTTGCCGGCGGCGTATTCCCGTTTAAACGCGAAGGGGAAGACCCAACCCGGATGTTTGCCGGTGAAGGGGGACCGGAACGTACCAACAAACGTTTCCATTATGTTTCCTATGGCTTACCTGCGAGAAGATTATCTACTGCATTCGACTCAACCACCCTGTACGGTTTTGATCCCGACAGAAGGCCGGATATCTATGGTAAGATAGGTAACTCAGGGGTGTCGATATGTTGCCTTGATGATGCAAAAAGGCTTTATTCAGGCTTCCACCTTGCCGATCCGAAAACTTCTGTGTCTATGACCATCAACGGACCAGCTCCGGCAATGGTAGGATTTTTTATGAATACGGCTATCGATCAGCAATGTGAATTATATATTAATGAACACGGCCTTGCAGACGAAGTAAATAAAAAGATTGATAACATCTATAAATCAAGAGGCACACAAAGGCCAGTGTATAATGCTCCCCTGCCAAAAGGCAACGACGGGCTGGGTTTGATGTTACTGGGTGTGACTGGCAATCAGGTATTACCAAAGGATGTTTATGAAAAGATAAAGGAAGATACTATTTGCAGGGTTAGGGGGACAGTCCAGGCCGATATCCTCAAGGAGGACCAGGCACAGAATACATGCATCTTCTCAACAGATTTTGCCCTGAAAATGATGGGTGATATTCAAACATATTTCAGCGAGAATAATGTAAGGAACTTTTATTCTGTTTCCATTTCAGGCTATCATATTGCCGAGGCAGGTGCTAATCCTATAACACAACTTGCGTTTACTATTGCCAATGGTTTCACCTATGTGGAATATTATGCAAGCAGGGGAATGGATATCAATAAATTTGCCCCCAACCTATCATTCTTTTTCTCAAATGGGATAGATGCTGAGTTTTCAGTAATAGGCAGGGTTGCAAGGCTTATCTGGTCCAAGGCCATGAAATTGAAATACGGGGCCAATGAACGCTCACAAAAACTGAAATACCATATTCAAACTTCCGGCAGGTCCCTGCACGCCCAGGAAATCGATTTTAATGATATCCGGACAACACTACAGGCATTGTACGCTATTTACGATAACTGTAATTCCTTGCACACCAATGCTTATGATGAGGCCATTACAACACCCACCGAAGAATCGGTAAGAAGGGCGATGGCAATTCAGTTGATCATAAATCATGAACTCGGACTGGCAAAGAATCAGAATCCTTTGCAGGGCTCTTATATCATCGAAGAATTAACCGACCTTGTTGAAGAAGCAGTGCTTTCTGAGTTTGACAGGATTACGGAAAGGGGAGGTGTTCTCGGCGCTATGGAGACTATGTACCAGCGGAGCAAAATCCAGGAAGAATCACTGTATTATGAAACATTGAAACATACCGGAAAATTGCCAATCATGGGTGTTAATACATTTCTATCATCAAAAGGTTCTCCAACAGTAATCCCGGGAGAGGTGATCAGGGCCACAACAGAAGAAAAAGAACAACAGCTCGCAACGCTTGAAAATTTACATAAGACCTATAAAAAGGAAGCAGAAGAGCATCTGAAAAGCCTGAAAAGAACTGCTGTAGAAAATAAAAATATTTTTGAAAACCTGATGGAAACTACTAAATATTGTTCAATTGGGCAAATCACAAATGCCCTTTTTGAAGTGGGGGGACAATACCGAAGAAATATGTAAATTGCAATCCGTTATAAAACTAATATCGTAACCATGATTTCTGCAAAAATTCTCGTCATATATCCTGCGATAGAATCTACCTATGTATCGGTTTATAAAAGTGCTGATCTTATCTTTCTTAAAAACATTAAACATTCATCTGAAGAACTTGAGAAATACGACAATCTGATGGATCAGGTGGATTTTAGAAAAGACCTGGTAATGAAGGTGCTTGAAGAAAATGATATCGATATTGACCTGATTGAACTAATTATGGCCAGGAGTGGTTTAATCAAGTCTGTTTCGT
Source organism: uncultured Bacteroidales bacterium (assembly GCA_964468645.1). Lineage (GTDB taxonomy): Bacteria > Bacteroidota > Bacteroidia > Bacteroidales > JAIOZK01 > JAIOZK01. Next base: position 65,969 of record CAYXUU010000006.1, read on the forward strand.
CCGGGGTTTATGAAGTAAATGAATCCATGGTCAATGATCTTCGCATTGGATATCAGGGAGTACATGCCACAAATCTTGGTGGTGTTATTGCTTATGATGTTGCTGAGAAATTGGGTGTTAAAGCTTTTATGGCCGATCCGGTTGTTGTGGATGAAATGGATGAAATTGCCAGGGTTACAGGTCATCCTGAGTTTAAGCGCAAATCAATTTTTCATGCATTGAGTCACAAGCACTTTGCCAGGAAATATGCCAAATCTATTAACAAACCTTACGAAGATCTTAACCTGATTGTCTGTCATGTAGGAACTGCCGGCATATCAATAGGTGCACATAAAAATGGCAGGGTTATAGATGTAAACAATTCGTTTGATGGTGATGGGCCCTTTGGAATAATGCGCAGTGGTACCCTCCCAATGGGAGATCTTGTGAAGCTGTGTTTCAGTGGTAAATATAAAGAAGAAGAGATATTCAGGATGATCACCAGGGAAGGGGGATATGCAGCATACCTGGGAACAAGTAACCTTGATGAGATTGATAAAAAGGTGCTTGGTGGCGATGAGACTACTGGTTTTATTTCCAATGCATTATCCTACCAGGTGTCAAAAGAAATAGGTTCCATGTATACTGCACTGGAATGTGAAGTGGATGCGATCTTACTAACAGGAAATATATTTAACAGCGAGCGTTTTCTTGAAAATGTATCCCGTCGTGTATCTAAAATAGCTCCGATAGCACTTTATCCAAGCCAGAATGATTTTGATGCAATGGCTGCAAATGGAATGAGGATCCTTAAAGGGGAAGTAGAAGTATTAAAATATAAATAATAAACTAGATGGCACATTGGTTATCCGAAGCCGAACAGGAAATTCAGCGAACTACCGGACGTGGTAAAAGCGCCGGATTTCTTGACCGGAAAATGAGAGTACATAAAAATTTTGATAAGAATAAAGCTAAATATTCTAAATTCATTGATACCCTGAACGACTATATCAAGAGGGCAAACAGCCTTCCCCTGGAAAAAAAGGTGCCATTCGGGAATATAGATTCTAAATTCAAGGAAACCAAACTTCGTAATCATTTGTATGTTTATAAAAGCAGCAGAAGATATCAGCGCAAACTGATCACCAAGTTCTGGGAACGACTGATGGATCTTGCCTTTTTCAGCCTTTTTAAACCTTCCCATTTTAAGCATATACGCGTAATGTATGTAACTGTAAGCAGTAAAATGGATCAGGTTGGTTTTGAGATCAGGGAAGAATCACAACTGAAACAGCGCGAGGTTGTTGACAGGGAACTTGCAATACAAAGAAAATATCTTGACAGAAACCGGTTTCATGAGTACATAAACCTTGAAATGGATGAGCTTAGTCAGGAACTTGCACTGCAGATTCTCGACTGGCTTGCTTTTAAAGAAGATCTTGCCAGCCTGGAGATGATTAAGAAATTAACGAATCCTTAGTGCTCAACCAACTATAAGTTGAGCAATATTCATTATTGGATATTTCAGAATAATTATCGCAACTCCGGCCTGTCCATAAAATCCTCCAGGCATCCCGGATTCGCAAGGGCATCCCTGTTTTTCACTTCCTGCCCGTGAATGATCTTTTTTACGGCAACTTCTACTTTTTTCCCGTTAAGGGTGTAAGGAATATCGATGGTTTCCAGGATCACAGCAGGCACATGACGAGGGCTGCAATTGGTTCTGATGGCAGATGAGATTTTCTGTTTCAATTCATCATCAAGCTTGTATGCGTTTGCAAGTTTGACAAATAGGATTACCCTTTCATCATCATGGTATTTCTGGCCTACCACAACTGCATCAGCAACTTCCGTAATCTTATCAAGCACACTGTAGATCTCAGAAGTGCCTATGCGAACACCTCCCGGATTCAATGTTGCATCAGATCTCCCAAGCATGGTCACACCGCCGTGGTCACTGATTTTAATATAGTCGCCATGATACCAGATGCCTGGATAGGTTTCGAAGTAAGAAGAGAAGTATTTTGTATTATCCGGGTCATTCCAGAAGTAAACGGGCATAGAAGGAAAAGGTGACTTACAAACCAGTACTCCCTGTGAATCGGTGATAGAATTACCCTCTTCATCAAAGCTGTCAACGTCCATGCCCAGTCCTTTACATTGAATTTCTTCTTTATAAACCGGTAACATGGGATTGCCCAGAACAAAACAGGAGATAATGTCTGTCCCTCCTGAAATGGATGATAACTGAATGTCACTTTTCCAGTCCCGGTAAATATATTCAAAGCTTGCACCTGAGAGAGGTGATCCTGTTGAAAGGATTACTTTTAACTCAGGAAAATCAGAGATTTCACAGGGTTTAACTCCTGCACCTTCCAGTGAAGCGATATACTTGGCACTTGTTCCGAAGATGTTAATGTCCAGTTCATCAGCCATCTTTAACATGGCGTCGGGGGTGGGGTAAAAAGGATTGCCATCATAACTGACCAGGGTTGCCCCAACGGCAAGACTGCTGGCCACCCAGTTCCACATCATCCAGCCACAGGTTGTATAATAGAGGATGGTTTGTCCGGGGGTGAGGTCGCAGTGTAATATTAATTCTTTAAGATGTTGTATGAGTGTGCCTCCGGCAGAATGGACCATGCTCTTGGGTAGTCCGGTTGTTCCGGATGAATACATTATATATAGGGGATGATCAAAAGGTAATTGTTCGAAATCTATATCTTTAATTCCATGGACCTGAATATCTTCCCATGCCATGGCCTTGGGAATTGCATCTACATTACGTTCTTGTGTATATTCAATTAGCACTACTTTTTCAACAGACGGGAGTTTATCCAGAATACCCAGTAATTTATCCTGTGAGTTGATGGTTTTGCCTTTATAATAATAACCGTCGGCAGCGAATATAACTTTTGGTTTTATCTGGCTGAACCGATCAAGTACTCCTTTAATACCAAAGTCTGGGGATGATGAGCTCCAGATAGCTCCAATCGAGGCAGTTGCAAGCATGGCAATGATGGCTTCGGGCATATTGGGAATAAATCCTGCTACCCGGTCACCTTTTCTTACGCCTGATCTTCTCAATCCTTCAGATAAACTGGCAACCTCAAGATACAATTCTTTATACGAAATTGTTTTTCTAACCCTATCTTCTCCAAGGAAAATTATTGCCGGATGATCATCCCTTCTTTGCAGTAGATTTTCAGCATAATTCAGATGTGCTCCATGAAACCATTTTGCCCCGGGCATTTTTGTGATATCATCCACCACCTCATCATATCCTTTTGAATGGATAATGCCTGTATAATCCCAAACTTCTTTCCAGAATTCAGAGATGTTATTAACACTCCAGCGGTGCAATTCATCATAATGCCTGAAGCCCTTGTTATACTTTTTATTGATAAGCTGCATGAATTCAAACATCTGAGAGTTTTCAGACCATTGTTTTGAGGGGGACCAGAGTTTTTTATAATTCATCTATTGAGTGTGAAAATAATTTCAGATAACAATAATACAAAATAACAAAGGAATATTACAGGGAAATGATTGGTTGTTCCATTGTTACTTTGTAATAACCTTCGAAGTTAATGGGTTCCCTGATCTGTCACTGACTTTAACAAGGTATAAGCATGTTTTTAGATCATTGATATTTATTTTAATCTCATTTGAACCGGAAGGGATTTGTTTTCTTTTCACTTTCTTGCCATACAGACCGTACATTTCCAACATACCACCTTCTTCCATCAACCATAACCACCAACTACCAAATGTTTATTAGCGGGATTCTGGTAAATATGCATGGAAAACTCTTTTTCTTCTTCTTTTACTTCCGGCACTTTTACTCCAAAAAACTAGTAGGCTCCCATATCAATAGTGCCATAGCAAATGCGGGGGTTTCCTGCCAGGTCGTTTCGGGCATTTCAATCTCCGGAGGCAGGTTCAGGGTGCCGGCATTTATGCAAGGGGAGGCACCACCTAATGCATAGGGATATTCCCCCGATCCTATCCACACGGGATCTTCGTCTATATTGGTTGAATCGTAATAGACCATATCCTGCGAATTGTATATCCGAATGACCCCCGCACCTCCCATAACAAGGGAATTGTAGATATGCACATAGTTGGTGTCCCACGAATCGCCGACAAGGTAGATCTCCGCAAGGGAATTTTCATACATGATGGAATTATAGATGTATAAGGAGGCATTGCAGGTAACACCTATGTTTGCCTTGTTAATTATCTCTTGTGTTGTCGTAGTAAATAATGATGGGCAACGACTCCTTGCCTTTTTGAGCCCATCCCTTGGGGTGGTGTAAAAAAATATAAAGAAAATTTAATTATTATTTTTAGAAAAACAAAATATATACTATTTTTATAGCGTGAAGTGTGATCTATTATGTTTTAGTACAGCTAATGAATCATGAAGGATGACAAATAAAATCTTCATTTATACACTTTTACATCTATTACACAATTTAAATATATATATGAATATAACATAATTATTTGTGTTTTTATTTAGATTAAGTTAAATCAATATATTAAATACCATGAAATATCAAATAAATGTTTTTGCTATCACGATAGTTATGATTGTCTCAGCATGCCATCTTTCATTTGCTCAGGTGGCCATTAACACCGATGGCAGTAGTTCTGACAGCAGTGCCATACTTGATGTAAAAAGCAACATAGCGGGGATCCTTATACCCCGTATGACTCTGGCCCAACGCACACTCATTAATGATCCCGCTCAGGGTTTGATGGTTTACCAGACAGACGGAACTTCTGGTTTTTACTACTTTGACGGGGGTGACTGGAAACTGGTAGGTGCCGGCGCATTATGTATCAATGATCTTACAGATGGAAAAACATGTAGCAGCAGCGTTTTCCTTGGATCAGGGGCCGGATCACAGGATGATGGTACAAATAATTGTAATGTTGCAGTCGGGATGAATGCTTTGAAATCAGATACGACAGGAGTGTATAATACAGCCATCGGATACAATGCCTTGTTTGATAATAGTTCAGGAAGACATAACACCGCTTTAGGCACATTATCACTGGAATCTAATACATCGGGTGAGGGTAATACAGGCATAGGAACCTTAGCGTTATGGCAAAATACCACCGGGGTTTACAATACGGCAGTTGGTTCAAGCTCTCTGAATTCCAACACATACGGACGATTTAATACGGGTATTGGTAATCAATCATTGCAACATAATACCCTTGGATATTTTAATTCAGCTCTTGGTTATTTAGCCCTTCATCACAATACAACAGGAAACAAAAATATCGGGATAGGGGCGTACGCAAACTTCAATAATCAGGAAGGTTCCAATAACACCATTATTGGATATGAAGCGGGGAAAGGAACTGCAACTCATGATAAGTCCGGTAATATATTCATCGGTTACCGGGCAGGATATAATGATACAACCGATAACAAGCTGTATATTGAAAACTCGGATTCTTCAACACCATTGATTTTTGGTGACTTCAGCCTGGATTCCATAGGGATAAATGGGGCGTTTACTGTGACAAAAGATGCATATTTCTCTACTTCTTCAGGAAGGGTTGGAATTGGAATTACCAACCCTTCAGAAAAACTTGAGGTAAACGGCAACGTGATAGCCGATACCGCATACGCAGATGCATTTTCCAGTAATTCACCGTTAAAATTACAAACCGGCGGAACAACACGCATGTATATTGATGATATCACTGGAAACATCGGTATAAATACAAACGCACCTGATAACGCTGCTTTAGTTGAATTGAATTCTAATAACAAAGGGTTTTTACCACCACGTATGACAGAAGTGCAACGTAATTTTTTCGCTCCCGTTACCGGATTAATGATTTATAATACAACAACTGACAGACCAAACTACTATAATGGGACTGAATGGATGAATTTTGATAATACATCTGCAGCAACAACGATATTAGCAGTAGGCGATAGCCTGCAAGGCGGCATAATAGCCTACATTTTACAAACAGGCGATCCAGGGTATGATCCGGATCAAGTACATGGTTTGATAGCCGCTATCGGTGACCAAAGTAATGCAACTGAATGGGGCTGCATGGGAACACATATTAGTACGGGAACAGCCATTGGTACCGGAAATCAAAATACGATTAATATTGAAGCCGGATGCACAACTCCAGGCACCGCCGCTGATATTTGTGCAAATCTATCTATGAATGGATATACAGACTGGTATTTACCCAGTAAGGATGAACTGAATAAGCTTTACATCAATAAAAATGCAATTGGCGATTTAACTAATCATTACTATTGGTGTTCCAGCGAGGTATCTAGCAATTATGCCTGGGGTCAATTTCTCTTTAATGGCTCATGGCAAGACTTCGCTAAATGTTCTGGCACGATACGCGTTCGGGCTATTCGGGATTTTTAAAAAATTACCGTGCTGGGTACGGCTAATTCATTTATTGAGTTTTAATGGATGTTATAGCATCAATGATCAAAATTAAATGGGTGTAAATTTCACCTGTTTCAATCTTGGGGAGGTATGGTTTAAGATTAAACCTGGATCACCAGGATATCTTGCACATGCAGGTGAATGTTGTGTGTCAATTATTTATAACAAGACTTTTAGCAAAACCATCTCTGTTGGTGTGGGACTTAAATATATAAGATCGAGTTTATTAAAAGAGAAAGATTTTCCTCCTGCAATTGTATTACAATCAAATAAATTAGTAATCAATAATACTAACTTCGACCATGTGTTTTAATTCTTTTTAGGAGTTTTTATATTCTATTATGGTGGGAAAATTTGGTCATAGCAATGTTCGATTGTTAAAAACACCAGATAAAACAACAATAGAACAATTAAGCAATTGAACATGTCAAAATGTAATATCAATACCCTTTGAAAGCAGGTTGATCAGCAACCTATATAACGTGAAATAACCAGCCTTTGTATTTCCGAAGTCCCTTCACCAATCTGCAACAGTCGCTGGTCGCGGTAAAATCGTTCAACATCATAATCTTTCATCAAGCCGTATCCTCCATGTAACTGTACAGCCTCATCGGCAACTTCCCTGGCAATTTCAGAACAATACAATTTCGACATTGCTGCTTCCTTACCAAATGGTTTACCATTGTCTTTAAGCCAGCAGGCTTTGTACAGGAGGTTTCTTGCGAGTTCGATTTTAGTGGCCATATCAGCCAGTTTGAAGGAATTAACCTGGAATTTACAGATGGGTTTTCCAAATTGTTTTCTTTCCTGCGAATAGGCCAGTGCCAGTTCAAAAGCGCCCTGGGCGCATCCCAATCCCATGGCGGCAATCGAAAGCCGGCCGCTGTCGAGGGTGCTGAGCATGATCTTGGATCCTTCACCGATTTTGCCAAGAATATGATCCTCCGGCACCCGGCAATCATCAAAATACAATTCAGCCGTATCGGAAGCCCGCCACATCATTTTTCCATGCATGGCCACCTGTTTAAATCCAGGAGTGCCTTTATCAACAATCAGACAGGTGAATTCTTTCCTTCCATCCTTTTCCCCCGTTACAGATTGTACAGTTGATCCGATGTTGATGTCTGCAGATCCGTTGGTTATAAAAATCTTGGAGCCATTGATCACCCATTCATTGCCTTCAAGGTAAGCCTTGGTTTTTGTCCCTCTTGAATCGGACCCGGCATCCGGTTCTGTCAATCCGAAACCCCATAGTGCTTCACCGGTACATAATTGGGGCAGGTATTTCATCCTTTGTTCCTCGTTGCCGTAGTAATAAAGGGGTCCAATTCCCAGCGAATTATGAGCTGCCAGTGTGGCTGCCTGAGAGCCATCAATACGGGCGATCTCTTCAACAGCTATAATATAGGATAGGTAATCCATTCCCTGACCTCCATATTGTTCAGGCAGGTACATGCCAAATAAGCCCATTTCACCCATCATCCTGGTGAGCTCATAGGAAAACTCTGCTTTTTCATCTAATTCGGGTGCCCTTGGTTTAATTTCCCTTTCTGCAAAATCCCTGACGGATTCGCGGATCATTTGATGATCTTCACTTAATTCAAAGTTCATTGTATCTTTAATTTATGCTTGCTTGTTCAATTCTTTGACTTTAAATCCTATGACTGTAAACCAGTCTGCTATATTGTTGCAATTCATCGGATGACTATAATCTGGAGAACATATTGAAATATCTTTGATATTCTGAACCTTGCGAACAGAAGTCATCCGATGAGTAATAAACAGCGAAGACCTATTCGATTTCGAATAAAGGTGTACCGGCATCAACCATTTCATCGAGCGATACAAGGATCTTTTTGATAAGGACCTCCTTGTTGGCAACAATGTTATTTTCCATCTTCATGGCTTCTATTACCATCAGTACCTCGCCTTTCTTGGCTGTATTCCCCTCTTTTGCATTGATCTTAAATATCCTTCCAGGAATTGGTGCTATAATGTTATCACCCTCTTCACCACCTGCATCATCCCCTGCCTGGGCAACAGCATCAGAATCAAGAAGGTCGTTACGCTTCAGTTCAAAATCAATATCATTGATTGTAACCTTTGTAAGCCCTTCAGAACCTTTGGAGAATTTGGCGTAATAAGTTTTGTCACCAATTTTGAAATCAATTTCGCCGAGACCAACATATTTAAACTCAACCTCATAATCCTTATCTTCAATTTCAAACACGTAACTCTTTTTCCTCGATTTGTTTATATAAACAGGATATTCTTTATTGTCGTAGGTAACAACGATCTTCATCAGATTTCTCCAGAATCCTATACGGGTCCAGACATCATGTTTGTCTTTAGGCTGTTCTTCTTCCAGAAGCTGACTGTTGAGTGAATAGGTCAGGTAAGCGATCATTGCAACAGGATATTTTACTTTATCCTTGTTGTATGATTTTCTGTTTGGTGTTTTTTTATCATTCACGGCTACTTGTGTTTTTGTTGTTGATGGACTTTCTTCCTGGGCTCTTAACTTTTCAACCTCCTGTTCAAAACGTTTCTTTGCAAGGCCCGATTTATAATCCCTGTATTGGGTTTCATGCATGGCAAATTCAAGTAATTCTTCGTCGTCCTCACCGGTTTCCCATCCATTCCCCTGCATTTCTTTCCGGTATTTATCAAGTTCATCAGGATATAAATCCTGTGGTTTTCCTGTATAGAATTCCCTGCCCTGTTTTTCTGCCAGTTCGATGATCTCGGGTGCCAGCGGACCGGGTAATTTTCCTGCCCTGCCAAGGATCATATTCCAGGTATTATCATCCATCATTGAATACCGCTCTTCGCCTTTGGTCATTTGAACAATATTCAACAGTGCCACATTTTTAACATACTGGCTGAATGGGGTTACAAGTGGAGGATATCCAAGTTTGGGCCATACATAGGCTACTTCATCAAATAACTTCACCAACAGTTCATCCTCTGACAGTTCGGATTTTCCTGCTGTTTTCAAACTCAGGTTGATACCCTGTTGAACACCCTTGAGGTCAGCCATCAAACTACCCATCATTCCGCCAGGCAGACCTGAATCAATCATCAGGGAAGACATAAATCTGTTTTTAGGATTGATGTACAATCCCAGAAAGTCATCAATAAAACGCTGAGTCAGGCGTCGGCCTTCCATGTAAGCTTTCATATTAATGTCGGGGACTTCAAAGCCAGCATCTTTTAACATCCACCTGATGGTAATCACATCGGGATGTACCATACCCCAGCTCAGCGGTTCCATGGCAACATCTACATAATCAGCTCCTGCTTTGGCAACTTCGAGCATGGAAGCAACAGAGAATCCAGGACCTGAATGTCCGTGATATTGTACCACGATATGTGGGTATTTTGTTTTAATGGCCTTGACTAGTTTTCCAAGCATAACAGGCCGCCCTATCCCTGCCATATCTTTTAAACAGATCTCATCTGTTCCGTATTCAACAGCATGATCAACGATATCCATGAAGTAATTAACAGTGTGAATATCTGAATGTGTAATGCAAAGGGATGCCTGTGATATCATACCGGCTTCTTTGGCATACTTGATCGACAATTCAAGATTTCTATGATCGTTAAGTCCGCAGAATGATCTGGCAATGTTTGTCCCCTGCGCGTTTTTCACCTTGTACATCAGTTTACGAACATCGGCCGGCACCGGAAACATCCTGATTCCGTTCAGGGCCCTTTCGAGCATATGCGTTTTTATACCAACTTCGTTGAATGGTTTTGTCCATTCCCTGACCGATTTATTCGGATTTTCGCCAAAAAGCAAATTGACCTGTTCAAAAGCACCACCATTGGTTTCAACTCTTGCAAAACATCCCATATCAATAATGACAGGTGCAATCTGTGTAAGCTGATCAACACGTGGCTGATACTTGCCCGATGATTGCCACATATCACGGTAGATGAGACTGAATTTTATTTGTTTCTTAGCCATTATGTATCTGTTCTTGAGTTACTTTTTAATTTCCTTTAATAGAAATAAGTTTATCAACTTATCAGGTATTATATTTTAATTTACCCAGTTTGGTTTTCTTTTCTCTAAAAATGAAGCCATCCCTTCCTGCCCTTCATCCGATGCCCTTAACCTGGCAATCAGGTCAGCCGAATTATTCAGGGAATCTTCAAAACTCCAGTTATTAAACAGGTCGTAAATTAAATGCTTACAAGCAGATACGGCCTGTGGTCCACTGGTGCGGAGGTATTTAATAGTCTGTTCTGCAACATCGTCAAGCTGATCTGCCGGAACAGCCTGATTGGCCAGTCCGAATTTTGCCGCTTCCTCACCAAGGAACCTTCTCCCGGTAAGCATGAGATCACGGGCTCCATATTCACCGATTCTTTTCACAACATAGGGGGATATCGTAGCAGGGGCAATTCCCAGTTTAACCTCAGCAAACGCAAATTTGGTGTCGTCAGTACAATAAACAAAATCACAGGCAGCCAGTAAACCATTGGCACCTCCGATAGCTGCACCGTGAATGATGGCAATGGTAGGTTTTTTACAGGTATAGATCGCGTTAAAACACCTGGCAAGTTTAAGGCTGTCGTTATAATTTTCATCATAACCAAATTCAGCAATGCCTTTCATATAATTCAGATCAGCCCCAGCGCAAAACGATTTGCCCCGACCCCTGAGTATGGCAATGCGAATATCACTCATCTCATTGATCATCTCAAAACATTCAATGATCTCCCCGATCATTTCTGCATTCATTGCATTGTGTTTGTCAGGACGATTTAACCAGACGATACCGATGCCATCGTTGATTTCAAGTTCTATATTATTATAATTAGTCATAACCGTTTAAACATATCTGTTAAATTCCAAATCCCAATTTTCAAATAACAAATAATTTCCAAAATCCAATGACCGAAATTCCAAACCTACACAAGTAACTGGTTTTGGTCATTGTGTACTTGATATTGGATATTATTTGGATTTTGGTGCTTGTCATTTGTTATTTTTATTATTATGTTTTACATTCTGAATACTCCGAATTTAGGATCATCAAATGAATTATTCAATGAAGCAGCAATACTCAATGCCAGGATATTTCTGGTATCTGCCGGATCTACAATTCCATCATCCCATAGTCTTGCTGTACTGTAATAAGCTGATCCTTCAAAGTCGTATTTGTCGATAATGGATTTTCTCAGCTTTTCTTTTTCTTCAGCCGGCATTTCCTGTCCTCTTGCTTTGTATTGATCTTCCTTAACGGTTGTTAATACTCCGGCTGCCTGCATACCACCCATAACTGAGATTTTTGCATTGGGCCACATAAAAAGGAACCTTGGGCTGTAAGCCCGGCCTGCCATACCATAATTACCGGCACCGAACGATCCGCCAAAAATCATAGTAATCTTAGGTACATTGGCATTGGCAACAGCATGCACCAGTTTGGCACCGTCTTTGGCAATTCCACCACGCTCAAAATCTTTACCTACAATAAATCCGGTAATGTTCTGCAGGAATAATAGCGGAATCCTTCTGTTACAGCATAACTCTATAAAATGAGATCCTTTTAAGGCTGATTCAGAAAACAGTACGCCATTATTAGCAAGAATACCAACCGGAAATCCCATTATATGAGCAAATCCGGTAACAAGGGTTTTGCCATATCTTTCCTTGAATTCATGAAATTTACTGCCATCAACTATTCTTGCGATAACTTCATGGGGATCTACCTGTTTTTTCAGATCCACAGGTGCAATCCCATACAATTCTTCCGGATCGTAAGCAGGCTCTTCTATAGGTTGAAGGTCAAGTACCTGTGTTTTTTTCTTGTCAAGGTTTTGAAAAATATTTCTGCAGATTTGTAATGCATGCGTATCATTTTCAGCATAATGGTCTGCAACTCCTGAAATGGCAGTATGTACATCGGCCCCCCCAAGTTCTTCAGGGGTAACGACCTCGCCTGTGGCGGCCTTAACCAGCGGTGGGCCCCCAAGGAAAATTGTTCCCTGTTTCTTTACGATAATGGTTTCATCACTCATGGCGGGAACATAAGCTCCACCTGCAGTACATGAACCCATAACGATGGCGATCTGTGGTATTCCCATCGATGAAAGTACGGCCTGGTTATAGAAGAACCGACCGAAATGATCCCTGTCAGGAAATACATTGGCCTGCTCTGGTAAAAATACCCCACCTGAATCGACCATATAAACACAGGGAAGATGATTATCCATAGCTATTTCCTGTGCCCTGAGATGTTTCTTAATGGTTTCCTTGATATATGTTCCACCCTTTACTGTGGCATCATTGGCAATGATCACAGTTTCACGGCCATGTATAATTCCTATGCCTGTAACGATACCTGCAGATGGATGCTCATTATTCATCATCTCATAGGCGGCGAGTGGTGATAATTCTAGGAAAGGGGTATTGGGATCGATAAGCTTTTCTACACGTTCGCGGGCAAGTAATTTACCACGGTTTTTATGTTTGGCGATCGCTTTTTCAGGACCTCCCTGGGTGATCTTGCGATGGATGGTTTTATATTTCTTCAATAGCTTCAGGTACTCTTCCCTGTTTTTTCTGAATTCATCAGAATTAACATCAATCTTTGATTCTATTTTAAACACGATAATAGAATTTTAATTTATACTATATTTTTTACTAATTGACAAAGGACTTAAAAGGTAGAAACAATAACCTAAGTTCATATTTCTCTTGCAATTATACTAATTTTTTAGCTTTTAAGACCTATATGATAGCATCGTTGGGTATTATGCCAGGTAATTTAAAACCGTTATGAAAAAGTTAATCTTTGCCCGAACGACTTAATTTACTTTCAGTTATTTTGAATTTTTGTATAATTTAGCGGTTACTCAACATCTTATATAAAATTGATATAAATAAAACCAACCAACTATGAATTATCCAAAAAAAGTTAAAATTGGTGATATAACCGTCAGAGACGGTTTTCAACACGAAGAGAAATTCATCCCGACAGAGGCTAAACTATGGTTAGCAGAGCAGTTAATTTTAGCTGGATTCAGGCATATTGAAACAACAAATTTCGGAAATCCCCGGGGTATGCCTCAGTTTAAGGATGCTGATGATTTGATGAAAAGGCTTTATAAAAGCAGGAAGGTAGGACATATGCTTGATGATGTTACCCTGACTGCAATTACAATTCGTGAACGATCGATCGACAGGGCGATTCAGGCCAAGAAAGATGGTTACGGCCCCGACAGGGTCCTCGTTATGGTATCAACCAGTGAGTCGCATCAGAAAGTGAATTCTGGTCTTACCATCAATGAATATTTCAAAATGTGTGAGGAATATATCCCGAAATGTCATGATGCCGGAATTTTGGTTAATGGTACTGTAAGTACTATCTGGGGTTGTCCTATCGAAGGCCCTACCGATATGAAGAAAGCGATAGATTTTACACAGCGCTGGCTTGATATAGGTGCCGATGATATTGAACATGCCGACCATGATGGTTCTGCATCACCCGACAGGGTTTATAAATATTTCTCCATGCTTCTGGATTCTATCCCTAAACCTGAAAAGCATATTGCACACTTCCATGTTACAAGAGGATGGGGCAATGCCAACGTTCTGGCTGCACTTCAGGCCGGAATAACCAATTATGAATCTACTATGGGAGGTACGGGTGGCCAGCCTGCAAATTTTGTTGATGGCGTTCCTGTTTCAGGTACAGGAAAATACTATTATAAAGATCCACTGGATGTTGGATTGGTATGTACCGAAGATATGGTCGTGATGATGGATGAAATGGGAATTGATACCGGCCTCGATGTAGATAAAGTGCTTGAAATTGGCACTATGGTTGAAAAAATCGTGGGCAGAAAATTGCGGTCTGAAACAATAAGAAACGGAAGAATCCCTAAAGAGCTTTCAGGAAGGAAGTAGAATTCAGTCCGCAGTCCACAGTCTTCAGCCCACAAATTGCAAGGGTTACCAGCCCTGACGGAGGTAGGATTGGCAAGCCTGTTTAGACTTGGAATCCGTCCCTTTTAATGGATTGTCAGATTCTGGAAGGTCAATCACCAAATCGCACGTCGAAAATCGACAATCGTCCAATAAATTTTGTTGCTTTAGCGAATGACCTTACCTTTGATGCAGTATTATTTATGACTAAGGTAAAGATCATCGAAACACCCCGTGATGGATGGCAGGGACTTGACAGGAGTATTCCGACCACTGTAAAAATAGATTACATCAATACCCTGCTGAAAGTTGGATTTGATACAGTGGAAATAGGGAGTTTTATTTCGGCGAAAAGTATTCCACAGCTTGCAGATACCGAAGAAGTAATTCATGGTATCGATACGGCCGGAACAAATTCGAAAATAATGGTGCTGGTCGCCAATGAAAAAGGGGCTGATAAAGCAGTAAATTTCCAGTGTATCGATTATTTACTTTTTCCATTCTCAGCTTCGCCAACTTTTTTGAAACGAAATATCAACAGTGATTTTACCCGGTCTTTCCGTGCTATTCACAAGATAATGGAATTATGTGATAAGTGTAGTAAAAAGCTGATTGTTTACATCACCATGGGCTTTGGTAATCCTTATGGAGACGACTGGAGTATTGATATGGTTGTGGATTGGGCCGGCCGGCTTTATGAACTGGGGTCAAGGATTATCCCTTTGTCTGACATCACAGGGGAGGCAACAACTGAAAAAATTGAAAATGTTTATAATCAATTGATTACCTGTTATCCCGATGTTGAGTACGGCCTTCATCTGCATGCAACAAAAGAGGATTGGTACGATAAGGTTGATGCAGCTTACCGATCAGGTTGCAGGAGATTTGATACAGTCCTTGGTGGGGTGGGGGGTTGCCCCATGACCGGAAAAGAACTTCTCAGTAACCTTGATACAAGCAAGCTTCTGAGTTACCTGGATGATAAACATATAAGTTACAGCTTAAATAAAGATGAATTAAACAGGGCATTCACAATTGCCAATAATATTTTAATAAATGAATAATGAGATTATTACACAGGAAGACCTGAACAAAGGGCAAACTATCAGATTAATACTTGATTACTGGCACCGTACTATCATGCATTATGCAATATGGTTTGGTGAAGTTCAGCATCAGTTTGGTAGGGAGAAAGCACTGGATACTATGCAGGAGGCTTTGAAACGGAGCTATGATATCCAGATGAAACGATTGGGAAAAGTGCTGGATTTTGGAATGGAGGGAGGTATTCCGGAGTCGTTGTTAAGCCTGTCGGATGAAAAACTGGAGGAACTTAAAAATGCCGTTGCCGTCAACTGGCTTGCCAACGATGGAGTTTGGTTTCAGGCGGTGGAATTTACAAAAGGGATGAACGATGCAAAGCGATGCAACGACAGCAGCTGGGCCCAGTTCTCACCTTTTGAAGCATGGTCGATAAAAAGATTTCTTGAATTGCCCGAGAATCCTGGCCTTGAAGGTTTGAAAAAGGCCCTGAATTTCAGGCTTTATGCTACCATAAATATACAGAGCATTGAAGATGATTCACCAGATAGCTTTATTTTCAGGATGAACGAGTGCAGGGTGCAGAATTCAAGAAAGAGAAAAAGCCTTGATGACTATCCCTGCAAATCAGGCGGACTGGTAGAATATTCAACATTTGCCGAAGCAATAGATTCAAGGATTAAAACAGAATGTATAGGGTGTCCACCCGATCCACATCCGGAGGAGTGGTTTTGTGCATGGAGATTTAGCATTTGAGTTGGCATTAAGGTTGCCAACCTTTAAAAGGTTGGCAACCTTAAACAGTATAGAATTATACATAAAATCCCAAATCTCAAATTCCAAAAAACAAATAAATTCCAAACCTTAAATTCAAATGACTAAAACACCCGTACTGCTGACTATGTTTCGAATTTTAGTCGTTGAATTTTGGTGCTTCATATAATTAATTGTATGTTTATCATGTAGGTTAAAGTTAGCTGATGCAAATATTCCATACCATAGAAACACGGTGGTTTATCAAGGGAAAAATCCCGGAAGAGATACAGATATGGTATGACAATTCCGGTGAGGAATCTCTGAAGCAAGCTGCCAGAACCGATCATTACCTCAGGATGCTGACGGATGAGTCACAGGGTGTAAAACTCAGGGAAGGCCGGATCGAGATTAAGAAAAGAACTGGTGAGTTGGGGATGCAAAGTTTTTCTGCCGCTTGCGAGGGTCATGTGGATACCTGGTGTAAATGGAGCTTTATACTGGCGGAGATACATAAAAGCGGAACAATATTTAATGATCAGGGAAACCTGGTAAAGGTGGCCAAAGAAAGATGGTTGAAACGTATTCTTGCAAATAATCTGGTTTGTTTATGGGAACTGACCGGCGTGAACGTAGATGGCCATAGTGGTCAGTGGTGGACCATAGCTTTTGAAGCCTTTGGAGAACAACCAGATCTTTCAGCAGAATTTAGTGAAATCGTAAAACAATATTCTAAGGATATACAGGCAGATTATCTGAATAAGCAAAATTCAATGAGCTATTCAGCATGGTTATCAACCTTGCTAAATCCCTGAAAACTGAATTGAAATGAAACGCTTGATTCGAATTTCAATATGGTCATTATTGTTTTTAATATCGGGCTATAATTCATTATCACAGAATTATTTGTCTGGATACAGCAAAACAATACGTGGTGAAGATTTCTCTTACCATGCACCCCAACCCGATGCAAAATTCGCTATGCTTATACGTTCGGAATCTTCCGATCAATATATCGAATGGGAAACCGAAAACATCCCTGTTGATTATAACCATGACAAGATCAGGTTTCTCATGCTTGCCGGTCTTGATGTAAATCCTGAAGATCCACACAGCTGGGATGTATTTATTAATGATAAAAAATATTTTACGATCTCGTCACCACTTGATACCCTAAATAAGAAACTTACCTGGTACGGACCTGGTAATTCAAATCTGTCATTTATTACTTCAGATGTAGATAAATATGGAGACCTGATGGGATATCTGATCCTGAACCTGGATCGGGATTTTCAAGAAAGCGGAGAATCGATCAGGATTAAGGTAAGTGGTGACAACATGGGCAGCCGTACCTGGTTTATGGTATTCAAATATAAAACCCACAACAGTATTAAGATCAAAGCTGAAAATGCCCTGAAAAAAGATGATAATGGCAACACCCAGGTATTAAAGACTGAGATTGCATATTTTGGTGAACCTGTACATGCTGGCATAATAATCGGACCATACGAATTCAGCAAGGAGCTTAAATTTGGCTACAATGTTCATTATATTGATATTCCGGAAATAAGGATGGAAATGGCATATCCTGCTTATGCAACCATAGGGGGAGAAGTCCTTTATGATGAAGAGATCACATTAAAACCTGTAAAACAGCGGACTATTAACCTGGTTCACCATTCGCATGTTGATATCGGTTATACCCATGTTCAGGAGGATGTGAAAAGGATACAGATGGAGCATCTTGAAAAAGCAATTGACCTGGCACGTAAAACTCAAAACTATCCTGAAGGCGCCAGGTTTAAATGGAATATAGAAGTAGTCTGGCCCATAGATTCTTATCTTGAAAATGCTTCATCAGAGCAACTTGAAGAGTTTCAGGAAGCCATGCAGAAAGGATGGATCGAGATGAATGCTCTTTATGCCAATGAACTCACAGCATTATGTAACAGTGAGGAGTTATTTGAATTAACCGAGGATTCCTGGAAAATCACAAATGATGCAGGTGTTAAGCTTCAATCGGCCATGATCACAGATATTCCGGGATGGACATGGGGGCTCGTTCCGGTACTGGCAAGCAGGGGTGTTAAATATTTCTCTATGGGAACCAATACTGGTCATCGTATTGGATCAGTTATCAATGATCTTGGTGACAGGCCGTTTTACTGGGTTTCCCCTTCAGGTGAAGAGAAAATACTGGCATGGGTACATCAGCAAGGATATTCCCTGTTCCATACCGGACTTGGTTTTGGAAAAATTGAAGAGGTGCTGAGTGAGCATAAGGTCTTTCCATACCTGAACTGGCTGGAAGAAAATGATTATCCTTACGACATCACTGTTTTGCGATATTCAATCGGATCGGATAACGGCCCGCCACATGAGGTTTTACCTGACCTGGTAAAAGCCTGGAATGAAAAATATGTTACACCAAAGATCATGATCTCTACCATGTCGGAAGCCTTCGGTACATTTGAGGAACATTACGGTGATCAACTGCCTTCCCTGCAGGGGGATATCACAGCATACTGGGAAGACGGGGCCATTTCTTCAGCAAGGGAAACAAAAATAAACAGGGAAAGCGCTTCCAGGCTGGTTCAGTCCCAAACGCTGGCAACAATATTACCTGACGTTGATTATCCGGGAGATGATTTTGAAGAGGCCTGGGAAAATGTATTATTATTTGATGAGCATACCTGGGGATCATGGAACTCCATATCAGAGCCGGATGCTGAGTTTACTCTACAACAATGGGATGTTAAGAAACAATTTGTGCTGGATGCTGAAAAATCATCAAAGCAAATTATATTCGATATACTCGACAAAAGGACATCAAAGGAGGAATATGTCGAAGCCATTGAAGTGATCAATACTTCATCATGGCTACGATCGGATGTGGTGTATTTATCGAATGAATACAAACTGGGAAGTGCATTTATTATTGATAATAAAGGCAATTCAGTTCCGTCACAGATAATGGCAGATGGCAGAATCGCTTTTCTTGCTAAAAATATACCTTCGATGGGTTCAAGGATCTATAAGATTTCTGACAGGGGACAGGGATTCCGGACTCCATTTACAATCAATAACAATGTTGTTGAAAATGAATTTTTCAGGATAACAATCAATGAAGATAATGGTTATATTGAAAAGTTGATATGGAAGGAATATGATACTGATCTGGTGAACCTCACCGATGGTACTGGATTGAATCAATACTTCTATGTTGAGGGCAGAAATCCAAAAAATGCACTTACCAATGAAAAGGTAAATATCAGAATCAGGGAAAATGGCCCCGTCATGGCATCACTTGTAATTGAATCTGCTGCTCCTGGTGCGGTTACCCTTGAACGGGAAATTTGTCTTTATAATGGTATTGATAGAATCGATCTGACGAACAATATACACAAACTAAAGATCTACGATCCCGAAGGTGTTCATTTTGCTTTTCCTTTTAATGTCCCTGACGGACTGATCCGTTATGATCTGGCTTTTGGATTAGTAGGTCTGGAATATGATCAATTGCCGGGTTCCAACAAAAATCATTTCACGGCAGAATACTATGTTGATGTTTCAAATAGTGATTATGGTGTAACCTTAACATTACCCGATGCACCATTGATGGAACCGGGAACAATCACATGCGATCCCACTGTTTATGGCTGGCAGGATTCGATCCTTCCAACACAGACAGTTTATTCCTATGTCATGAATAACTACTGGGAAACCAATTACCTTGCTGCCCAGGAAGGGCCGGTATCCTTCAGGTATTCAATGATCCCTCATCATGAATTTGATGCCGTTGTTTCCGAAAAGAAAGGGATAGAAAGCAGGCAACCATTGATTGTTGTGCCGGTTACAAAAAATCAAACTCCTATTAATCCTGATTTTAAAATAGAGGACAATGGGATTATCATATTTGCGGCGGAAATAATTTTTCCTTCAGGAGAAACACTAATAAAGCTATACAATTCAAGTGATCAAAATCAAAAACTTAATTGGATCATAAGACCGGGAGAAATTTTTTCCTGTGATGCAGAGGGAAATAATCAGGATAAGATTAAGGAGTCGTTAGTTTTTAAACCACATGAGATAAGGTTTTTTCTTTACCAGTAGTTATTCATTGGATGACTACATTTTGCAAGGTGGTTATAAATTTGATATCAAACCAATGATTAATTATCAAGTCATCCGATGAATATTTTTAAAAGTATGAAATTCTCAAAAGCCATCGTACGAAAACCCTGCAGGAAAATGGTCAATGGATTGACCACAGCGAACCTGGGTGTACCCGATTACAGCCTGGCGATCGATCAGCATCAGCAATACATCAGGGCACTGGAGCTTAGTGGTTTGGAAGTAACCGTTCTTGCCGAAGATGAGCAACTTCCCGATTCTGTATTTATTGAAGATACGGCTTTGCTTACCCCTCATTGCGCTGTTGTTACAAATCCGGGAGCTTATTCAAGAATAGGCGAGATAAAATCAATTGTCCCGGTAGTATCAGAATTCTACGATAAGATTGAATACATCAAAGCTCCAGGCAAACTGGAGGCAGGGGATGTGATGATGGTTGGCAATCACTATTATATTGGGATTTCAGAACGAACAAATCCGGAAGGGGCGAAACAACTTGCAACAATACTTAAAAAGTATGGCATGACAGCTTCGACCATCATGCTCAAAAATGTTTTGCATCTCAAAACAGGTCTTTCTTATCTTGAAAATAATAACCTTGTTGTTGCAGGTGAATTTTCTGATCATACGGAATTCAGCAGGTTCAACATCCTGAAAGTCGATCCTGATGAAGCTTATGCCGCCAACTGTGTCTGGATCAATGATGTTGTCCTTATTCCTTCCGGATATCCCAAAACAAAGAACCTCATTGAATCTGCCGGGTACAAAACCATCGAAATTGACGTATCCGAATTCAGAAAACTGGATGGAGGATTGAGCTGTTTGTCGTTGAGATTCTGATTTGCAAGATCAGGAAATTTGTTTTCCCCTTTTGTCGTATATGCTTAATTCACAACAAACTTACATCTCCCCAGGATCTTACCGTTAGCTCTTACAACAGCAACATACATCCCTTTCCTCAAGGAAGTAACCTCTGTTTTTGCTTCAAACTGCCCGGTTAATATCTTTTGCTCGATAATCAGCCTTCCAAAAATATTATAACAGTAAAGCTTAATATTGCTATGATATTGTGTGTTTTCCAGTTCAAAGAAGATCTTATCACTTGCCGGGTTGGGATAGGCTTTTATAGGAATTGTTCTTTGCCTGGCGTAGTATTCTTCCGGGCCGGGTATATCATCAATATTTACGATCAGCATGCAATCTTCCAGGCTGATGGTATCGGATTGTATAAGGTACGGGCAAAGGCTGTCATAAGTATACTGGTTGGTATCATAGGGAACAGACTCCAGGCTGTCATTCAGCTTGTAAAGCATGATATCATAGTTGTCATCAATCCTTATGCCTGTTCCGAATAAATAGTTTCCGTCAGATGTTTCACGTACCATAGTTTTGATAGTTGTCCCTTCGTGTGATTTGGGATTGGAGATGTTACCATTTAAATCAAACAAATATTCGCCACGGGGGTTTTCTTCATTGTATTCCGGCCCGAAGTAACTGGCAGCAATAAAAGTAGTATCATTTAACTTTACTGCATCATAAATAATATTTGCCCGGGTAGGTGGCTCTATGGCATTGTTAGGAATTATTGTACTAACTGTTTCAGAACCCTCCGTATCATATCGCATTAACCATGCCTGATCAGATGGGGTGCCCGCACTATCCCAGTGATAAGCAAACCCGTAAGACATAAACTCATTACTACTAAGTTGTATTGTGCCATATGCTTCGCCCAATATAGAGTCGTTTGCTCCGTAGGGCAGTATCCATTCCTCGTTAAATAAAGAGTCGACTTTTATAATTAGTGGTTGCAGGTATAAGTATGTACCGCCGGGATAAAGCCAATAACACCAACCTGAAAGGATAAAACCATTATCAACAGCTATGATATCAGTACACCTCGCCGCGCCAATCTGTTGGTAATCATCCTTGGTTGCAAAAGGTTTAGTCCAAAGCAATTCACCATGGCGGTTAAAATAGAATAAAAATATTTGTTTAATCTGATCATATGATTTTAATTTTGCTAATACGAGCATATCTGAATTATCAAGCAAAACTGCATCATAAAACCATGTGGTGAGAAATAAGTCTGTAGTATATACATTACACCATTGCTTTTCCCCACAACTGTCCAATTTAATAATTATTCCGCTATTTGATAAATTTTCATTTCTATAAACACCGACAATCACTAAAGAACCATGATCATGCAAAACTGACCATGGAGAAAACACAAAACTACCACCTCCTATATATTTTTCCCATAAAACATTACCATTTATATCTGTTTTAATCCCCCATCCAGATTCATCCTGGACTTGACCGCTGATAGTGAAACATCCATGATCATAACATTCCACTACATCCCTGATCTGCTCATCTTTATTATACAAACCATATACTTGTTCCCACCTGCTTTGTCCTATGCATAAATATATTACGCTAAGTAAAACCGTTGTTAGAAGTGCCCGTACCATTTATTATTCAATTTACCTAGTAATCGTGAATTTTACACTTTCTTCTATCTTATTATTAATAAGCAGGGAAACAATGTATTGGCCTGAACAGTAATTCTCAATTGGGTTGCCAACATTATAGAGTTGGCAACCCTGTTTATTGTACCACAAACTTACACTTCCCCATTACCTTCCTCTCACTCCTCACCACAACAACATACAGCCCTATCCGCCACAAGGCAATGTTTATTTCTGTTTCCAATTGCCCGGTTAGTATCTCCTGTTCATGTATTAACCGGCCAAAAATATCATAGCATTGCAGGTTAATGTTTTTGTGGTGTTGCGTGTTTTCCAGTTTAAAAAAGATTTTTTCCTTTGCCGGGTTGGGATAGGTTTTAAGCGGAATTGTCCATAACCTGGCGTAGTATTCCTCCGGGCCGGGGATATCATCAATATCTACAATCAACATACAATCTTCCAGGCTGATGGTATCGGATTGTATGGGATGCGGGCAAAGGCTGTCATAGGTGTACTGGTTGGTAACATATGGAACAGATTCCAGGCTGTCATTTAGTTTGTATAGCATGATATCATAGTTGTCATCAATCCTCATGCCTGTCCCGAATAAGTAATTTCCATCGGATGTTTCACGTACCATAGTTTTGATAGTTGTCCCTTCGTGTGATTTGGGATTGGAGATGTTACCATTTAAATCAAACAAATATTCGCCACGGGGGTTTTCTTCATTGTATTCCGGCCCGAAGTAACTGGCAGCAATAAAAGTAGTATCATTTAACTTTACTGCATCATAAATAATATTTGCCCGGGTAGGTGGCTCTATGGCATTGTTAGGAATTATTGTACTAACTGTTTCAGAACCCTCCGTATCATATCGCATTAACCATGCCTGATCAGATGGGGTGCCCGCACTATCCCAGTGATAAGCAAACCCGTAAGACATAAACTCATTACTACTAAGTTGTATTGTGCCATATGCTTCGCCCAATATAGAGTCGTTTGCTCCGTAGGGCAGTATCCATTCCTCGTTAAATAAAGAGTCGACTTTTATAATTAGTGGTTGCAGGTAATAGTATGTGCCACCAGGGTATAACCAATAACAAAAACCTGAAAGGATAAAGCCATTATCAACAGCAATGATATCCTTGCAGGTTGCAACACCTATCTGGGGGTGATCATCACTGGTTGCATAAGCTTTGTACCAGATTAAATCACCATAACGATCAAAATAGAATAGAAAAATTTGTTTATTCAAATCAAATGAACTCAACTTTGCTAAAACGAGTATATCCGAATTATCAAGCAATACTACATCAGAAAATCTTACAGAATAATATAAATCTGTAGTGTATACACTGCACCATTGTTTTTCCCCACAACTATCCAGTTTTAAAACTATTCCGCTATTTGATAATACTTCATCTCTATACACTCCAACCAGTATCATGTTACCAAAATAATTCAATGCTGCGCGTGGAAAAAAATCAAAGCTGTTTCCTCCTATTATCCTTTCCCATAATATATTTCCATTTATATCGGTTTTAATTCCCCACCCTAAACTATGTTCATCTTCACCCTGGCTACTAATTACAAAATATCCCCTATCGTAACATTCAGCTATATCTTCGATATATTCATTTTTGTTAGACAAGCCATATACTTGTTCCCATCTATTTTGTCCAATACTGAAATATATTGTACAAATTAAAACCGATGTATATACTATCCGTATCATCTATTATCCAATTTTACTTTGTAATAGTAAATTTTACGCTTTCTTCTGTCTTATCATTAACAAGCAGTGAAACAATATACTGCCCTGAACTGAATTCATCAGTATTGATTATCTTTCTGGTGACATGACTGTCAATTTTTATTTTATTGATCATCGTTCCCGTTATATCATAAATAACAAGATATGAATTATTATAAATTATAGGCAATTCACTTTCTATGATAACATAGTTCTTTGCAGGATTGGGATAAACAAAAAGTTTGTTAGCCTTATAGTTAAAAAATCCCTGATCACCCGACATATCAATTTCGGCAGATTTGTTAGGATCAGGTTGGAGAACCGGCTCATTATAAGTTAAAGTATCGGTAATTATTAATAATGACCTGGCCAAAGACTTAAGTTTCCCGGTGGCAGAATTAAGTATGGTATACAGATCAGCTTTCTGGCTTGAGTCAATTTCGTATATCGTTTCATTATCAGAAAGCTGTTCAAAATAGATACCGAAGTAATCTTCATAAAGTTCACGCTGGATTGTTTGGTTTGAATTAAGATTAAACACTGTTTCAATACTGTCAAGAGTATTCAATACACTGGTGGTGTCTTCTCTGGCAAGGTATTCAAAAGCCAGTGCATATTTTGCATAAAGACGATCTTCATTTTGTAAAATATGAATAACACTGTCGGTAGTATTGGGATTAACCGTGTCGTTTTTATATAAACGGAGTAAAGAATTTACGTAGTAGCTCCTTTTTGCATTATAGTGATATTTCAACGAATTTAGCTTTTCTATTTCACTTAGTTGTGATAACCCCTGATTGATCTCTGCCCTTTGTTCATCAGACAATTGATTGATCCTTTCGTCAAGGGCCTGGTTTATCGTATCCGATTTCGGGGCCTGCGGGTTGGCTGCAAGTATCTCAGTGACCATAGCATTGGAAAGTACATTTTCCTTTTTGATTGAACTGACCATCACCGAATCCGAAAGGTCTGGCGATTCATTTATCAGTTGGGAGTATATTTCATATGACTGGTCAGGTGTGCTTGTTTGTACATCGGTATTTAATTCATCAGTATTCCCACCATCCTCAATAGATTGAATTAAAGATGCTACCGAGTCTGTCTTTGATGTATATGATGAAATCGTAGAACTCAATTCTCCCGATGATCCACCGGAAGTTATATTTGAAGGGCATCCCTCTGTTGGTGTCCACGGTAATCCATATTGAGTTTCCCACACGTGTTCAATATTTGAATAACGAATTGGTCTTGGTTTGAAAGGATTATTATAATTTGGTGGATACCAATAATAATCTATTGTTTCACTTTCGTTTCTTATATCCGTATCGGTTCCAAATGCTCCTTTGTTATTGAACTGGTTATTGGCAGAGACGTTTGCAGTTGTTCCATTTGCACCTTGTTCCTCTGCTATTCCATCGCCGTCATTCTCTCCTGATATAAAGATATCATAATCGATCATATCAATATCTGTTGCCCTGATATCATTGCATTTTAATTGCAAACCGGTGTTATCCCCTTTATTGCAATACTGTGCCTGGATCCCTTTTGTCATACCATCGATAAAATTATTGTAAATCATGTTGTTATCCTCTCCTGATGAACTCACTATGATTCCAATACAATCATATCCAGAATCATCCTCATAATTAATAAAGGTGTTTTCTTCAACCATGTATCCATTACATGCATCTAAGTAAAGTCCGATAAATTCATCAAGAAAATAATGGACACCAGAAGTGCTTTTGAAAAGGTTCAGGTTTACTGTTGCATTGTCAATATTGCACAAATATATTCCTCTGAAATTGTCCTCAAATAAACTATTCATTATTGTTACAGACTCCTTGAGTGTTGTTCCGTCAGCGTCTATTCCATAGTTAAGATTTATAAAACTGTTTTTAATATACTGCTGACAAGGATTAGATTGATCTATACAAATATGATCAGCTGTAAACCTTGAATTTTCAGCACGAATTCCTGTTGGTCTGTCATTATGAGAAATACCCAAAGAATTTCTTTCATCAATGAATGAATTGCCTTTAAACATTATTCCATCAATACCTGTTAATTTTACATAATATTTTACCCAATTATCTCCAATAATTTCATCATTAACCTTAAAAGTACTTTTGGTAAATGAACTTATGCTTTCAAACTGGTATGGGTACATCTCAACAGCAATATGGTTATTTATAAAATTAGCACTATTTGTTAAAACAATACCTCCAGTGTATGCATAATTTACTTCACCACCTTCGGAAATTGGTTCAGTTCTTATTGTTTTTATACCAACAACTGCATTTTTGATCGTTGCTCCATTTCTGATATTTACCATCCCCTGATTTCCTGAATTTTGGGGTTCCAGGGCATTTCCATGTAGTTCAATTCCATCCCATGATAATCCACAATAATTTGACAGCACTCCTCCATCCAATATTAAATTCCCTCCTCTTTCAACGATAATTTTCTTACCTTCAACGAAATATACATTTGACTTAATTGTTAGGGTTGCATTGTTTTGTACTATTACATCGTTAAAAATATTCTTATCATCATCCCAGGTTATATTTTCCCCATTAGAAATAATTATAGGATTATATTCACTGAAAAGTACCGGTGTTCTGAAAATTGCTCTTGAGTAAGTTGATGCATATAAATAATTACTACAAGGATCATAATCCAGGTCGGTAATGATAGATACAGGCAAACCATTTGAAAAGCATTCCCATTGATCCATTGTTGGATCTCTATAGAAAACACCTGCATCTGTTCCAGCAAATATCCTTCCATTAGATCCCATATGATATTCAAGTGCCATAACCGGGAAGCTTGACAAGCCTTCAGAGTAATCATACCATTCTTCTCCGCAATTATTTGAATGCAGTACACGAAGAATTCCTTGCTCAGGTTGCTGATTATTCATTCGAACACCACTAATGCTTATCCATACCTCATTTGTATTATCAGGATTAAATAAGATCTCCTGAACACTTGATGTCCATGTGATTATATCTTTCAATGGTTCTGATTGGCCTCCAGAGTAATGTACCATCTTAAGACTTAAATCTGTCCATTCCGGTACTCCGCCATTTTCATTATATTTTAATAACCTACTATCCTCACCATCTCCACCATTAGAATAGTCTGCCATAAATATTACATCATCATTGTTGATACCTATTGCACCAACTTTTTCAAAATTCGGATATGGAACTTCTATAACAGTCAAATCATCATTATTTTCATCCCATATTCTGAGTTTTGCAGGAATAATAACGGTTCCATCAGAGTCTTTAATCTGGGCTCTGCCAAAATAAACCAGGTAAGGGTCGAATGGATGCAGCTCATATTCCATCCCGATAAACCAATCATCCATGTTTGAATATATTGTGGTAAAATTATTTCCATTCCATGATTTCATTCCACCATTATTCTGGAAATAATAATAATCGGGATCAAGCCGGTTTATTTCAGAATCGCCACCGTCACCACCATCGAAATGTATCCAATTCCCATTCTCATATCTGAATGAATTACAATGCACAGCTCCACCAATAATAAATTCAGAATTATTGTTATTAACTCCTATTCCAAGAAAATTACCTATTGGCAGGTGATTTCCGTTCAAATTATCATAATCTGTATCTGACAAGTCATTAATATTTACTCTAACTTTAGCAATACCACCATCGTTTGCAACGAGAATATTCTCATATGAGTTTTCATATACACCCATAAAATCAATATCTCTTACATCCCAATGTCCTGTATTTGCTGAATACAAATCATAGTTTCCCTCATTTTTAAACATCCATAGATTATTATGCCCAATATATACTATGTTCGTTTCAGGGGAATATTCCATTAAAGCGAATCCAGTTTGAATCATTGTGAAAATCTCTTCCCAACTTGTTCCATTGTCTGTAGATTTATAAATCCTCCGAATAGGAGGATCACCATTAATCAGATTCTTTGGTCTATCTGTTAATAGAAATACTTTACCATTATAAGGTTTTGAAATCAATGCTTTCTGAAATGGATTTGATAGAAAAGGCTCCAATTGAGAAATGTCTTCCCAGGAACCATTAATATCCTGACACCTAAACACCTGACCTCCAGCCCCACTATTAAAGGGATGAAATGATGTAGCAAAGATTTCACCATTACTGTTTATTTCAATATCGCATAATTGCGTATTAACATCTAAAATTGGAGGTTGATTTGTCATTTTAGACCAACTTTCACCAGAATCAGTTGAATAGTAAACTTCTTCGTAAAATATGGCAAACAAAGTTAATTCATCACCAGAGTTATCATTCGGATCATAGATAATTTTCAAGACAGGCTTGTAATTTAAGGGAAAATTTTGAAGATAATTCCAAGTCGATCCGTTGTCATATGATTCAAGAATACCACCTCCATATATAAATTCAGTGCTTCCCCGTCCACTTCCAGTTGATGCAAAAAGATGTGAATCATTAAAAGGATTTCTTATTATCTCTGTTGCTGATAGCCCTGGAAACCTCAAAATATCAGTTGTATTTATCCATGTCTGTCCGGTTTCCTGATTTTTCCATAATCCACCATGGTCAGATGATAAAACATAACTTCCTGGATTATTTTGATCATATAAAACTTGAGCAACTAGGCCAAGGTTCATACCTTCTATCTCAGATGGGCCTTTCAGTTCCCATTGTGCCTGATCAGTTTCTGTACAAAATGGTAAATGTGAGTTCTCCATTGCTGCCATCGAATAAGGCTTATAGCTAATACTGTCATTTATTTCACCCAATCTTTTGCCCCAAAAATATACGAATCGATGAAAATCTTTCACGTTTTTCATTTTATCAGATGGAATTGAATCAGGATATGCCGAGTGAAGATAAATATTGAAGGAATCAACTATGGTATGGTACTCATGTGGGCTTGTACATAATTTCTTCCAAAAATGATCATTTTTCTGGCTGTATCCATTGAACAAAAGAAATAATGAATAAATTATTGTCATTAATTTTTTCATGATGATTGGTTTTGGTGAAACAAAAAGGAATTTATTATTAAGTAACCGAATCCGGGATTCGTTACACGGGAATAGCATGGGGGAAAATAAATTGAAACCGGAAAATGCAGATTTGGTATCAGGCCATAATATGTAACTACCTGGTTCTCTCTCTCTCTCTCTCTCTGGAAATATTGATGTTCAGAGGCTGCATCAGTCTAAGAATGAAATTTGTCTCATAAAAATAATTCATTTCTCTGTGAAATGCAAGCCGAAAGATGGAAAAATCATTAAGGGGCAGATTCCTGAATTATTGAGCATCAGTATTCAAAGACCAAAATTCAAAACAAAGCTGGCTCAAACCATATTTTGGTCATTCGTATGTGAAATTTGTTATTTGGAAATTGTTATTTGATGCTTTCCGTTTGCAAACTGCTTAGCGCATTAAAATCACTTAGCGGTTCAGCGCACTCAAAGGAAAGGTCTCCTTCACCTTTACCCCTTTCTCCGTCATCTTCACCGTGCAGCACTCATTATAAATGTCGTGTTCAAGAAACAGAACGATATCCTTTTCGAGGGCATCTTTATAAAATCTTTCCTTATCCTTTAATGTATCAAGCGGCCTGACATCATAGGCCATGATCCAGGGCATTGGGATATGGGCGGCAGAAGGCATCAGGTCGGCCATGAAGGCTACTGTTTTTCCATTGAAGTTAATATAGGGTATAACCTGTCCTTCGGTGTGGCCATGAAACAGTTTAACTGTGATATTGGGTAATATTTCCCCTTCTTCTTCTATCAATTTCAGTTGCCCGCTTTCTTCAATGGGAAGAATATTTTCTTTGAGAAAAGAGGCACTTTCCCTGTGGTTTGGCTCAATGGCCCATTCATATTGCAATTTGCTTACCCAGTAAGTAGCATTGGGAAATGCAAGTTCAAAATCCTTTTTATTATCAGCATATTTAATGCTTCCTCCACAGTGATCGAAATGCAGGTGGGTCAGGATCATATCAGTAATATCTTCGGGTTTGAAGCCATATTTAGCGAGAGATTTTTCAAGGGTATCATCCCCGTTGAGGTAGTAATGCTTCAGGAATTTTTCATCCTGTTTATTACCAATCCCATTATCAATCAAAATCAAACTGTCTTCATCTTCTACAAGCAGGCATCGCATGGCCCAGTTGCTTAAATTGTTTTCATCAGCAGGATAGACTCTATTCCACAGTGTTTTGGGAACTACGCCAAACATCGCTCCGCCATCAAGTCTGAGGTTTCCGGTGGGTATGGGATACAGTTTCATCTTTAATATTATTTAGAATGAATTTAGATTGCAAATCTATAAAAAAGAAATGAATGTTCAATATCGAATATCCAATGTCCAATAATCAATTAATTGGACATTCGATTTTCGAACTATATTTTCTCTGTGCCCTCTGTAGTAAAATATCAAAAACAACATTTGAATACACAAATTTTATCTGCGAAAATCCTTAACATCCGCGTCATCAGCGTTCCATATTCTTATCCAGTTCATTCAACGCAAAAGCATAAGCCCCGATAGATACAGCTTTACTGGTCCCCAGCCTGGTAACACCAACACCAATTTTCTTCTGGGGATTATACTTCACGGTTTTCTCTGAGAAAGGAACCCCGATATCTACAGTGTCATTTGCATGGAATCTTGCCCTGTCCTTTTCATCCTCAAGATTATAGGCCATGATCTCAAGCCTGCTGATCTTTTCACCCCCCAGTGTTGTAAACTCATGATTCATATCTTCAACGAGTTTTGGAAGGAAAAGGGGATAGGCACCAGCAAGCCCACCTCCAAGAACGATCAATCCGTCAACCATGGTAACGGCATCGGCCAGGGAATCACCTGCTGACCGAGCAAATTTATCATATGCTTTTATTGCAGCTTTTTTATTTCCAGGTTTCTCGCCCATACCGATTTCAAAGATATCTTTAGGTTCAACAGATGTTTCCGGATCTATACCAGCCGCTATTGCATATTCCCTTTTTATAGCCCTGATACTGCAACTGTCTTCAACACTGGTTTCCTGGAAAAATCTATTTCTCATCCTGTTAATTTCTGCTGAAGCAGAATTATCGCCCGTAAATAATTCCCCTTTACTGACAATACCTCCGCCATAACCTGTTCCGAAGGTAACACCCAGCAGGTTTTGATAACGTTTGCTGCTTCCACTATTTTCAAGCATGGAATTCACCTCGGGCAAGAGGCCGGCAATTGCCTCTCCGTATGTAAACAGGTCGCCATCATTATTAATATAAACAGGAATACTGAACTTTTCTTCGAGCATGGGTTTTAATGCCACTCCTCCACGGAATAGAGGCAGATTTTGCAGATCGCCTATGATACCATTTTCATAATCTGCCGGACCGGGAAAACAAAAACTTATCGCTGCCGGATCTTCAGGTAATATGGATTTGACTGCTTTGAATCCTTCAATAATTGTAAATAATATTTTCTCCAGATTATCGCCCCTGGCCGATAATATAACCGGTTCAACAATTTCTTTATTTGTCCTGATAGCAGAAAAACTAAAATTGGTTCCCCCGGCATCAAGGGTTAATACTATACGATTATCATTTGAATACTTCATAAGGAAATTTTTATGTGAACAAAAATAATAAATGCCAGTCTTCAGAAGGGTAATTAAATTATAGTATTACAAACAAGTTAAGTGGAAAAAATTTTCTTATCTTTAAATATTCCTTAAATTCGCAGGACGCAAAAAAAATTTCACAATCAAAACCATAAACGATGAAAAACTTAAAGTATTTAATCTTTGTATTTTTAGTCAGCATGATTGTTTCATGCGGACAGGAGTCTAAATACAAAACCGAAACACACACCGATGCAAATGGTTACACCTATGAAACCGTAACCGGCGACGCTTTAAAAACAAGAATATATACACTCGATAACGGATTAAAGGTTTATTTGAGTGTTAATAAGGATGAACCAAGGATACAAACACTGATTGCAGTTAGAGCTGGTTCCAGCTTTGACCCTCCCGAAACCACTGGCCTGGCTCATTATTTTGAGCATATGATGTTCAAAGGCACTGATGAGATTGGAACCATCGATTGGGAAAATGAACAGATCATGGTGGCCAAGATATCAGATCTTTTTGAAGAACACAGGTCAACGGATGATCCTGAAAAGAAGCTGGCCCTCTATAAACAAATTGATAGTCTTTCTGGTATTGCTGCTCAATTTGCGGTGGCTAATGAATATGATAAAATGGTAAGTGCTCTTGGAGCTAAAGGTACCAATGCCGGTACCTCAAATGAATTTACAGTTTACCTAAATAATGTCCCGTCCAATCAATTTGAAAGGTGGCTGAAACTGGAGAAAGAAAGATTCAGCGGTCCGATCCTCCGTTTATTTCATACCGAACTTGAAACTGTGTATGAAGAGTTCAATATGAGCCAGGATAACGATGGCAGGAAAGTAAACCAGGCCCTCATGAGCGGATTATTCAAAAAACATCCCCTCGGAACCCAGACCACCCTCGGTGAAGCCGAGCACCTGAAGAATCCATCCATGGTGAATATCATGAATTATTTTGATACTTATTACAGGCCCAATAACATGGCTTTTTGCCTCTCAGGGGATTTTGATTTTGATAAAACCATTCAGCTGATCGATAAATATTTTGGTGAATTTGAACCCAATGAAAACCTCCCTGAATTTGTGCCTCCGATAGAAGATCCGATTACAGAACCCATTGTCAAGCGAGTTGTGGGACCACAGGCAGAATCAGTAAGATTTGGATTTAGGTTTGATGGTGTGAATTCCCCCGATGAAAAATATGTTACCCTGATAGATAATATTCTGAGCAACAGCCAGGCAGGTTTAATAGACCTTGACCTGAACCAGGAACAAAAAGTGCTCAGGGCCGGAGCCTATGCAAATTTCTTTATTGATTATGGTATGCATGTATTTTATGGAATGCCCCGCCAGGACCAGACACTGGAAGAGGTAAAAGATCTGTTGCTTGCTGAAATTGAAAAAATCAAAAAGGGTGAATTTGACGACTGGCTAATTGAAGCCGTGATCAACGATCTAAGGCTTTCGGAGATATATCAGCAGGAAAGCAATTACAGGGCCTTTGGTCATATGAGTACATTCATCCAACATGTTGACTGGGCTGACCAGGTAGGATTTATCGATGAACTTGAAAAGATCACCAAACAGGAACTGGTTGATTTTGCCAATAAACATTATGGTGACAATTATGTTGTTGTTTACAAAGAAACAGGAAAGGATACCACATCTGTCAAGCTTGAAAAACCACCCCTGACACCTATTGAATTGAACAGGGAAGCACAATCAGAATTCCTTAAAGAATTTGTTGCGGATTCCCCCGAAAAACTGGAGCCCGTATTTTTGGATTTTGATAAAGCCATCGACAGGGCCGAGCTAAAATCGGGTGTCGAACTTGATTATATCCCCAATAAGACAAATGAGATATTCTCACTATCCTATATTATCGATATGGGCAAGAACCACCTGAAAGAATTGCCCATCGGCGTGAACTACTTGCCGTATCTCGGAACAGATCAATATAGCCCGGCAGAACTTCAGCAGGAATTTTTTAAGCTGGGATTAAGAATGAATGTATCAACAGGCGATGACAGATCCTATGTTACAATTTCAGGCCTTGATAAATCCTTTGAAGAAGGGATCAAGCTTCTGGAACATGTGTTGTCGAATGTTAAACCCGATCAGGATGTTTATACAGAATATGTGGATGGAATCATTAAAAAAAGGGCAGATGCAAAACTCAATAAAAGCACCATCCTGTGGTCGGCATTGATGAGCTACGGCCGTTATGGTAAAATCTCACCTTTTACCAATATCTTTTCCGAAGAGGAATTACTGAGTATGAATCCCGGGTTTTTAACGGATCTGATAAAGGACATTTATTCATACGAGCACAGGGTATTTTATTACGGTCCCAGAAAATTAGGTGACGTGAAAACCACTCTTGCAGAAAACCACAATATCCCTGATCAATTGAAAGAATACCCACCTGAGTTTGAATATATAGAACAACCTACAGATCAGAACCTTGTGTTCTTTGTAGATTATGATATGGTACAGGTTAATATCCTCACCCTGTCTAAAGACGGGCCATTCAACAAAAACCTGATACCCCCGTCAAGATTATTTGGTGAGTATTACGGAAGCGGATTATCCTCTATTGTTTTCCAGGATATACGTGAAGCAAGGGGACTTGCTTACAGTGCCTTTGCAGCTTTCTCAGTACCAGGCGAAACCGATAAGTCGAATTACGTTTATACCTATGTTGCCACACAGGCAGATAAATTGAAGGACGCAACCGGTGCCATGCTTGAATTGATGAATGTAATGCCTGAGGCTCCTGTTCAGTTTGAATCTGCAAAAGAGGCCATCCTCACCAAGATAGAAACTGAAAGAATTACAAAAGCCAACATATTCTGGACCTATCTTTCAAATAAGAAAAGAGGTATCGATTATGATATCAGGAAGGATGTTTACGATTATACTGAAAATGCTACCATAGAAGAATTCGAAAACTTCTTCAATGAATATATTAAAGGGAGAAACTATATATACCTGATCATTGGCAACCGCGACCTGGTGGATATGAATCAGATGAAAAAACTGGGTAAAGTGAAGGAGTTATCGCTGGAAGAGATCTTTAATTATTAATAAACCTTTTGAACCACATAAGGCACATAAGAACACATAAGAAAATCGCCCTAATAAATCTCTTATGTGCACTTATGTGCCTTATGTGGTTTAAATAAAAAGCGTCATGGAAGTCACCAAAAAATATTTAACAGATCTTGTCTACAGAGTTAACGGTGCTGCTATTGAAGTTCATAAGGCTCTTGGTCCGGGTTTGCTCGAAAGTGTCTATCATAAATGCATGAAAAAAGAACTTTCATTAAGAGGTATTCAATTCCAATCTGAGTTATTAGTACCTGTTAATTACAAAGGATTAGAAATAGATACCGACCTTCGTTGTGATTTGTTTATTGAAAATATCCTTGCAGTTGAATTAAAAGCTGTTGAAGGTATTTTGCCAATACATGAAGCGCAAATCTTAACCTACATGAGGTTGTTAAATGTTCCAAAGGGACTATTACTGAATTTCAATACAACAAACATTTTCAAAGAGGGTCAGCGTACTTATGTAAATGAACAGTACAGGGATATACCTGAATAATCTAAACCATATAAGGCACATAAGGTCACATAAGAAAAAATATACCAACAACAATTCTTAGGTGCACTTATGTGCCTTATGTGGTTCAAAAACTAATGCGCCTCCAGCCAGTTCTCGCCGGTATTCATATCAACAACCACAGGAACAATCAACTTAATGGCATTCTTCATATGATCTTCAATCAATGGCTTTATTTCTTCCACTTCCTTTTTATGTGCATCGAATACCAGTTCATCATGCACCTGGAGGATCATTTTTGACTGAAACCTTTTTCGGTTGAATTCATTAAATATCTTGATCATGGCGATCTTGATCATATCTGCTGAGGATCCCTGTATAGGGGCATTGATGGCGTTTCGTTCTGCGAAGCCTCGAACCACTGAATTGGATGAGTTGATATCCCTCAGATATCTTCTGCGCCCCATGATGGTTTCAACATACCCTTTTTCACGTGCAAACGCAATGGTGTTTTCCATATAACTTTTTACTCCGGGGTACTGTGCGAAATAGGCATCGATAATATCCCTGGCTTCTGCCCGGGGGATATTCAAGCGTTCACTTAATCCAAAAGCTGAAATTCCATATACGATACCAAAGTTGACAGTCTTGGCATTTCTTCTCATATCGGAAGTAACATCATCAAGTGGCACATCATAAACTTTGGAAGCAGTAGCTGAATGGATGTCAAGCCCTTCCTGAAAAGCTTCCATCATCCCCTTATCCTCACTTAATTCAGCAATGATTCTTAATTCGATTTGTGAATAATCAGCTGCAAGCAGGGTGTAATCCTCGTTACGCGGAACAAAAGCCTTTCTGATCTCCCGGCCTTTTTTTGTCCTTATCGGGATATTCTGAAGATTGGGATTCTGTGAACTTAATCTGCCAGTAGCAGCCACAGTTTGCATGTATGAAGTATGTATCCTTCCATCCCTCGGGTTAACAAGTTCTGGTAAGGCATCTACGTAAGTTGATTTTAATTTTGTCAGCGATCTAAAATCCAGGATCTCTTTGATGATAGGATGTTTGTTTATCAACTTTTGCAGTACATCCTCACTGGTTGAATATTGTTTGGTCTTGGTCAGTTTGGGTTTGTCGGTCACTTTAAGTTTTACGAAAAGAATTTCCCCCAGTTGTTTCGGGGAGGCAATATTGAAACCAATACCCGCCAGTTCTTTTATTTTTGTTTCTACTTTGATTATCTCATCTTCAAGTTCCCCGGAATATTTCTTCAGGGCCTCAGTGTCAAGATTGATGCCTTCAGTTTCCATATCTGCCAGGACGCTCATCAGGGGTGTTTCGATATCATAGAATAACTTTTCGGCTTCAAACTCTTTGAGTTTAGGTGCAAAAACATCTTTGAGCTGAAAAGTAATATCAGCATCTTCACAGGCATAGTCGGTCAGGAGTTTTGGTTCTGCTGTCCTGATGCTTCTCTGGTTTTTCCCTTTCTTCCCTATCAGGGTTTCAATGGATATGGGTTTATAATTTAGGTATGTCTCCGCCAGGTAATCCATATTATGTCTCAGGTCGGGCTCGATAAGGTAATGGGCTATCATGGTATCAAAAAGCTTTCCCGTTACTTCAATATCATACCATTTTAAAACTTCAATATCATATTTCAGGTTTTGACCGATTTTTTCAATCTCAGGATTCTCAAAGACAGACTTGAATTCATTAATGATTTCCTGGGCTTCGGTTTTTTCTTCCGGCAACAGGACAAAAAAAGCTTCCTGGGGTTTTATCGAAAATGCAACACCAACAAGATCAGCAGTATTGGGATCCAGGCCTGTAGTCTCCGTATCAAAACAGAAAGATGAGGAATTGTTCAGTTCTTTAATCAGTTTCTTTCTTTTATCAGGATTATCAACCAGCATGTAATTGGCATTGCTTTCCTTGATAGTTTGTTTCTGCTCCCCCTGTTCTTCTTCATCCAGTCCGCTGAAAAGGTCTCCCTGCATCGATTTGACTTTATCGGCATCTTTCAGTGAAATATCTGTGAATACCCTCCTGGCAAATGCCCTGAACTCAAGTTCATCAAATAATTCCTTCAATTGAGCTGAATCCGGTTCATGGATTTTCAGTTCCTCTTCATTGAAAACGATGGGAACGCTGGTAATAATGGTTGCCAGGTCTTTCGACATCCTTGCCTGGTCGGCGAAGTTCTCAAGGTTTTCCTTTAACTTTCCTTTAAGCTCTTCTGTATTGTTAAGTAGGTTTTCTACGCTGCCATATTCATGTATCAGTTTAGACGCGGTTTTCTCACCCACTCCGGGTACTCCGGGGATATTATCTGAAACATCACCCCACAGGCCTAGTATATCGATCAATTGTTCAGGTTCCTTAATTCCGTATTTATCACATATCTCTTTTACACCAAGTATTTCAGCTTTATTACCTCCCCGTGGAGGTTTGTACATTAACACTTTTTCTGAAACCAGTTGCCCGAAATCCTTATCTGGTGTTACCATATAGGTTGAATATCCCTTTGCCTCTGCTTCCTTTGCCAGTGTTCCGATCACATCATCGGCTTCGTAGCCATCAACAAAAAGCATGGGGATATTAAATGCTTCTATTAGCTTCTTAATGTAAGGTAATGAAACAGCAATGTCCTCGGGCATCGACTCCCTGGTGGCTTTATATTCTGTAAATTCCTCATGACGAACAGTTGGGGCCCTGGTATCAAACGCCACACCGATATGTGAAGGATTTTCATTCTTCAGGATATCATACAATGAATTGGCAAAGCCTAGTACAGCAGAGGTATTCATCCCTTTTGAATTGATCCTTGGATTTTTGTTCAATGCAAAATAGGCTCTGTAAATCAGGGCCATGGCATCGAGGAGGAAGAGGCGTTTATTGTCAGACATAAAACTTCAAATTAGGCGCTAAAATTAAGCATAATATATTCACCGGATGACTGACTTCGGCAAACCACTATAGAAAATTGATTTACTGAAGTGTTGACAAAACAAAGTCATCTGATGAATAACAGAGGCAATCCGAACATTATGTATTAAAATGTCCAATTTCCAATAATGAATGTCCAATTTCCAATGATTGGTAAATGCATAAGATTTTCATTCAAATCCAGCCCGGGAAAAAAGTTATAATTAAGTTTTTGGCTTATGCCGGAAACTACCCTGTGAATTAAGGTTGCCAACCTTCCAAAGGTTGGCAACCTTAATGTTGATAACTTTTGTGAAGAAGTTTTTTTATCTGTAAAATAAACCGCATGATTTATCTTTATTTTAGGTGTGAACTAAAGAACAATAAGTAAGTCATATGCCACGGAAAAAAAACAGTGCAAGTAAGATTTTTGTGTTGGACACATCGGTAATACTGTTTAACCACAATGCGATCAATAGCTTTGAGGAGAATGATGTTGCTATTCCGATAACCGTTCTCGAGGAGCTTGATAATTTCAAAAAAGGAAACGACACAAAGAATTTCGAAGCCCGTGAGTTTATCAGGATCATGGATAAATTGTCAGGTAAATTCCTGCTCCAGAACTGGATCCCTATTAACGGCCCCCAAAAAGGCAAATTTAAGGTGATTATGAATGAGCAGCCTGAATTGGATGCCCGGAAGATATTTGATGATAATAAACCCGACCACCGGATATTGAATGCAGCCATCGCCATGTCGGAAGAGAATCCCGGTAAAAAGGTTGTTCTTGTCACCAAAGATATTAATCTGAGGCTAAAGGCTAAATCGCTGAATATACCGGCTGAGGATTTTGAAACCGGTAAGATCAAGGATGTAGAGACATTATACTCCGGCAAATCATTGATTGAAGGTATTGACCAGGCCGTTATTGATAAGATATACAACGAGCGGGGTTGTGATCCGTCAGAGATAAGGGAGAAGAATCCGTTTCCCAATCATTATTTTATACTGAGGAGTACCAAATCATCAGCGCTGGCATTTTACAATCCTGTCAGCGGCATGATTGAAAGGGTTGAAAAAAGGCCGGCATTCAAGATCACACCCAGAAATGCAGAACAGGTTTTCTCTCTGCATGCTATACTTAATCCCAACGTAAAACTGGTGACCCTGCAGGGCATTGCCGGTACCGGAAAAACCTTGCTGGCACTGGCCGGCGCCATGGAACAAAAACGTAACTTCAAACAAATATTTGTTGCAAGGCCTATTGTGCCACTCAGTAATAAGGATATTGGGTACCTGCCAGGAGATATTAAATCCAAACTTAATCCTTACATGGAACCTTTATGGGATAACCTGAAATTTATTCAAAACCAGTATGGTGAAAAGGATAAAGAGTTTAAACAGATAACAGATGCCCTTGATAATGAGAAGATTGTGATCACGCCATTGGCATACATCCGCGGCCGCAGTATCTCAAAAGTGATCTTTATTGTTGATGAAGCGCAGAACTTAACACCCCATGAAGTAAAAACCATTATCACCAGGGCAGGGGAGGATACAAAGATCATTTTTACAGGCGACATTTACCAGATCGACACACCCTATCTTGATGCACAGAGTAACGGGCTGTCATTTCTAATTGATAAGATAAAGCAGCATGAGATCTATGCCCATGTACGACTTGAAAAAGGGGAACGATCGGAGCTGGCCAATCTTGCTACAGAACTATTATAATCTTCGATTGTCGATTGTCGGTTGTCATTTTTCGATTTCATTAGCAATAAACTTTAATGTGAACTTGATTGGCGTATTGGTTTAATCATTGATTATTAAGAATATTATAACCGTATTAGATAAAAGCAGATACTACCAAAAGTTTTTCGAGACAAAAATTAAAAGTCAATAAATGATTCAATCTTTAAATATTGGTTCGGACGTACAAGCAACTACCAACCAACAACTACCAACGGGTACCATTAGCGTTTCTTCGCGGGCTTAGCGGTTAAGTTCTTATTCCCAATATACAACAGTCAGCACCACCTGCCCGACAACATCGAGCGTTTCAATATCGATGAAGTCCATATTATCCTTTGTGGTATGCCAGTGCTTGAAAAAGCCCGAATAAGAAGTGGGTTCATATTGTATGATATCGATGGTTGGGATACGGGCAATTTCATTAATATAATAATGATCATCAAGTATAGAGGGCGTCTTGTCATCAACGAAATAAGCACCATACCCAATCTTCCTGGCGATGCCCCATACTTTATCAAAGAGGTGAGGTGCATAAAGTTCAGATGTGCCTTCCCTGGGGAATTGGGCATCATACCCCCCAACCATATCCAGCAACAATCCGAATTTAGCCCTATAACCAATTTTGTGCGGTGTTTTCGACCAGTACTGTGATCCGAGGGCCCAGGTATCTTCCTGTGATAGCTGAGTGCCCCTTGGCTGGCCATAATCCTCAAGGTCAAAGAAAATTATATCGATGCCAACCTCAGGCGGGTGCATTTTTAACTGCCTTGCAATTTCAAGCAAAACACCACATCCGCTGGCCCCGTCATTGGCGCCGTCAATAGGTTGATCCCTTTTTGCTGGATCAGGGTCATGATCGGCAAAAGGGCGTGTGTCCCAGTGGGCACATAATAAAATCCGTTCTTTCTTATCAGGATTAAATGATGCAATAATGTTTTTACCATCGAATATCTCGTAAGTATAGATTTTGGTCTTGAATTTTTGAACAATAACATTCGGCGTAAATCTTTTAATGGTTTCGATCAGGTACTTTGCACATTCGGCATGTGCTTCGGTTCCCGGTACCCGTGGCCCAAAATCGACCTGTTTCTGAACATAATGATAGGCCGAGTCTTTGTTAAAAGTTGGAACAAATATACCGGCTTTGGAAGCATATGGATCCCTTTGTTCTTTCTTCTTTTTTTTCCCCGGGCTACAGGAAACAATTGAAAGTGCAAAGATTATTACAAGAAGTTTGATGAAGGGATCGGAATAAGATTTTATCATGATTCAACTAAATTTGAAGTTTTACCAAATATTTCTGAAAATATAAATGTATTCAATGCTTTTCGTTCCCTTTCAGCAAGCTCAGATTTTTGCATCCGGGGGGGTAAAAGATTATAATTACCGGGATAACCTGCTGCTATTACAGTTAACGCCTGATAGTCATCAGGTATTTCAAAAAGTTTCCTGGCTTTTTCAATATCAAATCCTGACATCTGGTGAACAAAAAGCCCTTCGGCCATGGCCTGAAAAGTCAGATGTGCCACCGATTGCCCTACATCATACTTAAAGGTCGAATTTTTATCTGTTGTATCTTTTATTGTTTTCTTGCCAATACTCATTATCAGTATCGGGGCAAACTTTGCCCAGAGCTGGTTGAACTCAACAAGGGTGTCATAGATCTTACCATATGTCTCGTCGTCTTTGAATCCCACTATAAAATACCAGGGCTGAAGATTGGAAGCTGAAGGGGACCATCGGGCAGCTTCAAGTATTTTAAGTAGTTTCTCATCTTCAACTGTCTTATCGCTGAATGCTCTGGGGCTCCATCTCCTTTTAAGAAGATCGTGAATAATGGATCCGGTTTTTGCTTCTTTGTTCATAAGATAGTCTTTAAGGTATAATAGGGCAAAATTAAAGATTTATCTATGTTTAGCACCCTCTTTTTTTATTTTAGTAGAATACTAATAAATAACAGGTTTTTCGTTTTATTATTTTTATCCTTATCATAAACCTGGTGATTTTCACACTATGACTTTAGAGCGGGATAGATAACAATTCAAAATCGAAGTTAAGAATAATCGCTGCCTGTGATAAAATGTCTTTAATATTAAATAAAGTATCGATACATAAGAAAGCAAACTACACTTTCATGACCTAAAAAGTCAAAACAAAAGTAGCACCTTCATCGGGGACTGATTTTACAGAGATACTACCCTTATGCAGATGCATGATCTGGCGTGACAGGCTTAATCCTATGCCGGATCCTTCTTTTTTGGAAGTAAAAAACGGCATGAATATTTTATCAAGTATATCGGGTTTTATGCCATGGCCATTGTCCTTAAGATCAATTACAACATGGCCACTGGCGTTAGCAGCCGCGAGTATATTTATCTCGGCGTTGTCAACAGTTTTTACCGCATCAATGGCATTCAACATCAGGTTGATGATCACCTGGTCGATAAGGTCGGGATCGGCAGTAATTTTTAAATCTTCAGGAATTACCCTTATGTTGCACCGGATGCCCAGTTTATCGGTTTTTGGTTTCAGGAGTTCTTTTGCCCGTTCAAACAGGTCGGTTACCGGAAAATACCTGAAATTAGGTTTTGGTATTCGGGTAAGATTGCGGTAAATCTCAACAAAATTCAACAATCCCTGACTACGGTTTTTAATCGTCATTATTGCAGTGTCAACAGATTCAACGCCATCTTCGTCAAGTTCCGCAATCTTTACATGATCATGCTCTTTTTCGAGTAGTATATCCTGAACTGTGGTTACAAGCGATGTAATCGGTGTCATGGAATTCATGATCTCATGGGTA
The DNA here is from genome assembly GCA_964468645.1 of uncultured Bacteroidales bacterium. Lineage (GTDB taxonomy): Bacteria > Bacteroidota > Bacteroidia > Bacteroidales > JAIOZK01 > JAIOZK01. The sequence goes on from CAYXUU010000006.1 coordinate 109,173, forward strand.
AGTACCCTGATCAATTTCTGCCACGATTCAATTTCCTTTTCCTCTAACTCTGTATGGATATCCTGTAATGAAACAAGGGTAAACTCCTCACCTCTTAACCTGAACTCTGTAGCATAGACAGAAATTTGTAACAACTCATTATTAATGAATAGCTTGACCAGCGTTCTGTCACTGGCCTGCATTCTGAGCAATGTGTCGGGCAGATCAGCATTGATTTTCTTAAGGTCATGGATATTTCTGAGATTTGTGATGTTAAGCAGGCTCCTTACTGCACTGTTAAACATGTCAACCTTACCATCTTTCTTAAATGCAATAATGCCAATGTTAATATGCTGTACTACCGTGTTCAGGTAATTCGCATGTTCTTCTTTTTCAGTTCTGTATTTCTTGAACTTATCGATGATCTGGTTAAACTCCCTGTTCAGGTCTTCAAATGTCTTTCCCAATCCCCTGTCAGAAAATGAAGTACTGAAATCAGCATGCCTGATACTGGATAGAAACTTTGTTAATTTTATGTTTGTTCTTTCAACATACCGGATAAGCATTATCACCTGGAATATGATAAAAACAGCCAGGATAAATGTGCTTATATTATATCGGGTTTGTTGGGCAAGAAAAAACAAAAGAAATATAGATATGATTAAGAGTATAACTCTTAAAACTATGACCAGCCTGAATCTCTTATAAACCATATTTTTCTATTCTGCGATATAATGAGGCACGTGTCAGACCCAGTTCCTTGGCAGCACGGCTTATGTTTCCACCATGCTTGTCGATGACTTTTCGAATAAGCAATCTTTCGGTTTCTTCCAGATTCATATTTGAGGTAACTACACCATCGTTTTTCTCTTCTTCCCGTTGAGGGATAAAAAAGTCCTGTGGTTCCAACACATTGGATTCACTCATGATAACAGCCCGTTCTATCGCATGCTGCAACTCCCTGATGTTCCCGGGCCAATGATGTTTTTGCAATCTTTTGAGTGTTGCCGGGCTGATACGTTTTTTTTGTAATTTATATTTCCTACAATAAATATCTAGAAAATGATCGGTCAGGGGCTCAATATCTTCAATCCTTTCACGTAATGAGGGAAGATGCACTTCCACTGTATTGATCCTGTACAAGAGATCCTGCCTGAATTTACCTTCATTAACCATCTGGTATAACGGCATATTAGTTGCACAGATGAGCCTGACATCAATTGGAATCTCCTTATTTGTTCCCAGTCTTACCACTTTCCTGTTCTGGATTACACTCAATAGCTTTGATTGAAGGTTTAATGAAAGATTTCCAATTTCATCAAGGAATATTGATCCCTTATTTGCTGCTTCAAACCGTCCGGGTCGGTCTTCCTTGGCATCTGTAAAAGCACCCTTTTTGAAGCCAAACAATTCGCTCTCAAAAAGGGTTTCACTGATTGCCCCAAGATCAACACTGATAAAAACCTCACGCTGTCGTTTGGAAGACCTGTGAATAGCCCTGGCAATAAGCTCTTTACCAGTCCCGTTTTCACCCAGTATTAATACATTGGCGTCAGTGGCTGCTACTTTCTGAACATCAGATAACACCTTCTGCATCGATTCGGCCTGTCCGATAATATTTGAATAGGCCTGATCCTGGTCGGCAAGAATTATTTTTTGCTTTGATTTCAGATCCTCAAGTTCTGTTTTCGATTTCTTTAATTGAAGTGTCGTTTTAATCGTGGCAAGCAATTTCTTGTTTTCCCAGGGTTTAAGAAGAAAATTGGTTGCCCCTTCTTTTATACCTTGCACCGCTAATTCGATATCACCATATCCGGTTATCAGAATAACTACTGCAGAGGGATCAATCTCAAGGATCTTGTTCATCCAGAAAAATCCTTCTTTACCACTGGTGGCATCAGGGGCAAAGTTCATATCAAGTAATATGAGATCATAATTCTCATTGCGTATAAGATCCGGGATGTTTTCAGGATTTTTTTCTGTATGAACATATAAAATATGTTGTTTCAGAAATAGCCTTGCAGCTAACAATACATCCTCATCGTCATCAACGATCAGGATCTTGGCTTCGAGCTTGTCCATGGTTGTTTACGGTTAAATTTGGCCTGGTTGATTAATAACACTGATCTTAATTAACAAAGCAATATACAATTTTATTGTTCGCATGTGTACAAGATATTGAACGATTCCGAACAATAATAATTGTACATATACAAGAGTGCATTTTTAAGGTCAAGATAATCAATGCAATAGGATCGGTGGCATAGATTTAGTTAAAAAATGTTAAATCACAAATTAGCATTGGAAATGGATAGGATTATAGAGAAGAAAAAGTGGACACCGAAAAAAATTGCGACAATTACCGCAATTACATTATTTGTATTATTTATTGTTTACCTGCTGTTTTTCAGGGATAAGTCAAGCCGCCTGTATGTTGACAGAAATCAATTAACAATTGCAACAGTACTGGAAGATAAATTCAAGGAGTTTATTCCTATTGATGGTGTTGTTTATCCCAAAACCACCATATATATAGATGCTGTCCAGGGTGGGGTGGTTGAAGCTGTTTATGTTGAGGATGGTGATTTGCTTCACAAAGGTGATACGATAATAAAATTATTGAATACGGCCATGGAATTGAATTATATGGAGCAGGAAACCAGGATGCTGGCAGAGATCAATAATTTGCAGAATACCCAGTTAACACTTGAACAAACCAAATATCTCAGGCAGAAAGAAATCACCCAGTTGAATTACGAAATAGACAGGGTTAAAACTGATTTCAACAGAAAGTATAGGCTTTATCAGGAAAAGGTCATATCTGACCAGGAATATGAGGATGCAGAAAGAGACCATAGATTTACCCTGATGCAACTTGAGATTTCACTGAAACTACAAAAGATCGACTCTATTGCAACCGTGGAGCAGCAGTCAAACATCAATACTTCACTAGAGAGGATGCGGGAGAACCTGAAGCTACTCAGGAAGAATATGGAAAATGCTTATGTGAAGGCCCCGGCAAATGGCATCTTATCATCCTTCGATATAGAGATAGGGGAAACAAAATCTACCGGACAGCATCTTGGACAAATAGACATGCAGGATGGTTTTAAACTGGAAGCCAATATTGATGAAAGATATATTTCAAGGGTTTATAAAGGCCAACCCGCCGAGTTCGATTTTGGCGGCACCACCTATCATCTTTCAATAGATAAGATATATACAGATGTGACAGCTGGATCCTTTCAGGTTGATATGCTTTTTGATAGTATTCACCCCGGTCATATCAAACGCGGACAAACAATACAACTGAGATTGATATTCAGCAGCGAAACAGATGCCATTATTGTAAAGCGTGGTGGTTTCTTCCAGGAAACAGGGGGTAACTGGATCTATGTTCTTGATCAAACAGAAGACTTTGCCTATAAGCGTGACATTAATATTAGCCGACAGAATACCAATTATTATGAGGTGAAAGAAGGCCTGCAGCCGGGTGAAAAAGTAATAGTTTCTTCATATGATGCTTTTGGTGATAAGGATAAACTGATCTTCAGAAATTAATTCAAAGCGTATAATATTAGTAGAAACAGGTATGATCTTCAATTTTATAAAAACAGCGATAAGAAATCTTTTCAGGAATAAGGTTTTTAGCCTGATCAATATTATCGGACTTGCCATAGGCCTCGCAGCTTCAATCATGATTGCCATGTGGGTTTTTGATGAACTGAGCTATGACAGGTTTCATGAAAAGGCAGATCAGATTTATAGGATAGAACGAGATATTCATTACCAGGGACAGGATTACCTGGTTCCGGTTTCGGGTGCGATCTATGGCCCGACAATCATGAATAAATTTCCTGAAGTGCTGGATATGGTCAGGGTAGATCCCCAAACCGTATCTGTTATCGACGAGAATAATTCACGATATAATGAATACGTGGTTTTTACTGATGCCAGCTTTTTTAATGTATTTACATTCCCGTTGGTTCAGGGAGATCCTGAAACAGCACTTGTAGAGCCCAATTCACTTGTATTATCTCAGGACGCTGTTAAAAAATATTTTGGTGACCAGGATCCTATGAACAAAATTTTAAGGCTTGAATATAATGATGAATTCATCAATTTTAAGGTCACCGGAGTTCTGGATAAGTTACCTGATAACAAACATTTTAAATTTGAAGTATTGGGATCATTCTCCTCTCTTGAAGATGTTTATGGTGAAGAACAACTGAATACCTGGCTGAGTAATTACCTCTATACTTATTTCCTTTTAAAGGAGGGTACCGATGCCGGGAAGTTTTCTGACAAGCTGGATATTATTGTTCAGGATCATATATTGCCTGCTTATGTTGAATTCTTTAATTCAGAGGATGCAAGTGATTCCAGAATGAGATTGCCTTTAAGACCTGTAACAGGAATACATCTGAAAGCAGGATTAATGTGGGATATTGAACCCCAGGGTGATGTGACTACTGTATATATATTTTCAATAGTGGCATTTCTGATATTGATGATAGCATGTTTTAATTTCATGAATCTTTCTACTGCACTTGCCGGCAGCCGGTCACTCGAAATTGGCGTTCGAAAAACAATAGGATCTTCCCGCGGACAGATCATCAGGCAGTTTATGGGAGAATCTTTAATTACAACATTGATCTCCTTCCTGATAGCGCTTGGACTGATAGAGATCTTTTTACCGGCATTTAATAACCTTACAGAAAAACATCTCTCACTGACAATATTCAGCAATCCCGGAAATCTGGGTATCCTGGCCTTGATTGTACTGGGTACGGGACTTATTGCCGGACTTTATCCGTCTTTTTATCTTGCGGCTATTAAACCCATCCTGGTACTTAAAAGCAGGCATATACAATCTACGGGAAGATTCTCATTCAGACAACTCCTGGTTATCCTGCAATTTACCATCTCCATTGCATTGATCATTGGTACGGCAACTGCCTTTATGCAATTAAGCTATATCTCCAACAAACCCATGGGTTATACCAGGGATAACATGCTGGTTATTCCGGTCGAGAGTAATTATGTAAAAACTCATTATAAGGTGTTCAGGAATGACCTTCTATCCAATCCCGATATTGAAAACGTTTCCATGTCACAGAAAGTTCCGGCCGAGCGTGAGTATTCTGATATGGGATGGGTAACTGATGTGCAACAGGAGGCGTTTCTATCAAGGTATTTTGCCATCGATTTTGATTTTTTCGACACTTATGGTTTAGAGGTAGTTGCAGGAAGGGCTTTTTCAGATGATTTTGAATCTGATAAAACAGAGGGAAGATATATCATCAACGAAACCGCTGCCAAGAAACTTGGATTATCAAATCCTGAAGAAGCTGTTGGCCTTGATTATGGTCCTCCCGAACAAACAGCACATTACCTTGGCAAAGAAGGTCAGGGTGAAATAATTGGAGTTGTTAAAGACTTTCATTTTCAATCCTTAAGGAATAAGATTGAGTCTCTGACGCTTTTGATCGCACCCAATGATTGGATGTCAAGAATATCTGTAAAAGTAAAAGAGGGAACAACAGAGTCTGTGATCCCCTTCATAGAAGAAACTTATAAAAAGAACTTTCCGGATATACAGTTTACCTATTCTTTTATTGAAGATTACCTGAAAACCCATTATGTTGGAGAAGAAAAGATGCAACAAATTCTGATTTCCTTTACAATACTGGCTATCCTTGTCGCCTGTCTTGGATTATTTGGCCTGGCAACCTTTATTGCCAGACAAAAGGTTAAGGAGATCGGTATCAGAAAAGCTATGGGGGCATCGGTAGGAAACATAATGTTTCTTTTAACCAGGTCTTTTTCAAAATGGGTTCTTCTGGCCAATATCCTGGCATGGCCTGTAGCCTTTTATTTTCTCGATAAGTGGCTGGATAATTTTCAATATCATATTAAACTCCAATTCTGGACTTTTATCATTGCCGGATTACTGGCCCTAATTATTGCCATTGTTACAGTGAGTTACAGGGCATACAGGGCAGGTGCCCAGAATCCGGTTGATTCTTTGAGGTACGAATAACAACATTTAAAACATAAAATAATGAGAGAAATAATAGTTTTAATCCCCGACATTGAACCCGAACAAAATGTAGAAATCGAGGTTCGTATTAATGGACGTAAAAGAACCCTGCAATATCGTGTCGAGCTCCTCGACTGGGAAGGTGAAAATGAAGTGCCTACCAATGATAAAGTGACAATTCTGCGGCATAAGATTGCTAAATATGATAAGGATTGGGAATTGATGGAAATTGGCGCACCTGATGCCAACGAAAATATTCCCCTAATGTTCAGACGAAAAACCAAAGTTGAAGCTAAAAATATATGATTATGAAAAAACTGACACTGATTTTATTACTGGCATTTGTGGGCACCATTGTATTTGCCCAGCAAGATTCCGACAAAAAGGAGATTATTAAAGTTATCCAGTCGGCATATGTTGACGGATTACAAAACCAGGGAGAAATAGAAGATATTGAAAAAGGATTTCACCCCGGTTTTAATTTACTTGTATTCAGGGATGATATGGTTAGTGAATTCCCGATCTATAACTGGGTAGAAGTGACCAAACGCCGTAAAGCCGATAATCCGGATGGCATAGCAGAAGATCAGCAGACGACCTGTGAATATGAAATGATAGATATAACAGGTACCGCTGCGATTGCCAAAATTAACCTTTACAAGGCAGGAATGCATATTTATACCGATTATCTGTCATTATATAAATTTAAAGACGGGTGGAAAATCGTAGGTAAAATTTATTACCAGATACCACCTCCGCCACCCGAAGGCGAATAAATATGTAACATTAAAGAATATAAAACGTCAAATAATTATTAACTAAAAACAAAAAATCGTGATTAGAACAGTTAATCTAACAAAAGTCTTCAGAACTGATGAAGTCGAAACAACTGCTTTAAATGAAGTTTCTTTTACCGTAAAAGAGGGCGAATATGTGGCCGTAATGGGGCCCTCAGGATGTGGGAAATCCACATTATTGAATATTCTTGGACTACTTGATAATCCTTCAGGAGGGGAATATTTTTTCCTGGAAACTGAAGTAGCCAGATTTTCAGAAAAACAAAGGGCTAAAATGAGAAAAAATAATATTGGCTTTGTTTTTCAAAATTTTAACCTGATTGATGAACTCAATGTATTTGAGAATGTAGAATTACCACTGATTTATCTGGGATGGTCGGCCAAAGAACGCAAGCAGAGAGTTGATGAGGTATTGGAAAAAATGCAGATCATTCATCGTAAAAAACATTTCCCTTTACAGCTGTCTGGTGGTCAGCAGCAGAGAGTGGCAGTTGCCAGGGCAGTGGTTGCGAAACCCAAACTGATCCTTGCTGATGAGCCGACAGGTAACCTTGATTCTGCACATGGTGAAGAGGTGATGAACCTGCTAACCGAACTTAATAACAATGGCACAACCATCGTAATGGTTACGCACTCACAACGTGATGCAGAATACAGCAAACGCATTGTCAGGTTGTTCGATGGACAGATCGTCACGGAAAACATAAAAGAAAATATCCTTTAAGAAATTAACGGATAGTAGGTTCACTTACTTCAACATGCATTTTGCATGTGTGGAGGTGTGTATAAAGATGTATTTTTTTAACCCAAAAACATCATGCAATTATGTTTAGAAATTATCTAAAAAGTGCTTTCAGGAATATTACAAGAAATAAGTTTTACACTTTTTTAAATATTCTTGGATTAACTGTAGGATTGGTCGCTTTCATCTTCCTGTTCCTGTTCATCAAGGATGAATTATCGTTTGATAAATATCATGGGAATGCATCCAGGATACACAGGCTTGAATCGGATTTTACCATTGCAGGGAAAAATGAAAGGTTTGCGATTGTTCCTATTCCCATGGCACATGCTTTAAAGCTGGAATACCCGGAGGTGGAGAATTTTGTGAGGCTGTTTAATCCGGGGAATACCCTCTTCAGATATAACGATCTTGAGTATTATGAAGATGATATTTATTTTGCCGATTCAACTATTTTCCAGGTATTTACACACAGGATGATTGATGGTGATCCGGATAGATGCCTGGTTGAGCCCAAATCGATGGTGCTGACCGAATCAATGGCCAGAAAGTATTTTGATGATGATGACCCGATTGGTAAAATGCTTGAGTCGGGAGAAGGAAGGAGCTATGTCATCACAGGGATTGTAGAAGACGTACCAAAAAACTCCCATTTACGGTTCGATGCTCTTTGTTCGGTAACTACGTTTGTTGAGCAGGCAGGTGAAGAAGCCTTTAACAGTGTTGAACCCGGAAGGTTCTGGAATATTGGAGTCTTCAGTTACATTATGTTAAACGAGAATGCTTCAATGGATAGCATTCATGCCAAGTTCCCACAGTTTTATGATAAATACATGAGACCTATCGGTGATGCCATTAACGCAAGTTTCGACCTGATGTCAACACCTATGTCCGAAGTCCATTTCTCTGAATTTCTCTCTTCGGATCTGCCCAAAGGAAGCATGTCATATGTTTATATCTTTTCAGCAGTGGCGGTATTTATCCTGCTCATTGCTGCAATTAATTATATGAATATGGCAACAGCCAGGTCAGCCAGGAGGTCACGTGAGGTCGGTATCAGAAAAGTTGCCGGTGCTTTCAAAGGACAATTGATCAGGCAGTTTCTCAGCGAATCTTTGCTATTATCGATCATCGCCCTGATTTTATCAGTTTTTGTAGTTTATCTTCTGATGCCTGATTTTAATAATCTGGCTGATAAGGAAATTACATTCGATTTTTTCACCGATCCTGTATTGTTAATAGTAGTTGTACTCGCAGCATTGATCATTGGAATCATATCGGGAAGTTATCCGTCGTTTTATCTTTCTTCATTTCAACCTGTCACAGTAATTAAGGGCACGATGGGTCAAGCTCCGGGAAGAGGAAGTCTTTTAAGAAAGATCCTGGTAACATTTCAGTTTCTTATAGCCATTTCAATGATAATTGCAACCATTGTAGTTACAGATCAATTATCATTTCTGAGAAACAAAGATCTTGGTTTTGAAAAAGAAAATATGATGATACTTGAACTCCAGGACACCGCCTTCAGAAGGAAAGCCGATGTGTTTAAGGAAGAATTAATGCAAAATCCAAATATTACCGGGGTAACAAATTCTATCGGGGTTCCCGGGCAGAATACATGGATACAGGTGGTAAGAGTGGAGACAGACACTGCGATGATTGAAGAATCAATCCTGATCACTGCCTGCGATTTTGATTATGCAAAAACTTATGGCCTTGAGTTTGTTGAAGGAAGGGATTTCGATGAATCAATGGGAACGGATGATGAGGAAGCGATAATAGTAAATGAAACAGCTGTAAAGGTATATGGTTGGGGTGATAATCCACTTGGCAAAAAAGTTCAAAGGGGATTTAACCTCGAAGGCGATGAAGGGAGGATGTTGAAGGTAATTGGCGTGATCAAGGATTATCATTTTAAATCACTGCATAATGCTGTGCAACCACAGATGCTTTTACCGGTTGATTTTCCCAAATATCATTTATCTGTAAAAACAACAGGCGAAAATATTGGGGAAACCATCGGATTTATTGAAGATAAATGGAATGAATTTGGGGCAAAACGAACTTTTGATTACCGATTTCTTGAGGAAACCTGGGATGAGATGTATGATGCTGAGAAGAAATTAGGGATAATTTTCAGGATAGCTACCTTACTAACCATTTTTATTGCTTTGCTTGGATTACTTGGTCTGTCTTCATTTGTTGCCGAACAAAAGACAAAAGAGATAGGAATAAGAAAAGTTGTTGGTGCTTCGGTCGCCAATATCCTGGGAGTATTGAGCAGGGAGTTTTTTATTTTAATTGCCATAGCCTTCGTCATTTCACTGCCGGTAGCCTGGTGGCAACTGGCTGAGTGGCTCGACAGGAGCTTTATATATCATATAGAGATAGATTGGATTTTTATTGTAACCATGAGTTTGCTGGCAGGATTCATTGCTCTTGCTGTAGGTTTGCTAACCATGAGTTATTTTACGATAAAAGCAGCCACTAATAATCCGGTGAATGCTATAACGTACGAATGATACACGATTTCGTGCAATCATTGTTTTTGGGTTGGAGGCTGTCCTGAAATTGGACAGCCTCTTTTTTTAAATCAAATCTGAAATTAGCATGTAATTATTCTCTTTTTGCATCCAGATCATAGGTTAATTGTTCGCAAAAGGACATATAAGTTTGAAAGCGGACACTATCATCCGGACAGTATTGTCACACATCTCACTAAAACACTGAAATATAACAAATTGTCTATATTGGCACAATACATGAAGAGTGTAATTAAACGAAGGTTAAATGATACATAGTTACCTTAAAACTGCAATACGGAATATATTTAAGCATAAGATTTATTCGCTGATAAATATTCTGGGCTTGGCAATCGGTCTTGCAGCCTGCATCCTTATATTGTTGTTTGTTGTTAATGAGTTCAGTTTTGACCGATTCCATGATAATTACAAACGAATTTACCGGATAGCTGTAGATGGACGGATGTCGGGCGATTATTTTAATGTTGCCGTAACGCCAATTCCCATGGGCCCGGCAGTGGTTAACGATTTTCCAGAAATTGAAAATGCTGTTCGATTCCAGGAAGTACAGGGTGATATCTTCATATCATATGATGAAAAGAAATTTTATGAGAACGGATTGTTATTTACCGACTCAACGATTTTTGAGGTATTTACCTTTGATCTTGTTCTTGGTGATAAAGAAACCTTACTTGACGAACCTTTTTCGCTGGTAATTAACGAGTCGCTGGCTAAAAAATACTTCAATAATGAAAATCCATTAGGTAAGGTAATCCGATATAACAACACTTATAATTTCAAAATAACAGGTGTAATAAAAGATATCCCGGAGAATTCACACATTAAGTTTGAATTGCTGGCATCATGGGAATCAATTAAAGAAATGCAGGGAGACGATTACAGGGAAGGTTGGAGCTCGTTATCTATTCATACCTACATCCTGATAAACGGACAAGCTGATATCCAGGAACTCGACGATAAACTGGATCTCTATATTATGGGGCATTTTGCGGAAAATGCTGGTATTACAGTTGAAGAGATCAAAGAGTATAACATCGAATTCATACCATATCTGCAACCGCTAAAAGATATACACCTTCATTCTAACCTTATGGCAGAATTATCACCCAACAGTGATATATCCAATGTCTATCTTTTTGGCGCCATTGCTCTGTTTATCATCCTTATTGCCTGTATAAATTTCATGAATTTATCCACTGCAAGATCAACAAAAAGAGCCAGGGAAGTAGGGATCAGAAAAGTCCATGGCGCTGTGAGAAAAGAATTGATCCGACAATTCCTTGGAGAATCCATCCTGATGAGCTTGATTGCTTTGTTTATTGCTGGAGCACTTGTTGAACTTGTTATGCCGGTTTATAATTCACTTATTGGTCAACCTTTGGAAATGGGTATGTTTGATAGTTGGATATTGATAATATCCTATATCGTATTTGCCATTATTATTGGAATAATTGCAGGCAGTTATCCCGCGTTTTTCCTTTCATCTTTTCGTCCTATAAAGGTAATAAAGGGCGATCTAACAGGAGGTTCAAAGAAATCAGCGTTGAGAAATACACTCGTGGTTTTTCAGTTTGCGATATCCATATTTCTATTAATAGGAACCGGTATTATCTATGGACAGCTGAAATATGTTAAAGCTAAAAAACTGGGCTTTGATAAGGAACAGGTCTTGGTAATTCCTCTTCGCAGCGAAGCATTACAGGAAAAATATGAAGTATTTAAAAATGAATTCAGGTCAATTCCCGGGGTGATTAGTATCGCAGCTTCTAGCACAATTCCCGGACAGGGCATGGATGGAACAGCTATTTTTCCCGAAGGACAGCCAGAGACTGAACCATGGTTGATTTTCTATATGTCAGCCGATTATGATTATCCTGAAACCATGGGTATGAAGATGAAATATGGCAGGGATTTCTCAAAAGATTTTATTACCGATTCAAGTGCGCTTATAATCAATGAAACACTGGTTAATAAACTTGGTTGGGGAGAAGCGGCAATCGGAAAGAAGTTCACACCCGGCGATCCGAATAATGAAAATAAATTCCACGTCATTGGTGTTGTCGAAGATTTTCATTTCGAATCATTGTACGATAAAATTGAACCAATGGTGATTTCCCTTAATCAGGACAGATACACTATACTGAATCTTAAGATTGATCCAGCTAATATGTACAAAACTGTTTCATTGATTGAGGATAGATGGAACAATATCGATGCCAATTTCCCTTTCGATTATATGTTTATCAACCAGACATTTGATGATCTTTACAGATCGGAAGAGCGCACCGGGAAATTGTTTATCTATTTTTCTGTCATTGCAATATTCATTGCCTGCCTTGGATTATTTGGCCTCTCCTCTTTTACTGCTGAGCAAAGAACTAAAGAAATAGGGATCAGAAAAACAATGGGTGCCTCTGTTGGCAGTGTAGTTCTTATGTTGTCAAGGCAATATACACGATGGGTCCTGGTAGCAAATATACTTGCCTGGCCTGTAGCTTTTTATTTTCTTTCTAAATGGCTTGAAAACTTTGCCTATAGAATTGAGGTGCTTGGTAAATGGTGGATTTTCCCCCTCGCTGCCATTATTTCCCTTTTTATCGCGATACTTACTGTATTATACCAGTCGATAAAAGCTGCCAGTTCGAATCCTGTGAATTCCCTTAAATATGAATAAACTGTTTAACAAAAAAATATAGTTATGAAAAAATTAAGTGTAATAATTATTCTATTAATGATTGGAATCAGTTTTCAATCAATATCACAAACCGCGGCTGATTCGGCTGCGATCAAAGAAGCCGTATTGGGTTATATTGGGGGTTTTTATACTGGTGATGGAGAAAGGATGGAAAAAGCCTTGTATCACGATCTGGCCAAAAGGGCAATATTTCCGTCTCAGCAAGGCAGGGATTTTGTTGATGATATGACAGCCCTGGGGCTGATTCAATATTCAAGGGAAAAGGGAGATGATACTCCTGAGCATGGTGAATTACAATGTGATATTGAGATACTGGATATTTATGGTAATGTTGCTTTAGCAAAGTCATATACCGTTTATCATCCGTATCCTTTTATGGATTATATGCAAATTGGTAAGATTAACGGAGAATGGAAAATTGTGAATGTACTGTGGGCAATAGACCGGTCGAAACAGGAGGAATAATGGTATTGTCAGAGATGCCGAACATTGGTTCGGAATTGGAAAAGAAACTAAGAAAAGCAAATATATCTTCACCGGAAGATTTGCAGATTTTTGGAAGTAAAGGGGCATTCCTGCGTCTGAAAACCATCTATCCGGAGGAGGCCTGTATAAATATGCTATATGCCCTCGAAGGTGCTATTCAGGGAATCAGATGGCATCATCTTGAGCGTGATACTAAAGAAGACCTTTTGGAATACTATAATAGATTAAAATAAATTTTTCCATGTACGAATCCCGTACTTTTTTGGTCTGGTAGCGGAATGGTTCAGCCATTCCGCTTTTTTATTCTTTTTGCAGAGAGTTTAAGTGAGATAGCAATAAGAATTAATAACACTGCAACAAAGGCTGAAATCCGGGCCAGGTAATCACCGGATTTTACATAGAATGTCTTTTCCCAGTTTGCATTGATCGTAGCTTTTATTACTGCAGGTTCCCAGTATCCTGTTGATTGAATTATATCGCCACGCTGGTTGATAAATCCTGATATTCCCGTATTTGCTGAGCGTGCAATACTGCGCCGGGTTTCAATGGCCCTTAGCCTGGAAAAGGTGAAATGCTGTCTGTGTCCGGGGGTGTTTCCCCACCAACCATCATTGGTTACCACGAAGATGAGGTTAGCCCCGTTCCTTGCAAATTCTGCTGTCCATTCACCATAAGCAGATTCATAACAGATGATAGCAGCAACCTTCAATGAATCATAAATGGTGTTGAACACTTTCCTGTCGGCATCGGTACCCAGTGTACCTATGGTGCCACCAAGGTCAATGGCAAGTTTCTCAACAAATTTGAAATATTTTGTAAAAGGCATGCTTTCAACCCCGGGTGTAAGTTTCGATTTATGATACCATTTGGTGATATCTGCGGTGTCGAGGATAAATACCGTATTATAGGCATCATAATAACCCTCATGTCTGCTGAATTTCCTGACCGTAGGTGTCAATTCCTCGCCTTCATGATACTCTTTAAAAGTAGATGCCCCGATGATAATTGTAAGATAAGGATAACCATCAATGAAGCTTTTCAGATGATTGAGACTTCCTGAATATTCCAGCCTGCGTTCCCATATATCCTCCTGTATTGCCGATTCCGGGCTTACAATGAATTGGGTGGTGCTGTCAATTTTACTGATGGCCAGATCAAGATTTCTGTCGATCACTTCTGCTGGGGGAACCGTATATTGCTCGGTGTAGGGATCAAAGTTAGGTTGAACAACAACAACATTTACCGGGTGCACCATTTCTTCGTAATTGTTATACATTTTAAATGAAAAGATCAGAGGCAGGAAGAGCATTAATATAATCAGTACTGATTTTCCAATCAGAATTTTTTTTCTTTTTGTATTAACAATCGACACTATAAGTTTATAGATCAGAATATTGATTATGAGGATCCATAAAGTGCCTCCGAAAATGCCTGTATATTCGTACCATTGTACCCATTTTGGATATGAGGCAAATCCATTACCCAGGCCGAGCCATGGCCAGTTGAGCACCCAGTTATGTACAAGATATTCATAACTGGTCCAGAGAAAGATCAGTGAAAAATAACTGTGGGGGCTGTAAATGTTCTTCTTTACCCAGTGATAAACCTGGAATACAAGGGCCATCAAAAAGGAGTTAAAAAGGATGGCTGCAACCCCTCCAAAAATTGTTGAATTCCAGATCCAGTATATTGTTAAAAGGTTCCAGGTAAAGAAAGCAATGAAGGTATATGTGAAAATACTGAAGCGGTGAAATTTGTCGCGGTTATTACTGATATACTCCTCAATGAACAACAGGGGTATGACAGCGATGAAAAGTATTCCCGGAAACCCATTGGCTGGCCAGGAAATACTGAAGAGTAAACCTGAAAGAAAGGATAATAAAATCAGTTTATATTTTTTCATAAGCGAACTTATATTGACACAAATATATTATTTTATTTCACCGTAGGGGTGCAAAGGGGGTAAGGAATAATTTTGCTGGGACCACAACTCATCAGATAACTATGTTTTGCAAAGTACAAGAACCTATTATGATACAAGGAATTTAAATGGAAAGTCATTCGATGAGTATTGTTCAATTATCCCAAATTATGCATTGGGATTGTAAGGCACCAATGCATTAGTTGGGATTATTATTCTTTTGTGAACTTATGTGCCTTTTGTGGTTTTAAAACATAGCGTAACATTGCGCCCATAGTGTCCTTGCGGTGAAAAACTTTAATAGAGGAAATTGTTATACGGATACCGTTTAATATGAACCTTTTTCACCTCTTCATAAAGTATTTCTTTTAATTCATCGGTGTTTTGCTTTTCCTTTGCTGAGATAAATAAACTAGGCATGTCGATTTTTCCCATCCAGCTTTTTTTAAGCTGATCAAGGCTGATATTCTCCAGCGTTACCGGTGTGAGGTCATCCTCTTCTTTCTCAATATAGGTATAGGCATCAATCTTGTTAAAGACCAGTATTGTTGGTTTATCAACAACATTTATTTCGGTTAATGTTTCATTAACAATATTGATCTGTTCCTCAAAATCGGGATGTGAGATATCGATAATATGCATCAGTATATCTGCTTCCCTTACCTCATCAAGGGTTGACTTGAAAGATTCAACCAGGCTGTGAGGAAGCTTCCTGATAAATCCAACGGTATCTGAAAGCAGAAAAGGAAGGTTATGTATAACCACTTTTCTCACTGTTGTATCAAGGGTAGCAAAGAGCTTGTTTTCAGCAAAGATCTTCGATTTGCTGATCAGGTTCATCAGGGTAGATTTACCAACGTTCGTATAACCAACAAGGGCAACTCTTACCATACTACCCCTGTTGCTACGCTGTGTAATTTTTTGCTTGTCAATTTGTTCAAGCTTGGTTTTTAACAGGGAGATCCTGTCACGAATGATCCTTCTGTCGGTTTCAATTTCCCTTTCCCCGGGGCCTCGAAGACCAATACCTCCCCGCTGACGTTCGAGGTGTGTCCACATACCGGCAAGACGGGGAAGTATATATTCGTATTGTGCCAGCTCAACCTGTGTTTTCGCATAGGATGTTCTTGCCCTTTTTGCAAAAATATCCAGGATGAGGTTGGTCCTGTCAAGTATCTTACAATCTAACTTCTTCTCAATATTCCGTAACTGTGAAGGAGATAATTCATCATCAAAAACGACAACATCAATTTTTTCATTTTTAACAAAATCATGAATTTCATTGAGTTTTCCTTTTCCGATGTAAGTCTTCGGATTGGCAGCATCAAGGTGCTGGATAAATCTTTGTACCGTTATTCCTCCGGCAGTATCCAACAGGAAAGCAAGCTCGTCAAGATATTCCTGGATTCTCTCCTTTTCATCCTTAGTATAGCTTACACCAACAAGAACAGCTCTTTCGTTATAGGGAGTATTTACAAACTGATGCTGCATAGGACAGGTAAAATTCTATCTGATAGTTCAAAATCGTTTTTTCCTTTTACGCTCCGATTTGGTCATAAAATACAATGAAACAGCGATCAGTAATACATATATTGCCTGATCTGTAGTTATTCCATACTTAAAATATATGTCAACAATTTTATAAACGCTGACGATCATTACCAGTGAAAATCCGAAGGTATAATATCGTATTAACCTGAGGGTAAGGGAAAGAACGACCACAACGATAAAAACCAACAGGTAAAGTACTTTCAGGAACCACATCCAGAACTCATCAACAGAACCGGGATTTTCCCAGAATTCCAGAAAAACAGGGATTAAAAATACGATAACACCCAGGCGTAAGAGCCAGCTGGTGATATAAAACAATGATTTTTGAGTATCCATTCAATTAAAACTTTCTGAAACCAATAATCTCCCTTACTTCATTTAGTGTTCTGGAGGCGCTTTCACGGGCTTTCTCGGCCCCTTCGGAAGCTACTTTATGTAAATATTTATCGTTTTCCGACAACTCCAGGATTTTTTCGCGGAATGGTGTTGTGAACTTTACCAGATCTTCAGCCAGTTGTTTTTTAAGGTCACCATAACGGACCTGGCATTTGTTGTATTGTTCATCAAAATATTCAATAGTATCACTGCCCGAAACCACCTTCATCAAATCAAAAAGATTCTGAATCGCTTCAGGTTTTGTCTGGTTCATCGATGTCGGGCCTGAGTCTGTTACCGCTTTCATAACCTTCTTACGGATTGTTTTCGGATCATCTGCCAGGAAAATAGCATTGCCTTCACCTTCGGATTTTCCCATTTTACCGGCCCCATCAAGACCGGGTATTTTTACCAGGGCCCTGCCGAAATTATATGCAGAAGGAATTGGGAAATAATCTACTTTATACATCCGGTTGAACCGGCGCGAAAATGTTCTCATCATCTCAAGATTCTGCTCCTGGTCTTTGCCTACCGGTACCTTGGAAGCTTTATGTATAATTACATCGGCAGCCATTAAGGTAGGGTATGTCACCAATCCGGCATTAACATTCTCGGGTTGTTTTCTTACCTTTTCCTTAAAAGAGGTGCATCTTTCTAATTCACCCAGGTAAGCATTCATATTTAAGAGTAGATATAATTCAGGGATCTCAGGGATATCACTTTGAATATAAATTACCGATTTTTCAGGATCAAGTCCAGAGGCAAGGTATTCCACAAGAACCTGCTTAACATTCCCATGCAGGTTTTCCGGGGTGGGGTGTGTTGTTAACGAATGATAATCTGCAATGAAGAAATAACAGTTATTTTCTTCCTGCATCTTAACAAAATTCGTTAATGCCCCAAAATAATTACCCAGGTGCAAATTCCCTGTTGGCCGTATTCCGCTTACTACTGTTTCCATGCGCGCAAAATTACAAATAAAAGCGTGATTGAAGGGCAGCCAACTAAGAACCGAAGGCTACTCCACAACCAAAGACTTAACCCTTAGCTCCTTGCCGGTAATAATATCCTGATCATAACTGTTACAATCGGGACAAACACTGAACTGATCATCCGATTCAAATTCTCTCATACAAGTTTTACAACGGAACCTAGCGGGAATCTCATGAATCTTTACTGTGGCATTTTCGAGAAGGGTATTCTTAACTGCAAATTCCATGGCGAACTTCATAGCCTCAATTTCAACGCCTGATAATGTACCTATTTCAAGTTCTATTTCAGTGATCTTATCAGAACCTGCTTTCTGGGCTTCCTTCGTGGCAATATCAATAATGCTTAAAGCAATTGACATTTCGTGCATAACAAGGGGGCTGTTGGAATTTACATTTTGATTTCTTCATTCTTCTTATCAAAGAACCGGTATTCCAATAAATGATAGGCGTTCATTGGCAGAAGCTTGATCCACCGTCCATAATTGAAAAACCATTTCAACCTGATAGAAAAAATTCCCTGTGTCAGATAGGCATAAATAAAAGGATGAAGAGCTATTTTAAGACCTTTTTCATTCTGATCCTGGATTAAATATTTCAGGTTATTCTCCAGTTCATCGGTGATTATAATACTCGGTCCTATTTTGCCTGTGCCTGCACATGTAGGGCATTTCTCAAGAACTTCAAGATTCATTTCCGGCCTTACACGCTGCCGTGTAATCTGAACAAGTCCGAATTTGCTGGGTGGCAATATGGTATGTTTTGCCCGGTCTTTGCCCATCTCTTCCTTGAGTTTCTGGAACAAAGCACGGCGGTTTTTGCCCTCATTCATATCAATGAAGTCAATCACGATGATCCCACCCATATCACGTAATCTTAACTGCCTTGCAATTTCAACTGCAGATTCCAGGTTCACTGCGAGGGCATTACTTTCCTGTGAGCTTTCCTTATTTACCCTGTGACCGCTGTTAACATCAATTACATGAAGGGCTTCGGTATGTTCGATGATCAGGTAAATACCACTCTTTATGGTTACGGTTTTACCAAATGAACCTTTTATTTGTTTGTCAATCCCAAAGTGTTCAAAGATATGCCTGCGTCCCCTGTATTGTTTTACAATATCAACCTTTTTTGGCGCTATGGTAGAAATATAACTCTTTACCTCATCATATAACTCATTGTTATTTACATGGATGTTATTGAAGGATTCCTCAAGGATATCACGAATTAAAGCTGAGGTACGATCGAGTTCGCTTACTACTTTTTGAGGAGGCCTGGCATGTTGCAGTTTTTTTGTAAGATTAGTCCATTTATTGGTAAGGTTTTTCAAATCGGTATCCAGGTCGGCAACACGCTTATTTTCTGCCACAGTCCTGATGATCACCCCAAAGTTTTTTGGTTTAATACTCATGATCAACCGTTTTAAACGGTTACGTTCATCAGGATTTTTTATTTTCTGTGAAATGGAAATACGGTTTGAAAAGGGTACAAGCACCAGATACCTGCCTGGAAATGATAACTCGGAAGAGATCCTGGGGCCTTTTGTTGAAATAGGTTCTTTGGCAATCTGTACAATAATTTGCTGACCTGTTTTTAAAACCTGGTTTATTTTACCGGTTTTTTCAATATCAGATTCAAATCTGAAATTTTCAAGATTGGGATAATTTCCACTTTTCGATCTTGCTAAATTGGAAAATTTAATAAGGGATTTGATCTGGGGGCCCAGGTCAAGGTAATGAAGAAAGGCATCTTTTTCGTACCCGACATCAACAAAGGCAGCATTTAATCCGGGCATGATCTTTTTAACCCTGCCCAGATAAATATCGCCAACCGCATAATTGTTGTTGGTTTTTTCCTTCTGGAATTCTACTAAAACTTCATCTTCAATTAATGCAATTTCTACTTCGGTTGGGGTAGAATTTATTATTAATTCTTTGTTCACATCCTAATTATTTTATTCATTTATCATTGAATAAATCCAATGATATCACGGCTAAGAAGCAGATGTTCATGCGGAAGTATTGTTAATCCATAAAGTAATGAAACCTTTACAGATCAAACCTGATGTTGTTAATGGCCCGAAAAATTATTTCTTCTTATGACGGTTCTTTCTTAAGCGTTTTTTACGCTTATGTGTGGCCATCTTATGTCTTTTTCTCTTTTTCCCGCTTGGCATGGCAAATAGGTTTTAAACTTTGTTATTTAACGCTGTTTTTCACTGAATTAACAAAAGTCTTTGCTGGTTTGAAAGCGGGGATATTGTGTGCCGGGATAATGATTGTGGTGTTCTTTGAGATGTTTCTTCCTGTTTTCTCTGCTCTTTTCTTAATGATGAAACTACCAAATCCTCTTAAATAAACATTCTCTCCTTTAACCATTGAGTTTTTCAGAGTATCCATGAACGACTCAACGACTGCCTGAACTGCAACTTTTTCGATTCCTGTTTTATTAGCGATTTCTGCTACGATTTCTGCTTTTGTCATAGTGTAGTATTTTTTTAATTATTTGATACTAAATTTCATAATCGGCTGCAAATATAAAATATTTTATCAAAGATTGCGAAGTAAAATTATTTTTTTTTATTCTAAATAACTCTGTATAAATTTGTTTGATCATGAAGATGGACTTCAAAACGGCATTATTAAAATGGTATGCGCTTAATAAACGTAGGTTGCCATGGAGAGAAATTAATGATCCATACAGAATCTGGCTATCGGAAATTATTCTACAACAAACCAGGATTGATCAGGGATTAAGTTATTATCTGAAGTTCGAAAAAAAATACCCCGATATATACAAACTGGCAGAAGCTGATCTGCAGGAAATCCTGAAAGACTGGCAGGGACTTGGCTACTATTCAAGGGCAAGAAATATGCATCATACAGCAAAAGAGGTGGTGGATGATTATGGTGGCCAATTCCCGGATGATTATGTAAAACTAAATAAACTTAAGGGAATTGGAGAATATACAGCTGCAGCAATATCATCCATTGCCTTTAATAAGGTTTACCCCGTAATTGATGGTAATGTGATAAGGGTATTATCAAGATATTATGGTATTCGCGAACCATATGATACTGTTGAAGGCAGGAAACTTATAAAAAACAAAGCCGGAAAGCTTATCGATCATAAGGATCCCGGGACTTACAATCAGGCGATTATGGAATTTGGTGCAATACATTGTACCTATAACAATCCGGATTGCAATCATTGCATATTCAAGTCTTCATGTAAGGCATTTAAGGAATGTTGGGTTGATGAACTTCCGGCAGGAAAGGAAAAAGTGAAACAAAAACTCAGGTATTTACATTACCTGGTATTTATTACTAAGGATCATTTTACTTGTTTGAATAAAAGAAACCGTAATGATATCTGGAAAGGCCTTTATGACTTCCCGATGATTGAGCATAATAGATCTCTTTCATTTGAAAAAATTGTGCTAACTGACGATTGGACTAATTTAACAGACAAAAAACCATATAAACTTATTCGGACCATTAAAAACATTAAGCATCAGTTAACACACCAGAAACTTATGGTTTCTTTCTTTGTTATAAACATCAGTGACCTGGAATGTTGCACGGAGGATTTCGTGAAGATAAAAGCGTTATCAATTCATCGGTACCCGGTACCAAAAGTGATTGAAAATTTCATTGATAAATATTTTTTAGAATTATTTTGATTTTCAGGGGAACGTTTTGCCCTTAAAAAGTATTAATAAAAAAAACAGGCAATCTCAAAGCGGGATTGTAATTTTGTAAATTAATACTAAAAATTAAAACTATGAATGGAGTAAACAGAGTTATTCTAATCGGAAATCTGGGAAAGGACCCGGAAGTGAGAACCCTTGAAACCGGGGTTAAAGTGGCTAATTTCCCACTGGCAACCACCGAAACTTACAAAAACAAAAATGGCGATAAGGTTGATGTTACAGAATGGCATAACATCGTTCTCTGGAGGGGCCTGGCAGAAATCGCAGAAAAGTACCTGAATAAAGGCAATCAGATCTATGTGGAAGGCAAGCTCCGGACACGCTCATGGGATGATAAAGATGGGAATAAACGTTATATTACAGAGGTGATGACAGATAATTTGACCATGCTTGGTGGGGGGAAAAGAGAACCCAATCAGACATCAGAACCAAAATCAGATGACACCCCTGTTCCGGAACCTACGCAGGAAGATGACCTGCCCTTCTAAAAAGATTCCTGGCACACGAGCCTTCAATTGCTCGAAATATATACCTGAAAGTAGTTCTCCGTTAGTACGTTCAGCTATGGCTTAAATTGTCGATTGTCGGTTTTTGACGTTCGATTTACTATATGTCCAAGTACATCGAAAGTTGCCAAATCGAAAATCGAAAATCGACAATTAGTATTGATTAATGACACTGCGTTAAAGGTCATCCATTCCAATATTTGCATCTTCTGCTGATTTATTCTTAATTTTGCCTTCATAAAAGAAAGCTTTCTTTTATTAAATAGTTTTAAATTGGAAGAAGCAGAGACCGGCCTAAATCTGTTATTACCTGTAATCCTTGATACAGTTTTTATCGCATTTACGCCTGCTGTGTTAGTAAGCATTATTATATTGATCGTTCTATTGCTTTGCTCTGCGTTGATCTCCGGTTCTGAAATTGCCTTCTTTTCAATTGATCCTCCCCAGTTGCAGGAAATACGGAATCAAAAATCGAGGAAAGACAGGAGTATTTTACGCGTACTGGAAAGGCCTAAAAGATTGCTGGCTACAATATTAATCTCAAATAATTTCTTAAATGTAGCCATTGTTATTCTGTCAACCTATATTACCGCCGCACTATTTTACCTGGATAAATTCCCTGTTCTTATTTTCATCATACAGATTCTGGTTGTAGCATCACTTATTTTGATTTTTGGGGAAATAATACCCAAAGTTTACGCAACACAGTATCCAGTTAAGTTTGCAAGAATTATGGTTATTCCATTGCAGTTTCTTATCAGGTTGTTTTATCCCCTGAGTTCATTTCTGGTTGTTTCTACAAACTTCATCGACAGGCGAATGGTAAAGAAGAACCCAAAATTTTCAATGGATGAATTAAGCGAGGCGATTGATATCGCTACAGAAAAGGAGACCACCCAGGATGAAAAAAAGATATTAAAAGGCATAGTTCAGTTTGGTGATATTGAGGTAAGGGAAATTATGAAATCCCGGACAGATATAACGGCTGTTAATGAAGAGATCAGTTTAAAGGATCTGTTAGACCTGATCCTGGAGGCAGGCTACTCGAGAATTCCGGTATTTCGAGAGAATTTTGATCATATCTCGGGAATACTATACATCAAGGACCTTCTACCACATCTGGGTTCAGACAAGGATTTTGATTGGAAAAATCTAATCAGACCAGCATTTTTTGTCCCGGAAAACAAAAAGATCAATGACCTGTTGAAAGAGATCCAGGAAAAGAAAATTCACCTCGCAATTGTTGTTGATGAGTATGGCGGAACCTCCGGGATAGTTACCCTGGAGGATATACTGGAGGAGATCGTTGGTGAGATCAGTGATGAATTTGATATGGAAGATGACGAAATACCCTATACGAAGATTGATGCTGATCATTATATTTTCGAAGGAAAAACATCATTGAACGACCTTTGCAAAATACTTGATATACACCCTGATACTTTTGATGATGTAAAGGGTGATTCTGATTCCATTGCAGGATTGATCCTCGAACTTAAAGGAAAAATTCCTGCCAGGGAAGAGAATATTACATTCGGGCAATTCGTTTTCAAAATTATTGCTGTTGATCACAGGAGGATCAAAAAAATCAAAGTGAGTATTAATAATGATGAATCTGAAAAATAAAATAAGGATCGTATCGGGAATCATTTTCATTGTTTTCTTCTTTATGGGTTGTAACAATGATTATATCCCCAAGCCCAGGGGCTATTTCAGAATTGATTTACCTGAGAAATCTTACAGGGTGCTCGACACTACTTTTCCTTATTCTTTTGAATACCCTGATTATGCGGAAATTATTCCTGATGAGCTTTCACCACATGAACCATACTGGATCAATCTTGATTTTCCGGGATTTAACGGACGTATTCATATCAGCTATAAAGAGGTGAATAACAACCTTATTACCTATTTTGAAGATGCCAGGACCATGGTTGTTAAACATATCCCTAAAGCCAGTGCCATAGAAGATGAGCTTATTTTTTCTCCCGAATCGGATATTTTTGGGTTAAAATATATGATTAAAGGGATAGGAGCAGCATCACCCTGTCAGTTTTTCCTTACAGATAGCAGCAGGCATTTTGTTCGTGGTGCGCTTTATTTCAATATGATCCCCAATAACGATTCCCTGGCCCCGGTTATTGATTTTATTAATGAAGATATCGACCACCTGATCGATACTTTCCGGTGGAATTAATAAAGCCATGAAGAAAGTGAGTCATTTTTTTGGAATAGTGCTGTTTTTGTTTTTTGGCATTTCCGGGTTTACACAACAGGAAAAATATGCGAGGATCCGGATATATCCTGAAGAAAATACTACACAATTACTATCAGGCATGGGTATTCCTTTTGAAGGTAAATATCGAAAGGATCCTTTTTTAACTTCTGAAATCCCTGTAAATATTTTAACAGAACTTGACAGGGTGAATATAAAGTATGAGGTTTTAATTGAAGATGTAACAGCCTATTATATTGAGCGGAATATACCTTTCAGAAATCTTGAAATTAATCGTGATCCAAGCGATGAGTATCCAGTTCCACAGGGATGGGAATATGGTTCAATGGGAGGTTTTTATACTTTAAGTCAGGTGCTTGAAGAGCTGGATAGTATGTTCATGCTTTACCCTGAATTAATAACACCCAGGCTGCAAATGGATAGCAATTCAATTGAAGGCAGGCCAGTTTACTGGGTTAAAATCTCTGATAATCCGAACATTAATGAAGATGAGCCTGAGGTGTTATACACCGCTATACATCATGCCAGGGAAGTAATCGGTGTTCAGCAGATGATATATTTCATGTATTATCTGCTTGAGAACTATAACACGGATGATGAGATATATTACCTGGTTAATTCCACAGAAATGTATTTCGTTCCCTGCCTGAATCCTGATGGTTATGTTTTTAATGAATTGACAAACCCCAATGGTGGCGGAATGTGGCGAAAGAACAGAAGGAATAATGGCGGCGGTGATTGGGGTGTTGACCTGAACAGGAACTATGGTTTTGAGTGGGGATATGATAATTTTGGCTCTTCCCCCGATCCGTGGGAGGAAACCTACAGGGGTACCGCCCCCTTCTCTGAACCGGAGGCACAGGCCATCCGCCAGTTTTGCATTGACAATGAATTCACCATTGCTTTACACTACCACTCCTACGGGAATAAATTCCTGTATCCGTGGGGTTACGTTAATGAACCCTCTCCCGATGATCAACTGCTGGAAACCTATGCTGAAATAATGACTATTGAGAATAATTATGAATATGGTAGAAGCAATCCCACCTATTCACCGACAAATGGTAATTCCGATGACTGGATGTATGGTGAGACCAATGAAAAGGAATCCATATTATCATTTACACCTGAAGTTGGCAAAAGCAACGATGGATTCTGGCCGGCCATTATCAGGATCATTCCACTATGCCAGGAAAATATGTATCAGAACATCATGGCTGCTAAACTTGCAGGAAAATACGCTTCCTTAACAAACCTTAATCCAGTTGTTACTTCCGAACTAAGTGGATATTTCAGATTTGCTTTAAAGCGACTTGGTCAGGCACCGGCTGACTTTACCGTTACTGTTATACCATTGAGTGATAACATTGTTGAAGTTGGTAATCCAAAAGTATATTCCGGCCTTGCGATACTTGACATGGTTGAGGATTCAATTTCATATCAACTGATTGAAAGTATTGTGCCCGGGGAGGAGATTCAGTATAAGATTGCGGTAAGCAACGGAATATTTACTGAAGAGATTACAGTTTCAGGGATCTACGGGCCACTGGTGACACTCTTTAATGATGAAGGCAATGATATGGAAAACTGGAATGGTATCTGGGATATAACCGGGGAGGATTATATATCACCACCACATTCTATTACAGATTCTCCGGAATCAGATTATGAAAATAATTCATTGAAATCGATAACCCTGGGTCAATACATACATCTTGATAATACGGTTTATGCTGAAATGACTTTCTGGACTAAATGGGATATTGAAGAGGATCATGATTATGCCCAGGTATTAATTTCAACTAATGGAGGAATTGACTGGATACCACTCGAAGGCAGATATACGGATACAGGCACTCAGTATCAGGCCGAAGGGGAACCGGTTTACGACGGGATGATGAATGCCTGGACACTTGAGTACTTTGACCTGTCAGAATATATTGATAAAACTATTAGGTTGCGCTTCCTGCTTAAAAGCGACGGATATCACACCGGTGATGGTTTTTATTTTGATAACCTGAAAGTTTCTGTTATTGATGAAACGACAGCAAATGATGAATTCATCACCGTAAAAGAATCAATGATGTTCAAACCTTATCCAAATCCTGCAAATTCTTTTGTTCGCATCGATCTCAATAATTTGAATCAATACATAACCAGTCTGTCTGTTAAGTTTTATAATTCAACAGGCCAGATGGTTTTTATGCATTGGATTAACAAGGATGAAACTCAGCTTGTTATCAATGTATCCAAATGGAATCAAGGAATATATTATTATTCAGTATCTGATAATAATTCAAATAATTATACCGGAAAACTGATTGTTCACTAGCTCGTAACAACTATTCACAATAAAACATAAATCCGTATTGTCATAAATCGTAATGCATTAGTCCTTTTCTAATGCATTATTTGGGATAATTTTTCATAATGTAACATGATCATTAAATATAAAGATGAGATTCTTCAGGTCAAAAAAGTTGGTTTATAATCATTTATTTTAAGATATTTCATTACTTTTGACCTTCTTAAAAATTATTACCGGAATGTAGAATACAGCATTAACACTTAAAATGGAGAGGGCTTATGATAGAGACAATAAAAATAGGGACCTTAAGATGGCATCATATTATCAGCCCGGATGATGAAGACATTGAATTCCTCAAGGCAAATTTTCATTTCCACCCCCTCGATATCGAAGACTGTTTAAGTGTTAACCAGCGTCCAAAGATAGATATCTACGACGATTATTATTTTATGATCCTCCATTTTCCGAATTTCGACCGCACCAATACATTTCTGAATACAAAAGAGGTAAAGATCTTCTGGGGGGAAGATTACGTGATTACCATTGGTAAATCCCACTGGGTGGTTGCCACCATGTTCCGGGAAGCAAAAGAACAGGAGGAACGGAAAGAACCCTTTGAAGTGGGTACCTCTGATGCCATGTTATATAAGATCCTTGAACGCCTGATGCAGGAATCACTTTTCATCATCAAACGCATAGGAAGCGAGCTTGAATATATTAACCGTGAGCTTTTCAGCAAGCGCGCTGAGAAAACAATTAAGGAAATTTCAGTAACAAGGAAGAATATTATCCTGCTGAACACTATTTTCAAACCCCAGCTTCGTTTGTTCCATAAATTTGAAACCGGGGCCATTGAAGGCTATGCAGAAAACATGGAAGACTACTGGGGTAATATCCTCGACTATTACCAGAAGATGTGGGATATGACAGAAGATTACGAAGAACTGATAGAAGGCCTTTCAAAAACTTTTGATTCCCTTCAGACCAATAAGATCAACGAAATCATCAAGGTGCTTACACTTATATCATCTATATTACTTCCATTAACATTTATTACGGGCTTATACGGAATGAACCTAGGTTTGCCATTTCAGAATGATCCGAATTCTTTCTGGCTGGTCATTGCCTGTATGATCCTGATCGCCTTTTCGATGGTATTCTTTTTTAAGAGGAAGAAGTGGATGTGAGGAAGGAAAGGATCTTAATCATTCATCAACTCATTCTGTATCCTGATAGATTCTTCGTGCAAGGTTTCAAGTAAACCGGTAAGAAACTCACGGTCAATGCCTTTTTTAACACCCGCATTGATGCGTTCATTGAATAATTCCTTCCAACGCTGGATCTGAAGTATGGTGATATTGTTTTCCTTTTTATAGGTTCCTATCTCAGTTACAAGATTAAACCTCTTTGAGATCAGGTCAATCAGGTCATGGTCGATATCATCGATCTGGCTTCGCAACTCATTAATACGCTCCTGAAATTCATGGCTGCCGGTGTGTTTTCTTATGATTAGTTTTTCAATCAGATCATTGAGTTGTGATGGACTGATCTGTTGCTCTATATCTGTCAGCGCCCTGGAAGGATCAATATGCGATTCCAGCATCAACCCGTCCATTTCCAGGTCCATGGCTTTTTGTGAAATATGCGATAAAAGATTTCTGCTTCCGCAGATGTGGCTGGGATCTGTAATTACAGGGATATCAGGTATACGGCGTTTAAGTTCAATGGGTATTTCCCACATAGGCGGATTACGGAACAGGGTTTTATTCATGGAATAAAATCCGCGGTGAATGGCGATCAGTTTTTTAATACCAACCTGGTTTACCCTTTCAAGTGCCCCAATCCATAGTTTAAGGTCGGGACTTACAGGATTCTTGATCATTACCGGGATATCTACCCCTTTGAGTACTTCTGTAATCTCCTGAATTGAAAATGGGTTGACAACAGTACGGGCACCTATCCAGAGAATATCAACCCCATAATTTAAACACTCTTCAACATGCTGTGGGCTGGCAACCTCTACAGTTGTTAGAAGCCCTGTTTCGGATTTTACATTCTGAAGCCATTGAAGACCTTTCGAACCAACACCTTCAAAATAGTGTGGGCGGGTCCTGGGTTTCCAGATACCGGAACGGAAAACTTTTACAAGAGGAATCTTTGCAATTTCCACGGCTGTTTGCATCACTTGCTTTTCTGATTCAGCACTACACGGCCCACTGATAACCAGAGGCTGACCATGAAGGGGCATCCAGTTTTCCAATGCTGTTATCTCAAATTTATGCTCAATCATACTGTTGACAAAGTTATAAAACATTGATAATACAGGGAAAATTTGTTTTTTTGTAAAAAATTTCAGCAGAAAAACAGAACAAGTGAAAAGGACAGAAATTAAAGACCTGATACAGGTGGAAGATTATGGATCAAAGGTTAATGTAAAAGGCTGGGTTCGCACAAAGCGTGAAAGCAAAAATGTAGCCTTTATTAACCTTAACGACGGATCAACTATTAAGAATATACAGATCGTTGCGGATGTAAATCATTTTGATGCTGCAATACTGGATCGAGTGACTACAGGAGCAGCAATCTCGGTTGATGGCGAATTGATTCAATCACTTGGGAAAGGCCAGAGTGTTGAAGTTGCCGCGTCCGGTATTGAAATTCTCGGTGACGCTGATCCCAAAATTTATCCCTTGCAGCCTAAAAAACACTCCCTTGAGTTTTTAAGGGAAATAGCCCATCTTCGATTCCGGACCAATACATTCGGTGCAATTACACGCATCAGGCATGCCATGATCTTTGCTATCCATAAATACTTCACAGAAAAAGGATTCTGTAATATACATACACCGATTATAACAGGATCAGATGCTGAAGGGGCCGGTGAAATGTTCAGGGTAAGTATCCTTGATCCCATGAGCCCACCATTAACAGAAGAAGGTAAAGTTGATTACAGGGAGGATTTTTTTGGCAAGGAAACCAACCTTACCGTATCAGGCCAGCTGGAGGCAGAACTGGCTGCCCTTGCCCTGACCAAGGTTTATACTTTTGGGCCAACTTTCCGGGCCGAAAATTCAAATACATCAAGACACCTGGCGGAATTCTGGATGATAGAACCCGAAGTGGCTTTCTGTGATATTCATGATAATATGGACCTTGCTGAAGATATGTTAAAGTATCTTGTCAATTATGCTCTTGAACATTGCCGGGATGACCTGGATTTTCTGAGTAAACGTCAGCAGGATGAAGAAAAAAGCAAACCTGAGGCAGAGCGCCAGATGGAATTGATAGAAAAACTGAAGTTCGTTAGCCGGCCGGATGATGATTTTGAAAGAATAACCTATACGGAAGCCTGGAAAATATTAAGAAATTCAAAAGCCAATAAAAAAGGCAGGTTTGCTTTCCCTATCGAAGAATGGGGAATGGACCTGCAGTCGGAACATGAACGTTATCTTGTCGAAAAACATTTTAAAAAGCCTGTTATCGTTATTGATTACCCTAAGGAAATCAAAGCCTTTTATATGAAGCAAAATGATGATGGCAATACAGTAAGGGGAATGGATGTTCTTTTTCCACAGATCGGTGAGATTATAGGAGGTTCACAACGTGAAGAAGTTTATGATAAACTTTATAACAGGATAAAAGAGATGGAAATTGATGAGAACACCCTGTGGTGGTATCTTGAAACCCGTAAATTCGGAACAGCTCCTCATAGTGGCTTCGGACTGGGCTTTGAGCGGTTTATGCAATTTGTAACAGGAATGGGTAATATCAGGGATGTTATTCCATTTCCAAGGACACCACAGAATGCAGAATTTTAGTTTAATTTATTATTTGTAATTTAGTAAAGCTTAATTGAAACAAAAACAGCATCGTTATCATTGAAAGGAAATAATATTTAGAGGCTAACTTCATGCTTAATCAAAAATTACAACAGAAACTAATACAAAAACTCTCTCCACAGCAGATTTTATTGATGAAGCTGTTGCAGATACCTTCTATTGCACTGGAACAAAGAATTAAGCAAGAGATTGAAGAAAATCCGGCCCTTGCAGAATTGGATGATCAGGATAACAATGAAAAAGACGATACTGCCGACGATGAATTTGACGATGACCAGGGTACAGAAGAACCCGAAAGGGAAGATGAATTCGATTGGGATGACTATCTTGATGATGATGAAACACCATCTTATAAACTTTCTTCCTCAAATACCGGATCAAACGAGGAGAGAAAAGAAATTCCCTTTGCTTCCGGATTAACATTCCAGGATTTTTTGATACAACAGTTGGGCCTGAGATCACTGGATGAAAGACAATATATTATTGGTGAATACATTATCGGAAACCTTGATGACTCAGGTTACCTGCACCGAGATATAGATTCGATGGTTGATGACCTTGCATTTACCCAGAATATTTCTGTTAGCAAGGAAGAAATACTGGAGGTGCTGGATGTAATACAAGATTTTGATCCCGCCGGGGTTGCTGCCAGAAATTTACGTGAGTGCCTGCTGATACAGCTCAAAAAAAAGGAAAATGAAGGGAAAGAAATCAATCTGGCGATATTAATCATCGAACGTTATTTTAATGAGTTTACCAAAAAGCATTATGATAAAATAATTAAGAAAGCCGATATTACTGAGGAGGACCTTAAAGAAGCCCTTCAAATCATTCTAAAGCTTAATCCAAAGCCCGGAAACTCTTTAATGGAAACCGACAGAACAAACCAGTATGTAATTCCCGATTTTATCATTTTTAACAACAATGGTGACCTGGAGCTCACGCTGAATAACCGTCATACCCCTGAACTAAAATTAAGCCGTTCCTACCTTGATATGCTTGAAACTTATGCTGATTCAAAACAGGATAAACGTCAGAAAGATGCCTATGTATTTATAAAGCAAAAACTCGATTCGGCAAGATGGTTTATTGATGCTATTAAACAAAGGCAAAATACCCTGTTTATAACAATGAAAGCCATCATGGATTATCAGTATGATTATTTTTTTACAGGTGATGACAGAAAACTGAGGCCCATGATACTCAAGGATATCGCCGAAATTGTAAACCTTGATATATCAACGGTTTCCCGTGTTGCTAACAGTAAGTATGTGCAGACCCCATTTGGCACTTTCCTTTTAAAGAGTTTCTTTTCCGAATCGATGCAGACCAATGAAGGGGAAGAAGTTTCAACCAGGGAAATAAAAAGGATACTGGCCGATACCATCGAAGCTGAAAATAAAGGGAAGCCCTTAACAGATGAGCAATTAACCACCGTGTTAAAAGAAAAAGGATACAACATTGCCCGCCGTACCGTTGCCAAATACCGTGAGCAACTCAATATCCCGGTAGCCAGGTTAAGAAAGGAATTATAAACTCGTTTAAAGGTTGAAGGGTTGAATTGTTTATTGGTTTCTTCTTGGTGATCTCAGTGTATTATTTCAGTGATCTCTGTGGTAAAAAAGTTGAGTGGTTGAGTAAGTTGAGTGGTTAAGTGAGGGGTGTGCTTTTCCAACTTTAAGCATCTAATTTCCAGCTTCTAATATGTAAACCACAGAGAGCACAGAGCCCGTAAACAGAGAATTAACAACTGAACCTGCCTTCGTTAAAACTAAATCAGGCAGGCAATTGAGCAATTGAGCATTATAATAAACCGTTAAACATTTAAACTATTCAACCTTTCAACCTTTCAACCTTTCAACAATTTTTAAATTACCTTTGCAGTTCTCTATATTTACTTCTGATTTGCGATAGATGGAAAGGAAAATAGCAAAAACCATATCGATCCTGTTCAATCCCCTGATTGTTCCTACCTATTCAATGTTATTGTTGTTTCAGCTTGATGTTTATTTTGCCCTTGTTGTCCCCGTCGATTCACGGTGGAAACTGACCCTGATGATATTTATTCTGACATTTCTTTTTCCAACATTGATCACCCTGATTATGCTTAAAAGAGGGGTCATTAAATCAATTGAACTGGAAACCAGGGAGGAGCGGGTATTTCCTTTTATTATTACAGCAGGCTTTTTTTACCTGTGCTATTATCTCCTCAAAAGCTTGCCGATAGCTACCATATATAATTATTTCGCTCTCGGTGCCACTTTCCTTATCATTATTGCTTTAATCATAAATTTTTTCTGGAAGATCAGTATTCATATGATGGCCCTCGGTGGGATGTTCGGTCTTTTTCTTGGAGTTTCCATTATGTTCCTTGTTGATATTCCATACCTTATCTTTCTTGTAATATTGATTTCGGGCTTAACCGGCTTTGCAAGGCTTAAACTTAAGATGCATACACAAGCACAGATCTATGCTGGTTTTGCGGCGGGAGCTTTTCTGATGCTGTCGCTGATGTTGATGATATAGTTACATGAGTTGGTAGCTTTTATTAATCCAACTATGTTTGGAATTTTGAATATTGAAATTTGTAATTTATTTGAGTTTTGGGATTTGCTTTTTGGTGCTTTTCAGGATAATATTAATCAAGTGCAACCAACCTTATCCTAGAAAGGCATCAGTGTTATCCCAACTGATATCGGATACAACTTGGGTCCCTGTCCGGGTTTAAATATTTCAGATAGTTGATAATAGGCTACCAAATTAAACCATTTGTAACCGATCCTGAATGTTGGACCATATCTCAGGGATTCTAAATTCTGGACATTTGTGGATTTAAGGATGATCTTGGATTCATCCGAATGGAAATCATCCCCTTTGTATTTTGTGTGCTTATTCAGCAGAAATCCAACCTTGAATCCTGCCGCAAGCCGGAATTTACTTTTTGTTTTTAATCTGAATTCAAATGGAAGATCAACATAGGTTAAAACCAGTTTGCTTCTTTTATAACCGATGGTATCATTAATAGGAGTAAAAAAAGTTGTGTCATTTCTTTCACTGATCAGGCAATTGTTATAGAGGTTATGTGTGCCCATACCTGCCCCGATAGCAAAGCTGAAATTACTTGCGCCGAACTGATAGTTGTACATTCCAAAAACATTAACACCCTGGTTGATGGTTCGTGTTTCAATGCCGGCAGGTAAATTCGGCCAGAAATCTGTAAAAAAATCCATTCCAATGCTGAACTTTTTCATAGTATTTTTATTCACAATGGATTGGGAATATAATCCGGAAATAATAAAGAAAGCAAAACAAAGGATAACCAGCTTTTTCATAATTATAAGAGTTTAAGTTTTACACCCGATACAAATATACAACTATAATTGTGCCAGATGGGTAATTCATGATCAATTTGTGGCGCCGACATTGCGTTTGTAAATTTTTTCTGCTACAGTAGAATGTGAGGATAGATGATGAGTTTATAATAAAAACATGGAATTGGTGAAAATATCCGTTTAGTTCCCGGGATTATTAATTTTTGAACGTTCATCAAGAAGATGGTTAATTTCTTCTTCTGAAAGACCAGGGTTTTTTAATAACTCATCAATCTGGTTAATATCTCTTTTCAACTCCTGTATTTCGATATAGTCAGCAGAATCTTCTTCTATTTCTTCACCAAGCTCATTCTTTAGCTGATCAACCAGGTCGGCAATCATCTTTTTCATGGGCTCCCCAAAATTCATCAATAATTCCTCTGAAATCTGATCTCGCATGGTTTCATAATTCTTAAGGAAAATATCAAAATTCTGATACATATTTTTATCAATACCTGGCATTTCTTCCAGCGGGGTTTTGTCTTTTAACTTTTTAAAAAGTTTGATCAGCAGATCCAGATTCTTTTTGAATGATTTTTCTTCGTTTTTCATTACATTTTAAACTTTCAAACTTTAAATCTACTAAATATTATTATTTTAACGTAGAATTGCCGGTTTCATTATTTATTGATTGTTTTCCTGTCTTACCATCATAAAGTTACAATATAATAACAAAAAAGGGGCTACGCCCCTTTTTATTATGAGATGTTAATTTCTCTTGCCGGTTTTTGAATCTCTGAATCTTTCTTTGGGAGAATAATTTCGAGAATTCCATCTTTATGCTTTGCATCGATTTTTTCGGAATCCACACTTTCCGGTAATGTAAAGGACCTGTTAAATGAAGTATAACTGAATTCTTTCCTCATGAACTTTTTATTTTCCTCTTTCTTCTCGTCCTTTTTTTCAGATGAAATGGTGAGGATATCACGATCAAGATCAATTTTAAAATCTTCTTTC
The DNA here is from genome assembly GCA_964468645.1 of uncultured Bacteroidales bacterium. GTDB lineage: Bacteria > Bacteroidota > Bacteroidia > Bacteroidales > JAIOZK01 > JAIOZK01. The sequence continues at coordinate 144,223 of CAYXUU010000006.1, forward strand.
TCAAGTCCTGGGGCAGCAACTTCAATTTTAAAGCTTTTGTCCTCTTCAAGAACATTAACAGCAGGGATGTTGACCCCTGTTTGCCGACCAGGAAAGTTATCTAAAAAATTACGACCAAAAAACTCATCGTCAAAACCTGGTAAAAACCTTTTTCTTATCATTGGTAACATAATATAGTCCTCCAATTTTTTAGTTTAACAATATATTTTCTGGTATTTGTTCAAATCAAGTGCCAATCCTGTATTTTAATGATATCTTCCTAATAATCAGACATAATGGCACATAATTTAGAAAACACATAGGAATTCATTAAAATAACGAAACACCATCTTTTATTTCTCCAATATTAAAACACAGATATACAGCTAAATACACCAGATAAGATGGAAACAAATCGAATGCCAATATGACACCTCTGCTATAAAACTTTAATGATGGGATAAATATAGATGGCAATCAACAATATTGTCTGAAATGGTCTGATTAGATTATTCCATTTATAGTTTTTATGTTCAATGGCCTGCCAGGCATGATTGATGCTTGACAAGAACAGAAATAACAAAAAAACAAATGAGATTGTAAGATCTGCATGAACTCCCCAATTCATAATATATACCAGGATTGCAATTGCAGCCATCGAAAGAAACGCAAAAGCCGATTGTATCTGGTAATTACTGCCCGTTTCAAATCCTTTTTCCGCAGCAGCCTTTTTTGAGAAAAACAAACCTTCGATACCCGACAATCCAGCGATGGAAACAATAATCCATAAAGTAAGCGTATGAAGTGTTTCTTCCGGAGTATCAATAGCAATATAAGCAATAATATAACCAGCAATAACACCTGCTATCCGTAAAAATTCAAGTATCTTTATGATCATGTGTGAAGTTTTAAGTGCTAATTTAGTGTTTAATTTGCAAGAAATAGCAGGTATCCTTTTAAATTCATTAATTAAACACATAGTATTATGAAGGCCAGTATATTATACAGAGGAATTTTACAAGGCGCAGTCATCTTTCTTTTTCTTTATGCTGCATCAGGTTGCAAGGATCAGCAGAATAAAAAACCGAATGATACTAAACAGGAAATCAAGGAAAACTTCAATAAGGTGATCAGCAGTACCAGAGAACTTCTTATATCGATTAAGGATGCAGGATACAATAAAAAAAGGGATGTGGGGAAGGATATTACTGTTGTGGTGGATAAATTGAACAAGCGCTTTGAAAAGTTTGATCAGTATATTAAGGAACGTTCTGATCCAATGAAAGAAAGGACCAGGCAAACATTTGACAATGCCAGGATTAAGCTCGACAATCTGAATGAAAAAAGAAAACTGCTGGGTGATATATCTGATGAAAACTGGGATGAATTCAGGGAAAACCTGATTAAGCAGATTGAAGAACTGGAGAAAGACCTGGAAGTGCTGAATAGCAAAAACAACTAAGTTCGACGGGTGAATGCTTATTTGGATTTTTAAGGTTAGGGATTTTGTAAATCCTTTCTGCTACTGCAGCAGTATCTCTGGGCCCGTTTTTATATCTATGCGCCCAAATTACAAATCTTTTGAATTCAATTCTGAATATGGATTTCTCATCATCAAATATCGCAGGATTTTTATCAAGCGCAAAAACATCCCAGTTACTATTCAAGAACTTACTTGTTAATGCCAGTCCAAGACCTCTCGCAACACCTGTAATTATTACGGTTTTCACTATAGGGAAATTTAATTTTGAGCTAAGTTAAAGATTCAAAATGAATAGAATCATCATATTTTACTTGACAAAATGTTAAAAATACTTATCTTTATAAATCTAAAACAGTATTTCATGATGAAAATCAAAAGAAATTTAGTATCAGTAGTAACGATAATTGCTGTTTGTTTACTTGCTTTTAACTCTTGTAAGGAAGAAACAACAAATCCTTGTGATGATACCGTTGCTGCTGCGAAATCTATTACTTTTAATATAACAGTTAAGGTTGAAGATGAATCGGGCAATCCCATTTCCAATGAGGTGGTTGAAATAAGATTCGAGCGCCATCCTTGCGGGAAATCTGCAGAGGTGATGGCATTATATGAAGCCAATACCGATCAACAGGGGGAGATTATGAAATTTGGTGTCACGATAACCCTGCACAATACTGCTGATGACGCCTTTGTTACTGCCACTGCGATTAACCTTGTTTCATCCAAGAACTGGACAAACCGTACATATAAATACAATGAGTTTGAAAACGGCGACACAAAGGACCTATTATTAACTATCAAGAAAGAATAATCATTAGTCCTGGGCGCAATATGATATTATTTCTGATAATTTAATAAATCTACTCATACGTTAAATCAGGATAGTAAAAACGTTCTTTTAATTGCGTCCATGGTTAATAAAAAAACCCGGCGAAAGCCGGGTTTTTGTTTAAATGTCAAGAGTATTATGATCTTGGTTATATAAATCACAAATTTCAAATTCCCCAAAACAAATAAATTACAAATTCAAATAATCAATGATCCAAACACAGTTAGATAGTAAAGATTTGGAATCTTTTCGTTTTGTAATCCCGTATAAAAAAACCCGGCATATACCGGGTTTTCGCACTTATTTGTTAACATAGTATCTTACTCGTCAAGGAAACGTTTTTCCTCTTCCTGGTACCCAAAGCTGAAGCGGAGGAATCCAAAGCAGTATGATATTGTAGGATCTGTGCCGGTTTTATCTTTGCCCTTGAATAATGAAAGGAAATCACGTGTTGCAAATCCGATTTCCCAGCTTGTATGGTCATTGTTAACCGGCCTGAATGTGACACCCATCGGGAGATTCCAGCCGAAATATCCTCCTGTTACAAATCCTGCTGATAATTGTACCCAGAGGGTAGGATCATATCTAAATCCAAATCCAAATACTGCTTTTTCGTAGCCACCCGGAACATCTGTTTTGAAGGGTACATAAAGATCGGTTCCCAGTTCCCATTCTTCATTAAAGCGGAAACTGGCACCTCCCCTGAGATTTGTAGCCAGACTGATTTTTTTGTATTCCAGTCCTTGCCATTCTCCCAAATTTGAATTATCTGAAACAATATCACCAGCCTCACCAAAAAGGTTATAACTATTAATACCGGCTGATTCCATTTCGTAAAGATCAGGATTCTCGCCTTCGAATACATTACCGTTCCATTTTATGCTTCCAATATCATTAACGGCAACACCAATTTTCAACTTTTTCTGAATCAGGAAAGATAATCCCAAATCAACTCCGAAGCCCATACCAGCAGTTTGAAGACCCTCACCAGTCATATGCGAAGGTGTATCTTCTTCACCGTAATCGACTCCATACATAGGGCATAATGCTTGATAACCAATTGCTGTTGTTGCATCAGGTATGTCAACGTAAACCATACCATAGCCCTGTAGAAGCTTAAAATCAATGCCAGCAAAAAAGCTGAAATTCTCGTTATCAACCAGTTCCCTTCCGTATCCCAGTATATATTCATTATACCAGATATGATCTAGAGTAGATGGATGATATAATTCAGAAACACGCTCTTGGTCCACTGTTCTCTTAGCTTTTTCAAGTTCGCCAGTTATAGGATTGATAGTTTTTTCATCGAAGTATGGATCATAGCCACCCAGGAAAAGAAAAGTAGCTGCCTGCTTACTGATCTTACTATTCCAGACAATTTTGGTCCTGTAAGAAAAGGCTATTCCTCCAAATTTTTTCTTCTGGAAAGACAATCCAAAGACTTCAACGGTAGCATTACCCATTAGTCTTGTGTTTGTGAAATTTTGGATTGCCTCATCACGATCATTTGGAATAGTTACAATACCAGTGATTGGGTCATAACCAATTGGATCAAATTCTTTTGCATCCCTGCCAAAAAGATCGTGTGTGACCTGATATTTGGTCAGAGGCTCTGAGTACACGGAAAACCCAACACCGGCAAAAGTCAGGTTCCAGTTGTGTAAATTCCTCTTCCATCCCAGGTTAGCCGGGTTGATACCCAGGCATTGATGATCGGTAACAGCGGTTACCGAATAGCCCGAACCAGTTGATGTAAACGCACTGTATTCCAGCTGTGAGAAGGCATTATTAACTGATAATAAGAAAATTAATGCTAATGATACTTGTAAGATTTTTTTCATGATTATTAGGGTTTTGGTTCATCCATCTCAAATATAAGAAATAAACTGGGTTATTGCAAACTTACCTGCAGTTCCGCACGATGACAGATCAAGATGTTGCAGGCCACAAACCGAAGGCTAAATATATTAATTATTTTTTATT